>JAFZZM010000012.1 GCA_017615755.1 Clostridiales bacterium | reverse complement strand
TGTGCGTGCATCGGGATCAATTCGAGCCTGACGAGCCTTCTTCATGTGATGGATGAGAAGACCGCGGCCGAGGCGCGTTTTGGGAATAAGACGACGTTCGCGTTGTCGCTCGATGGCGGGACGGACACATACAATCAGGTGTTCAGT
Organism: Clostridiales bacterium; assembly: GCA_017615755.1. Classification (GTDB taxonomy): domain Bacteria; phylum Bacillota; class Clostridia; order Saccharofermentanales; family Saccharofermentanaceae; genus Scatonaster. The sequence continues at coordinate 72,357 of JAFZZM010000012.1, read as the reverse complement.
GATGAAAATGCAGGCCGGGCAAAAGCACTTTTCGAGGGGCTTCGGAGGTTGCCGGGGGTGACGCTGCGGTATACGACGGAGAATCTGATGGAATTCTTCGACCCGGAGGATGAGTCGTACGGCAAGGAGGATTTCCCGAAGTTTAAGGAGGAGTTCCGGGTCGGCTACGAGGACGGGACAACGATCTTTGATTCCTCCTACCTGGCGCTGAAGGCGTTCTATGTGGATCCGCTTTTTTCGCAGGAGAGCGGCGTGGCTTTGGCTTCGGGGAGGTTCTTCGATGAGGCGGAGTACAAGGTCGGTTCGACGGAGGATATCGTGCTGCCGGTGATCCTGGGTGCGGGGTACCGTGATCTGTATGAGCTTGGCGACCGGATCCCGAATGCGCACCTTGGGACGCTGGATAAGGTCACGCTTGAGGTCGTCGGATTCCTCGAAAAGGGGAGCTATCTGTACGATAACAATGTTACAAAGGCCTATTTAGACAGGTTTATGGTCGTTCCGTGTGTGGAGACGGCGTACGACGGATTGAAGGCGGATGGGACTTATGACGAGTTCACTTGCGCGGCTTATGACTCGCTGAAGATCATGAGTTTGCGGATGATTTGTGAGGATTCGGATGCGGCGGAGGTCCGGGCAAGCATCGAGGCACTCCTTCGTGAGTGCGGGTTTTCGGAGATGCGGGTCAGCGCGGAGAGTGAGAACGCGGAGTCGTTCCTTCGAAGCGTGCAGGAGAGTTCTCTGGTGTCGATCCTGGTCACGGGATTTGTGGTGACGCTCATCTTCGTCATGATCCTGATCTCGACTTTTTACCGGATCCTGAAGGATCGCAAAAAGCTCTGCATCCTGATCTTAAATGGGGTCACATTGCCTCGGCTGGTGTTCCAGCTTTTGCTTGAGACGATACTGGTGTTTCTAAGTTCGACGGGGCTGTATTTTGTGACGAAGTGTGCGCTTGGCGGCGCGGGTTCGATGTTTGACTTCGGGCTGAGCCGGCATTCCGTGCTCTGCATCCTGGCGATCCAGGCGATGCTGCTGGCGATGATCGGGATCTATGGGGTCCGCAAAGTGCGGGGCATCGATATGAGTTCCGTGCTCAGGGAGCATGAGTGAGGCACGCGCCGCGGGGCCTGACGGACGTGCGAAGAGACGGACGAAGGAAGCAGGCCGCGGCGGCCAACGTCCGGTGACCGGAGTGTAGATAGTGTGATCTGGCGCGGCGCGTCGGGCTACTGCCGGCGGGAGCGCCGGCTATAAAAGACAAAGGAGTTGATTCATATGGAATTACTGAAAATGGAAGGGGTCACGAAGACGTACGGGGCGAAGAAGATCGCGGCGTTGTCGGGGTTCGACCTGTCACTGCAAAAGGGTGAGATGCTGGCGATCATGGGAAAGTCCGGGTCGGGAAAATCCACGGTGTTGAACATCATCGCAGGGATCGACGAGATGGGCGGTGGGCAAGTGCTTTTTGAGGAGAAAGACATGACAAAGATGAGCGAGGGGCAGATGACGCGGTTCCGGCGCGAGAACCTGGGCGTGGTGTTTCAGCATTTTGCGCTCGTGGACGACTACAGTGTGTATGCGAATATTGCGCTGCCGCTGAAGCTGCGGGGCGTGCGGCGGGCGGAGGTGGACAGGCGTGTGCGGTCGGTGGCGGCGGAGCTCGGGATCACGAAACTGCTGGGCAAGTACCCTAGGGAGTTGAGTGGCGGTGAGGCGCAGCGGACGGCGATCGCGAGGGCGATCATCACAGAGCCGAAGCTGATCCTGGCGGACGAGCCGACGGGTGCGCTCGACGAGGAAAACGGGCGGAAGATCATGGAGATTTTTCACCGGCTGCACCGGAAGGGAAATACGCTCATCATTGTCACGCATGACCCGGCGGTCGCGGCATCGTGCGAGCGGACGGTGCGGATCCGGGACGGGCGGAATGAGGCGTGTGTCTGAGGGTGTGTCTGAAACAGGGTGTGATTTAGACGCGGATTCAGACATATGAAGCAAATGTCTGAAAGTGAGTCTGAATCGAGGTGTGATTTAGACGCGGATTCAGACATATGAAGCAAATGTCTGAAAGTGAGTCTGAATCGAGGTGTCATTCAGACACAGATTCAGACAAATGAGGCAAATGTCTGAAAGTGAGTCTGAATCGAGGTGTCATTCAGACACAGATTCAGACTCGTGAGACAGAGGTCAGACGGTGGGTCAGATGGAGGCAGCAAATCTGACCGGGTGTCAGACTTTTTGCTCAAAAGTCAGAAGGTGGGTCAGATGGAGGCAGCAAATCTGACCGGGTGTCAGACTTTCTGCTCAAAAGTCAGAAGGTGGGTCAGATGGAGGCAGCAAATCTGACCGGGTGTCAGACTTTTTGCTCAAAAGTCAGAAGGTGGGTCAGATGGAGGCAGCAAATCTGACCGGGTGTCAGACTTTTTGCTCAAAAGTCAGAAAGTGAGTCAGATAGAGGCAGTGAATCTGACCGGGATTCTGACCGTGGGCTCGAGCCCCTAAATGAATATCTTGTAATTTCAATTTCAAGGAGGAAATGTATTATGAAAAAGAAAATTAGTGTAGTATTAGTTGTGCTGGGATGCGCTTGGGCGCTGGCGGGCTGTGGGCCGAAGGAGTCGGAGACAAGTAAGGCGGCGACGACTTCAGCGACGGCAGTGGCGACGTCTGAGTCAAAAGCACTGGACGCGGGGGCTGATCCTTCGGACGAAGAAGGTGCTTCAAGCGAGGGCGCGAGCGTCGTGGTGCAGGAGTCCGTGATGGAGATCGTGATCGATCCGGACGATCTGGTCGAAGGTCAGAGTCAAGTCATCTCGCAGAATATTGAAGTACATACAGGAGATCTGTAAATGAACCCGAGGCGGATCCTTATCGTAGAGGATGACCAAATTCAAAACGATGTGCTGGCGAATTTCCTAAGGAAAGACGGCGACGAAGTCGTGTCGGCGTACTCACTGAAAGAAGCAGAAGTGCTTTTTGCGCCGGACATAGCGCTGGTCGTTTTGGACGTCATGCTGCCGGACGGAAACGGAATCGATTTTTTGAGGAGTATCCGCCGGATCAGCAACGTCCCGGTCATCATGCTGACGGCGCTGGACGACGATTATACGAAGATCCAGACCTTCGACCTGAAGGCGGATGAATACGTGGACAAGCCCGTCTCGCCGCAGGTGATGACGCGCCGGATCCATGCATTTCTCGACCGCATCTACGGCACGAGACAGGAGACCTGCCTTTTCGGATTCCGCTTCGATTTTCAGAAATATATGGTCACGGACGAGGCCGGCCTGGAGATCAAAATGACCCGCAAGGAGATGGACATCATCCGTTTCCTGATGGATAACCACGGGCAGATCGTCTCGCGCGATTCCCTGATCACCAACCTCTGGGGCTGCGACTACGAGTCGGAGGAACGCGCAATCGACACGCACATCAAGAATATCCGCAAGAAGCTTCACCCGGAGCTGATCCTGACCGTCAAAGGCGTCGGCTACCGCCTGAATATGTGAGGTGTCTATGCGCAGGAAAAAGCACTCGTTTTTTGCTAAGACTTTGATGGTTTCGTTGACGATGCTGATCAGTTTGTCCCTGATCGTCTATCTGCTTTTTTACTTCCTGATGCCGGCTTTTTATCGGCGGTACAAAGTGAAAGAATTCGACCGCTATGGCCAGGAGCTCTGTGAGAAACTCGCGGCGGCGAAGGACGATTCGGAAGAGGTATTTATTCTGAATCTGTATGCGAAACAGAAGAAGACGAACTACGCGATCAAGCGCGCCGACGGAAGTGTTTTTTATGAGGTCTCGGATAACGTCGGTTTCTCGATCAGACAGGACGTAAAGACCGATAACGGTGTCGTGATCTCTATCGAGGCGGATCCTGAAGATGAAGAGAGTCATATCGTATCCGAGTTTGAATACACTAACTCACGGGGCGAAAAACGCATGATGACGCTGGACATTCCGCTTCAACCGATCAGCGAGGCGAAGACGGTGCTGATCCGGATCCTGCCGATCGTGTGCGTCTCCTGCGTGCTGCTTTCATTCGTGCTGGCTTTCCTGTTTTCGAAGATCGTGGTGCGGCCGATCCGGCGTGTGCAGAAAAGCGTGCGCGAGATGGCCGAGCTCAAACCCGATGCGAAGATCTCCGACCAGGACGGCGGCGCTTTTGCCGAGATGAGTCAGGACATCAACTCGATGTACGAGGAGCTCAGAAGCACGATCGTGGATCTCGAGAAACAGCTGCAGATCTCGTCGGATGCGGAGAACGAGAAGATCGCGTTCCTGCGAAGTGTCTCGCACGAACTGAAGACGCCGCTTGCTTCGGCCAATGCGCTGATCGAGGGCATCACGTGCGGTATCGAGCCGTACTGTAATGAGCAGGAAAAGTACCTGGAGCAGTGCCGGCAGCTGCTGGAGAAGGCCATGACTTTGACGCGTGAGTCGTTGAGCCTGGCGCCGGTGTATCACGAGGAGGCCAAGCGCATCAACCTGCGTGAGATTGTGGAGCAGGAGTTCCGCCAGTACAAGGTGATCCTGCGTTCGCGGCAGATCCGCAACACGATCGAGATCCCGGAGGATATCTTCCTCACGACGTCTTCGAATCTTTTTTCAAAAGCACTTTCCAATGTCTTTTCAAATGCGGCGAATTATACCGATCCGGAGGGTGAGGTCGTGATCCGTTTTGCGGATGGGAAACTGTGCATCGATAACACCTGCACGCCGCTTTCCGAGAAAGAGGTGGAGACGGTCATGAAACCGATGCAGTCAGGGGCGAAGCGGCATGCCAATTCGAATGGACTTGGTTTGTTTATCGTGGCCCAGTCGCTGACGCTTCTTAAGATCCCGTTTGTTTTTGCGCCTGCGCCGGACAAAAAAGGAATGCGTTTTGAGATGACGATCGCATAAAGCTTAAATATTCCTTCCTATTTCGCAACGTAAGCGGTTTCGAAACGCGGAGCAGTATGCTATATTCATGATGGTATATGATTTTATTCCCCCTTTTTGGGGAGTATTGTGAGGTGGGAAAATGAAGAAAAAAGCTTTTGTGGCGACGGCCTTAAGCGGGATCACCGCGCTATCCGCGGCAGTGCTTTTGGCACCGAATCTTGTAAACGCGGCTGTTCCGGCAGCGCAGTTTCCGGCGACAACAGTGACGATCGATGAAACGAATTTTCCGGATGAGAATTTCCGAGAGTACGTCAAGTTGTTCGATAATGGTGACAACAAGTTGACGCCTGCGGAGTTGAGCTTGGTCACCAAGATCAACGTGCGTAGCAAGCAGATCGCTGATCTTACAGGCATTGAGCACTTTGAAAACCTGACTTCGCTGATCGCGTATGACAACCAGCTGACTGCTTTGGATGTTTCCAAGAATCTGAATCTGACGGAACTGAATTGTAGCGCAAACCAGATTACGAAGTTGGATGTAACATTAAATACGGAGTTGACGAAACTCGTATGTTCGGAGAATCAACTGAAGAAATTGAATGTTACGAAGAATACTGCGCTGCAAATGCTGTATTGCGAAAAGAATCAGATCGAAACGTTGACTCTGACGAAGAACAAAGAATTAACGGAACTGGATTGTTCTGAAAATCCAATCACTTCCTTGGATCTTCACGTAAATAAAAAACTGCAAAAACTGGATTGCGCGGGCCTGGAACTTACTGAACTGGACCTGTCGAATAATAAAAGTCTTAAGGCTTTTGTCTGTAAAAACATACAGGTGAAAAGTCTGGATTTCAGCGCGATGAACTTATTGCAGGAGATCGTTGTTTATTCGGGTCCTAACTTGGAAAGTATTGTTTTACCGAACGATAAAAACGAGTTTAGAGTCTTTTATGCCGAGAATACGAAGATGACCACCATGGACTTGAGTGGTGCAGCTTTTATGCATTATGTGCGTGCGGATGATAATCCATTGCTTTCCAAAGTGATCCTTGAAGGCTGCAATGGCCTGGAGGAATTATACGTGAATAATGATCCGAAACTGACAACTATTCAGGCATCTTCACTCCCTAGTCTGACAACACTTTATTGCAGATATTCCGGTTTTACAAAACTTGATCTGTCCGCGTATACAAAGTTATCTTTTCTGAGCTGTGCCGGATGCAAATTCTCAACTCTTGATCTTAGAAAAAACACAAAACTTGGTACGGTGCTCTGTTCTCAGGAGACAAATGATACAGAATGCACGAAGATCAAAGTTTTGAACGTCACCGGTCTGGATAATCTTTCCACGATCGAATGTGAGTATAACGAAATTTCCGTTCTGGATACATCGAACAAGAACATGTACCGTCTGAAATGCACTGACAATAAGATCAGTAAACTGGATCTTTCTTCTTCCGTTCAGTTAAGTGATCTCTACTGCTCGGATAATCAACTGACTTCTCTGGATCTTTCGGCTTCTACGGAGCTTCGTTATGTAAAGTGCTACAATAACAAGATCACCAAGCTGACTCTTCCTGAAACGTCTCGCATGACAGGCCTGGAGTGTTTCAATAACCAGCTCAAAGCACTGGATGTGAGCAAGCAGTCCTCACTTTACTACCTGACTTGCAATGACAATGCTCTCACAAGCCTTAAGGTGAGTGGCCTGAAATCGCTGGACACATGCTATTGTCAAAACAATGAGCTTACGTCTCTGGACGTTACCGGATGCAGTAAGCTTAAGGACCTGAATTGCCAGGACAATAAACTTTCTTCTCTTGTGCTGACTGATGCAGTGATGCTGAGAACTGTTCAGTGTTGCGGAAACTGCCTCAAAAAGTTGGATCTTTCCGGACTCACGGCACTTCAATGGCTGGATTGTCGTGTGAATCTGCTGGATTCTCTGAATCTGTCGGAAAACCCGAATATGAAAGATCTGGTGTGCTATGGAAACCGTATCCCATCCGTTAATATCGATCCTTGTCCGATCCTGGTCGAAGCGGCAATGAGTCAAGTAATGCTTATTCCCGATTCGTATAATGACGAGACCTATGACACAATAATATACATGTCCGATTCGGGAATGATTCGAAGTGATTTGACAACGGGATTCATCTCGGTAAGTTTGACACCGACACCGACTCCGCTTCCGAAGCCTTCGAATCTTAAAGCGGAAGTGAAATCCGCAACGACGATCCTGGTTACCTGGGATCCGATTCCGGGTGCGGATACCTATAAAATCACCTACTATGGTGAAAAAGACGGTGCTTACGTTGATGGCATTAAGTACGACTATGTTGATAAACCGGAGTTCCTGCGTACTGATCTGAAGCCGGGAACAACATATAATTTCTATGTTGGCGCGGATTACTCAGACAGAAGATTCCCGAATCCTTATGACTCTGTATCGGCAACTACGTTTGAACTAACATCAGTGCCGAAGCCGACAGGTGCGACACCGAAGCCGACAGGTGCGACACCGAAGCCGACAGGCGCGACTCCGAAGCCGACAGGTGCGACACCGAAGCCGACAGGCGCGACACCGAAGCCGACGGGAGCGACGCCGAAGCCGACAGGGGCGACTCCGAAGCCGACAGGGGCGAAGCCGAAGCCGACGGGAGCGACACCGAAGCCGACAGGGGCGACACCGAAGCCGACCGGTGCAACACCGAAGCCGACAGGCGCGACACCGAAGCCGACCGGGGCGACTCCGAAGCCGACAGGCGCGACACCGAAACCGACGGGAGCCACGCCGAAACCGACGGGAGCGACGCCGAAGCCGACGGGGGCTACTCCAAAGCCGACTGGTGCTACTCCAAAGCCGGGTCAGCCGACGCCGACACCGAAACCGAAAAAGGAACCGACGATCGCGGATTTCGTAGAGCGCTTGTATACGATCGCTCTGGATCGTCCGTCCGAGCCGGCAGGAAAAGCATTCTGGGTCAACGAGATCGAAAGCGGCAATCGTACAGGTGGTAACTGCGCACACTTCTTCCTGATCGAAGCGCCTGAGTTCCTGAACCGTGGTTTGTCGAATGATGACTTTGTCGAGACACTGTACCTGACATTCTTCGGCCGTGCATCCGAGCCGGCAGGTAAGAAGTTCTGGGTCGATGGACTCAAGAGCGGAAAGATGACGAAAGAATACGTTATCAACGGCTTCATCGATTCCACAGAGTGGTGCAACATCTGCGCGACCTACGGAGTCAAGTCCGGAGCACCGAACGCGAAGGCAGAGTTTGCTTCTAAGAACGCAATCAAGTTCGCGACACGACTCTACACCGAGTGCCTCGGACGTGAGCCGGAAGAAGGAGGACTGAAGTACTGGTCATTAGCTTTGACTAACCTCGAGCAGACAGGCTGCTCCGCCGCAAAGAACTTCTTCACCAGCGCCGAGTTCGTCGGCTTCAAGCTCAAGGATGAGGAGTACGTCAGAAGACTCTACACGACATTCATGGGAAGAAATCCTGAAGCAAGCGAAGTCGCATACTGGGCAGGTGAGATCAAGGCCGGACGCCAGACCAAAGAAAGCGTCATGGCATTCTTCGGACAGAGCGAAGAGTTCACCAAGATCTGCAAACTGTACGGAATCGACAGAGGAACGATTTAAGTGCTTTTGGAGAAGAAAAGGAAAAAAGAACAAGAGAGCATCCGGGCAAAACCGGGTGCTCTTTTTTGTGTGGAGGGTGTCGGTCGGAATCGGCAATTTGGCGCTTAGCGCCCGTACAATGTCGGTCATAATAGAGGATTTTGTGGTTTGCGCCCGTACCTGAGAGAAGGGGTGGCAGGCGAAATTGACGATTAAGTGCTTTTCAACCGTACAAATCGAAGTTTTTCGAGTTTTTTCTTTGGGAAAGTCGGTCGTATTCGATGGTTTTCCGGATTCCGACTGCCTTTTATTGAAAAACAGGCAAAATATTACGTGCGGAAAAGCACTTTTTTGCGATTGCGACTGTATAGCCGATTTGGCGTTCGAGTCCGTATGAAAAAAACACTTGCGCAGGCGACTGAGCAGCACTTGCGTGGGCGTGATTTCGAGAGTAATCCGGGCGGCTGAAAAAGCACTGGCGCAGGCGCTGTTCGTGGGCTGGGCGCGGGGCCGCTTCTTGTTAAGTGACAGTCTTCTCATGTGAAATGTCGGGCGGGACGTGTTATACTTTTATGGGGGATGCAGTAAAGGTTATTGCATTTGCAAAATAAAGTGTGTTGGGAGGTTTGTCATGAAAATGAAGAACTTACTGGCGGGAGCGCTGACGGTAGCGTGCGCCGGTGCTTTTGCCGCGGGAACGGCGGCGGTGGATGTCCGGGCGGATGATGTGAAGCCGTTGGACTATGTTAGTATCACCGAGGAGCGTTTCCCGGATCCGGTGTTCCGCGCGTATGTGAAGGCGAATATTGACACGACGCCGGACGATATTCTGGAAGAGAGTGAGCTTGATGCGGCGGTGGCGGTCTCGATCAGTGATCCGGCTTGTACATCGCTTCAGGGTGTCGAGTTCCTGTATAACCTGCAGTCGTTGGACTGTTCCGGGTGCTCGATCGAGTCGTTGGCTTTGTCCGCAAATGAGAAGCTTTCGACGTTGATCGCGAACGGGAACAAGTTGACATCACTTATGCTTGCGTATAATTCGGAGCTGGTTGCGAAGATTTATCAGTCAACGACGAAGAAGGATGATCTGGGCGATTATTATGCGTTCCTTGATAAGGACGATGTGATCTTCTTGTCGTATGACAAGAATGTTTCGGTCGACATGGTCGTGGATGTGGATATCGAGCTGCCGGTCGAGGTCGCAATCAATGAAGTGAATTTCCCGGATGAGATCGTGCGTAAAGCAGTGAAGGTGTTTGACTATACTGATGACGATATGCTTAGCATCAGTGAGATCATTGCCGCGAAGGCTTTGCAGGTTGACGGTGCAAGTTCGCTTAAGGGCGTCGAGTACCTGGTGGCGCTGGAGAATCTGGTGTCCTATGGTGGTGAGTTGACCAGTGTTGATGTAAGTCACAATCTTGCGCTTGAGAATCTGGAACTCGCGAATAATAAACTTACCGCGCTTGATGTCAGCAAGAATGTGCTTCTGAACAATCTGAGCTGCCACAACAATGAGATTGCTGTGTTGGATGTGAATAATAACACGCTTCTTGAGTCATTGAACTGTAGTGTAAACAAGATCTCGGATCTGAATATTGACTACAATACGCTTCTTAGGGAATGCTTCTGTTCACAAAATGATCTGACGATCCTTTCGACGATCAATAATCCGGCTCTGGAAAGGCTTGATGTGGGTGGTAATGGTATAGCAACATTGGAACTCAGTCACAATACTGAACTGGTGCAGCTGACTGCGCACGATACCGAACTGTCGGAACTGGATCTTTCGCATTGTCCGCTCCTGAAATCATTGTATGTGAGCGATACGGAGATCTCGGAACTGGATATCTCTTGTTGTCCGCTCCTTGAGGAGATCTCTCTTACAGGAAACAAACTGAAGGTCCTGGATCTGAGTCAGAATGCGGATTTGAGGGTCCTGGACATCCGTGAGAACGAACTGGAGACTCTTGATGTCAGCAAATGCACTAAGCTGATCAACCTGCGCTGCAATAATAACAAGCTGGAGACTCTGGAACTGGGTGAGATCAGCAGTCTGGAATACATGGATTGCAATTCGAATCTTCTGACCAAGCTGGATGTCAGCCATCTTAAAAATGCGATACGCCTCATGGCGCACGACAACAAACTTACTGATCTGGATATCAGCGGATGTACAGAGCTTTTGCCACTGGTTACTTCTGAAGATGTTGTTATTGATATCGAGGACGGTGCGGTCTTCTTTAGACATTCTTCGGAAAATACTATATCCGGAGTAGTTGATCACCTTTCTATCGATGAGGATGTGAAGCTTGTGCCGGAAGGAATCTGGCCGCAGCCGACTCCGACACCGACTCCGACCCCGGAGACGGATCCTGAGCCGACTATTTCACCGACACCGCTCCCGCCGGAGACGATGCCGAACGTGATCGGAAAGAACTACGAAGAAGCTCAGGAGTCGATCAAGAACGTGCTTATGCATATTTTTGATGAAGTTAACTTCGAGATCACATGGGTAGAGAACGAGGATCCTACGAAGGATGAGACAGTCATCGAGACTGACCCGGCACCGGATTCGTCTGTATATGGTAATCACGGCTCGTTTACCGTCAATATGAAGGTCTATAAAAAAGCACCCGCCCCGGAGCCGACCAAGAAGCCTGAGATCGCCGACTTTGTTAAGCGTCTTTATACCGTTGCGCTGAACCGTGACGCGGAAGAGAAAGGCTTGAAGTTCTGGGTCGAGGAGATCACAAAGGGTCGTCGTACCGGTGGTGACTGTGCGAGAGACTTCCTTTTCACAGAGGAGTTTGAGAACAGAAAACTCAGCATCGAGGATTTCGTTGAGACTTTGTACAAGACGTTCTTTGACCGTGAGTCAGAGCCGGCTGGAAAGAAGTTCTGGGTGGACGAGCTGAAGAGCGGAAGAAGGACCCGTATCGATGTCATCAATGGCTTCATCGATTCGACTGAGTGGTGTAACCTTTGCGCGACATACTGCGTACGTTCCGGTGCGATCACCGCAAAGGCGGAGTATGCTTCTCAAAAAGCAATCGACTTCGCAACTCGTCTTTACTCTTGCTGCCTCGGCCGTGAGCCTGAGGAAGGCGGCTTGAAGTACTGGAGCATGGCGCTGACCAATCTCGAGGAGACCGGTGCCGGCGCAGCGAGATTCTTCTTCGAGTCTCCGGAGTTTGTGAACCTGAAGACAACGGACGAGGAGTACATCACGAGACTTTACAAGACGTTTATGGACCGTGAGCCTGAAAAGGGCGGTTTCGAGTACTGGGTCGACCAGCTGAAGAGCGGCTCTGCGACACGCCATGACGTTCTCGTATTCTTCGGTGCGTCACCGGAGTTCACCGCGATCTGCGCGTATTACGGAATCGAGCGCGGAACCGTGTGAGCTGAGCGGGCCGAGCGTGAAGCGCGAAGCGGCCCGGCTGCGAAGGCCGGAAGGCCAGAGCGGCGCGAATTAAAATGATATAAGGAAGGGGTGTCCCGAAGTGGTTTTCACGGAGAGACACCCCTTCTTTTTGAGTTCTTTTCGGCGTCGGGCAAAACCACCTAGTGAAGCAATTCCCGAAACGTGGTATTATTAAGTGTAAACCTGATTTAGAAACACCTGCGCAGGGCGGCGCCTGCGGGGTGAGCGAAATAGTTGTGGAGACGAAGAATTGATATGAGAAGTAATAAGGTTCGAAATATATGTATCCTTGCCGGTGTGGCGATCCTCGTGCTGATCGGATTCCTGGTGCTTTGGACGCGACGGGCGAAGGAGCCGGCGAAGACGTATCCGACGTCGACGTGGAACACGGGTGTGTCCGTGAGTGTGCCGGAAGGCGAGAGTACGACTTTTGACGAGCTCGATCCGTTTAAGGACATCATTTTGGACGACGGGGAAGAGTCGGATCCGGACTACGCTGCGATAACGGGATCTGACGTCGTGACGTTGCCTTTTGTTCCGGCGGACAAGCTTTGATGACGGACGGATCAAGAACACGGAGGCTATGGCATGAAACTCAAGTCCACTTTTCTGGTACATAAATACGGCGAGGAGAACCTCCTGATCCCGACTGCGGGTGAGGCATTCTCGGGCATCGTGAAGGGCAACGATACGCTTGGCGAGATCCTGAATCTTCTTCGCGAGGAGACCACCGAGGAGGCCATGACGGACGCGATCCTCCTGAAGTTCGATGCGCCGCGTGATGTCGTAGAGCGTGACGTGAAAAAAGCCGTTGAAGAGCTTCGGAAGATTGGAGCGCTGGATGAGTAATTCTTCCATCGAAGAAGAGATCAGAACGACCGGACGGTTGGTATACTCTAACCGCGGCCAGAGTATGCTTCCGCTTATCCGCGAAGGCAAGGACGCCGTGGTGCTGGTCAAGCCGCAGGGACGGCTTCGAAAATATGACGTTCCGCTTTATAAGCCCACACCGTTTGACGGAAGATATGTGCTGCACCGGATCATCAAGGTGCGAGACACGGACTACGTGATCCGTGGGGATAACTGCATTACGAAGGAAGTTGGCATCAAGGACGAGGACATCGTCGGGGTGCTGGCTTCCGTTTTGCGTTCGGGAAAAGAAGTGAAGACCACTGACTTCGGGTACAAACTCTACTCGAGGATCTGGGTGTGGCTGTTCCCGTTGCGCTACTGCTGGCGCGGCTTCAAATCGGTAGTCAGGAGGATCGTGAAAAAGTGATTGGTACGTACAAGATCGCAGACCAGATCGTGCGGATCGAGTCGATCTATCCGCGTATTCACGAGTACTGCAAGGGCTACGGGCTGGAAGCGGATACTCCCGACATCGTGGTGAAAACTACTCCCGAGGATATCGAGTATGAAAAAGCACATGGTTCGGAGGAGTATAACTTTACGGACGACTACTACGAAGAACTCGCGGTGCACAGAAAACTCTCGACTGAGATGCTTGCTTACAACACGTTTTTGTTCCACGGATCCTGCATTGCGATGGACGGCGAAGCATACATTTTCACGGCTCCGAGCGGCACAGGCAAATCCACGCACGCGAGGCTTTGGCGCGAGTGCTTCGGGGACAGAGTTGTCATGGTTAACGATGACAAACCGTATATCCGTGTCGATGAAAACGGCGCGGTGGTGTACGGCACACCTTTTAACGGCAAACACCGTCTGGGCACGGACATCTGCGTGCCACTCAAAGCAATCTGCCTGATCAAGCGTGGCGAGAAAAACGAGATCGCTTCTGTCGAAAAGAACGAAGCGTACCCGTTGCTTCTGCAGCAGACGTATCGACCGCAGGGAGCCGAAGGACTCGCTAAGACGCTGGAACTACTGGATCGTTTGACTTTTTCGGTGGAACTGTATAAATTGAACTGTAATATGGAACCGGACGCGGCACGCGTGTCATATGAGGGAATGAATGGGAAATAAGACGTTGAAATGGCTATACAGAGTGCCGGGCAAGCACAGGGCGTGGGTGGTCCTTCTTTGCCTCCTGCAGGTCGTGCTCGGCTGCTTCGGCGTCCTGTACGCACTCCTGCTCAAAAACATCGTCGACCACGCCGTCGCCGGGGAACGAGTGCTTTTCTTTCGGTCAACGATGCTGTTTCTGCTCCTGGAGCTTTCACGCATCGTCCTGATCTCGTTTAACCGCCATTTCTCGGAACTCGCGCGTGCATCGCTGGAGAACCGATTTAAATCGCATCTGCTCGAAAAGCTCTTGTACGGGGATTTTTCGCGTGTGACGGCGACGCATTCGGGTGAGTGGCTGAACCGCCTGACCAATGACGTGGTCGTCGTTTCGAACGGCTTCGTCGACATTCTCCCGGGCCTTCTGGGCATGCTGGTTAGAATGATCAGCGCGCTCGTCATGATCCTTTATATCGACACCATCATCGCCATCGTCATGATCCCAGTCGGAATCGTGCTGGCGGTGCTGACTTATCTGATCCGCAAGAAACTGAAGTCCATGCACAAGGCTATCCAGGAGACGGACGGCAAGCTGCGTATCTTCATGCAGGAGAGCCTCGAGAGTCTCATGATCATTAAGTCGTTCGGCGCCGAGAAGCGCTCGCTTGAAGAGGGTGAGGAGCGCATGAAGGCGCACAAGTCCGCACGCATGAGACGCAACACTTTCTCGGTGCTCGCGAATATCGGATATCTTCTGACCATGAACGGTATGTACATCATGGGTATCTGCTATGGTGGTTACGGCATTCTCGTCGGTACTCTTTCATATGGTTCCCTGATGGCGGTGACGCAGCTGATCACGCAACTTCAGGGCCCGATCGTTAACATCACAGGATTGATCCCGAAAACATTCAATATGTCCGCGAGTGCAGAGCGGCTTATGGAAATTGAAGAGCCGGCAAAGACTGCGGGTGGAGACACGGCGGTTAAATCAGACAAACCGGAAGAGGCTTCGGTTAATTCAGACAAACCTGAGACTGCACCGGTTAACCCCGTCGAACTCTACAGTTCACTTGAGAGCCTGGGACTTAGAAATATCGACTTTACTTACTCCGCACCGGCCACGGAGGACGGCACCTTGAACAAGGAGAACATGCCGGAGGTCCTTAAGGACTTCACTCTCGAGATCAAAAAAGGCGAGTTCGTCGCTTTTTCCGGACCCAGCGGCTGCGGCAAATCTACCGTGCTCAAACTTCTCATGAATCTCTACGCGCCGGATAGCGGCACGCTTTTCCTTAAGGCCGCCGGCAACGAGCGCGAACTGACATCGGCGGAACGCCCGCTGTTTGCGTATGTGCCGCAGGGCAATTACCTCATGAGCGGCACCGTTCGCGAGATAGTTAGTTTTGCCGAACCATCCGCTGCGAAGGACACCGCACGCATCCGCCGCGCACTCGAGATCGCCTGCGCGAGTTCTTTTGTCGATGAAAAAGAACTCGGCGTGGATTCGCTGTTAGGGGAGCGGGGTTCGGGCTTGTCCGAGGGGCAGATGCAGCGCATCGCCATCGCCCGCGCGATCTTCTCCGAACGGCCGGTGCTCCTGCTGGACGAGGCCACCAGCGGCCTCGACGAGGCGACCGAGAAACAGCTGCTTGAGAACCTGCGCACGATGACCGACAAGACCGTGATCATCGTCACCCACCGCCGCGCCGTCATGGACGCCTGTGACCGCGTCGTGGAGTTCTGAGTGCCGCATCGTGGAACTGCGATTTGCGCGGTGAAGAGGTCGAAGATTCTTTGGGTGGAGAACGCTAGTTTCCAAGTGCTGGAGCTCCGATTTCCATACTAAAAAACATGTATAATTTTTGTTATTCATATTCCCTGTTGCTTTAGATAGTTTTATAATTACTGTGACTATTTATGTACGCAAAGACGCGTACTTGATGGAGGCATTTAGGGAATGAAAAAACACATAACAAAAATCGGCGCGATCGTCCTGGCAACCACGCTCGCCCTCGGCACACTGTTCCTTGTACCCAAGGCAGGGAAGGTGAGAGCGGAAGATACTGACCCGAGATGGGCAGGAAATGTTATTCATATTGATGATTCTAATACTAATAATGGTGTAATAGGCGGTGATACTCCTGTTACAAATGATATTAATAAAGGTGGCAATGCGGAATCAGTAACGACGTGGGTTTTGGATAGAGACGTTACGTTTGCTAATAACAAGCGTGCAAAAGTTCAGGCTGGTACTTTTATTCTTGATTTACATGGCCACAAGTGGACTTCTGGTGCGCAATTGTTAGGATTGACATTAAATACCAATACAAGTTGTTTAATAATTGATAGTGCACCTACAGACGAAAGTGGTTTTTTTGTTATTTCGAACTACTCTGCAATAGCTTTTGAAGGAAGAGCTAACTTAACAATAGATGGAGCTCGTATTTCTGGTGGCGGCGCATCTATAACGCTCAAGGACAATAGTACTGTTGTGATAAAGAATCAAAGTGTGATTGAGAATTGTTCCGCTCGGGCTATTGTGACTGGTAAAGGTTGCACAGTCTCAATTGAGAATTCATACATTCGGAATAATGCGGGAGCGTTGAAGGTAACAGGAAATAATACAACTGCCACGATTACGGATAATAGCGAAATCTGCAATAACACATTATCAGATGATGGAAGCGCAGGTATATATATTGGGTCTGGAGCAAGTGTTTCCATCTCTTCCAGTAAGATATACGGTAATAGCGCAACTTCTGGGGCAGGAGTGTACATTTCTGACAGTAGTTCCAGTTGTACGATTACAAACTCGAGCATTTATGATAATACTGCCACATCATATGGCGGAGCTATCTATACGAAAGGAACTCTGACTATCAATGGTGGTGAGTTCACAGGTAATGCTGTTAATACGGACGGATCTGGCGGAGAAGGGGGAGCTATATATATTTCTTCCGGAACCACCTGCCTGTCGAATTGCACGATTACGCAAAATGTTGCTCGGTCAGGTAGCGGAATTCAATACGATAATGGTACATTACGTGTTTCCGGAAATGTAATGATCTCAGGAAATACTTATATCGCATCTGGAGTTTCAGGAGAGAATTTGCGTCTTGCATCAGGTAAGAAGATTACTATTGATGGAGATCTGGAAAATAGTCAGATCGGCGTGATTCAATCTCCTTGTGGAGTTTTTACCACCGGTCTTTCTGGTCATGGATCAATTTCCAATTTTACCTGTGACTATACTGCTAATTATTCCATTGTTGGGTCCAATGGAGAAGCAAGTATTTCAGAGAGTAACCTCCTCGGTGGATGTCAGGTTGCTGTTGGTGGTGCTATCAATGTGCGCTATTGTTTGAATGTGCCCTCTGAAGACCGTATTTCTGATACTACAGTGACGTTTACCGTAAATGGTAGAACCACTACAGAAGCATTAAGTAACTCTCATGTTTCAGACGGATTGTTTTACTTTGATGTTTCTTTGCAACCGACGGAAATGACTGCTCCGATTTCTGTTTTGGTTCATCTTGCCGGAACAAACAATGATCATGTACTAAAGTCATTAACGGTTGCTCAGATCGTAAAATCATACGAGAATGATCCTGCGAGCAACTGGTCTACTAAGGATATCAGGATCGCGAAGGCAATGCTTGATTATGGAGCACGAGCTCAACAGTACTGGGGCGTCAACACTAGTGAACTGCCGGTCGAACCGACAACCTTCAATCTGGATAATGAAATTCTCACTCATGTTCATCCGGGTACGACAACTACAGATCAGAATATCTATTTCTATGGAGCCAGCCTGCAGACACTTAATAAGACCAATATGAGATTGTATTTCTGGATTAACAGTAGTATCCAGGATCAGTATTCGATCAATGTTGATGGTACCACATTGACTAAGGCTCTGGCAAAGGATACTACCAGTTTTTACTATGTATGGAAGAACGATATTGCGCCAACAGAATATGGTAATGATGTATCTATCTCTATCACGAAGCCGGGAGAGAGCACTCCTGTAATTACTATGACGTATTCACCATTGAATTACATGGCACGTGTAATCAATAACTCAGACGATGACAACCTGAAGAATCTTGTCAGATCAATGTACAATTTCTATAAGGTATGTACGAGTCAGGATGGAACATATTAAGTTTTACAGACAAAAGGAGAAACACATATGAAAGAAGAGAAGAGAGAATATACCAACCTGTTTTTTGAGGTTATTGAGTTTCAAGGTGAAGATGTAATTACAGAGAGTATTCCTGTAGCTGAAGCTGAACAACAGGAGATTTATATTGTGAAAGAGCACGATATTTAATCTTGTGTCCACGAAACTATAAGTGTTCAAGCGGCGTCCTTTTTGGGCGCCGCTTTTGCGTTCAGATTGCACGTAAGACGGATATCGGTATTTTTCCCTTACAGACAGCTTTACATACTTTTTTGCCCAAATCGGACAGAAAGTATGTATTTTCTTTATACCCCTACCCCCATAGGCGGGTGCTTTTGGAGCTGAATGAGGGTCTTGTGACATCTGAATACGTGAAAAGCACTTGATTCCGATAGTTTGGGACATCATTTTGTTGTTCCGGAGACGATTCGTACATACTTTTTGGAGATTTATCCGGAAAAAGTATGTATTCGCTGATGAAAAGCCATCAATATACCCCCGGGGGGTATATGAATCTCGTAGAACAGAGCTGTAACTTAAGTCGGAAATCGAGGTTTTCCCGGACGTGCCTTTTATCGTGTTTTCTGATGCTGTGCTTCCGTTCAGTCGCCCCTCAAAATGTGGTAGAACACCTCGTGGATCGGTTTGCCGTTGACAAAGGTCTCGTAGTTGACGAAGGTGCAGGGGAGTTTGATGCGGTAGTTCTCGGCGGGGTCTTCGTGCAGGACTTCGACGATCATATAGAGCTCGGCGTCGTGAAAGCCGGAGCACTCAACGAGAGCAAGAGAAGAATCCTTCTCAATGGTCACCTCGGCAAGTGCTTTTCCCGAAGGATCGAGTTTCATGCCGGTGATATCAATGGCAGTGGTGAGGTCCGGAGCAAAGCCCTTGAATACAGTGGAAGAGGCTTTGGGGACAGGGAGCCCGTCGGCGCCGAGCGTGCACTCCTGGTAGAGACAGAAATAAGTGCCCGTCAGAAAATCGATCGAGTAGAGCTTGATGTCGTCGGGATCGATCGATGTCGGCGTGATCGGAGTCATGTTGCCGGAGTAATCCAGCCAGCCGGAAAAAGCGCCTGCGTCTTGAATCACGTCTGTGCCGATCGAATAGACGTATGTTGAGCTCCCGAGAGATGCGGATGAGTCGGTCTGGATATGCAGAAACCACCTGTCGTTATGCTTCACGACATAGGCAGACCGGAAGATGTCCACGGCGTCGCTGACATCATCCGTGAGCGAGATCTCGCGGGTATTATCGTTCAGTTTGATCGTGATCTTATCCATCTCGATCGGGTCCTCAGAATCGCCAGCTGATTTGAGCCGAGTGGTGACATCGACCGCCAGGGTGTCGAGCACGCCGTCGCCGGTAAAGTCCCAGAGCAGCTTGTCATCGCACCCCAAAGTGAGCAGATACGTGGATGGCAAGTTTTCAAAATACTTCAAGTTGAAGATATCCGTTTCGCCGGCAACGGGAATGTTGGTAAAGCGGAACCACACACCGTTGTCCGACGAGTCCTCCACATAGCTTTGGGTTTTCTGCAGCGTCGGGAAGGCCAGACCATCGTAAGTGGCAACGAGTAACATGTCGATCTCTTCACCTGCGTTAGCCTCGACAAACTCCTTGCCCAGACCGGCTTGTTTTGTCATATTTGTGGCGTATTCGAAAAAAGCACTTCTGTCTGTGATGAAGTCTTTCAGATAAAATCGTTCGCCTGTCCGGGCATCGAAGTTGAACACGTATGTGATCGGTGCTGCGTAGGAGGAGAGGATCAAGTCGTAGGTGAAAGAGAAGATCTGCTCGTCTGCGCGGAAGACGCGGAGCTTGCCCTGAAGGTATGTCGAGTGAAGCGCCTCGCCC
The DNA here is from genome assembly GCA_017615755.1 of Clostridiales bacterium. Classification (GTDB taxonomy): domain Bacteria; phylum Bacillota; class Clostridia; order Saccharofermentanales; family Saccharofermentanaceae; genus Scatonaster. The sequence continues at coordinate 52,395 of JAFZZM010000012.1, read as the reverse complement.
GCTGCCTCGTGTTTTTTGAATTCGGCGAGGGCCTGTGCGTAACACTCGGTGGCGGGCTCCAGGATAGCCTTGAGTTCTTCATCGATCGCGGTCTGCAATCTTGCATACTTTCCGTCAGTGATCTCGATATCGTCGAAGTCGTAAAAGACTTTGCGCGTGATCTTTTCCTCGTCGGTTTTTCCGAGCGCGGCATAGACCTGCTGATCCTTCTTGATCGTGTACGGAATCGCCTCTGTGGAGTTTTCTTTGGCAAAAGCACTTGGGCCTGTCGGAGTCGGGGCGGCCGTGGTGGTCGTGCTCTCGGTTTCCTGCGAGGATTCGGAGGCAGAAGATGAAGGCTCGGACGCAAGTGTTTTTGAAGTCGTAGAGGAGGACTTCTTATTACAACCGGTCAGCGAAAAAAGAGTCGCTGCGGCAAGTACAGATGAGATGATCTTTTTCATATGATCCTCCTGAAGTTTCTCTTGTTCCTACGATTATTGTACCCGTTTTCGGCCGTCCTTAAAAGATTCGACACATATTCCGTTTCAACTTCTTAGTTTGTTAACAAATGTGCCATTCTGTCTCCATTTTTGTTTTTTATACTAAGACCATAGAAAAACAAAGGAGGACAGACCGATGCAGCACTTAATCACAACTCAAGATAGTGGGTCTATTGAATCCTCCCATTCCTTGAGTGAAGCTAACGTAAAAGTTTCTCTTTAAGATATTGAGTTTGTAAATTAGTCTAAATGAGGACGAAGGAATATACCCCTTGAGCGAAAGTTCAAGGGGTTTTCTTTATGCCTCTCGACGCGCGCGAGAGGGCGCGAAAAAACGCGATGGGGTCCGTTTCCCAATAAGGAGATGTTCCACATCGCGTTTTTGTTTAAGGCGTATTCTCGCGCCGATGCTTCGATTGTATCGAAGCGCTCCGGCGCGCCGCATCATTTCTTTGTATTCTCGATGATCAGATCGATCGTCTTGATGCCTTCCGGCCAGGTCGGGTGAGCGATGGCATAGACGTGGTGCATGACGCGGTCCTCGACGCTCTCACCGCAGTAATAATCTACGGTGACGTTCATCTTCAGAAGCTTCTTGTACAGGTATTTGTTGTAGCGGCGCATCATGTCCTGGTCGCCTGTCGTGATGACCACAGGCGGGCAGCCATGCAGCTTGATCGCCTCGAGGAGGTTATAGATGTAGGAAGGCATCTTACCCTCGCGGTCGAAGTAATACCCTGCGAAACGCTTCGGATGGGCAAATGGAGCGCCGCAGATCGGTCCGGTGCTCTTACATGTCGCTTCCACCTTGAAGTCGCCTAAACCGCATTCTGCGCGCGCCTGCTCGTTGTTCATGAGGAGAGCAGTGAAGAGGCAAAGGTAACCGCCCGCCGAATCACCCACCGTATGGAACACGGAAAAGTGCTTTTGGGTAAGGAAGGTGATCGCCGAGAAGATGTCCTGGAGCTGGCCGAGGAGGTTTGTCTCCGGCATGAGGCGGTAGTTGATGTTCACCACCGTGATGCCAGAACGAAGCGCCAGATGCATGCCGAAGCATTTGTCCAATTCTTTCGATCCGTAGACAAAAGCGCCGCCGTGGATCAGCAGGAATACTTCGCCTTCTTTGGCGTCCTTGGGTGTATAGATGTCGAGCATATGGTCGGTCGTGCCGTCGTCAATATAGGGCACGTCGGACTGCACGTCGAGACCGTCAGGGTAGACTTCCTCGGCGAGTCTCGGGGTGTCGGACTTGATGCAGTTTTCAATAAAGAATTTGCGGTTCTGATCAGCCTGGGCGGCCAGTCTGGCTTCACGGTCCATATGATACCTCCTTTGTTTTAGCCGGCGTTTTTCACGGCTTCATCGAGTTTTTTCTGCATGTAATCGAAGTAGACTTCCGGAGAAAGTCCGATGTAGGCTTTGACGTATTTTTTCCATGTAGTGTCGAAATCATCGCTGGTGACAAGCTTAGGCAGATACTCATGCTTGAGGTTGTCAATGTCCGTGAGCGTTGAAACTGCCGATGCATTAGTAAGACTGTTGGTATAAACATACATCGGGTACCAGGGCCCGGTCTCTGCTGGTTCGGAACGCAGGAAATCGCGGTAGGATGTGTAGCCATATGCGTTGCAGCACTTGATGAATGCATCGGATTTGTTGGAGAAGAATTCGCTGACAGAGTCTTCGGGGCGTCTGGGGTTGATGCCGTCTTCCCTGTAGCCGCAGTAATTCGGCAGGTAGAGGTAGCGGCAGGCGTGACTGGTTAAGTAGTCATCCATGATCCACTGTATGCGCATATCCTGGTTTCTGCTCCAGATCCCGTCCGCACCGATCTCGTAGTCTACACCTTCAATGCCCCACATGCGCAGGTCGTGAATGTCTTCTTCGAGAATACGGTCCATGAATTGGAAAGCGAGGTCGGGATTTTTGCAGGAGGTGGTGACGGCCACGCCGCTCGCTGTATTGAGTGTTTCAGTATCCGCGTAGTAGTCCCAGTGATTTTTCATGCCGGAATCGATCGTGATGCCGAGCGGTACGTAGTCATAGCCGAGCTTGCTGAAGCCCTGTGCCTCGAATGAGAAGTTCGTCGTATAGGCGAAATCCCACCACTGGTCGCATAAACCGAGTACGGCACCGGTCTGAAGTTTCTCGACGTACTGGTCAAAGTCCTGGTCTGCAAACTCCGGGTCAATAATGCCTTTCTTATACTCGTCGTTGAGCTTCTGGAGATAACGCTTGGCGGTTTCGGAGGTGTCGTAGCTCTCCACGACCGGATGGTCCGGATTAATGTCGTTGACCATGACGTTGCCTTCAAACATGTGTCCGTCGAGCATCTGCGGTGCGGCTTCAATTGCATAGTAGCGCCAGCTTTCGCAAAGCGCCGTGTAGGGGATGACAGCAGTGCCGTCTTCGTTTGTCGGATTCGCTTTGTAGAAGGCCTCGAGAAGTGTGAAGTAGTCATCGAGAGTCTCCACGAGAGGATATCCGGCCCACTCGAGCACGCGCACCTGGATCCAGAAAGCCAGGCCGTTATGCGTGCGGGAAGCGCTTTTGCCTTTGTAGTTGTTATTCTGGGTGTTGCACCAGTAGATGTGGCCATCGCTCTGGCGGAACATTTCCCATTCCTTGTCGGAGTAGAAGTTTCTAAGGTTCGCGTACTGCGGATCTTCGAGATAATCATCCCACGGGATCAGGCAATTCTCCTGATAAAGCTTCTGTGTGCCGGAGCCGGCGCTGATGAGATCGGGGAACTCCCGGGAGGCGATCAGTACATCCACGCCGTCCTCTGCGGTAGATCCGGTCAGGTATGATTCATGCACGCGCACGCCGGTCTTCTCCGCGATGATCTCACGGATCTCGTTGTCGTCAGTGAGTTCTTTTTGCGGAAAATCAAAGATGAGCATGGTCATGTCCGTGATGGTGCCTGGCGTGCCGGAGTTGTCGCTTTTGCTTGGGTCAGAGGCGTCGGAATCAGACGGATCGGTCGTGCCGCGGTCATCCTTGGTAGGTTTCGTAGTGGCTTTCGTGGACGGCTCTTCCGTCTCCTCGGTTGCCTCGGTGGCCTCGGTGACCTCGGTGGTAGTAGTCGTCTTCGCCGTGGTCGTCTTTGTTTCGCGGGCGGTCCTTGTATTATCGGAATCGCCGCCGCTTCTTCTGCAACCGCAGCATCCCGCGATCAGGGCGAAAGTCAGTAATGTGGAAAGAATCCGTTTCATGTTTAGTCTCCTTTTTCCGGCACAAATCATGCTAGGACAATTATATCATGAAACGTTGAGGGATTGGACGGTGGGGCCGACACGTGTTATGTCGATTATTGAGAATTCACGTGGGTGCTTTTTCTTCAGAATACACGCCAAAATGCGAAAATTGAAAATTCACGTGTATGCCTCTCCAAAATCACCCACGCCAAAATGCGAAAATCGAGAATTCACGTGTATGCTTCTCCAAAATCACCCACGCCAAAACTCGGAAATTGAAAATTGGCGTGTATGCCTTGCTCAAATCACCCACGCCAAAATGCGAAAATTGAAAATTCACGTGGGTGCTTCTCCAAAATCACCCACGCCAAAACACGAAAATCGCAAATTGGCGTGGTTAGGAGCGAAAAAAGAAAGTCGACATCGCCACAAACAGCAATCCCGACTTTCTTTAGGCACCAAATTATCAACGAATCCTCGGAAAAAAGAACTCCCCCCGCACTCGCGCGTCGTCAAATCACTGTGATCAGCCACCGTACGCAGGTGAAAACGAAGGAGACGAGCGCGAAGCCGAAGACGAGGCCGCTCGTGAAGCGCTTGAAGTTGTTGGAGCGGTAGCGCGTGAAGTACTGGATCGTGCCGTCGGCAATCATGGGGAGCATGAGGAGGCCGAGCCAGAAGGGGAGCGTGATGAAGGGGTTCACAAGGAACGCGAGGATATGGCCGAGGTAGATCCCGGTGCAACGTGCGCAGAGAGGGAATTGATAGCCACGGATGAAAAAGCTCCGCTCCGGCATCTGGTGGCAGCGGAAATGACGGCCGAAAAACTCCATCCAGAACGCCCAGCGCTGGTCGGCTTTTGTCGCAACGACCGCGGGCGCGCCGGCGGAAGATCCGGTCACCTCGTATGCTGCTTCGTGCGCCGTCGAAGCCGGCTCGAAGCACTCCACTTCGTGCGCCGTCGAAGCCGACTCGAAGCAATCCACTTCGCGCGCCGTCGAAGCCGACTCGAAGCAATCCACTTCGTGCGCCGTCGCCGCCGCTTTTGCAATCACTTTTTCATTTTTCACGATCTCGTTTTTCATGCTTTGAACTTATGGCCGCAATTCGGGCAGATCCAGAAGTTTCTGGTCGTGGTGGTCTTGCCTTCACCGCAGAACCCGCAGAGCAGGCCCTCCCAGCCGAAGATCCAGGCGCCGCAGCAGCCTTTGCCAACAGAATAATCTTTACCGGATGTTCTCGTCTCAGAAATGATCTGGCATCCGTCGTAGTTGCATTTGGGACATCTCATTTTTTTATCTCCTTTCGGACGGTCCGCCGGGCCGCGCCCGAACGGTATAGTTGCGCATGTTAGTTTTGTGTTTCTAACCCGATTATAGCATGAAAGCCCGAAAACTATTCCGTCGCGAAAATCGGAATAGCCCCCGCTTTCGTGTCGCATTTTTCGCCTCCAAAAGCACTTGCCCTTCGCTCCTTCTGTCTTGTCGTGCTATAATCGTTATAAGTAGCGCAGGCGAGCGCGTGCGCGCGGTGGCGCGACGCCACGGCCGGCGCCGGTGTGGAACCGACAGTGTTAGTTTCGTAATCCTAACCCGCCGGCCGCCACCCGGCGCAGACATCTATATTTTCGGAGGTGCGGAATGAAGACTTTGATCGTAGTAGATATGCAGAAAGATTTCATCGATGGTGCTCTCGGCACGAAGGAAGCGGAGAAGATCGTTTCCAAGGTGAAGGCGAAGATCAAGAAGTACGCGAAAGAAGGCGGCAAGATCATCTTTACACGCGATACGCACAGCAAGAAATATATGGAGACACGCGAAGGCAAGTATCTGCCGGTGCCGCACTGCATCAAGGGCACACCGGGATGGGAGATCCCGAAGGTGCTTACAGATGCAGCAGGTGAAGACGCAACGATCATCGACAAGAAGTCTTTCGGATACGACAAATGGGCGAAGGTTCTGAAGGGCACGGACACGAGTGCTTTTGAATTCGTCGGCCTCTGCACGGACATCTGCGTTGTCTCCAATGCACTTGCGATCAAGGCCATTTTCCCGGAGGCGGATCTCTCTGTGGATGCGGCGTGCTGCGCAGGCGTGACACCGGCGGCACATGACGCGGCACTGGCCACGATGCGTTCGTGCCAGATCGATATTGTTCACGAGGGAAAAGAACCGTGGCGCAATGCATAATTGCGGCGCGCGCCACAATGAGAAGACCAGCTTAGATTCCGAGACAAGGGAGTTAGTGATATGAAACTTCAACCGATCATTACGAGTTTACTCGAAACCGATATGTACAAGTTCAGCATGGGGCAGGCGATCTACCACCAGTTCCCGGCGTATAAGACGACGTGGACGTTCCGTTGCCGAAACACTGACGTGAAGTTTACCGACGAGATGGTGCAGGAGATCAAGGACCAGATCCTGGCTTACTGCGACCTGCGTTTTACGGAAGAGGAGCTCGAGTACCTCGACAACATCAAGTGGATCAAAGGTTCCTACATCGATTTCCTGCGCCTCTGGAGGCCGCGCTACGAGGACTTCGAGATCACACAGGACGCGGACTGCGGTCTTGCCATCGAGACACGCGGCACGTGGCTGAACACGTCCATGTACGAGATCCCGACACTGGCGATCGTGAATGAAGTGTATTTCCGAATGAATTACGATTACGCGGAGCTGATCAAGAGCTTTAAAGAGCGCCTCGATGAGAAGGTGTCGTGGCTCACTTCGGGCAAATACGACCTCTCATCGTTCAGTGAATTCGGCATGAGACGCCGACTGTCCGCCGAGGCTCAGGAGCTTGCGGTAAAAGAACTCGCCGCGGCGAAGCTGGCGCACGGCAAGTTTGTCGGAACCTCCAACGTGTATCTCGCCAAGAAGTTCGGCCTGATGCCGGTCGGTACGATGGCTCATGAGTGGATCATGTGCGTGGGCCAGGGCAATCACAAGCATAACCCGGCGTACTCGAACTGGTACGCGCTCGATGCGTGGGTCAAGGAGTACGGCGTATTGAATGGTACCGCGCTGACGGATGCGATCACGACGGACTGCTTTCTCAAGGATTTCCAGCTGACGTACTCGACATTGTTCTCGGGTGTACGCCACGACTCCGGCGATCCTGTGGAGTGGGGAGAGAAGATGATCTGCCATTACGAAGAACTCGGGATCGACCCGAAAACGAAGACGCTGCTTTTTTCCGACAGCCTCAACTTCGAGAAGGCCAATGCACTGAACGAGCATTTCAAGGGGCGCACGCGTGTCGCCTTCGGAATCGGTACATACATTGCAAATGATACGTTTGTCACACCGTTAAACATCGTCATGAAGACCACGATGTGCAACGGCCAGGACGTCGCGAAGATCTCCGACACACAAGGCAAGGGCATGTGCAAGAACCCGGAATACATCGAGTACCTGCAGCGCTGCATCGACTGGAGAATGGCGCACGAGTGAGTGTGTGATACAGCGCGGATAATTGAGCTGGTGCGGAGAAAAAACAGAGAAATATCATCATTTTCTAAACAAATGAAGATACATTGACCAATTATCAAATTAGTATTAAAATGATTTCGTTGTTAATGATCGTGTTCCACGAATCAGGATTTAGACGAAGTATCTTTTGGGGGAAAGTTTACTTGCGTGAGTGAACTGTACTCTGGGGTTTTGTCTTTTTGTATTTTGGTTAATACTTGTTGATTCTCCTTGATCGATATCTGTTCATAAGCGCGGGACTTTCTTTTGAAAGCCTCTTTGAATGATTCCTGTGAGGGAAACATCGGAAGGAGGTGGAGAGAGGGTAAGAAAGAATTATGTACAGATAAGCATTTTTAGAGTGAATTAGACAGGACTAATTCACAGAAACAAGGAGGTAAATCTATGAAAAAAGTATTAAGTTTAATCGGAGCTACCATGCTCGTTGTTTCCGCATCTCTTGCGTTCGTTATGGCTGACGGAAGTCAGACTTTGACCGGTAGCACTTGGGGTGAAGTTGCGATATTCGGCAATAAGTTAAGCAGTACCACATATTCCGGTGCTGCATATGCAGTTCCGAAGAAGTCTACAAGTAAGGTCGCTTCTTCTGTTGAGGTTGGTAAGGTATCCAATACCGGCTATATGTATAAACTTTCAAATAGAGCTTCAAAGTCTGGAACAGGTGTAGCAATCTATGTATATGCTGAAGGTTCGGGTAACGGCTGCTGGTGCAAATCCAAGCTGACTGAGTCTTCCGGAAAAGCACACACTGTTGATCGCTATTTCTATTACAAGACGTAATCTCACGCTGTAGTTTAGATACAAGAAGAGGAATGTAGAGGTAAAAGATTGAACCGACTAAGACTGCTGTTTCATATTATCTATGATAATCTGGTGACGAACGTGATCCTCATGTTCATATCAGTTATATGCGCCATACTCGTCATGAATGTTTTCTATTATGTTGGTGACAGAGTGAAGATCCTGGATTTTTATGAGAAATCAGATCTGGATGAAGCCATTCTGGTTGCATGTGCTTATGGGCAGACGCAAGAAGAACTGGAAGAGTATCTTCGGAAGAGCGGTCTGGTCGGTTCGGTCGAAACCTTGGAAATGACTCTTTTGATCGAAAAAGACCACTCCGTTTCCTTAAATAACACTTTTTATGATAAAAGTTTTAACAGGAATGCCGAACTCTCCATGCAGGAGGGAAGAATGCCGAAGGCACCGAATGAAATCGCCATAGCGCAGTATGAACAGCGCATGAACGATACCGGAAATTTTGAAGACATAAAGCGAGACTTTTATCACGTCGGAGATGTAATAACGGTTTGGGATAGAGAATATAAATCCTCCGCCAAGCTTACCGTAGTGGGTATTCTGGCCAAAGACTATTATGAGATCAAGTCTTTGAACGGTTTTCTGAACGGAGAACTTGATGAATTGTGGCAGGCCAACAACGAACATATGGTGATCCGATTCAACAATTTTGATACGACATATGCCATTGCTTCTGTATCCGGCACGATCCTGAAAGATAACGGTGAGCGGCTGGAGACGGAGAATTTTAACGAAGAAGAAGGACTTCTCATCCGTCCACGTGAAAACGTTTCTATGGAAGAATTACGAGCCTTTCTTTCCGAGAGTCATCTGCGCTACGGCGAGGGTGCCGACCCGGATCAGGGAGCGCAGAAACAGTTCCACGACCGGATGCACGAACAACTGAATCAACTGTACATCCGCATCATTCTTGTGGCAATCATACTGCTCCTTTTCCTTTATGCTTTCCTGTTCTTGCGGATCAAGACATGCTCCACGGAACTTGCCTGCTATTTTATCAACGGAATGACATGGAATTCATCAAATATGATCTTCCTGAGTGCTTTTGTACCCGGAATCCTATTTGGAGGCGCACTTGGAACAGTGCTTTTTCCCATGTATGCTTCAAAAGCACTTGGTATGACGGTGCAGTGGAGTCCTTTATACGCGGTGGCTTCTGTTGCGATCATCACCGTTTTTGTCATCGTTTCTATGATCCCTATGTTTTTCGATTCGAAACGTCGGCACATCATAGACATAATCCGGCAGGAATGAGGTGATCCGATGAGATATATCAAGTCAGCAATTGCATTTATCCGAAGCCGTCTTGGTACGTGTATCTTTACGGTCATCATTATTTCCGTTTTGTTCGCTATCCTTATGACTCTGCTTGGGTGGTCAAGAGCCAAGCAGGAAGAGGCAGAGGTGTCGGAATTACCCTATTTTACTTTGAAAGCCGACATGTCGTTTGAAAAATCCATGATGCTTCGGAAAGCGTGTTCGGAGATCAGTTCATCGATCGATTCATGCATCGCATCCTATGTGCTACAGATTCCGATAGCGAAAGGATACTCGTATCCTGTTCTTGTTATGTCAGGAACGACACTCGATGAATCCAACCCTTTTACACAGGCAATGCTGGCGAACGATCATTATCTTCTTTCTCCACTTGCGTATGACCTCCAGCGTGTCGCTCTTTTTGATGACGATGGATCAGCCGGTTTTATGTCCGATATTGATATCGAAAATGACGAAGTAGTTTCCGTACGGTTCCAGGATGAAGTATTTCGTTTTGAAGATCCGGACAAAGACCAGTATCATTATCCTCATGCTACGAATTATCTGTTGCGCAGCTGGGAATCTGCAGATGTATTTGCACTTGGTAATGCGTCTGCTTTTGAACTGCTTTACCCATCGAACGGGGAAAGCATGATCATCTTTACATGTGACAAAAAACTGTCCGGATCCGAATGGGATCGTCTGGAACGTGTCGCGCAGGAATATGCGGGCACATCGTGGGTCTCTCATCAGGATACGGCAGTACGGACATATATCCGCGAACGACAGGTGATATATCTATATATGCTTATCCTTCTGTTGATCGCTTTCCGTATCCTTATCTACACGGTGCAGATAAGGAAGAAAGAATTTGATGTATACGAAATCTGCGGTGAGAACAAGATTTCTCTGTTTATTCACGTATTTGTTCAATACCTGATCTTCATACTGATGTCCATTGCAATAGGCACAGCCATGCTGAAGCCTGTAGCTGTATTTATACGGCATTTTGATCAGACGACGGTATTGAACTTCGATCTGTGGTGGAAATATACACTAAACTATTTGATCCTGGCGACGATCGTTTTCTTGATTGCGCTGGTATTATTCAAGAAAAGTGGGGTATTCGGAAATGGAAAACATCATCGAAATAAAAAACTTGTCTAAATCTTATTATCCCGGTAAGAAGAATTGTGTCCGCGCATTGAGAGAAATCTCTCTCGAGGTGAGATCCGGCGAATTTCTTACGATCCAGGGCGTTTCCGGATCAGGAAAATCGACGCTCCTTCATATCATAGGAGCACTGGATGACGCTGATTCCGGAACGGCCATAGTAGATGGACAGGATCTTTCCAAGTTGAATTCCGTGAAGAGAGCCCGTTTCCGTAATGAAACGATCGGCTTCGTGTTGCAGGATTTCGGATTGATTCCCTACCGGACAGTTATGGATAATGTCGCCGTTCCGCTTTTGATCCATCAGAAAGTGAAGGGAAAAGTGAACTCGATCGTGAATGAGGTTTTGGAAAAACTTCATATTCTGGATCTGAAAGACCGTCGGATAACAGAACTTTCGGGTGGGCAGAAACAGAGGGTCGCGATTGCACGTGCACTCGTGAACCAGCCGACGATCATCCTGGCCGATGAACCGACAGGCGCGCTTGATTCCGAGACCAAGAAAGAGATCATGGGCGTGTTTAAAGAAATCAGTGCCGACGGAAGGACGATCGTCATGGTTACTCATGATGATGAGATCGCCAAGATGGCGGACCGCAGGGTCCATATTTGTGATGGAAGGATAACAGAGGAAGAATAACATGTTCAAATCCAGAAGAACGGCATATTTGGGAGTTTTGATCGCAACCGGGATTTTACTGGCCGGGATGCTTTCGGGGTGCGGAAAAAAGAAACAGGCAACGATTCGGACGGTTGATGTACAAGGCAGGTATTGCTATGAATCCTTGATCGATTCTGTCGAAAAAAGATATGAAAAACTGATCCGTTCGCTGAGTGAGGCGATACCTGACTACCGGAAAACATTTATGGATCAGGATCAAGAGCTCATTTTGTTTTCGCTGGACAATAAGAACTACCTGGCATCTTTTGACCTGACAGATGAAAGCAAAGACGCATATCACGAACTGAATGTACCGGGACTTATTCATGCAAGCGGGAAAATACGAAGCGGCAAGTTCTTTTTGATCAGTTCGATGCTGGACGCACAATATGATCTGGATTATTCTCTGACGATCCTGGATAAGAACGGAGAGATCGAAGGGGAGATGCATTCCTTGCCGGAGTTACGTAACAAGCTTTTTGAAAGCGCATGTGTCACAGAAAAAGATGAAGTCGTTTTTTGTGATGGCGAGACACTGTATTTTATCGATAACTCGTTTTCTGTCAGTAGGAAAGTTTCACCCAAGTGCGGAAGGATCCGTAGCGCTGCAGTTAACGATAAAGGTCAGATCGCGCTGGCCGCAGATGCTTCCGACGAATCGGGATCCAATATGTATACACAGAGTTTCCTGGTTTATGATGAAAATGGAAAAGAACTCCATTCTGAATGGATCCCCTCTCTTTCTGGTTCGCAAACGGTCATATTTGGTGCAGAAGCTGCACTGAATGAAGATTTCTTTGCGGTCAATGATGTCTTTTCCGGCAGGTTTTCTACGATTTCCAAGTCGTGGTCGGAAATGGACGTGAAGATGGTGAGAAGCACCTCCATGTCAAGCTCAGAAACACATACGGAAGCATATGGAACAAAGATCTCCTGGATCGATGAGATGGAGGCATTAGGAAATGGTGCGTATCGATTTTCGGGCGGGATGAGTATTCTGGGGTGTGCAAAGACCGGTGTTTTCAACGTACAGTACCGAAAAGAGGAGACGAGTCGTGAAAAGATAACGATGGGCATTATTGAGCCGCTTGAGTGGTCGTATATGGAAAGTGTGGCCGATTACTTTAATATGGTCCAGTCTAAGTATACGATCGACGTCGTGAATTATTTTGATCAGTCACAGGATGATCGTTACTCGGAGTATCAGCATGCAACTGCGCAATTCTTAAAGGATGCGGCGGAAGGAAAAGCGCCTGAGCTGCTATACATCTCGCCTTCTTTGTGCAACCGTCTGATCGCGGAAAACTGTCTTATGGATATGAAGAAAAATCTGATCACGGAGGAGATGACATCGGGTGCATATGAAAACATTTTGCAGTTGATGATGACACACGATTCTCAGTACTATTATTCTCCGAATTTTTCTCTTTATGTGGTCGCTGCAGATTCTAAAACTGCGGGCGAAAGCGAAGAGGCGAAGATGTCGGATCTGGTCCGCATTGCCAAAGGTTCAGACAGCGTGATCTCGGGAGATATTACGGATATGTTTTACCCTGGGATCTATGAGCTGATCGTGGAAAAAAGGGATAAAACAGAAACTGTAGCCGGAATGGAAGCATGTGTCAAAGATGCATATTTGATTGATAAGGAGGGCGTATTCCTCTCAAATGAACGTCAGTATGCCATGCTTCGTTGTGAAAAGCTCAACAGCTTTTCCGATTATGCAGGACTGTCCCATCTTTTCGAGAACAAGATGACCACACTGAATTTCCCAAACATGTCCAGTGTATCGGCTGTCGGTTTTGATAATGTATTTGCTGTCTCTACTTCTTGCAAGAATACGGAAGCGGCGCGGGCATTTCTTCAAATGCTGAGCTCCGATATTGTACAGAGCAGTATCGGTCAGCTTGGAGGAGGAATCCCGATCAACCGTGAGGCGTGCAACCGGGATGTGGAGTCGAACCGTGACCTGCTTGAAAACATGCCACCGAGATCTCTCGTGTCAGATCAAGAAACGACGCCGGTATTTATGGTAAAAGATCCTGACAGTTATGTGGATCTTTACTTCAAGTTGATCGACAACAACACCCTTGCCTTCCATAACGATGAACAGATCGTGACCATCATTGCGGAAGAATACGATGCTTTGATGTCCGGCTCACAGGATGAGCATACAACTGCAGAGAATATTTATTCCAGATGCCGCCTGTACTGTGATGAAATCGGAATGTAGATACAAGGATATGGAGTAAGTACTTGATTTCTTTTCCAACTTCTAGTAAACTCTTTAAGGTCAAAGCCGATTCGGGTGGTTAGCTCAGCTGGTTAGAGTACTTGCTTGACATGCAAGGGGTCGTTGGTTCGAGTCCAATACTACCCACCATTAAGGGTTGCGAAGATGCGGTAACGCAGAAGCGCAGCCCTTTTTGTTTGGACTGCGCTCCTGATCAATTATTCAGTTTTCCTGTGCAAAAGCACTTGCCCCGGTGGGCTTTGCGTATCAGATCGTGCCTCTGTCGATACCGTACTTCTTACAGATGTTGGTGAACTCTTCGCTCTGCCCGAAGAATGCCAGGACGCTTGCACGTGTTTGTGTGCCTTTTGCGATCTCGCCTTCCCAGAATGCAACTTCGGCTTCTTCCGGTTCACGGTCCATGAAGGTGGTGTACAGTCTTGTGATGTAGGCATCATCCTTCAGATTGAGATTAATGAATTCAGCAGAAGTGAAGAACTCCTTTGCTGCCGAGCAACCTGTCTGCTCAAGGTTAGTCAAGGCTAATGACCAGTACTTCAAACCGCCTTCTTCCGGCTCACGACCGAGGCAGCATGTATACAGGCGTGTTGCGAAGTTGATCGCATTTGCAGAAGCATACTCTGCTTTTGCTGTAGGTGCGCCGGACTTTACGCCGTAATCGGCACAGATGTTGCACCATTCCTTGGAATCGATGAAGCCGTTGATGACAGCATTTCTGTCGCCACCGTTCTTTAGAACACCGACCCAGTAAGCTTTTCCACTCGGCTCGGACTCACGGTCGAAGAATGTCAGATACAGTGTCTCTACAAAATCTTCGACGCTAAGATTTCTGTTTTGGAACTCTTCACCCATCAGGAAGAAGCGGGCGCAATCACCACCGGTCTTTTCACCACTTACGATCGCATCGACCCAGTACTTCTTTCCGTCCGGCTCAGAATCTCTTCCAAGAGCGACGGTGTAAAGACGCTCAACAAAATCCTCGAATGTCGGACCAGAAGAACCATCACTCGGGATCAGTGTCGTTTTCTTGTGGAAAGTAAGATAATAATGCTGCGTTACTCCCTCAGCGTTCGCCTTGAAGTACTCATAGCGATAAAAGTCTTCGAGTGTTTCTTTCTCAGCGTTTTCAATAAGCCAGAGAAGTTCAGGACAAGAAGAAATATCCAGAGTCTTCATCTTCGGATTCGTTGTGCACAGCTCAAGAAGTTTGGCGTTATTGCTAAGATCCAGAGAAGTAATCGAGGAGTTTTCAACAGAAAGATGGATCAGTTCCTTGTTCTTGCTTGTGTCTAAAGAAGAAATAGCAGTTCCGGCCACATCCACAGACACAAGAGCCGGATTGTTCGAAATATCGATCGATGTAAGATCCTTCGAATAAGCAAGATAAAGGAACTGAAGCTTGGTGTTCTTGCTTACATCCAGTTCGGTCAGCAACGAGTTTCCGAGATACAGGTCTTTCAGATTCGTGTTTGCAGAAATATCCAGGTATTTGAAGGAACAGTCACCACTGTATAGCCCGGTCAGTGCGACGTTCTTACTCAGGTTCAGATTGCGAATATCCATGGCATATATGAACAACTGCTCGAGAGCCACGTTCTTGGTAAGATCTAGGTCGTTAAGGAGACAGTTGCTGCAATCCAGATTTTTGAGTTTCGTGTTGGATGTCAGGTCCAACTTGGTTATATCGTTTGAACGACAGCCCAGATAATCCAGTTCGGGGAGGGCAGAAGTATCCAGTTCAGTAAGTTTGTTCTTGGAAACTTCTACGCTCAGAAGTTTCGGATTCTCACTGAAATTAACAGAGGTCAGAGCATTTGAATAACAAGCGACGTATTCGAGATCCGGCTTATTGCTGAAATCAAGAGATGTGATCGCATTCAAATCACATGAGACATTATATAACTTGTTATTCTTGGAAATGTCCAGCGAAGTAAGCTGGTTTTCGTTGACATTCAGGAAAGACAGTTCGGGAAGCATGCTCAGATCAAGTGAAGTCAGCTGATTGCCCCCCACACTTACTGAACAAAGCTTGGTGTTCTTGCTGAGATCAATGGATTTCAGTGCATTGCCACTAAGATCCAAAGATAAGAGCTCGGTATTCTTGCTCAAATCGATTTTGGTGAGCTTGTTCATACTCATGTACAGATAGAGCAGCTTTACGTTCTGGCTTACATCTACCGACTCGATCTCACCTTGATTAGCGCAGATATACCAAAGAGAAGTAAGGTATTCTACACCGTCCAGAGACGATACATTCAATCCGTCCAGGTTCAGTTTCTCCGCTCCCTCGATCTCGACCTCACTGAGCTTGCCGTCCTTATCAACATCGTAGTTTTCCTTGACGTATTTACGAAAAGCTTCATCAGGGAAATTATCCTCCGTGATCGGGACGTACTCATCATTTGCCCGGACTACGCTGTTCTGTGCCAGAAACCATGCTCCCGTGCATGCGATGGCAAGGCTTAATCCGGTGGTAAGCAGATGTTTTACTTTCATATTTCACCTCCTGAAATAAAAAAGGGGGGGTCTGTGAGATCCCCCCCAAAATAACCCATATCTATTCTATTTTACGCGCCGATATGTGTCAACGAATTCTGATAGTTACCACCATGTTTCAAAAGCACTGTATCAGATCGTTCCGCGGTCGATACCGTACTTCTTACAGATGTTGGTGAACTCTTCAGACTGCCCGAAGAATGCCATGACGCTGTCTTTGGTCTGGCGTCCGGCCTTGATCTCTCCGGCCCAGTAAGCGATCTCACTGGCTTCCGGATCACGGCCCATGAAGGTCGTGTAGAGTCTTCTGACATACTCTTCGTTGCCAAGTCTGAAGTTCACGAACTCGTCACTCGTGAAGAACAGTTTCGCAGCCGAGCATCCTGTCTGCTCCAGGTTCGTCAGTGCCAACGACCAGTACTTCAGTCCGCCCACCTCAGGATCTCTTCCGAGACAGCAGGTGTAGAGACGTGTTGCGAAGTTGATCGCATTCTTGCTTGCAATCTCCGCCTTCGCATTCGGTGCACCGGACTTAACGCCGTATGTCGCGCAGACGTTGCACCACTCGGTCGAATCGATGAATCCGGAGATGACCTGGTTACGTGTCATCGCGCCACTCTTCAGCTGGCTTACCCAGAATGCCTTACCATTCGGCTCAGACTCACGATCGAAGAATGTCAGATACAGTGTCTCAACGAAGTCTTCTTCATTCAGGCCTCTGTTCCTGAACTCTTCTGCCTCGATCAGGAAGAAGTGTGCACAATCGCCACCGGTACGATTACCGTTCTCGATCTCCTTGACCCAGTATGCCTTGCCTTCCGGCTCAGAAGCACGGTTCAGAGCTACTGTATAAAGTCGTTCTACAAAGTCCGCGATCGACGGTTCTTTGACCGGAGTCGGGGTCGGTGTAGGTGTTGCCGGCGGTGGAGTCGGCGTAGGTGTTACCGGCTCAGGTGTCGGTGTCGGTGTAGGCGTTACCGGCTCAGGTGTCGGTGTAGGAGTTACCGGCGCAGGTGTCGGTGTAGGAGTAACAGGTACAGGTGTAGGTGTTACAGGTACCGGAGTCGGAGTAGGCTTCTTGGTCGGAACCGGAGTAGCCGTCGGCTTCGGTGTAGGCTTCTTGGTCGGCGTAGGTTTCTTCGCACCACCAGGTGTCGGCGTAGCGGTCGGCTTCGGTGTAGCGGTCGGCTTCGGCGTTGCCGTTGCTTTTGGTGGCTCTGTCGGTACCGGTGTTGGTGTTACGCTGGTACCATATGGTCTTACATCCTTACAGCCCTTAAATGCATCTGTATCAGCAATCGTCAGGCAGTAGTAGTCGATCACGGCGTTGGAGCAGTTCAAGAATGCTTTCTTTCCGATCCTTTCAACCTTCTTCTGCAGATAAACGCTTGTCAGCTTCGTGTTGTATGCGAAGGCGGAATCGCCGATCTGCACGACCGTCTTTTTCTCGAGGGTCTCAGGAACTCTGATCGATGTACTGTCACCGTAGAATTTCACGATCTTTACGCTGGTTTCGTCAAGATCTTCGATCCGATACACGGCGTTGCATCCGTCAAAAGCGCCGGCTGCGACAGTTGTGCCTTGATCGATGCGTACGGTGAGAAGAGACGTGCAGTTCTTGAAAGCACCGTTTCCGATAGACTTCACGGATTTCGGAACGTGTACCTGTGTGATGCTGCTGAGGTCGGCATACGCACCTTCTGCGATCGCGACGACAGGCATGTTGTAGATCACATCCGGAACCTCAATCTGCTTCTGCGTGCCCCAGTAAGAGAGGATCGTGATCTTGTCATCTCTGGAAACCGATACACGGTTCAGATACGCAAGACCATTGAAAGCCGTTGTCTTTGTTCCTGCCAGAGCATCCGGGAGTTCGACACCAAGGAGGTTGGTACATCCGCTGAATGCGCCACTCTCAATGCCGGTTACCGAGTTCGGAATCTTTGCGAAGATCAGGGACTTACAGTTATAGAAGCACTGCGTCGGGATCTTGTTTCTATAGGTATCCGGGATCGAGAAGATCTTCAAGGATGTGCAGTTCGCAAAAGCTGTTTTGTCAAGCTTGACCAGACTGTTCGGCAAGGTGAATGATTCAAGAGCTTTGCACTGATTGAAAGCGGATTCGTTAATGTACTCGACCTTGTTAAAGTCGATCGACTCGAGGGAAGAACATCCTTGGAAACAACTTACCGGGATGGTCTTCACGTTCTTCGGGAATGCAATGGATTTCAGAGAAGCACAGTTGAGGAAAGCCGACTTTTCAAGAACGACCAGACTGCTGCTAAGCTTAAACTCCGTGCCTTTTCCGAGAGATTCGCATCCGTTGAAAGCATCCACGCGGATCGCTTCTACATCGTCACCCATCGTTACACGAGTCAGTTTCTTACAGCCTTTGAAGCATCCCTGTGGGATCTCGATCACGCCGTCCGGAATAATGGCTTCAGTCAAAGAAGCACAGCCGTTGAAAGAATTGTAACCAAGTTTCTCAAGGTCAGGGCTAAGAGGACAAGACGCAAGATTCTCGCAACCGCTGAAGGCTTCTTTCTTGATTTCTGTGACATAGTCGCCCATGGTCACAGAAGTCAGATTCGAACAGCCCATGAAGCACTGGAGCGGAATCGCCATTACACCATCAGGAATATCGACTTCCCGAAGCTCAGCGCATCCGTAGAAGGCGCCGTCGCCAATGGTAAGGAGGTCGCCACTGAGTGTGATGTCATAACTCTTTCCAAGTCGTGCACAACCATAGAAGGCGTTGTTTCCAATCGTTTCTACGTAATCACCCATGGTCATCTTATCCAGAAGGATACATCCTCTGAAGCATTCTGCAGGAATCGTATCTACACCATCCGGAAGCTCGATCGATGTCAAAGATGCACATCCATAGAAAGCGCTGGTCCCAAGGCTGGTCAGAGCATCGCTCACATGTACCTCACCGCCCTTGCCGAGCTGAGTACATCCCTTGAAAGCTTCTTTTCCGATGGTTTCGACATTATCACCCATAGTGAGTGTTCTCAGAGCCGAGCAGGCATTGAAACAGTAATCCGGGATGATCTCCACATCCGGCCCGAGTTCGACCTTCTTAATAGAGGAGCATCCGTTAAATGCACTGGTTCCGAGAGTCCTCAATTTTGTGCTCAGATTGAATTTGCCGGCCTTGCCAAGAGTATTGCAATTCTGGAAAGCACTTGTACCGATAGAGGTAACGTTATTACCCATTGTTAACTGATTCAGGGAAGTACAGTTGTAGCAGAGTCTGTTCGGAATGGCCAACAATGTATCCGGGAGAGTGAGACTTGTCAGAGCACACTCTTCAAAGGCCTGCGCGCCAATCGTGGTAAGCGCGTTGCCAAGTGAGATGCTCTTCAGTTTGCTGCACTTGTAGAATGCTTTTGTACCAATTGTCGTTACGGGACCATTGATTGTGACATCAGTAAGAGCAGAACACTCCTCAAAAGCGGAATCTTTAATCTCGGTTGTGTTTGCCGGAATTGTGATATCCGTGAGTTTGGAACACTTGTAAAATGCTTTCAATCCGATGGAAGTGATATCCGTTCCGAGAGTAATCGTCGTGAGCGCGGAGCAACTCGCGAAACAGTTAGAAGGAATCAGTTTCACTTTGTTCGGAATATCGATCGAGACGATCTTGCTGCATCCGGAGAATGCAAATTGTCCGATGTCCGTGAGTGCTTCACTCAGTACGATCTTTTCTCCATCCAGACCAAGTTTGGCACAATTCGCAAAGGCGTATTGACCAATGGAGACTACGTTGTTCTTCATGGTGATCTTTTCCAAGGCATTACAACCATTGCAGAGGTAATCCGGAATGGCAGTCAGTGCTTCCGGGAAGTCGAGGCGGAGAAGGGCAGAACAGTTTTTGAAAGCGTATGTCCCAATAGTTTGAATCGAATCACTGAGTACGATGCTCTCAAGAGCTTTGCAGTTTTGGAAAGCATATATTCCAATAGATGCAACGTTGTTCTTCATGGTGACCGTTTTCAGGGAAGTACAACCATCGCAGAGATAATCCGGAATAGCAGTCAATGCATCCTGAAAGTCGAGCCGCAGAAGGGCAGAACAGTTTTGGAACGTTTTTTCTCCAATCGTTGTTAGTGAAGTGCTGAACTCGATGCTCTTAAGAGCCTTGCAGTCTTTGAATGCTTCTTTTCCGATAGATGCAACGTTGTTCTTCATGGTTACTGCCTCCAAAGAGGTACAACCATTGCAGAGATATTCCGGAATAGCAAGCAGTGCTTCCGGGAAGTCAAGCCGTAGCAAGGAAGAACAGTTCTTGAAAGCGTATGTCCCAATAGTTTGAATCGAATCACTGAGAACGATGCTCTCAAGAGCTTTGCAGTCTTGGAAAGCATATATTCCAATAGATGCAACGTTGTTCTTCATGGTGACTGTTTTCAGGGAAGTACAACCATCACAGAGATAGTCCGGAATGGAAAGCAGTGCTTCCGGGAAGTCAAGTTGTAACAGAGAAGAGCAGCCTTGGAAGGCCTTTTCTCCGATAGCTTTAAGCGTATCGCTGAATTCGATGCTTGTAAGCGCTTCGCAGTATTGGAAAGCATTTACTCCGATGTCCGTAACTTTGTCGCCCATGGTAACTGTTTCAAGTTTTGCGCACTTGTAGAAACAGTTGTCGGCAATGAGGGTTACATTTTTCGGAATATTGATACTCTTTAAAGAGGAGCATTCGGAGAATGCAGAGGTTCCAATAGACGAAATTGCGTCTCCAAGAGTAATGCTTGTGAGAGCAGAGCATTTTGTGAAACAAAAAACTGGAATAGTTTTTACGTTACTTGGAACGTCAACGGAAACGAGGCTGCTACATCCGTAGAAAGCGTATTGATCAATGTCCGTGAGAGCTTCGCTTAAAGCAAGTTCATCTTCGTCACCAACGAGTTTGGCGCAGTTGTAGAAGGCATACTGTCCGATCTTTGTGATGTTGTCGCCCATGGTGAAAGTCTGAAGCTCTTTGCAACCATAGAAGCAATATTGAGCAATCTCCGTAACGGGATCCGGTAATGCAATCGAAGTCAGGGATTCGCACTGATAGAATGCGTACTCATCGATAGTCTGAAGTGTAGCGCTCAGTTGAGCCGTAGCAAGTAATTTGCATGAGTAGAAAGCTCTTTTGTCGATTGTAGTCACGTTATCACCCATGGTGAGTGTTTGCAGAGAACTACATCCGTTGAAGCACTTCTCAGGAATAATGGTCACGCCGTCCGGAATAGCTATAGCCGGCAGAGATGAGCAATTTTCAAATGCTTGTTTTCCGATTTCTGTAAGACCTGTGCTCAGCGCAAATGCACCGTTTGAGCCGAGTTGTGTACAGGCGTTAAAAGCCTTTTCACCAATAGTTAAGACATTGTTGCCCATGGTTACGGCGGAAAGTGCAGTACATTGTTCGAAGCAGCTATTACCGATGATGGTAACGCCTTCCGGAATGTTCAAACTTTCAAGAGCAGAACACTGATAGAAAGCACTATTGCCGATGCTCGTTAGTGCAGTACTGAGAACAAAAGGAGTAGCATCTTTGCCGAGAGTTGAACATTGGTAGAATGCCTTTTCACCGATAGAAACAATTTTGTTTCCCATTGTTACACTTTTCAAGTTCGTACAACCCATAAAAGCTTTAGCGCCGATACTGGTTGCCTCGGTTCCAATCGCGATGCTTTCGAGACTTGCGCATCCTTCAAAGAGAGAAGGCTTGATTTCTGTCAACTTGTCAGAGAGCTTTACCCTTTTCAGAGATGTACAACCGGAGAAAGTGCCGGCATAAAGAGTATCTACTAAGTCAGGAATATCGAGTTCCACGAGGGAGGAACAGTTCGCGAACGCACCGGTGCCGATGCCCTGTGCCTGAAGACCATCAGGCAGAATCAGCTTTGTCATGGCTTTGCATTTTTCGAAGGCACCGTTTCCGATGTTGACAATAGTAGGTGGAAGAAGACCGGTTTCCTCGTCAGACGTCATATCAGCAATGACCATCTTCTCACAACCAGAGAAAACATAGTTGGCAATTCGCGTGAGAGTATCAGTTTCGCTAAAATATAACTTTTCGAGATTTTTGCAGTCTTTAAATGTGTTGTCACCAAGCTTTTCAATCTGGGAAGGAATAACAAATTCTGTAAATGAATTACATCCTTGGAATGCACCGTTACCGAAGCTTACTACATAGCGAAGACGATTTTCAGATTTGGTAGAAATGCTTTGCAATTTAGAACATCCGCTGAAACAGTTAGTACCGATGATCCTTAGTGAGTTGTGTTTCAACGAAAGTACAGAAAGAGATGAACAATTTGCAAACGCATTATTGTTTATTGTTGAAACTGAGTCGGTATCAATGGTTACAGTTGCCAAAGCTGTACAGCCGGCAAAACAATTTGGTTCAATAGTCCAAAGAGTGCTGGTTTCTGGAATAGAAAAAGATGTGATGGCAGTAGATGCAAATGCGTATTGCCCGAGAGCATTCAAGTTTGTACCAGTCTGAATAGTAGCATTTACCAATTTGCTGCAGTTCTGAAAACAACGTTCTCCAATTGATGTAGTAGTTGTAGGGAATGTGAAACTTACCAGCTTCGAACAGTTTTGGAATGCTCTATCTCCAAAAGAAGTGATACTTCTTGCTCCTTGAATGCTTTCAAGGTCAGTATCGTTATAAAATGCATCATTCCCAATTTCGGTTATATATTCAGAAATTGCTATAGTTGACATTTTAGGACAGTTAGAAAATGTACCATTCTCGATTCTTGTAAAGGCAGTCGCGTCTTGAGGGAGAGGAACCGCTTCGAGAAGTGTGCAACCGTTAAAAGCGCTACGGCCCAAATACTTCAATTTGGACATGCTACTAAGATCAGCTCTTACAAGCTTGTCACAACCTTGAAATGCATTGTCGCCGATTAATTCCAAAGTAGAAGGAAGCGATGCAGAAGCGATAAGAGTATTTGCGAAAGCTGAAGCTCCTATTTCTTTAACTCCCTCAGGAATCTCGAGGTCAATTATCTTGCTCAGGCTCACTACTTCAGAGTACAGATGTGTGTCAACCCTATCAATAACGTATGAATCTCCGGACAAATCAAATTTGTCATAGTAGATTAGAGGAATTCCAAGAACATTATCAGGTAATGTTTTATAGACAACATAATCCTCACCTTCTTCGTTATCTCTAGCGTTATAACCTACAAATGTGTAATGGGGGACAGCTATTTGGTTTTCTTCGTTCTCTGGATCCGGCTCCATCACAATCCTTTTGCCAAGTCTGAACGCATAGACATTGCCATTTAGCGTATTTCGTCCGTATTTGATAATAACATCATCATCCGCCGAAACTCTTTTCGCGGGCAGGAAATACGTGAGTGAGATCACTCCGATTAGGATCATGGATAGCATAATGCATATGCTTCCTAGTCGTTTTTTACTTATCATACCTCTTAACCTCCTTTGCTCCGTACGCCCTTTCCGTTGGAGCGTTTCTGCTTGAAAAACGCTCCGGAAAAGAACGATATGATCCCGAAATTAAGTTTTTTCGGGTATTTCGGAAGAAACCTTCGCATCTGCATGCGACTTCACATTTTTCATTCTATGGTTTTGACATAAATTGGAAATGAATAAATATATTTGTCTTGTAAAGAAAATATCAATTATTTGTGAACAGTATTTTGAATTTAGAAGTATCTTTCGCTATAATTATTTTTGCGGGCAGATTTGCTCCTGCCCGTGCTAAAGAGACTACGATCCTGAAGGAGATGACTGCCATGACAATGATGGAGAAACCGAGTGTCACCGTGCTCGAAAACGGTGGAAAATACTGGGAGAACGAGTATGAGAATTTCTATCTCAAGGTCTATAAACCAAAGACCTCGATCAACGGGGAAGTCCACAATTTCGGATTCCGCGCACCGCTGCTCCTGGTATTCGAGGAGACCCGTCAGAGCATAGAAGAAGCAGTTGCTTTTGCCGAGGCAAAAGGACTTGCCAAGATCGCTTCAGATGTCGATAGTACTGTATTGTTTATCTACCCGACGAACGAGAAGGGCTGGGAGGGCGCCGATGCGTCGCTTTATGCGGAGCTGATCTCGCAGACCAAGATGCACCCGTATTATGAGGACGGTTACGAGCGCATCGACGATTTCTTTACACGTCAGTTCAAGGGTTATTTCATCCGTGGCGCGATCTTCCGCGCGGACATTTACAGTTTCGGTAAGTCGGCGGATTATGTTGCGAAGAATCTTCTGACAACGCTTCAGGGTGAATACCTGTGGGGACCGGGTGAGATCACGCCGGCGATGTGTTCGATGGAAAATCTTTCCGTCGTTCCGCAGGTGGACAGAAAAGATATCGCGATCCTGAGTGTAGGCAACAGCGCAGAAGTCAACGCCGCTTTTGAAGGATGCGAGAATCTGCTGGTGAAGGATGTTGCGGAGTACGAGGCAGACTTTAAGGCGTTCGTACGTAAGTTCAAGATGTGGTGCGGCAAGATCGAGATCGAGCCGAACTTTGAGGAACTCGGCATGGTTGAAGAGACGGGCAGCACGGTCGTGAAAACTTCGGACCGTCAGTTCGGTAAATACAATGGCACTTCGGAGCACGAAGTGGGCTATTTCGCATATTACAACAAGGGCATTTTCGATAACGGTCCGGCTCCGATGGTGATCGGTTTCCACGGCGGCGGAGATTCCTCCATGTACCTGACTTTTGTTGCGGGATGGTGGTCGATCTGCCATCGTCACGATTTCCTTTTCATCTCCTTTGAGAATCACCAGGATGTACCGCCGGATGAGGTCGTACAGGTGATCGAAGACCTGAAGAAAAAGTACAACGTCGATGTAACACGTATCTATGCGACGGGCTTCTCGATGGGTAGTGCCAAGACATGGGATATGTTCCAGGAGTACCCGGAGATCTTCGCGGGCATGGCACCGGCGAGTGCGCTTTTCCCGGTCAAAAAGAACCCGTTCGGTAAGTCTCTCGAGGATGGTATCAACATGGATGTGAAGGTGCCGATCTTCATTTCCGGTGGTGAGAAGTCGCATCTTCCGGAGCTGCCGTTCCAGGCGGACGATTCGCTCGAGCGTATCAAGTATCTCGCCGGAGTCAATAAACTGAAGAAAAACTACGGAGCAGTGCTTTTTGAGAATAAAGAAAACTGGGAGAATCCGATCTGGGGCGTGAACGGTGAGCGTGAGGAGAAGAAGTTCGACGAGAGCCGTGGCAGCACGCTGACGATCCAGTATTTCGAGAGCGATGACGGTGTGGTAAGAACCGCGTTGTCGAGTGTCAGTGAGCAGGTGCACGAGTATCGTGAGCATACGGGCGAGCAGGCTTGGCAGTTCATCTCGCAGTTTACCAGAAAGTGAGCCTTTGGTATGGACATGCTTCTTGATTGCTGCATTCTGCTTCTCGGTTTCTTTGTCGGAAGCATTATCGCTTCGCTTTTCTATGTGCTCGTTGCCTGCCTGATCGCCAAGACAAAAGGCTGGCCGATACGTAGTTTCAGTTTCCTTTTCTGGAAATGGGAGAGGGATCTCTATAGTGAAGGAGCAGGCGCGGGGACATCGGATGCCGCGCGCGGCGACGTTTCCGGCTCGAAAGCGGGCACGGCGAATCTTCCGCCTATGAAAGTGAGAGTGACGAAGTTTCAGTTCTTTGCGAAAGTGCAGTTTTCACTGATAGCGGCAGACAAGAAGTTTAACCTTACCTGCCATATCGTGTATACATTGGTGGCACTTCCGATCATTGCGGTTTTTCTCTACCTGCATATAAAGACGAGTGGCCCGCTGGAGAGTTTCTGCGAAGCGATCTGGCTGAGTTTTCTGGCCATTGCGGTCAGTGAGTGGATCGTGATGGCAAGAAAAGATCCGGCGAAAGAGAAACTTCTTGAGATCATGCAGACAATTCGTGATGCTTCGCCGGAAGACCATATTTCACTTCCGACCATGGAGGAATTTGAATCGCTTCATCCATCGCTCATGATTCGAGTCACGTTTTATTTCATTGGTTATCTCGTCGGAGAGCAGGAGAATAACTTTGCAAAGATCCAGGAGATGGCGGATCAGCTTATGAAGCAGAATTATTCTTCGTTGCCGTCGAATACGAAGATCCGTATCGACAGTAAGATGATGTCGTATTTCTCGTTCCGCATGAAGGATCCGGAGCGGGCGACATTCTTTTACAACCGTTCGAAGAAAGATATCGATGCGGATATGGATGCGAACGGGCGCCGTCGTCTGGCGTATTATGCGTATTACGCACTGGGTGATGCCGAGATGGCACGTAAGTATCTCGATCAAGGTCTTGAGGCGCTGAAAGTGCCGGATACGCTTCGTACCCGTTATGAGAACGGCCTTGAAGAGAAGATGCTGAAGTATCTGAAGTCGGTGCTGGATCAGCGCGATGCGGAAGCATCGTCAAAGGCTTCCGCCGGTTCTTCGAGTACCGGGTTCCCGGAGGTCTGATATGGAGCTTCCATTATCTTTGCGAAATGCAATCGAGGAGACGCTTTCCGGCGAGAAGCCGGATGTCTTAAAGAAGGTGTCGCGGCAGATCACGGAGCGGTATAAGAATGAAAGCGGGCAGGGCAAGGTCCTGGTTTCGCAGGATCTCGAGGCGCGTGTCTATGCGGCCGTGCGTATGCCGGCGACGTTCGGTGCCGTTTGCGATGCCCTTTCCTATGCAAAAGAACTTGTAGACGAGGCTTCCGATGCCGGTGATTCGGGTGGTGCAGCTACGATCCGTACAGTGTACGACGTTGGTGCGGGCTCGGGTTCAGCGACCTGGGCGGCAGAGGAGATCTTCGCACCGGAGCGGATCTGTTGCTTCGAGCGCGAGGCGGCGATGCGAAAGATCGGCGCGGATTTGATGAAAGAAGAACCGGAACTAGCGGCGAAAACAGAGTGGAGTGCTTTTGACCTGGAAAAGGATGCATTCCCGGGCACGGCGGATCTCGTGATGACTTCCTATGTGTTAAACGAGCTTTCCTCTCCGGCGCGTGAAGCGGTGGTCGGAAAGCTCTGGACGGCGGCGGATAAACTCCTGGTGATCGTGGAGCCGGGTACGAAAGAGGGCTTCGCGGTGGTTCGTGAAATAAGAAAACAGGTTCTGGCAATGGGCGGAAATCTGGTGGCGCCTTGTCCGCATGATGGACCGTGCCGCCTGGCTTCCGATGACTGGTGCCATTTTTCGTGCCGTGTCGCGAGAAGTAAACTGCACAAGCAGTTGAAGGATGCGGATGTGCCGTACGAAGATGAGAAGTATGCGTACGTTGCTTTTTCAAAAATGCCCGTGCAAAAAGCATCGGCGCGAGTGCTGCGGCATCCGGTGATTTCGAAGGGACAGATCGAGCTTTCGTTGTGCACACGCGATGAAAACAAGAACGCAGTGATCCGTAAGCGCGACGGCGCAGCGTTCAAGGTTGCGAAGAAGTGCAAGATGGGCGACCGGTTCGAGGAAATCTAGAGACACGTGATTCTGAAGTTTATTGGTTTTCACGTGTTGGGAAATTAGGAAAATTCCACGTGGTTTTGATGAAGTTGAATAATCACGTGTCTCTTTCTCCACGTGATTTGCGGATTATCTGAATTTCACGTGCTTCAAAAAGAAAAAAAGCCCACGTGAAACTGCAAGAATACACGAATCACGTGGAGTGGTGCTTTTCAAAAAGCACGTGAAACTGCAAGAATCTACGAATCATGTGGAGTGATGCTTTTCAAAAAGCACGTGAAACTGCAAGAATACACGAATCACGTGGAGTGATGCTTTTCAAAAAGCACGTGAAACTGCAAGAATCTACGAATCACGTGGAGTGGTGCTTTTCAAAAAGCACGTGAAACTGCAAGAATACACGAATCACGTGGAAGAGGAAGTGCTTTTGCGGCGGGATCGCAGATACTTCACGAGCGCGCGCAGGCCGAGGATGAGTGCATACTCGAAGGCGAGGACGCCGACGAGCAGGAAGAAAAGTCCGAGGATGTAGTGCTTGCCGTCGGAGAGGTTGTAGACCCATTCGAGGGGCGAGCCGGAGACGGGTCTTCTCAGGAACATGTAGTTATCCTGAAATTTCATATCATATAAATAGATCGGCGGAACGACGACGAGCATGAAAGCGAGGCTGTACCAGAAATGGCTGAGCTTCACATGCGTGCGCTTCCGAACCAGGAAAAGAAGCGGGATCAGGGTCAGAAGGAAGTGTGTGAAGAAGATCGTCAGGTTGAGCCAGTCCCAGAAAGGGCGGTAGTTCCAGTCGGGGAACAATATCGCGCCGATGGCGCCGGGCATGATGAGCACGAGGGAGACTTCCGAGAAATAGCTTGAAACTTTGCCGCGCGTGAATGACGCGAGCAGGTTCACGAAAATGCCGAGGTTGCAAAGGTGAATCGGCAGAAAAGACGTGATCGGAAAGCCTTCACGGTAGGCGAGAATGTCCTGGATCGCTTCGGCGCAGAAAAGGGTAACGGACAAGGCCATCAGGAGCCTGTTCGCGTGCTTCTCGTTCAGCTTTCTGGCGAAAACAAGAACGAGAGTGATGCACGTTGCTATAGTAAGCACCATGCCGATATGTTCAGGATCGAAATGCTCATAGTAGATCATGGATTCATTATAGCACGCCACGCGGTGTGGGGATTACTGCTTGAGCGGGTCGTTCTCGAGATCTTTGATCATCATTTCGCGTGCTTCATCCGCGATGATGGAGGTCTTGCTGAGCTTGACTCTTTCCGCGTCAAAAGCGCCTACGTACTTGAGTCTGACTTTCGTGCTTCTCCACGGGTAGCGTTTGCCGACAAGCTCGGTGCCCTGGATCGTCAGTACGATGACAGGAACGTTTGCTTTCTGTGCGATCTTGAGTACGCCGTTGTGGAACGGGAGAAGTTCTGCGGACTTGCTTCTTGTTCCTTCCGGATAGACGGCGATGGATGTTTCGTCAGCCTGCAGAAGTTTCGAAGCACGGTCGATCGTGAGCATGGCTTTACGCGGATTCTCGCGGTCGATGGACATGAAGCAGCAGCGGCGGATAATGCGTCCGTAAAAAGGAACCTTGAAGTTGGATTCTTTCGAAATGAATGCCGGGTAGTGCTTCCGGAGAATGTGCCAGGAAACGAGCGGGTCGAAGTTGGATCTGTGGTTGCAGATGAAGAGCATCTGCTTGCCTTCGGGGATCTTGTCGAGGTCGACGAGATCGTAGCGGATGCGCATGATCTTCATGCCGATGCCGGTGGTGGAGGTCAGAAGGAAGCGGTAAAACTTCGAGTCCTGATTGTATTCCTTCTTCGTGTCGATGAAGAACGAGCAGACGAAGGTGAACAGGAAGTACAAAATGACTGCGGCGACAAGTGCGCCGATAAGTCCGAGGATTCCGTAAAGTGCCCAAAGCAGATATTTCATAATTGCCCTCCAGCTAGCGCGGGTGGTCAGCATCAGGCGGCTCCCGCGCGTGTTTCTCTCGAAGATGTATTCTAACACATAAAAGCGGAAAGTGAGAAATCACTTTCCGAGAGTGCTTTAAACCTATGGTAAATAGACAACAGTGTGGCATCTGGTAGAATAGTAAAAAAGTGCTTTTGAAGAGGACAAGGAAAGAGGTGCGGCATGAATTTTGATGAGTTTGCGAAAGATATCACGGAGAACCACTGGAATGTGTTTGGCGCGGAGCTTTACGAGAACGGGGAGCTGACCGGAAGTTTCGGCGACACATGTGAGAATGTGCACGAGATCTATTCGGCGACGAAGTCGGTGCTGTCGATCGCGGTCGGCATCGCGTACGACGAGGGGCGCATCGATCTGGAAAAGAGCGTGCTGGAGTATCTGCCGCAAGAAAATGTCGCGAAGATGCAGCAGGGGCAGCGTGAGGTTTTCAAGAGAATCACGATCCGAAGACTTCTGACGATGTCGGTCGATGGCCTTCCATTCGTTGCGGAGGGGGACAACTGGCTGGATTTTGCGCTGGCGTGTGAAATCCCGAATGTGGATGAGAAGCCATTCAACTATTCGAATATCAGCTCTTATCTCGTGGGCGTGGCGCTGACCAAGGCGGTCGGTTGCGATGCGGGAAAGTTTATCGAAGAGCGGATCTTCGCGCCGCTGGGTATCACGAAGTACGAGTACGGAAGAAGTCCGGAGGGGTATTTCTACGGCGCGTCCAGGATGAAACTTACCGTGCACGATCTGAGCCGCATCGGAATGCTGCTTTATAACAAAGGTGTATACGAGGGCAAGCGTATCCTTTCGGAAGAGTATGTGGAGATGGCCACGAGCATACAGCAGATGAACAGAGAAGGCGGGTACGGGTTCTTCATCTGGAAGTACAGGGACGGATTCAGCATCAACGGAAAATTGAAGCAGAAGTGCTACATTCTTCCGAAACGAGGGCTTGTGATCACGTACCTCTCGCACATCGAATCAGAAGATCACGATCTTCTGGATAGTATGGAGAAACATATTCTCGGGATCGAAAAAGAGAAGTGAAATAGGGTATGACGAAAAGTTAGTCGTGAAAGCGCAAAACGGTGATCCCGACTAAACTGGCGCAAAAAACTGTTAGTCGGGAATACAAATAATCGTTGAAGCGACTTATTTTCGAAAATAGCAAAATCTTAGACGCGCCTGCGATCCCACAAGTATTCAGGATGACGTTTGTAGTAGTCTTCTTTGTTGACGTACATGCGCTCGTCCGCAAGATGCATGGCGCGTCGGATGTCGGAAGTCTCTTCACTGTAGCAGGATCCGACAGCGTAATGCGCGCGGTTCGGACGCTCGGTGTTGGCGGTCAGTTCCTCTTCAAGGATGTGGTATTCGTCGAGGGAGCCGCCTGAGCAGATGACCATGAATTCATCGCCACCTACGCGGTAGACTTCGTGCTTCGGGAAGAGTTCCTTCAGCGTGGTCGCCACGTCCTTGAGAAGATTGTCGCCGGCGATATGTCCTCTGGTGTCATTGATCGTCTTCAATCCGTTGACGTCAATGAAGAAAATCACGAACGGCTGCGAGATGATGTTTACACCATTGTCGTTATCGAGGATACGGTTGTTCATGGCATTACGGTTCAGAACTCCGGTGAGAAGGTCCGTGGAACTCAGTATCTTCATCTGCCGGATCATCTGGTGGTTCGCGATCTCGGCGGAGAGAATGAAGGTCGTGACCTCGAGGATCTCCTTGATCGCGAGTGTTTTAGAAGAATCAAAATTGTTAGCCCAGATATAGCCGATAGTCTCGCCATTTGAACGGATAGGGTAGATGACCAGCTTTCTGACTTTGGCGCTACGCAGGGAAGCGACCCATTCCGGCGCGATGGCCTTCGCGGCTTCCATATCCGCTTCGCTGTCGATGATGAAGCAGTTACTGCCTGCGATCAGACGTGGCCATGTCTCTACGATGTCGTAGAAATGCTCATCCGCATATGCCGTCATCGGAAGTTCATTGACGTGATCCACATAATCCTCGCAAAGCACTGAACATGTGCGATTCTTGGAGTCGATCAGCATAATGACGCAACGGCTGGCATCGCAGATCTGACGGATATCCACGATAATGGAATCCATCGCGGCCTGAAAATCATCGGTCTCCCGAAGCTTGATGCATGTCTTTAGAACATGTACGGCAGTATCAGCGGAAATGTCCGACATCTTATCGGCATCTGCTTTCGAGTTAAGATCGTAGGAGAAAAGACATTCCGGATGATCCTTGTCGCCCGAATTAAGCGGCATCATATAGATGTCCATCCAGGCGTTATAGAACGCCGCATCAACATAGGCGTGCACACACTTGCCCGTCTTCACACAACTCAGGCACATGCCTTCGAAATTCTTATCTCTGTGAATATATTTAGTATAGGGAACGTGCTCTTCGAAATCCTTCGGATCCTCCACGACCGTGCGTCTGTATGCTTCGTTCGCGTGCTCGATCTTGATGCGCTCGGCACCATGCTCTACCGTAAGATCTACGGAGAGTACCGCGGCAATATGTTTGAAGTTGTCGATGAAATTCTTTTCCATTTGTTTCCTCGACTTATGTTTCGAAAAGCAGAAGTCTTATTCCCCAATATCAACAAACACTAACAAATTAATTATACCATCTGATATAAAAATGTTTTGAAGATTTTGTGAATATTAATGAAAGAAATATCGGGTATAATGAATGTATTATTTTTGCATTTCCGATCTGCAATGCGATGCGCTTCGGAATGCGAGGAGGACCTATGAAGATTGCGGCGTATCAGTTTGAAGTAACAGGAAATATCGAGAGCAATGTGGCGGCCATTTCCGAGGGCATCTCGCAGGCAGTTGCTTCCGGTGTGCAGTTCCTGATCCTCCCTGAATGCGCTCTCACGGGTTATCCTCCGCGTGACATCGTTTCTTCCGATCAGGTGGATTTTTCTTTTGTTGCCCGAGCGCTTGCGTCTTTCCAGCAGACGGCGGATCTTCACGATATTTGTATCCTTGTAGGAACGATCGAAAAAGAAGGAGACAAATACTACAACCGGGCAGTGCTTTTGAAACCGAACAGTGAGATGCAGTGGTACGATAAGCGGGCACTGTATGGCTGGGACAGTGATAATTTTGCTTGCGGGGAGAAGGACGGGATCTTTAAGATCGGCGACCTCAGAGTGGGCGTGCGCATCTGTTTTGAAGTGCGCTTTCCGGAATACTACCGCGAGCTTTACCGTGCGAAGACGGATCTGGATGTGACTATCTTTTACGATGTGAGCGACCGCGATGACGAGGGGCGCTACCAGATGATCAAGAGCCACCTGATCACGCGTGCGGTGGAGAATGTGACGCCTTGTTTTTCAGTCGACGCGATCCGTCCGTTTCAGACTGCACCGACCTGCCTGATCGATGCATCCGGCCGTGTGCCGGCCGAACTTCCGCGTAACGACCGCGGCCTTCTTGTGTATGACTTGAAGACTCGTGAACCCGACTTCGGCGAGCTCGGACGCATCAAGTATTCGGATCATCTTCTGGGTTTGAATTGAGCGATTTAAACTTCTTTTTCGACTACCTTCCCGCATTGGTTCGCAAAACGTTTTAAGCATTATTACAGTATTGTAAGGGGCTCCTTCCGGTGCCTGTGCTATACTGTGTCGGCAATTCAAAAGAAGAAGGTGTGTGTTATGAAAAAAAGTGTTCGTTTGCTTGCCGGCGTGATGGGGCTTTGCATGCTGTGCGGCTGCGGAAATAAGAAAGAAGAAAGTTCGAGAAGTACTCGCGTGAGTGAGACGGAAAAGGAAGAAAGCACGACTACAGAGGCGACTACTGAAGCGACGACCGAGGCCACTTCAAAAGATACGGCCGAGGAGACAACTGATGCCGATTCGAAAGAGTCAAGTGCAGACGATTCTTCCGCGCAGGATCCTGCGCAGGGCGCTTCACTTGCAGATGCTAGTAAGAAAGCATATGAAGATTTCCTGAATAATAAAACTACTGCGGTCGTGACATATCTGCACGCGCATGCTTCGGATATCACAATGGTGGATTTCAGCAAGAATCTGAAGGACGATGTGAAACTGCAGGAATTGATTGCGTTCATGGGTTCACATGCCAATACACAGGGTGTTCCGGATGTGAACGTGCAGTACACCTATATCGACTGCGCGCAGGATGGCGTGCCGGAACTGCTTCTCAAGGTGTCCGGGTTCGACATGTATAATGCGCAGTTCGTCGTGAAATATGAGAAAGAAAAACTCGTGGTCAAGGGCTTCTATGAGTCCTGGGAACGTTGCTTTGTGGATATCAACATGAGCGGTTTCTACGAAGAATCCGGTTCCGGTGGAGCAGCGATGCATTTTGCGGAGTTCGGATATCTTGATGCGAATGCGGATCTGGTAACGACAGTCATGGTCTGGGAGCAGTCCGACATGTACGTGAGCATGGATCCGAAGCTGAGTGTTTTTGATGAGTATATAAAAACCCATCAGGACCAGAACATCGTCATCATCAGAATGCAACCGGATGGGAAAGACATGTTCTACACGTTTGCATTAAACGATGAAGCGGATGAGAAGCTTTACACGTCCGGAGAACTCTTCGAGTTGATGGCAGGCACGGATCTGCCGTTCGTTCCGTACCCGGAGGCCCAAAAGCAGCTGGATGAACTGCGCGGCAAGTCAGCCGATGCGGATCCGGTCGAGTGGATGGAAATAAAGTAAGTGAGTGGACGGCGGCGCGTGTTCACGTTAGAATGATACGTGACAACGAGGAGGTGGTCCGCTTGACGACAGTGCTATGTTATGGTGATTCGAATACATTCGGGTATGATCCGATGACAGGGATGCGGTATCCGAAAGAGATCCGCTGGACGGGCATTCTGGCATCGCTCCTCGGTGAGGATTTCAATGTGATCGAAGAGGGCTGTAACGGGCGGACGACTGTAACTGACGACCCGATCGAGGGTTGGAAGAACGGACTCGATTACCTCAAGCCTTGTCTCAATTCGCATCGGCCGGTGGACATCGTGATCCTGATGCTCGGCACCAATGACCTCAAGGAAGTCTTTCATCTGACGGCGGCAGAGATCGCCGATAACGCAGGGATCCTGGTCGATGTGATCCAGTCGTTTACGAAAGAAAAGCAGGGCTTCATGCCAAAGATCATTCTGGTGTCTCCACCGGAGATCGGAAAAGGCATGCCCGGTTCTGTCTTTGCCTCGGCGTTTGCGCCGCGCTCCATCGAAGAATCCAAAAAGTTTCCGGAGAACTATCGTCGCGTGGCGGATAGCAAGGGCTGCATCTTTTTTGATGCGGCGCAATACATTTATCCGTCCGACGATGACTCGCTGCATCTGACGCCCGAGGCGCACCGCGTCCTGGCTGAAAAACTGGCGGAAAAAGTGACTGCAATACGAGCGGAATAAGCAACAGGAATATGGCCGGGCAGGCGTGAGAAAAACGCCGCCCGGCTTTTGTCAGATCTCAATATCCACGACTGACTCGCAGACTGCCTTGTAATCCTCTAGGTAGTGGTAGACGTAGAGCTTGATGTCGTGCTTGGCGGCCGCATCGAAACCGTCCGGCAGCAAGAGATATACGTCAGAATAGTAGTGCACCGGGGTACCGTCGATGCCGGAGTCATAGGTCGAATGGAAGATCTTGCTTCCCGAGATATCCATGAGCTTGCCATCAATCATCATGCTGATGCTGAACACGTTCGGCGCTGCTTTTTCAGGCTGATCGAAGAGGATCGTTGCTTCGCCGTCGAGGCTGTCGGTGGAGAAGAGGATGTCGATCGGCGCGGAGAAGTACACCTTGTCTTCTTCATGGACGAGCTTGGCGAACCACATGTTCCTGTCCATCACGGCGGTGTGCGTCCAGGTCTTACTGTCGGTGCCGTTCTCGGTATCGTAGTCAACGATAACGCGGAACTCGACCTGCATCGGGAATTCAAAGATCGCGTCGTACTCGGCCTGATGGTGGAGATAGATCTCGTCGGTCGTGAACGGCTTGATCTTGTATGTGCCGTCTGCGGCGATATCGGCCGTGATGTCGCGGCTTTCCTCTAGCGTTCCGGTCAGCACGTCCCACACCTCGAGCGTCACTTTGGTGGCGTTGCCCATGTTACTGAATTTCAGGCTGCCACGCATCTCGGAGTAGCACGCGAATACGGTCATGTCGCATTCGGGTACTTCAAAAGCACTTGTCGTGGGGACTGTTGTTGCTTCAGTGGAGGTGGCAGCGGGGTCGCTCGGTGCGGTGGTTTCGCCGCCGGCGTCGCTTGAGCCGCCGGCCGGTGTGGTGGCGTCAGGTCCGTCTGTTGGAGCAACGGTGACATCCGTGCCGTCGCTCACGCCGGCCGGATCACTCGGCTCAACCGGGTTGATGTCTTCCTCAGTCGTCGCGGTGGTCTCAATGTTCAAAATGTCGGCGAAGGTCTTGGCCATGTCGCCGGTCAGGATATTCATATTGATGAGGGCCAGGATGATCGCGGTGACCCAGGCCAGCATCTTCACTGCTTTTGCACGCTTCTGACCGGGCTTGCTCCACTGGTATTCACCCGGAGCAACGATCTCCGGAGGCATAGGACGTTTATCCCAGGAAGGCGCAGGAAAATCTTCGGCAGGACGTGTGAACTCCTCGATGCCCCTTGTTGTGGGCTCGGAGAATTCCACACCGGTGCCGGTACCGGATAATTTCTTGCGATCGTTTTTTCGGGATACGTCTTTCATATATTATTTCTGATGTACATCCACCTGTGGGAAAGGCACTTCCACGCCGGCTTTCTTGAAGCCGAGGAGGAGTTCGCGGTTGAGGATACGTGTAGCGGCGTAGATGTTGGCATCGTCTACTTCAACGATGAATTTCAGAACAACGGAAGAATCCGCCAGTTCGTCTACACCCAGGTACTCCGGCTCGCTCTTAAGCACGGAAGAATACTTTGTATAGATCTCTTTCATCAGTTCCGGGATCTTCGCTTCCAGCTTCTCCAGATCCGCATCGTACGGGATGCCGATCGAGCTCACTGCTTTTGAAGCGTGCGAGGAACGGTTCAGGATATTGGACATGTCGGAGTTGTTGATGATCTTGACGTTGCCGCCCATGTCCGTGATGCAGGTCGTGCGGATACCGATGCTCGTGACGCGACCGCGGAAACCGGCGACCTCGATGAAGTCTCCGACGTTGTACTGGTTTTCAAAGATCATGAAGATACCGGTGACAAGGTCGGCGATGAGGCTGTTCGCGCCAAAACCAACGATCAAGGCCAGTATTCCGACGCCGGCGACGATAGTACCGACATTTGCGCCCAGGATCGTCAGTCCCCAGCAAAGGATCACGATGGCGGTGATGTAGCGGATCGCGTTACAAGCTACACTCAGGATCGTCTGCGAACGGCTCTTTTTCGGCTTGACGAGACTGAGGATAAACAGGATCAGGTTCTCGATGGCCAGCACCAGAGATGCCATGATCACGACTTTCAGAATTGAGGACAAATTTACGTGAAAATCCTTCACGACACCTTCGACAGAAGAGAAGATGCCTTTGGCCATACCCACGCCGAAAAGCACGCCCATGATGACCAGCATGATCAGAAGTTTCACTGCAGTTCTTTTGGTATTGAGACGGTTCATATCGCTATTTGCTGCCCGGTCGGATAGGTGGACAGCCCCTCCTTATATGAAGATCTTATATTTTTATGTAAACACTTTGGCCGCATGATTTCAATGCGAACGAGAGCTCTTTTTCAAATTCTTAACACTGCTGAAACTTTTAGCGCGTAACGATTCGCGAATTAGGCGCGGATAACTTGCCGAATCGTGCATTTTCGTATATCTATATGAGCGTTACCATGAAAAAGCACTGGGGCGTGCGTTTTGGTTGGCACTAAGTTTGCGCACGCGAGGGAAGGAGAAAGAAAATGAAGAAATTTTTGGCGATCATGCTCACAGTGGCAAGTGTTCTTTCCATGACGGCCTGCTCGGGCAAGGGCTCGGACGAGACCACCAAGAAGAGCGGAAAAGACACAAAGACTACAACCGTAGCTTCTTCGGATGAGGATAAGGACGAGAAGGAAACCTCCAAGGAGACGAAGGGTTCCGAGGATACGTCCGAGACTTCGAAAGCCGAGGACCCGAAGAACGCACCGATCTGGGAGTATACAGATAAGGGCGACCTGCAGGCACTGCTGCCGAAGGTGGAGAGTTCGGAAGCTACAGCAAAAGATGGCGAGAAAGTTACCGTTTTCACCACATCCATCTGCACACCGAAAGAGGAGATGCTCAAGAAGATCAAGGAAAGTGCTTTTGTAAAATCACTCGGCGTACTCGTTGACTTCTATACCGAGAGTGGCACGGCGAATGAGAGCCAGGATAATCAGTGGTCTTTCCAGTATGCGGAAGGCGTAATGTGCGCGAACACAAAGGAAAACAATGCCGCTGAACTGATTACTTTGAATCCTTTCAAACTCGAGTACGATTACGATACAAAGACATTCACCAACGAGAGCTGCGTGAGACTCGAGCTCGTTGTTTCGAATATTGAAGATGCAAGTGTTCAGGCTGATATCCAAAGCCTCGTTAAGGATGTTTTCGGCGAAGAGATCGCAGATGTTCTGCTCTTTGCGAAGGATCCGGATGCAGCGAAAGCCGAGAAGAATCCGAATGTGTTGAATGCATCTGTTACCAAGGACGGCTTGAAGTACCGTTTCTATCGTTCCGTATCTGACTACAGCAAGGATCAGAAGAAGATCATGTTCTGGATGGAACTCAGCAGAGAGAAGAAGGGCGGACATCCGTACGATGGCGGCTACCAGGCCAAGGTGTCTTCTTTCAAGTATCTTCCGAATGAAGCATTTGCCGGCAATATCGGTAAGGAAGATTTCATCGATGTAAGAAGCTTCGGCGATCAGTTCTATGCAAACCAGGACTTCGGCGATAACGTTCTTCTTACCATGGAAGACAATGAGTATACGATCCAGCAGTATATCTGCGAAGACGGCCGTGAGTACTATGCCGCGGAGTTCAAGAAGTTTGAGCCGAGTGATCTGCACATCCAGTATTCGATCGGTCTTATCAATGGTGAAGTAGATAAGAGCACAGGCTTTAACATCAAGGCTGTATCCACACGTCTGCACGGCGATCTCAAGGCAGACCGTGATGCACTTCTTGACCAGGTCAAGCACATGTACAAGGCTTTGACAGGTGAAGATATTACCCTTGCTGTAAGTGACTGCAAGGAAGCTTCCGATGGTTCGCTCACATACAACGGCCGCACAAAGGTTACTTTCGCCGGCAAGGATTACGAGCAGGCAAAATTCAATGTGGTCGTAAAGAAGAGCAACGTTTCCGGTAACATCGCTAACGTGGAGATCGGCTCTAAGTAAGGCGCCGCAGAAGGCCGGCTTTGTGCCGACAGCGCAGAAGTCACGCCTTTGTGCCGCAAGCAACGTAACAGTTTTCTGTCATCGACCCTCCGATGAATTGGTTATATTTTTGAAGGAACTGCCTCGAAGTGACGGCTCGTCACGACGGGGCAGTTTCCTTTTTGCGCGCAGGATGCGGCGCTTGGGGCCTTGTGCGGAAATGCTTTGAACGAATTCGTTTCTGAAAGTATTGACAACTATATCGGCAACCGATATAATGACTGCAGATATATCGGAAGCCGATATAACGACGACCGATAATTGAAAGGAGAAAAATGTATGGGTCAGTTTGCATTGACGGAAGCAGTCTTTTATATCCTGCTATCCCTTCAGAATCCGCTTCACGGTTACGGCATCATACAGAATGTGGAAACACTTTCACACGGACGAGTGAAGCTTGCGGCAGGAACGCTTTATGGTGCGATCAATACACTTCTGGATAAAAAGTGGATCGATGCGCTTCCGGAGAATCCGCAGAGCAGAAAGAAAGAATATGTCATCACGGAGGCGGGCCGTGACGTGCTGAAAGAGGAACTGGCGCGTCTTGCCGAACTGGTGGAAAACGGCAGAAAGATAATGGGTGAAGAGAAATGACTAAAGTAGTACATAAAATGTATCCGGTTTGGGATCTCGACAGAGAAGAGGTCTGGCTCAACAATATGGCGGACGAAGGTTATATTCTTTCCCGCCCCGGCAAGATCCGTTATGAATTCGAAAAATGCGAACCCGGCAAGTACAAAGTGAAAGTGCTTTTTCTGAAGGGCATGCGCTTCTCGGAAAAGAACGAAGAGTATTTCCGTTTTCTTTCGGAGATGGGGATCGAGTTGGTAGGGTGTGTGCATGTCGCGGGATTCTGCTGCGCGTACTTCCGCTTCGAGAGTTCTGGCGATCCGGCAGAACTGGAGTTTCACTCGGATCTCGATTCGAAGATCTCGTATCTCAGAAGGATCTTCTGGTACTGTGTTTTTGCGACGCCGATCCTGGTTTTCGGTGCGATGATAAATACGTCGTCATGCCTGCGCGGACACTCTTCTTTACGTTTTATTAACGGCCTCGTTGCCGGGTGGGTATGGGCGCTTGCCGCAGCCTGCCTTGTCGCGATCTTCGCAATGGGCTACAAGATCCTGAAACTGAAAAAAGAGAGACGGATCCACGAGTGAGTGAATGCGTGGCTTCGTAAAAAGAAAGAAGAGAAAAATATATGGAACAGATTTCAAATCAGAAAAAACTCCGCCCGTGGATGGGCGTACTCGTACAGGCTGTGGCGCTGGGACTCTTTCTCACCGCGGGCGCGTACATGCAGAGAAACTGGGGTAAGATCGGACTCTTTACTTCCGAGCTGATGTTCGCGGTATATGCTGTGGTTTACTGCCTCGCACGCCGCGTGAAACTGAAGGAAATGTTTCCAATCAAGAAGATCTCGCTGCGTGACTTTTTCGGTACGTTACTTGTGGCCGTAAGTGTGTTTATGGTCTCCTTGATCGCCATGGGTATTTCGATGGTCGTGCTGCCTTCTTCCCTGATGAAAGAACTTACCGGTCTGTCAGATTATCTCTATTCGGATTACAATGTCTTTTTTCTTCTGGCTGCTGCGGCAATCATGCCTGCCATCTGTGAAGAGATTCTGGAGCGCGGCCTCGTGCAGTCGCACTTC
The DNA here is from genome assembly GCA_017615755.1 of Clostridiales bacterium. Lineage (GTDB taxonomy): Bacteria > Bacillota > Clostridia > Saccharofermentanales > Saccharofermentanaceae > Scatonaster. Next base: position 12,058 of record JAFZZM010000012.1, on the reverse strand, counting down.
CGCTCACTTAAGAGAGACTGGGTGATCGCACTGATCGTCGGGTGCTTTTTCGGCATCATGCACATGTCCTTCATGCGTTTTCTGAATACGGCCTGCGCGGGTTTCCTGTTCTCGTTAGTCATGGCTAAGAAGAACAACATCCTGCTGCCGATGATGATGCATTTCATTCTTAATGGAACGTCAGTTGTGGTTGCCGGGCTGGGCAATACAACAGGTGGGGCGGATACGGTCGTTATCGACAGCGTCGCGACACTCGGCTCGGCGTTGACGCTCGGTTTCCTCGCACCGATCGTGATCGTGGTCGGCTTCCTGCTTCTTGATCCAAAAGGACACAAGTGGTACCGTTTCATCGTGGCGGGATGTCTGTCCGTGAGCATGCTTGTCATAGGTGTCGGCATGGTCGCAAGCCGCGCGCTGAATCTGGTTTCCGGTGATTCTTCCCAGGTACTTGTCAACAATACATATTCATATGCGGTGGAGGAGAAACATTTGAGAATAAAGTGAGGAGGCGCCTGCGGAGGGCGCTTCTTTTTTGTGGGGTGCTTTTCAGGCAGGACGGGAGCGTGTCTAAAAGTGTGTCTGAATCGGGGTACAATTCAGACGCGGATTCAGACAAACAGGCGAAATGTCTGAAAGTGTGTCTAAATCGGGGTGCAATTCAGACGCGGATTCAGACAAACAGGCGAAATGTCTGAAAGTGTGTCTAAATCGAGATGCAATTCAGACGTGGATTCAGACAAATAAGCCAAATGTCTAAAAGTGTGTCTGAATCGAGGTGCAATTCAGACGCGGATTCAGACAAACAGGCGAAATGTCTAAAAGTGTGTCTGAATCGGGGTACAATTCAGACGCGGATTCAGACCATCAGAGTTTTCCGCCGCAAAGTGACGCTTCTCTTAGATTCTTCCGCGCGGAAAGAAGTATACTTACCTCATAAGCGTTGTGTAAAGGAAGTGTATGAATGAATAAGCGTATTGTTGCCGGTTTTTTGCTGGCTTCTTTTGTTGTGTCCTGCGTTCTTTCGGGCTGCAGTGACAAGAAGACGATTCCCGATTCAAAAGCACCCGTGTCCGATACTTCGGTGACGACAAGTGAGGTTGCCACTGAGCCGACAACGGAATCAACTACTGAAACTACGACGGAGTCCACCGCGGAGCCTACAACTGAGTCGACAACGGAACCCTCGACGCAGGCAACGACCGAGCCCACTACAGTAACTACTACAGAGGCCACCACAGAAACTACTACCGAACCGACAACCGAAGCGACTACTGAACCAACCACAGAGGCGACAACCGAAGCGACAACAGAAGAAACCACCGAGCCTACCACGGAGCCCACGACTGCGGCGCCGACAAAAGCTCCGCTCCCGTCCGATGAAGGCGGCGATTATCTGACGCGCATCCACAATCTGCGCGACAGCATTATTGCCAATGCCGGCTACTACGATTCACTCGACAACACCATGAAGGAAAGCTGGTGCTTCCAGAGAAAGAAGGACCACAGCCCGTCGGGCACGTACGAGTTCTTTAACATCAGAGACTATAACGGCGCGTATATCAATTACAATGTGCCGGAAGGCGACAAAGTCATCTATCTGACTTTTGACTGCGGGTATCCGTCCGCGAACACCGAAGCGATTCTGAATACGCTCGCGAAGCACAACGCGAAGGCAAGTTTTTTCGTCACGAAAATGTATCTCAAAGAGTGCAGCGGCTACGCCAAACGCATGAAAGAGGAGGGCCACATGGTCTGCAATCATACCGTGACGCACACTGATCTGGTGACAAAAAACGTCGAAGAGATTGCGAAAGAGATATTCGATGTGGCAGAATACTTCTATGAGGTGACGGGATACACATTCGATCCGTATTTCCGCACGCCCAAGGGAACATATACGAAGAAGCTTATGACGATCATCTCCGACGCCGGCTATAAGACGGTGTTCTGGAGCATCGCCTACAATGATTACGAACCGGACAACCAGCCTGCACCGGGCTACGTCACAGATCATTTTGCCACGTACCATCACAACGGAGCGATCGCGCTGATGCACAATGACTCGACTTCGAATGTAAATGAACTTGACGCGGTGCTTACTCTTCTTGAGAACGAGGGATACCGTTTCGGACTTCTTGATGAACTGAACTGAGCCGGCACGCCGCCGGACAAGATGGCACTGCACGGAGCGGCACGGCGAAAGCCGAAAGCAGAAGTGCCCGATGAGGACGAACTATGCCGTACAGCGAACTGGTGAAAAACTTCAACAAGATCCGCGAGTACATGCGCGATTTCTACGTCTACGGTTTCAAGGGACGTGAAGATTTCGATGCCAAAAGCACTCGTACCTATGACGATGAGCGTCGCCGGATCGAGAGCTGGCTGTCGGACTATATGCATTTTCAGAACACGCCTGACGGAAAATCCGTCGCAATCACGATCGACAGCAGAAGCGGAAAACATAATCCTTTCTATAAGGCCTGGAAGGCCAAGAGTTTCACCGATGGCGACATCACGCTGCATTTCCTCTTGATGGATATCCTTGCTCCGACGTGCGTCAGTGAGAGTGAGGATAACGGCGTGATGCGAGGTCTGCCGCTGAGCGGGATACTCGAAAAAGTGGACGCATATTTAAGTGCTTCCGCCGGGGCAAGAACTTTCGACGAATCCACGATCCGAAAGAAACTGAAGGAGTATCAGGAAGAAGGAATCGTGCTTTCCGAAAAGGAAGGCAAGACCGTGTATTACCGACGCACGCCGGGGTTTGAAGAAATCGACGCACAAGTGCTTCATTACTTTTCCGAAGTCGCACCACTCGGCGTGATCGGCGCTTTTTGCGCGGACAAACAAGAAAAAGAGGCAAGCCTTTTTACATTCAAACATCACTACATCACGGCAGCGATGGACAGTGAGATCATGTGTGCGCTTTTTGAGGCGATGAGGGAAAAATGCGTCGTGACGCTCGAGACATTCCTGCCGAAAGAGAAACGTTCGTCGAGCGGGATCTTCGTTCCGCTGCAGGTACGTATCAGCGTGCAGAGCGGACGACAGTACCTGATGACCTATGGCTACGATGCGCGACGGATCATGTCGGTCCGACTGGACCACATCGTGTCAGTCAAGAACGGCGCGCCGTGTCCGGAGTTCGAGGCACACAGGAAAAAACTCGCGACGATGGAGCCGAACATCTGGGGCGTCAGCACGCAGAGCTGGTCGGGCAGCCGGATGGAGCACGTGGAGTTTACCGTACGTTACGAGAATAATGAGGAATTCATACATCAGCGTCTTGTGCGTGAGAAACGCGTTGGCACGGTGGAACGGATCGATAGAAATACCAGCCGTTTCTCGGCTGATGTCTTCGACAGCACTGAGCTCGTACCGTGGATCCGGACGTTTATCGGGCGCCTCGTTGACGTGCAATTCTCGAATGCGAAACTGCAGGAGAGATTCAAAAAAGATATCGAGAAAATGTATAGTTTGTATGGACTAACTGATTCTTCTGAATCGGGTTTGAGAGATATAACTGGTTCTGAAACGCCTGGCGAAGGTGCGACGCAAAACGAGAAAGGCGGTGAGACTCCATGATTTTCAGCGAACTCTACAGCGCCTACTATAACGCGGTTGCGCGGATCCTTCGGGAAGCCGTGTTGCATCCTGTTACGACAGAAGAGATGAGAAAGATCATCGCGGACAATGCATTTGACGAGAGTGCACTTTCTATCCTGCCGGCGTTGACGGAAGGACGTTGGCCGCTGCTTCGAAAAGATGGTACCACGCCGCTTCATGCTGCACCTACGATGCCGCTGACCAAACTTCAGAAATCCTGGCTCAATGCGATCAGTCAGGACCCGCGCATGCAGTTGTTCCTGCAGGAGCCGGCCGTGCCGCTCCCATATCCCGAAGAACCGGTGCTTTTTACGAAAGAAGATTATTATGTATTCGACCGTTATGCGGATGGCGATCCATATGAGGATGACGCATACCGGGCGCATTTTGCGACGGTGCTGAAGGCGCTGCGCGAGAAAAAAGCACTTCAGCTGGAGGTGAGAAACCGTTATGGCCACCTGATGCAGGTCACGACGCTGCCGTCGCACCTCGAGTATTCTGAGAAGGATGACAAGTTCCGATTGTTCGGCCGCGCTTCGCATAGAAGCGATGTGATCAACATGGCGCGTATTGATTCGTGCGAGCTGACCGAGGTCGAGCCGTGGATGACTGCCAGAAAGCAAACCCGCGCGCAGCAGGATAAGGTGGTATTTGATCTTCTTGACGAGCGAAAAGCGCTGGACCGTGTGATGCTGCATTTTGCGCATTTTGAGCGACAGGCGGAGAAGTTAGACGAGAAAAACTACCGGGTAACATTGTTATACGATAGAAACGACGAGACTGAGATGGTCATCCGACTCCTGGGATTCGGGCCTTTGGTGCGTGTGCGCGAACCGGAACACTTTGTGGACCTTATGCGTGAGAGACTATTGAAACAGCAGGCACTGGATCAGATGCCGATTGTAAATGGTTCGGAAGAAGGGCCGTCACCCGCAGATTGAACCCTTGTATTATTCGTTGCTCAGAGCACCTTCTCGAGAAATTGATCGAGCGACTTTTCCCATTTGATGAGCGTGGACGCATCGTCCGGCATCGGACCGGTGTCGCCGAGTGCGACTTTTTTGTGCGCGCCGTGGTAGTCACTTCCTGCAGTTGCAAAAAGATCGTATTTTTCTGCCAGATCTAATACCATATCGCGAAGCTCCGGTGTGTAGCTCGAGTAGAACGCTTCCAGGCCGGCGAGACCCGCGTCTTTCAGACGGATCACGCGCTGCTCCAGCTCATCCCCGAAAACTTTCTCGCCGCCGCTTCCGTAGACCGGATGTGCCATGACCGGCACGCCGCCCGCCGCGATGATGTGACGGATCGTGTCTTCCGGCGGAAAGTAAAGTCCTTCGACATGAAGGTGATTCAGATACCTGTCAAAAGCTTCGCCGCGGGTCCTTACATAGTCGTATTTGATCATGAGATTGGCCATGTGCAGACGGCCGGGGTTGCCCAGAGCAATCAGACTCTCGATCTCATCCGAAGGGAAGGTGATCGAGTGCTTTTGCTCAAGAAGCTCGATACGCGCCAGAAACTTTCTGATGCGGTATTCGTGACCGGCCTGGACGATGTCATGGATCGCCTTTGAATCGGGATCGAAGCCGTAGCCGAGAATGTGGTAACGGCCTTGCTCGTCTTTGCAGGAGAATTCTACGCCGCAGATATAGCGCGGGTCGCCATCTTGAAGTGCGGCCCGGATCAGGGAAATGCTTCCGAGTGTGTCGTGATCGGTCACGGCAAACACGGAAAGACCTGCTTTTCTGACGTTCTCAATCAGCTCTTCCGGCGAGTCGGTGCCGTCCGAAACCTTGGAATGCATGTGAAGATCGATTTTTCGTAAATCCGCCATAAGCCTGAAATCTCCGTGCTTTTCAAAAACTCTGCATACATTTTAGCACAGTTCGCAACTTTTTTTCCGTGAAGAAAAATCGCAGGTGGGTAGAATAAAGACATAACAAAGACGCGCACAGCAAACAGTAGATCTTTATGTGGTAAAGCATTTGAAATCGCGTCTTGTAAAGGCACTTACAGCAAATGATGGTGAGTGATTATCCAAATCAAATACAAGTTCGAATCTTGGAGTGCCTTGCAACTTAAATACAAAGGAGTGGAGCTTTATGTTAGAGTTCTTGAAAAGAGAAGCAAAAATGAATATGACATTGACTGAGAACGGTGCCGTTACATACGAGACGACGGACTCTGCCTGCCTGGACTTTTTCTCCTGCGCCGGCGCGATCCGTCAAGCCTCGGAGAGCGATATCCTCGCACGTTTCCAGAAAGCTTTCGAGGAAGATGCAGATACGGCCATGAAGCTCCTGTTCTTCACGAGAGATATCCGCGGCGGTCTGGGCGAGAGACGAGTCTTCCGCACGATCGTGCACTGGCTGGCATTTGTATCGCCGAAGTCCCTGGAGAAAAACTTCTTCCAGTTCGGTGAGCTCGGCAGATACGATGACCTTTTGTCCTTGTTCGGCACACCGGCCGAGGATGCGATGGTCAAAGAGGTGGCGCGCCTTCTGAAACACGACCTGGCTAACCTGGAGAAAGGCTGGCCGGTAACGCTTCTGGGCAAGTGGCTGCCGTCTGTGAACGCCTCTTCGAAGAAAACAGTCGCGCAAGGTAAGAAGATGGCGCGTGCCCTCGGTATGTCCGAGGCGGACTATCGAAAAGCACTTGTTCGTCTGAGAGCGGCGATCCGTATCCTGGAGAACAACATGAGAGAGAAGGACTACACGTTCGACTACGAGACGCAGCCGTCGAGAGCGCTTTTTAAGTATAGAAAGGCGTTCGCAAGAAATGATGCGGACAGATACAATGCGTTTTTGTCCGATGTGTCCAAGGGTAAGGCGTTCCTGAACGCGACGAATGTTTCTCCGTACGAGTTAGTGCTGCCTTACCTGAAGTGGAACGGCATGGACAGAAACTTTGTGTCTATCTCCAAAGAGGAGGAGAAGGTCGTAAACGCAACGTGGGACTCTTTATCGGAGTTTCCTTGCGCGAAGGACTCCCTGGCGGTCATCGACACATCCGGCTCCATGTACTCGTCCTCGGCGGGTGCTTTTCCGGCGGCAGTCGCGCTCTCTTTGGGCCTGTACTTCGCGGAGAGAAATGAGGGTGTCTTTAAGAACCACTACATCTCTTTTTCGAGAAGACCGCAGCTCATCCGGATCCAGGGCAAAACCTTTGTCGACAGACTGCGTGATGTGACTTCGAGATCCGAGGTCGCCGATACGAATATCGAGGCCGTTTTTGACCTGATACTGAATACGGCGGTGAAGTATGGTCTGAAGCAAAAAGCACTGCCGAAGAGACTTTTCATCATCTCGGATATGGAGTTTAACTCCTGTGTTGAGAATGCGTCGCTGACGAACTTCGAGGCGGCGAAGATGAAGTTTCTGAGAGCGGGCTACAAGCTGCCGCAGGTCGTGTTCTGGAACGTTGCTTCGAGAAACCAGCAAGTGCCGGTGAGAAGCAATGAGCAGGGCGTGATCCTGTTGAGCGGTGTCACACCGATGCTTTTCTCGATGGTCACCGAGGGCAGAATCGACCCGTACACTTTCATGATGAAGGTGCTGGGTAGCAGAAAGTATGAGAAAATAACAGCATAACGAGGTAAAGAAAGTGTTTGAAATAAAGGGCAAAATGAATACGGCGATCTGCTACGCGAAGGTGGTCGAAGATGAAGCCATCGAGCAGATCCGCAAGATGTGCGATTATGCGTTGACAGAAGGTCAGAAGGTGCGCATCATGCCGGACGTGCATTCCGGTAAGGGCTGCACGATCGGTACGACCATGACGGTGGGCGACAAGGTCTGCCCGAATATCGTGGGCGTCGACATCGGCTGCGGTATGTACACGGTCGAACTGGCGGAAAAGAATATGGATTTCGCGCGTATCGATGAGGCCGCGCACTTCATCCCGTCCGGTACAAATGTATGGGAGGGCCGTTCCGAAAGATTCGACCTGTCCGATCTGCGTTGTTTCCGTAACCTGAAGGACACCAAGCGTCTGCAGAGATCGCTCGGTACTTTGGGCGGCGGCAATCACTTCATCGAGATCGACCGCGCGTCGAACGGCACATTCTATCTCGTGATCCACTCCGGCAGCCGTAATCTGGGCAAGCAGGTGGCGGAGTTCTATCAGAACATGGCCATCGATCTGCACAAGGGCAAAGAGGAGTATTTCAAGAAGAAAGAAGAGCTGATCCGTACCTACAAGGAAGAAGGCCGCAGAAAGGAGATCGAGTCTGCGTTGAAAGCAATGGCGAAGGCTTACGAGGAGAAGATCCCGGAGGTGCCGGAGGAGCTCTGCTGGCTCTATGGTTCTTTTCTGGAAGACTACCTCCACGACGTCGAGATCTGCCAGAAGTTTGCGGTGCGCAGCCGTGAAAAGATGGCCGAAGTCATGCTCGAAAGAACAGGAATGACAGGCGTAAGTGCTTTTCATACGGTACATAACTACATCGATACAGAAGAGATGATCCTGAGAAAGGGCGCGATCGCGGCGCATGCGGGCGAGAAGGTCCTGATCCCGATCAATATGCGCGACGGCTCGGTCATCGCGGTGGGTCGTGGCAATCCGGAGTGGAATTATTCCGCGCCGCACGGTGCCGGCCGAATCCTGTCGCGTTCGGCGGCGAGAGAAAAACTGGACATGGAGACCTACAAGGCAGCCATGACAGGCATCTACACGACTTCCGTGAATCCGCAGACGCTCGATGAGGCGCCCATGGCGTACAAGTCACTCGAGGATATCGTGGACGTGATCGCCGAATCTGTCGACATTATCGACATCATGAAGCCGGTCTACAATTTCAAGGCTTCGTGAAAATAGTGTACCTATCCTTCGACAAACGTTATAATAGTGACGGAACAAGTTGATCTGCGCGTCGCGGGGAACGGTGTTGGCCGGGTTCCTGCGATGCTGATCGGATTGTGAGGGAATAGGAATGAAAAAATTTAAAAAGATGTTGGCCGCGTCGGGGCTGGTGCTTGCAATCGCGGCTGTCGGCTGTGGTTTGGCGGGATGCAGGTCAAAGGATACGGATGGTTCGGAGTCGAGAACCAGCCGCACGAGTGCGACGACCGTGGAAACCAGTGAGAGCACGGAGGCTACCGAGACAAGCGAGACCACTGAAGAGAGCGGTGTTACCGAAGATACCACAGGAGCGACCAGCAGTATGACAGATACAAATCAGAGCATAAGTGGATGGAAAGAAATAAAGTGGCAGTTGTCTTCTTTTGACGGAGGCGGACCGGAATACGACATCACCTTTGAGGATGATACGATTGCAACCTATAGTGTGGAAAAGAAGTATCGTAATCCGGATCATGACAAGATGACCGGTTCCCCATTCACCTATACGTATATATTCAAGGGTGTGAAGCCGGGAACAACTAAGATGACTGTCGAAGAGACGCTTCAGGGAGGAAGTCTCCTCGAAGACAGAAAGTACTACATTGTCACGGTTTGTGACGATCTGACCATCATCATCGAGGAAGATAAAGATGCCATCGATCCGGACAAGATGCCGATCTTTTCTATCGGCGACCGCGAGATCAAGGTCGTGATGGAGAAAAACGACACTGCGCAGGAGATAATGAACCGCCGGAACACGTGCTTTTCATTGGGGAAAATGAAAGATATCAACGGGAATGAGAAGAGCTGCTGGATCGATGCGAAGATCCATCAAGAAGAGATCACTACCGTTGAGGTAAAGCCGGGTGACATCATCCGATATGGATCGATGGAATTCGCAATCGTTTACAAGGCCCACACCATCGACTGCGTCGTGATCGGCCATCTCCAGGAAATCACGGAAGAAGAACTCACGAACCTGCTCGCAGATGAGGAGGCGACAAAGGAGTTCTACGTGCCGTTTCAGTAAACTGCACATGTTTTGATGATTTTATGTAAATACATCCTTTTGGCTATATTTCTTGCCAGAAGGATGTATTCATTTTTGCTTTCTTTCGAAGATTTCATCCCTTTTATCATAATAGAGGTGCAGAGCATGTAGAGAAGAATTCCTGAGTTTGCTCTGCTACAGCTCTTTTCAAGAAATAAGTAAAAAAGGGATGTAGTGCCATCGTCGCCTGATAATATCTTTACATCTCTTTTGGGTGTATAACAAAAAAGAGTATGTAGTTTTCTGAAACTCGTTTAAGAATAGTACATCCCTTTTCTACAAAATGAGAAAAGAAGTATGTAGTTTTCCAAATTCTGTTCATGAATCATACATCTCATATTGAAGGAAAAGCAAAGAAAGCATGTAGTCACAAAATTATTGCTAAGGATCAAACAACTCATTAAGTGAATAACAAGGAAAGAGGATGTATTCTTCGTTTCGCGATTCATGTACCTCAGTGCTCGTCCAGGAAAATCTCAGAAAAAGACTTTTTCAGTGCAGGAATATCGAGTGGACAACCTGCGGTCTCATAGGTCACGAGGAGGTTTTTTCCGATATAAATCCCATTTCTTCGATAAATATCCAGTTTTCGAATGGCATTTTCTCGGTACTCGGCGTCGTCAAATAAACCAAAGTGTTCGTGGTAATACTCTTGGCGAGTGCTCTTTTTCAGCAAAGTAAAATCAGGGTAGGCTGTTTTACCGTTTGGAAGGAAAAGTGGACATTCGTACTTAAATGGTATACCAAGTTCGAAGAACATATTGGCAAATACTAGTTCTGATTTGGAGCGGACCGTATCTCCGTGATTAGTTGTATACTGCTTATCCTCAGGATGAAAAGGATTCGATACGAAAGGCTGGTCTTCCCATTGTTTGGAAAAAGTTTCATCATCCAAAAGGAAGGGCTGAACGAGTTTCTTCCTTTCCGGACTCAAGTTGGCATACAACCGATCGGATGAACGATGATGACAACTGTTCAGAAAATGGTCGATCGAAGCCAGTTCTGCCTTGGCATTTAAAAGAAAGTGCCGGGCATGACTCTTCTGAGCAAGGTTGCAGATAAGCTTTTCATTAGCCTTTTTAGGCAGATAAGTGGCATTTCCATGCTCTTCAACCAGATAAAACTGTACCCATTTTTTTGTGCGGATTATCTTTAGCCGCCCGTCAGGTGACGAATCCAGAACCACAGAAGCATTCTTGATTGCTTCCTCAAGCTCCTTTTTTCTTTTCAAAAGCACTTCGTTAAGTAAATCCATATTCTATGACCTTCTTTCCATGGTTTTTACGACAAAACAGTCTCCGGGCAGGGATCCTGCACGGGGAAAACGATTCGATTTCTTTCAAATCAGGAAATATAATGGATCATTTCATATGATATCAACTATGGAATATTACACCACCATTGACGAGAAAAAACAAGCAGTTTAGAAGTAATTCATAGCTTGCCGGTCAATTTTGCCGCTCGGACATCGTATCCTCGAGTTCGAACGGATTCGGCAGTGAAAGCTCGTAGCATAGGTCCGTCAGGATTTTCTTCTGCTCTTCGTTTACGTCCGGATATGCATAAAACTTGATGCAGACGACGGACTTGGATTCCAGGAACATGATATAGCACTCGTACTTTTCCGAGCCATAAAAAGCCGGATCAAGATGGCAGCCCAACTCTTTTACACGAGAGTCAGCGTACTCGTGCCAGTCAAGCGGCGTAAAACTGTCGGACACAGTAGTCATGGCTGTTTCATAGCGGTTGAAGTATTCGCGCGCCTGATTGTGCGACGCGAAATGCAACGAGGAGACGGTCAGTCCCCAGTTATCGCCGCCGTTTTTATACAGGAAACGCATCTCCACGTTGCCCAGAAGCTCATCTTTCAGATCATTGTTGCCCTTGCGGCGCTCGTCGAGATTCATGAGGGTGAACACGTTCTGCTGCTTGGAATACTGGTCATATTTGACTTCTTTCGCATGAAAAAGCTCTCGCACCGTGTCCATAAGACGACGTTCCGTGGGTACAGAGAACAGCACGATCAGGATGAGAAGTCCGATCACCAGTGCCGATTCACAGATAAAGATAAAAGTCCAAGCTTTACGGGAAAAGTCCGTTTCCTTACGCATACATCCTCCGATGTTTTTTCTTAATTATACACTATTAGCCCGAAAACAGAAGAAAAACATGCGAATCCGCCCGAAAGAGTTTGTGAAGAACTCACAAAGAAACACGATTGACAGGCTGTGGTTAGTCGTGTATAACTAAAGCGGTTAGAAAGAACTAACTCTCGCAAGCAGAAAAAAGGTTAGAACGGCTAACCTTTTATTTCGGACAACAGTTAGATAAAACTAACCGAGATAGAAACCGCCGGAAACCACATCCGGCGGTACAAACGGGAGGCGAGAAGCATGATACCACTTACCTTTGCCGATCCGGGGCAGGAGAACATCATCCGGAAAGTCGGATCGGGCATCGCATGGATCTTTGCCCCGATCGGATTCGGTAACTGGCAGGCGGCGGTGGCGTCCATCACGGGCCTCGTTGCAAAAGAGAACATTGTTGGTACCATGGGTG
>JAFZZM010000079.1 GCA_017615755.1 Clostridiales bacterium | reverse complement strand
TCACGACCTTTCCAAGGAAGAACTGATGCACATGCTCGCTTACCCGACATCCGACAGACAGTTCATCCTCTATGAGGCACTCCGTAAGGGCGCTACCGTAGAAGAGCTTTACCAGCTGACAAAGATCAAGCACTGGTTCTTAGAGCAGATGCTCGAGCTCGTTCAGGAAGAAGAAGAGCTCATCAAGATCAAGGGTGCTGTTCCGTCTGAGGAGACACTCCGCCAGGCAAAACTCGACGGTTTCTCCGACCGTTACCTCAGCAAGCTCCTCGAGGTTCCGGAAGAAGACGTCAGAAACGCTCGTTACCAGTACAACATCCGCGAGGCTTGGGAAGGCGTACACGTAAGCGGTACACAGGATGCAGCTTACTACTACTCCACATACCACCTCTCTGAAGACAAGAGCCCGTCTTCCGATAAGCCGAAGATCATGATCCTCGGCGGCGGCCCGAATCGTATCGGTCAGGGTATCGAGTTCGACTACTGCTGCGTACACGCGGCTCTCGCACTCAAGAAGATGGGATTCGAGTCCATCATCGTTAACTGCAATCCGGAGACAGTTTCCACCGACTACGATACTTCCGACAAGCTCTACTTCGAGCCGCTGACACTGGAAGACGTTCTCTCCATCCACGAAAAAGAAAAGCCGATCGGCGTTATCGCTCAGTTCGGTGGTCAGACACCTCTGAACCTCGCTGCAGATCTTAAGAAGAACGGCGTAAATATCCTCGGTACCACACCGGAGACGATCGACCTGGCTGAGGACAGAGATCACTTCCGCGCTATGATGGACCGTCTCGGCATCCCGATGCCGGAAGCCGGCATGGCTGTTACCGTTGACGACGCTCTTACGATCGCCAACAAGATCGGTTATCCGGTCATGGTTCGTCCTTCCTACGTTCTCGGCGGACGCGGCATGGAAGTCGTACACGACGACGAGATGATGCGTGTTTACATGAACGCCGCTGTAGGTGTTACACCTGACCGTCCGATCCTCATCGACCGTTTCCTCCACCACGCTACAGAGTGCGAGGCAGACGCTATTTCCGACGGACAGAACTGCTTCGTTCCGGCAGTCATGGAGCACATCGAGCTCGCAGGCGTTCACTCCGGTGACTCCGCTTGTATCCTGCCGTCCAAGAACCTTACCGAAAAGCAGATCGCGACGATCAAGGATTACACCAGAAAGATCGCGATCGAGATGAATGTAAGAGGCCTTATGAACATGCAGTACGCGATCGAGGATGATGTTGTTTACGTACTCGAGGCGAACCCGCGTGCTTCCCGTACAGTACCGCTCGTTTCCAAGGTCTGCGCGATCAACATGGTCAAGGTAGCCACAGAGATCATGACATCCGAGATCACCGGCAAGCCGTCCCCGGTACCGGAGCTCAAGGATCGTATCATCAAGCACTACGGCGTTAAGGAAGCTGTCTTCCCGTTCAATATGTTCCAGGAAGTTGACCCGGTCCTCGGACCGGAAATGAGATCCACCGGTGAGGTCCTCGGTATTTCCGAGTCCTTCGGCGAAGCTTATTTCAAGGCTCAGGAAGCAACTCAGACGAAGCTGCCTTCCGAGGGTAACGTACTTCTTTCCGTATGCGACCGCGATAAGGATGAACTCGTTGAGATCGCCAAAGCATTCGATGAGATCGGATTCCACATCCTCGCTACAGGTAAGTCCTACGAGATGATCAAGGAAGCCGGCATCGATGCAGAGCGTGTCAACAAGCTCTACGAAGGCCGCCCGAACATCACGGATAAGATCACCAACGGTGAGATCCAGCTGATCATCAACACACCGGCCGGTAAGACCTCTATCCACAACGACAGCTACATCAGAAAAGAAGCGATCCGCCACAGAGTTCCTTACATCACGACGATGGCTGCCGCAAAGGCAAGCGCCGAGGGTATCAAGGCGTACAAGGCCAACCCGAACTTCCCGGTTAAGAGCCTGCAGGATCACCACAAGGACATCATCTGATCTGATGGCCGACGTCCGGCACACAGCGTCAGATTCCTGACCGGTCCTTTTCGATAGGTAAACAAAAGAGAATCCCTGAACACGTCTCCGAAAGTTCTTTTGCAGAGACCGATTCAGGGATTTTCGTCATTTTCCTCTGAAACAGTCTCTGAAAGCAGGTTTACAGAGACTGAAACAGAGGAATTCGTCATTTTCCTCTGAAAGTGTCTCTGAAAGCAGGTTTACAGAGACTGAAACAGAGGAATTCGTCATTATCCTCTGAAAGTGTCTCCGAAAGCAAGTTTACAGAGACTGAAACAGAGGAATTCGTCATTTTCCTCTGAAACAGTCTCTGAAAGCAAGTTTACAGAGACTGTTTCAGAGACTTATTCCGACAATACCGCAGAATACGTCTTGGCAATATTACTTTTAAGTTATTTTAAAGTTGACGGGCTAGAGTATACTACAAGGTAGATGAAGCGTTTACCTTGTGAAGAAAGGAGACGATGTGTCAAATGATTAATGATAATAACTTCACCAATATAAACGGAAGCGGAACTCCTTCTATTCCGGAAGGAAGCGCGCCCATGCGTCCGGGTTCGGTTTTTCAGACCGCAGGACAGGCCATGCAACCGCCGATCCTCTCTCCTTCTACTGTTTCGCCCGCATATAATATGCCTGTGACCACACAGGAGATCCAGCCGGCTCCGATCGCGCAGCAGCCGACGCCGGTTCAGCAGGAACCGGAAGTTCAGCCGGTGCAGCAGGCAATTCAGCCGGCTCAGGTACCGGCCGCCCCGGCGCCGATGCAGCCGCTCCTGACTCCTCAGATGATGGCCCCGGAGCTCCCCAGCTCACCTGTTATCGAGGAGCTTTCCAAGAAGAAAAAGAGAAAAGAGAAAAAGGTAAAAGAAACCAAGATAAAGGAAAAGAAAGACACCTCGGTAAGCAGAAAGCGTCTGGTCGCCGCATCCCTTGCGTTCTGCATGCTCGGCGCCACTCTTGGCGTGTGCGGCATGGTCGCGTATGGCATGTACTGGGCAGAGCAGGTCAAGTCAGATGCTGTCGATGAAGCAAAGAAAGCCGTAAAAGACGGTTCCGGTAAGAAATCCTCGTCGACCGGCGACGGTCAGTCCACGATCCTGCAGGGCGACCGCTCTTACTCCACCATCAACACGAGCAGCGTCGATACAAGTGAGAAGCACACCGCTTCGGAGATCTACGCCGCTAACGTGAATTCCACGGTCGGTATCTCTACACAGATCAAAGTGAACTACTATGGTTATCAGACAACGGCCGCCGCGTCCGGTTCCGGTTTTATCCTGACCGATGACGGTTACATCGTTACCAACTTCCACGTCATCGATGACGCAGAAGAGATCAAGGTCACCACTTTCGACAACACTTCTTACGACGCAAATGTCGTAGGCTATGACGAAGAAAATGACATCGCGGTCCTCAAGATCGACGCAGAAGGTCTGTCTCCTGTCGTTCTCGGCGATTCCGACAAATTGAATGTCGGTGACGATGTTGTCGCGATCGGCAACCCTCTCGGCGAGCTCACATTCTCCCTGACCAAGGGCTGTGTCAGCGCCCTCGACAGAAGCATTACCATCGACAACATGTCCATGAACCTCATCCAGACGGACTGTGCGATCAACTCCGGTAACTCCGGCGGCGCGCTTTTCAATATGTACGGCGAGGTCATCGGCATCACGAACGCCAAGTACTCCAATAACGGTTCCGCAGAGGCTACGATCGAGAGCATCGGATTCGCCATCCCGATCAGTACCGCACGCGTCATCATCGAGAGCATCATTGAAAAAGGCTACGCGGATAAGCCGTACATCGGTGTCTACGCGGAGACTGTCAATGCAGGTTCTACCAAGTACAACGCGGACGAAGGCATCGGCATCCACGACATCATGGACGACAGCCCGGCCGAGCGCGCCGGCATTAAGTCCGGGGACGTCATCATCAAGATCGACGGAAAGAAAGTTACGGATATTGCTGATCTGAAAATAAATATCAACCGTGTCGGTGTCGGCGGTAAGTTGACTCTGACGATCCTTCGTGACGGTGAGCAGATCGAGATCGTCGTCGACGTTGAAGCGGATACATCTTCCTGATCAGGATTCCGTTTCAAAAGCACTGTCAGACATCGATCCGTTCGGAGAAGAAACCGAGACCATCTTTTCCGATACGAAGCACAAACGGGAACCGATCCTGACTTATGCACATGTAGTAGTCCTTTTCGGGGAAGTGCTCCTGAAGCAACGGATCGAAAAACCGTTTCCCATCATGATTCTTCAGATCCTGTCGCCTTTCTTCAAAGGCCGGCAGGATCTTATTTTCTTCGACAAGTGATTTGATATACTCGGCGCAGAGCTCATCTTCCGCGGCCTGCTTCTTCGCCGAAAGGCCCATCGCGACGAGGGAGACTTCGAGTTCTTTTCGAGAGGCGCTATCGTCCTTTGCTTTAGAAGCAGCGGTACGGATGTACTCCGCGACCGCCTTTGCGTTGACGAGGCTTCCCGTCAGGATCTCGGTCGCGCCAACGGCATTCACGATGCCCTGCGTTCCCGCACTTGTGGTGTGGATGATGACTCTTCCTTCGATTCTGTCTTTCTCGGCTTCGACCTGCGACGGGGAGTTCCCGAAATCAAATCCCTCGACCTTGATCCCCTGTCTTTCGCCGATCAGGACGGATCCCGGGATCTTTTCGTGAAGAGCTTTTGCCTCCTCGATCGAACCCACCGGACGCACGAGTTTTGCGCCCAGATCGTAAAGATAGCACTCCAGTGAAAAAGCGCGGAATACGTCGATTATGACCGTCAGGCCACGAGCCTCTTTCGCTCCGGGAAGAAGATGCAGGATCTTGCAGTTGGTCATCTCATAGCCCTCTCAGATCTCGGAAATGTAGTAGAGGACAGAACGGAAATCACCGCTTAAGCAGGGGAAGATGATCCCCGCATTCATGAGCGTACTGCCGTATGCTTCGACGACGACCTCCGGCTGATCCTCCGGATCTTCGGCCCATGTGACGCGATAGCGCTTCTTCTCATCTAAGCCCTTTAGGCAGATGAATCTGTCCTGGTTGCACGGGCGGTTCATCACATGAATGAACGTCATGAGCATTTCACTCTTATCCTTGGAAACGACGCCGTAGCAGTCGAAAAATCCGTTATCTCGGAAGGACGCGATCCTGTAGTAATCGCCGTTTCTTACGAGGTCATTGTACTTATGGAAAAGCGCCGTCTGCTTTTTCATTTCTTCGTGGTCTTCTTTCGAAAGCTGCGTGATGTCCAGCTCATATCCGAAGGTTCCCGCGAGCGCGACATGGCCTCTGGTCCGGATCGGCACGGTCCTTCCCGTTACGTGGTTCGGGCAGATCGAAACGTGCGCGCCGAGAGAGGAAAGCGGATAGAGTGTCGCCGCGCCCTCCTGGATGCGGATGCGCTCGTAGGCGTCCGTGTCGTCGGAAGTCCAGATCTGCGGGCTGTAGTAGAGCATGCCGGGGTCGAATCTCGCGCCGCCGCTGCTGCAGTTTTCAAGAAGGATGTGCGGGAAAGAAGTCAGAAGTCTTTCCTGAAGATCGTAAAGACCGAGCACATATCTGTGCAGAAGTTCTCCCTGTCTTTCCGCGGGAAGATCCGCGCTGTAAAGGTCCGCCATATGGCGGTTCATGTCCCACTTCACGTAGGAGATGTCCGCGGAGTTCAATATCGCGGAGATCGCCGAGATCAGGTAGTCACGGACGTCTTTTCTGGAGACATCGAGGACCAGCTGATTTCTCGAAAGCGTGATGTCTCTTCCCGGGATCGAGATCGCCCAGTCCGGATGCGCGCGGTAAAGATCCGAGTCCGGAGAGACCATCTCGGGCTCGAACCAGACGCCGAGCTTCATTCCCATTTCCTTGAGCTTCTCGCTTAATCCGGAAAGGCCTCCCGGAAGTTTTTCCTCATTGACCGTCCAGTCGCCGAGGCTCGTGTTATCGTCATTTCTCTTGCCGAACCAGCCGTCATCGACGACCAGCATCTCCACGCCGCATTCCTTCGCCTGCTTGGCGATGGCCAGGAGCTTTTCGGTATCAAAATCAAAATACGTCGCTTCCCAGTTGTTGATGAGGATCGGGCGCTTCTTATCTCTGTAGGCGCCGCGGATCAGGTGCTTCCTGAAAAGATCATGGAAGTTCCGGCTCATCTTGCCCAGACCGCTTGCGGAATACGTCAAAACGACTTCCGGCGCGTAGAATGTTTCGCCGGGCGCAAGGACCCAGTTAAACTCTTCCGGATGGATGCCCACCGAAACTCTCAGGTCCTCGCTCGGGACCTTCTCGACCATCGAGCTGTAATTTCCGGAATACAGGAACTGAAGTCCGTACACCTCGCCGTCTTCCTGTGTGATCCCCGGGGATACGATTCCCAGGAAGCTCTGCGTGCGGTTGCCGGTTTTTCCGTTGATCGAGGTCACGCCCGTTCTTCCGAATCCGATCGGACGGATCTCTCTTGTGAACTCGCGGGCCCATGTGCCATGGAAAGTCATAAGCTCAAACGCTCTTCCCTGGCGGTCACGTCCGGGCATATCCATCGACGCGGAAAGCACTCTCTGAAGGACCACATCCGAAGAGCCTCCGTTGACGACTTCTACTCTTCTCGCGATCACGTCGCATTCGGCAAAAGCACTGTAGTACAAAGCGACAGCAAGCCCCGTGTCCGGATCTTTCAGGTCGATCCGAAGTGTTTCGACTTCGCCTTCGGTGTCAAAGGTGGAAGGAAGCCCCGGGACCGGTGCTTTTCCCGAAGTGATCTCATAGCCCTGATAGATGAGGTCCACACGCTCCGTGCCGTCTTTGAAAACGGCTTTCAGCGCGCCCTCACGGGTGTCACCCCTGCCCCATCCCGGGTACTCGAACGAAAACCCGTCCATGAAGATCGCGAGCTCTCTTTTGTTCTTTGTGGGAGTCATCCACGGTGAAAACTTCCTTCGATAGGAAAGGGAGTCGTCGGAGATCGACGGTCCATAATAGAAATGGCCTAAATATAGGCCATCTTCTATTCCAATCACATAACTTGTATTTTCAGTGTCGATCCGGAAGAAATCTTCCTTCGGACTGACGGTAATGTTACTTGGCAAAATCTTCATCCTGCTTCTTTCCTTCAATATAGATATCGTTGATGTTCTGAATATCCATGCAGAACGCAACCGCGTTTTCGATCTTCCAGGAAGATCCGGAAGGTCTCATGGACAGCTGGCAGATCGACGAGGATGTGCTTGTCTGGAACGTCAATGTAATACGGAAACTAATACTTGTCTCATGTGTGTTTTCGTCCGTGTAGACCGATACGATGGCGACATCCGCGGCATCGTAAAGTCGGGAGTCCAAAGAGGTAACGATCTCCTCGACCTTATCTTTTTCTTCCGATTTCAGATATGTCTTGATCGATGCGTAATCTCCGATAAGCATGCGGCGGATGAGGTAGTAACTGAGTTCTTTGGCCTCTGCCTGATATTCTTGGACCGTGCGCGTATCCTTCTCCATGAAAGGCAGTTTCACCGAGCAGCCGCAAAGACCGGAAGCGATCGCTACGATCATCATTACTGCGAGAAATTTAATTATTTTGTTCGAAGCTTTCATAGTCCCTCCCATAATCCCTAACGGACATATGTACAGCAATTTTACTTAAGTCTATGCTAGATTATACACCATGCCTTTAGTCAATGAATATATATAAATGCCAACTTTTTGTAAATTAAGTGTTGACAAAGGAAAATCCTCGGATTATTATCACCTTGTTGAAAAGCTATGACGAAGAAGGTCGTGACCATTTCGCCTCACAGAGAGCCGACGCCTGCTGAAAGTCGGTATCCGGGATGATCCAGATGACTATCGCTTCCGAGCCGGTACACCGAATAAGTTTTTACTTGAGTAGACTGTACACGTAAGAGCCGCGTTAAGGCGAAGGGTTTGATAGAACCTATTAAGTGGCGAAAAGATTTCGCAAATTGAGTGGTACCGCGGTAAATAGCCGTCTCAATGTCCAAGGTGGACGTTGGGGCGTTTTTTATTGCCTCGAAAAAGCGAAGGAAAGACGCAGCTGATAGGGAGCTTATGGAGGAAAGAAAATGAGCGAACTAGAAAAGAACGAAACATTATTGAGAAGCGGAGAACAGGGCGGTCTCCTCGAGCAGAAGATCTCCGAGGTAGCCAGCCGTATCAAAGCACTGCGTCTGGACATGGGACTCTCCACGAAGGACATGGCCGAAAAGGTCGAGGTCACCGAGGAAGAGTACGTCAAGTATGAAGAAGGTCAGGAAGACTTCAGTTTCACCTTCGTATACAAAGTCGCAAATCTTTGTGGAGTTGAGATCTCCGAGCTTATGGAAGGTACGACTCCTGCACTTAGAGAATATGCCGTCACCAGAAAGGGCGAGGGTCTCCCGATCACCCGCCGCGCAGGTTACAAGTACATGCGTCTGGGTCATCTTTTCAGAAACAAGCTGTGTGAGCCTTTCGAGGTCACCATCCCTTATTCCGAAGAAGCCCTGAACCCGCCGTACAAACTCGTTACTCACTCCGGTCAGGAGCTGAACATCGTCACAAAGGGCTGCCTGAAGGTCATGCTCCGTGACCACTCCGAGATCCTGTATCCGGGTGATTCCATCTTCTTCGACAGTAGAACACCGCATAACGAGTACGCTCTCGGCGGCGAGGACTGCACATTCTACGCGATCGTTCTCAATCCGGAAAAGTGGACAGCCGGCGCGACCTACGAAAAGACTGTTCAGACTTCTTATGTAGAAGACAACAAGACCAATTTCGATCTGGCAGCAGTTCAGAACCCGGTATACAGAAAGTACGTCACGGATGTACTCGATGCCAATAACAAGCTGACATCGATCTCCTATACACCGGAAGCAGATAAGTTCAATTTCGCGTTTGACCTCGTCGACGCGATGGCCGATAAGGACCCGAACAAGACATCCATGATGTGGGTCGCAAAAGACGGTGTTACCGATCACCGCTTCACCTTCGCGGAGATGAAGAAGTACACCGCCATGACGGCAAACTATTTCGAGAGCCTCGGCATCAAGCACGGCGATCGTGTCATGCTCGTTCTGAAGCGTCACTACCAGTTCTGGTTCTCGATCCTCGCGCTTCACAAGATCGGCGCGATCGCGATCCCGGCCACAAACCTTCTGAAGGAACACGACTTCGATTACCGCTATAAGGCGGCAGGCGTTTCCGCGATCGTTATCACGGGCAACGGCGACACCGCTCTGGAAGCTCAGAAGGCAGCCGATAAGGCAGGCCTCGATATCAAGCTCATCATGGCAAACGGTGCCGATGACGAAAGCGGCGCGAAGTTCCTTTCTGTCCTCGAAGGAAAAGCTTCCGTTGACGAAGCAGGCCTTAAGAAAGACGCTGTTCTTTCTTCCGAGGGCGGATTCCTTCCGCTTGAAGGTATGAGCAGCAAGTGGCACAACTTCAACTACGAAATGCCTGCATCAAGTGACGTATTTGAGCGTCCGGAAAACGCCACACAGGGCGACGATCCGATGGTCATGTTCTTCACTTCCGGTACCACAGGCTACCCGAAGATCGCGGCACACTCCCACAAGTATTCCCTGGGACATTTTGCGACAGCGAAGTACTGGCACAACGTTGATCCGAACGGTCTGCACTTCACGATCTCCGATACCGGCTGGGGTAAGTCCCTCTGGGGTAAGCTCTACGGTCAGTGGCTCTGCGAAGCTCCGACATTCACATTCGACTTCGACAAGTTCCACGCCAACGAGATCCTGCCGATGTTCGCTAAGTACAACGTAACCACCTTCTGTGCTCCGCCGACCATGTACCGCTTCCTCGTTAAGGAAGATCTCTCACAGTACGATCTGACTTCCCTGAAGTACGCGACAGTTGCCGGTGAGGCTCTGAACCCTGAGGTATTCAACCAGTTCATGAGAGCGACAGGTATCCGCCTGATGGAAGGCTTCGGTCAGACCGAGACTTCCCTCGTTATCGGTAACCTCGTCGGATCCGCGATCCGTCTCGGTTCCATGGGTAAGGCCGTTACTCCGTACGATGTACATATCCTCGACGAAGACGGCAATGACTGTCCTCCGGGTACTACCGGCGAGATCTGCATCAGAACCGTAGATGTCGTTCCGTGCGGTCTCTATCTCGGTTACTACCAGAACGAAGAAAAGACAAAAGAATCCTGGCATGACGGCTACTTCCACACAGGTGATACCGCCTGGAAGGATGAGGATGGCTACATCTGGTATGTCGGTCGTGTCGACGATGTTATCAAATCTTCCGGTTACCGTATCGGACCATTCGAGATCGAGAGTGTCATCATGGAGC
This sequence comes from Clostridiales bacterium, assembly GCA_017615755.1. Classification (GTDB taxonomy): domain Bacteria; phylum Bacillota; class Clostridia; order Saccharofermentanales; family Saccharofermentanaceae; genus Scatonaster. The sequence continues at coordinate 1,725 of JAFZZM010000079.1, read as the reverse complement.
TCCCTTACGTACTCGAGTGTGCCGTAACAGGAACCCCTGACCCGCAGGGCGTCCGCGGTATGGTCGTTAAGGCAACGATCGTGCTTGTTCCGGGCCGTGCAGAACCTACAGAGGAACTGAAAAAAGAGATCCAGGAATACGTTAAGACCAACACCGCTCCGTACAAGTACCCGCGTGTCGTTGAGTTCGTCACTGAGCTTCCGAAGACCATCTCCGGCAAGATCAAGAGAAACGTCATCCGTGACGGTAAGGATTCCTGATCCTCGAATTAATACAAACAGAAAAATACCTTCTTGCTCTGTCCTCGGGCGATGCCCTGCGGAGGAGCTTCGAAGGTATTTTTTGCTTGTTTTACTTAGTCGAGGATCATCAGGGAATCGTTGCCATTAAATCAGAGATCGCTGTATTGTGCGTGCGAACCCCCGGGGCCAGCTCGTCCTCCTCGACTCTCCGCCCGGTCTTTTCCGCTTCGTAGTGGGTGTTCTCATACACCCGGATGCCGAAAATGTAGACCTCGGTTCCGACCTTGAATACGCGGTTTCCGTCTTTATCTACATATCCCCCTCCATGCACCTTTCGGTACTCATATACGGGGAGAAACGGACCATAGCACATCGTGCCGCCGTCCTTGATCATGTATTGTTCCTTCGGAAGAACGAAGAGGAACAGAAAGATCGGAAGCAGGATCAGGAAAAGGACCCCTTTTTATGTTCCACTTTTTTTGCTTATCGGAAAACACTTTTCGCCACCTCCTATTTCAGGAGCAGCCACAGTCCGACCCCCAGGACGACTGCGCCTGCGATGACCAGTCCCCATACAAGGAGACTTCCTTTTCCTTTCGTAACTGAATCCGTCGTGGACTTGACCTGCTGTTTCATCTCACGAAGATTCTGATCGATCTGTGCGTCGACCTGTGCTTTTACCTCGGCACGATTAGCATCCGCCCACTCGCGGTTTGCCTGCAGCTGCTTTTGGAGCTGTTCGTTGATCGCGTCTTTCTTCTTTTCCAGATCCTGATCGAGATGCGGATTGGGCGCGTTACAGAACGGGCAGTGCGTGTACGGACGTTCGAAAGGCTCGCCGCACTTAGGACAATATCCGTATTTCGATCTCTCTTCGCTCATTATGCGTCCTCTCCGGCTGTGGTCTCTGCCGGCTCAGTATCGAATTCTTCGCCCTTTTCAGCAGCAGAGAATCCGAGCGGCAGCCAGGACTCTTCGGTTCCGATCTGCTCTACGGAAGAATAGTAAGGCATCGGAAGACGTCCGTAGAATTCCGCCTTGCCAGTAAGGATATCCGATACGGCATTGCCGCCTTCGGAACCCGGGAGATAGCACATAACGACTTCATCCCAGTCATTTACATAATCGGAAATAAGAACATTTCTTCCTGCGACGATCAGTGTGATGACAGGGATCGCCTGGGACTTTTTCTTCTCGGAGAAGCTGCCCTTATACTCTGCGATCGTTTGGATCGCTTCTTCCGTTCCCGGAAGCGCGAGCTTACCTGTGATCGACATATCTTCAGTGTCGCCATACCACTCGGCATACGGAACCTCACCGACACAAAGAAGGATCACATCGCAGTTCTCCATCTCCTCTTCATCTGTGACGATCTCAAATCCGATCTCGGCGGCGCTTGCCTGAAGTGCCTCGAGAATCGACGGGCCTTCTGTACAGAAATGTTCGCCGTAAGCTCCGTCGTATCCACCCTGCCAGAGATATG
>JAFZZM010000078.1 GCA_017615755.1 Clostridiales bacterium | reverse complement strand
TCTACCAGCTTACCGCCTTCGATCAGCTTCATCAGACCAGTGATCTGGCTGAGCTTGCTCTTCTGTTTGAACTTGTCACCTTCGTCAGTGATAAGCATTACATCGCCGGAACAAGAATCAAGCGCCTGCATAAACTGGTGAACATCAACATTGCTCATGTTAAAAGCCTTCATGGTGACTACCTCCTTAAATCTAAATGAGTTTTTCTTTTTTCCCTTTTCTTTCGCAAAGCTTTCCTGTCTTTGCGGTTTCATTATAGTCTTCCCACGAAAACGCGTCAATGCCAGAATTGTAGAGGTTGCACAGACGAACAAAGAGAACGTTGTGCATATTGCACACGTCCGAGTTGTGCAGATTCAACACAGGCTGTTACTTGAAAATCCTCGTATAGGTCCATATTTCAAAGCTTACGCCCTTTACAGAGTGCACCATTGCCTCGCGGCTGTATCTCTTCCACTCTTTGATATTGTCAAGGTTAGGAAAAAACGCATCGGCAGGATAACTCTTCTTGATCCTGGTTACGATACAAGTATCACAGAAAGGCAGGAACTGCTTATATATCTGTTCTCCACCAATGATGAAAAACACTTCATCCGGTCGTTCTCTGGTGTATGCCACCACCTCTTCCACGGAATGCATGATCGTAGCACCTTCCACGTTAAAGTCGGGATTTCTTGAAAGAATGATATTCTCTCTTCCCGGCAGCAGCATCTTCTTCGGGAATGTATCCAGCGTCTTTCTTCCGTATATGACCGGATGTCCAAGCGTCTTTACTTTGAAATTCTGTTTCTGGTCCTCAGGCAGACTTACAAGAAGTTCTCCCTGATAACCGATTCCCCAATTCTCATCTACAGCAACGATTGCACAAATACTCATCCGGCTCACCTTTCATCCTGCTTTTGCAGGTCCGTAAATCAATAATCCGATTATATCACACTCTAATTTCCGCATAAAAAGAAGCCGTGTCCAAAGACACGGCTTCCATATCGATTTTCCGATTATGACGATCGATTAAGCAGCGAGCTCTACGTGGAAAGCATCTACATAGAAATCATCTGTGCAATCGAATGTCTCAAAGTAAAGTACAAGATTGCTGAGGTCAGCCGGTACTTCAACAGTAGAACCATCCGGGAGAACCCATTTATTCGTTGTCATATCGAGAACGCCTTCTACTGTTACCCACTCGCCTTTGCTTGTATCCACTTCAACGATGTGTGGCCACAAGTCAGTGATATCAGCACTGAAGCTTGTCTTAGCAGCTGTGGACTTAACTGCAAAGGAGAACTTGATCTTTTTACCCATGAAACGGCTCATGTCAACTGTATAACCATCCCATGTCTCAGTAGCGCCGGTTACTGCGAGGCACTTCTCGCCTTCGTAAGCTCCCTCAGAGACAACCTTGAGGTTAACACCTGCTCTAGGAGAACCCATGAACTTGTCATTTTCGAAATTATCATCGAAAGGATCGCCTTCCTTCGGCGGTTCAACGTAATCAGCCGGCTTTTCGATCTCGCCGCCCTTAATAGCATTTACAACGCCCTGGAAAGCAAGCTTAGCTTCCAGATTACCGGTAAAGAGAACCGGAGTCTGAGCTGAACGCCAGGATCCAAGATCTGTAAGACCCCAGATAGTAACGCTCTCGATCGGATATCCATCCTTCTTAGCCTTCAGGATCTCTGTGAAGAGTGTCTGATAGTAAACGCCCTGATCGTAATCCGGGTTACCGGAAGCCTTATGAGCATTAACATCGAGCTCTGTAACATGGATAGTAACCTTGAGCTCATCAGCATACTTCTTCAGGGAACCAATGTACTGTTCCATAGATACCGGATCAGAGATATGGGACTGCAGACCCATACCATCGATGTTGCCGGCCTCAGCAATCGGCTTCAGAACTTCGATGATCTTATCGCGCTTCTTCTCAACATACTCGTTATAGTCGTTGTAGAACAGCTTGATGTCTTTTCCTGCGTACTGTCTTGCAAACTTAAATGCATACTCGAGGAAATCGTCACCGATCGTCTTTGTCCAGTTGCTCTCACGGAGATTGTAATTGTCATCAACACACTCGTTAGCTACGTCAAATGCATAGAATACATCTGCATAGTTAGCATTGATGTACTCGAATACTGCCTTGATGTAGTTCTCAAGACGCTTCAGCATAAGCTCACGGCTTGCAAGCTTACCATTTACATCATAGTTCTCATAGAAGAACCAGTCAGGTGTCTGGTTGTGCCATACCAGAGTATGACCACGCATCTTGATACCATTTGCTTTAGCAAAATCCAATGTTGCCTTGCAAGCGTCAAAGTGTACAGCCGGAGCCTCATTGTACTTTGCAGGATCAGCCAGGTTAGCCTCAGAATCGAGCAAGCTTTCCGGCTTCATCTCGTTCTCACAAGTAAAAGAATTGAACTGAGCAAGGAGAAGTTTTCTGTACGGCTCAGACTCTTCTACTTCAATCATGTTTCTCGGTACGCAGCAACCGATCAGGAATTCATCCTTATAGAGTTCCTTCAGGGACTCGTAAGAAGAAGTATCAGCAATCTCTACCTTCGCAGCCTGTGAAGGATCCTTGTATTCACCGTCACATGTAACGTACATATAGTCGCAAAGGATATCATTCGTATCAACACCTTCGAGATATACAAATACGTTCTCAACGTTCTCCGGTACGGAACATGTTACAACTGTCTCAACGAAATCAGTTGAACAATCCTTGATGTCCATCAGGTTGGAATATGTCGTGTTACCCATATTATCAAACTGAAGGGAAATTCTTACAGTACCACCACCGCACTTACAACGGGTCTGGATACGGATATTATTTCCTACGAATACATCGCACGGGAAATTGATACCATTCCAGTTATCGGTTCTGTTACCGCAACGAACGACTTTACCGTTGGCGTTCTTTGCGTCTTCGATACCAAGAGTTACTTCACCTCTCGGCTGGGCGATCATCGTTGCGTCACTTTCAAAGTCCTCCATGACACTCGGAACGCCGTCCTTCACTTCCGGTTTGGTCACTTCAAACACATCTTCAGGACTTGTCGTCGTGGTATAACCCGTCGGCGGCTGATAACCCTGAAGGGAGATTGACGTGGACCCTTCTGTTTTACATCCGCTCAATGCCACAGAAGACAAGATCGCAGAAGCTAAAACAACAGAAGCAATCTTTTGTTTTTTCATTGTCTGTTCCTCCCATTTTCTGACCATTTCGGTCTCAAATAAACTACGGTTTAATATTAACTGAAAGAACAGGCAACTTCAATTGTTTTCACGAAATCGATTTCGAACTTTGAAAAATACTATAATTAGTCATGAAGTGAGTTGAAAATGTCGGTAATAACGTTTCCGGAACCGCCGATTCCGTTCCCGGCAAGCACCGCCTGAAAAACACTGTCATGGTCCACATCCCATGTACCCGAATTCTTCACAAAACGCACAGTTGCCGTCGCCTTACCGTGCTCTGAAGAATCGATCGTCACATTTACAACTGCCGAATCGTTATAGAACTCACATTTTGAAATGGAATATGTGCAACCTTTAAGAAGGGCTTTTCGTGCCTCCGCCTCATCGTTAAAGGTTCCTTTGCCGAGATAATTACAAAGATCGATCGCGGAATTATCCTTAAAAGTCAGATCCGACTCTTTCCCCTGATAATTTGACCAGGTTCTTGATTTGGAGTTCACAGCACCGAATTGATCCAGGATATACTCTGTACAACCTTTGATCATGGCATTATCACTTGATGGTCCTGTCGTCGTAAATAAATAAATACCAAGGAAAACAACCAAAGCAATAATAATAGAAACAAGAGCTATGAATTGAGACTTCTTCATGTCTTGTAAAAATGCAAACCTGCTCACGCCAAAAACCTCCCCCGCACAAACCGTACAACTATATATCATACATTAACAGGAAAGATTTATAAAGAATTACATGAATGATTAGCAGATTAATCTTTACCGAATAACGAAAGGGCTACTTCTTCCTCATTATTCAGGACCCAACCGCCAATACCATATCCGAATTTCATATCAACAACATTAGTCCGATCGGCATAGAAGATCCTAACTTTAACGATAGCTTCAGAGCCATCTACCTCAATTTCCTCGATCCGATATCTCGTATCGTGAAGCAAAGAACCGATGATTGCCGTAAAACTGCCTTTACTGTCATCATCCACTCTTTTAGCAGCAAGCACTGATGAGCTTACTTCTTCAAAACTGGCAAGTTCACCCATAGAATCAGAACCGGAAGACTTTTCCTTATCAGGATCAAAATCAGAAGAAACTTCTTTACAGCCTGCTGCATCCATCGTCTTACTCACAGACTCGATAACACGAGCCCGCTTAGCACGACGATCCTGGATAATACCGCCAACGATCATTACAAGAATAATCATGACCATAAAAAGACAGCATACTTTTCGAGAATTCTTCATAACCCAACCTTTCTATCCCCTAATAAATCTTCAGCCAATATAATGTTAACACTTCGTTCACACACTGTAAAGATTTTGTGAACAATTATGAACATAATTTAGACAGGCTGCCAAGAAAAGCGACAAGACCAGGTTTTGATACAGAAACAGACAAAAAAATACCGTCTCATCAAATGAGACGGTATTGGTCGGAGTGGCGAGACTCGAACTCGCGGCCTCTTGCTCCCGAAGCAAGCACTCTACCACCTGAGCCACACCCCGATGCAACAACCACTAGATAATACTTCTAAAATCAATGTGTGTCAACCCAAAAAACAGAAAATCTGAAGGTAATTCAACGAAGGATCGGTAAAAGATTTCTTAGACCGATCCTTCGCTGATCCTTTTTGCTATTTTTAGGCTTTCACTGCTTTCTTTGTATTTATCTCATCAAGCAGTTTCTCGGAAATGGCATCGATTGTCATTGAACCAAGATCACCTTCAAAACGGGAACGAACAGATACTGTACCTTCCTCGACTTCCTTATCACCAACAGTAAACATGTAGATGACTTTTTCGATATTGGCTTCGCGGATCTTCTTACCGAGTTTCTCAGAACGATCATCAACCTCAGCGCGGATACCCTTTGCAATGAGAGCGTTACGAATCTCAAATGCCCGGTCAAGATGTGCGTCGGAGATCGGAAGGATGCGTACCTGCTCCGGAGCCATCCAGAGAGGCAGGCAACCGGCGTACTTCTCGATGAGGTATGCCAGAGTTCTCTCGAAGCAGCCAAGGCTGGTTCTGTGGATGATATACGGATTCTTCTTCTGTCCATCCTTATCGATGTATTCCATACCGAACTTTGCAGCAAGGAGCATATCGATTTGAATAGTAACAAGAGTATCTTCCTTACCGAATACATTCTTGTACTGGATGTCGAGCTTCGGACCATAGAAAGCAGCCTCATCGATGCCGATGGTATATTCAAGGCCGAGATCATCGAGGATCTTTTTCATGGTAGCCTGCGCTTCTTCCCACTGTTCCTTGGTTCCCTCATACTTATTCTTCGGGTTAGCCGGATCCCACTGAGAGAAACGGAATGTGCAATCCTCAAGAAGTCCGACTGTACCGAGGAAGTACTTGGCAAGTTCGAGGCAGTTGCTGAACTCTTGTTCCAACTGATCCGGACGCAGGATGTAATGGCCCTCGGAGATAGTAAACTGACGGACACGGATAAGACCATGCATTTCACCACTATCTTCGTTTCTGAACAATGTTGATGTCTCTGTCAGACGCATCGGCAGATCACGATAGCTTCTCTGACGATTCAGGAATACCTGATACTGGAAAGGACAAGTCATCGGACGAAGGGCGAAGCACTCTTTTGTCTCGTCATCCTGATCACCCATGATAAACATACCATCACGATAGTGATCCCAGTGACCGGAGATCTTATAAAGGTCACGCTTTGCAAAATATGGAGTCTTTGTCAGAAGGCAGCCCTTGGACTGCTCAACATCCTCGACCCAGCGCTGCAACAGCTGGACTACACGAGCTCCCTTCGGCAAAAGGATCGGAAGACCCTGACCGATATAATCAACAGTTGTGAAGTACTCAAGTTCACGACCGAGTTTGTTATGGTCTCTCTTCAATGCTTCTTCACGTGCAGTAACAAATGCCTTCAACTGTTCCTTATCCGGGAACGATGTACCATAGATTCTCTGGAGCATCTTATTCTTCTCGGATCCTCTCCAGTAAGCACCTGCACAGGAAAGAAGCTTGAAAGCCTTGATCTCACCTGTTGTCTCCATGTGCGGACCTGCGCACAGATCAGTAAATTCACCCTGCTTATAGAAGGAAATAATGGCATCTTCCGGAAGATCATCGATCAGTTCTACCTTATACGGCTCACCCTTCTCTTCCATGAGTTTTCTTGCTTCTGCACGAGGAAGTTCGAAACGCTCGATCGGAAGATTTTCTTTAACGATCTTCTTCATCTCTTCTTCGATCTTCTTCAGATCGTCAGTTGTAAAGGTTTCGTCACGGTCAAAATCGTAATAGAATCCATCCTCGATGGCAGGACCAATGGCAAGTTTCGTCTCCGGCCACAATCTCTTGATCGCCTGCGCCATAATGTGCGACGTACTGTGACGATACTTGTTCTTCTCATCTTTGTTGCTAAAATCAACCATGTTATTACCTCCTTTGGTTTCAAAAACAAATACAAAAAAGCCACGCTTCCCATAGAAAGGGATGCATGGCTGCACGGTTCCACCCTAATTGCTTATCCGACACGGATAAACCACTCATTTCCTCTCGTAACGCTGGTAGGTAGCGGCTATCTGCTACTATTCATTCACAGATGCGACTCAAAGGTGGTTCTTCTGAAACTGCTTTCCGAAAAGAGCTTCCAGCAAATACTCTTTCTCTCTGGCGGTGCACGAAACGAAGCATGTCCTCGTCACTGTCTTTGTGATTAACAATTCTAGAACAATCGTATTTAAAAAGCAACACTTTTCTGAAATATCAGTACTCTCTGAGCGAATAATGGTAAGAAAAAAAGAACGTGAGCAAGATCATCTCAAGCTCACGTTCTCATTTCATACACTAATCAACTATTATCAAATACTTCCTCGCGCAATGCCATACTTAGCACAAATTGAAGTAAATTCAACAGATGATCCAAAGTAAGCCAGTACTTTTAAGCGGTTCATCTGACCATTGGTGAGCTGACCTGCCCAATAATTCAGTTCTTCTGAAGAAGGCGTTCTATCCAGGAATGTCTTATAGAGTCTTCTTACATACTCTTCGTTTGATGTCTTTAATCCGACAAATTCCGTTCCTGTAAAGAATGCTTTGACTGCATCACAACCTGTCTTCTCAAGATTGGTTAAAGCCAGGGCCCAGTAGTTCAAGCCGGATTCTTCCGCATCACGTCCCAGACAGCATGTATAAAGACGTGTTGCAAATGCTTTTGCATTCTCGGAAGCAATCGTTGCTTTGTGATAAAGTGCACCCGATTTTACGCCATACTTCGCGCAAATATTGCACCACTCTGTCGATTCGATAAAGTTCTCAACAACCTGAGCACGGGTCATCTTTCCGCTCTTGATCGCATCTACCCAGCCTTTCTTACCGGCCGCATCTGCTTTTCGATCGAAGAAAGTCTTATAAAGCGTTTCAACAAAGTCATCAGCAGAAAGATTTCTCTTCATGAACTCCGGCGACTCAAGGAGGAAGTAACGCGCACATTCACCACCGGTACGACGACCGCTCTGCACTTCCTCACTCCAATACTTCTTTCCGGAAGCATCTGCTGTTCGACCAAGAGCACAATTGTAAAGACGCTCGATAAAGTCACTGAATGTTGCTTTCGGGACCGGAGTAGCCGTTGGCTTCTTCGTCGGCGCTTTTGTCGGTGCCTTGGTAGGTGCTTTTGTAGGTGCCTTGGTAGGAGCTTTTGTAGGTGTCGCAGTTGGATCTGAAGCTATCTTCCAGACTACAACCGTAGCTTGTACAGTAGAGTTTGCAAGATACAGATTACTTCCCGGTTTCGGACTCTGGTCTTTAGCTGTAAGGTTCAGCGAAGGATCTGTGCAGCTAACCCATGAGAATTCAACACTTACATCCTTAAATCCGGCATCCTTAAGCTCACGTACGATCAAGCTCTTCGCATCGTGATAATTCATACCAAGAACATCCGGCATCGCTACATACGGGCCAGAAGGAGTAGGCGTATTGGTCGGCTTCTTAGTCGGCACAGGCGTGGACGCCTTTGTCGGCGCTTTGGTTGCAGTCTTGGACGGGACAGCTGTAGGTGCCTTTGTCGGGGTCTTCGTCGGCGCCTTAGTAGGTGCTTTTGTCGGAGCCTTGGTCGGTTCCGCACCGATCTTATAAACAACAAGAGTTATTTTGATCGAATCTGCAATCTTAAGAACAGTTCCCGGCTTGGGATTCGATTCTTTTGTTGTCAGGTTAAGTTCCGCATCATTGCACGGCACATAAGTGAACTCAACAGTTACAGTCTTAAATCCGGCATCCTTAAGTTCCCATGAAATCTCGCTCTTCGCATCATGGTAATTCATGCCGATCGTATCCGGCATGTTAACAACCGGAACAGCTGGTGTCGGTTTCTTTGTCGGAGTCGGCGTAGCTGTATTGGTCGGCTTCGGTGTCGCTGTATTCGTTGGTCTTGGTGTAACCGTATTTGTCGGCTTTGGAGTAGACGTATTCGTCGGTCTCGGAGTAGACGTATTCGTCGGTCTCGGAGTAGACGTATTCGTCGGCTTTGGAGTCGACGTATTCGTCGGCTTTGGAGTAGACGTATTCGTCGGTCTCGGAGTCGATGTATTCGTCGGCTTTGGAGTCGATGTATTTGTCGGCTTTGGAGTCGATGTATTGGTCGGCTTTGGAGTAGACGTATTCGTCGGCTTTGGAGTAGACGTATTTGTCGGCTTTGGAGTCGATGTATTTGTCGGCTTTGGAGTAGACGTATTCGTCGGTCTCGGAGTCGATGTATTTGTCGGCTTTGGAGTCGATGTATTGGTCGGCTTTGGAGTCGATGTATTTGTCGGCTTTGGAGTAGACGTATT
>JAFZZM010000077.1 GCA_017615755.1 Clostridiales bacterium | reverse complement strand
TCTTTTTGAGGGGGTAATTATGAAGGTGGTATATCACGTTTTGTGAAAAGATTCAGTTAGTTTTTGCTCTCCTCTTTCGCTCCAAATGCTCTCATCAGGATCGATACGATCTGTGCAAAAATAATAAGCGCGAGACCCGGCTTCAGAAGATTTGCGCCTGTGAACATATCCGCGATCACCAAGCCCAGTCCTGTCAGTGCAAGAATGAATGTGATGACCAAAATAACGATACGTACTTTTGATGTCTTTTTCATAAATCTGTCCTCTTCTTTCCGCCGTCTCTCGCTGCCGGAGCTTGTGCTTGTCGAAGACGTATTTCTCGGGCAAGTGCTTTTCGCTCCGTTTCAGTAAGGCGTTCGCTTTACTTTATGTGTACATCTTACCGTTCAAGGTTTAAGCCATCGTCAAAAGGCGTTAAAGAAAAGATAAAGTTCTATTCAGAAAAATAAATGTGGTATGATAGAGAAAACTTTGCGAGGTGAGTGTATGGAATTTACGACAGATATTTTTTCAACTTACGACAAGCAGTGGGCGCTTCTGACCGCGGGCTCCATGGACAAATTCAACACGATGACAATTTCCTGGGGCGGGCTCGGCACCATCTGGGGCAAGCCGGTCGCGACGGTCTACGTGCGCACCTCCCGTTATACATACGAGTTTATGGAAAACAGTGATTATTTCACGGTCAGCTTCTACCCCGATTCCTATAAAAAAGCACTTGGGGTCCTGGGTTCGAAGTCCGGCCGGGATATCGATAAGATGCATTTTGAGGGCCTGACCGCCGTCGAAGCAGGCGAGTCCGTCTCCTTTAAGGAAGCAACGGTCACGCTGGTCTGCAAGAAGCTCTTCAAGCAGCAGCTTGATCCGAAGAACATGCCGCAGGAGATCGCGGATCAGTTCTACAAAACCGACGCCCCGCACGATATGTTCATCGGCGAAGTCGTCGCGAAGATTTAAGTAGATTATTCTATATAAAGGAAGCGCCGGTGCTTAAAAAGCCCGGCGCTTTTTGATTACTATGGATGCGGCCGACGCTTCATGCGCGGCGCGCCTTTCATGCGTACGTCGTTGGGCCTTTTCTCTTCGCGGCCCGCGCCGCGACGCCGTGTGCTGCTTAGCGGCGCGAAATCAGCGCCTCGACCTCTTCCAGCGTCGGCGGATTCAGCGGCAGCGGGAATCTTGAGATCGCGATCGCCGAGCACGCGCTGGCGAAGCGCACGAGTTCGTCATCGCTCATGCCGCGCAAAAGTCCGTACACGCAGCCGGCCTTAAATGTATCGCCGGCGCCGAGCGTGCTTCGCACTTCCACATCGAACGGCTTCATCCTCCGGATGGGGCCGTCTTTTCTTGCATAAAGCATCTCTCCCCCGCCCTGCGTCAGGATCGTGAGTCCGTCCGTTTCCTGCTTCATCTTCTCCACGATTTCTTCCGGCGCGAGACCCGCATAGTGCTGCGACGTGCACTCCTTCGAAACCACGTTCACCGCCGCGTGCTGGTGCAGGTACGAATCGTGCCTGCAGTCGATCGTCACATATGGAATATTATGCTTGCCGCAGAGTTCCGCAACTCGCAGTGACTCCGCACCAAAGAATGGATCCACAGCCGCTACGCGCGCCGCTTCTATATCTTCCTCTTTCGGTATATTCCACCATCTTTCCCCTGTCGAAAAAAGCGCTTGAAACCGGCCCATCGGGGATCTTACCAGTCCGGCGATAACGACGTAGTCCATGACGCCCTTATCTTCAGTGTACGTCAGCGACGAAAGATCTACTTTCTTATCCTTATAGAAATCATTCAGCATCGGCGCCACTTCACTTCCGATCCACGGGCCGTCCATCTTCACATTGACGCCCAGCGAATCCAGCACCGTCGCCGCAGTGCCCGTCTCGCCGCCCGGCAGGAAGTATTGTTCCTTGATTTCAGCGTACTCGTCCGGCTTAAGAAAACCATCTTTCAACAAAAACGAATGTGTACCCAGGATCTGCCCGAAAAGATATGCTTCACATTTATTAGTCATACAAAACCTCCCGCGAAATCATTCACAAAACTTTCGCACAAAAAAGAAACGGCGCAAGTGCTTTTGGAGGCGAAAAGGCCTTAGCATCTGCTTCTTTAATTATACTCCAAACTTCTTTATCAAATCTTAACTTTCGCTTGGCGATGATTTTACTTCCCGGCGGTAAGATGGAACCATCAAGAACGAAGTGCGGCGCGGACGGCGCTGCAAAACCGGGAGGAGACCCTTATGAGTAACACAAGAGCTTTCAAATTCACTTTCGCGATTTTCGCAGTTTGCCTGATCATCGCCGCAGCTTCTTTTAATATCGGACGAATCATCATGTCCGGCATCTTCTTCGCCGCCGCGCTCGTCTGCGCAGCCCTTCTGGTTTTCTTCAACAATCGCTTGATGGAGGCGCAGGTCAGAAAGAAGTAAGGAACGCTGGGCGCGAGGACGCCAGCAGCTCGAAACCCTAACGACGCGACCGCTTCGAAGCGGTTCATACTAAATTAGCAACCACCAACCTAATACCCATAATACCCTAAAGTTGAAGGCCCGGCGCAAACCGGGTCTTCTTTTTGTTGCGGGGCGCGGGGTGTTGCGGGGGGCGCACGGGTGCTTTTAGAGAAAGAAAGGCAACGTGTCTGAGGGTGTGTCTGAATCGAGGGGTGATTCAGACGCGGATTCAGGCAAATCAGCCATACGTCTGAAAGTGCGTCTGAATGAGGGTGCGATTCGGACGCAGATTCAGACAAATCAGCCAAATGTCTGAGGGTGCGTCTGAATAAGGGTGCGATTCAGACGCGGATTCAGACAAATCAGCCAAATGTCTGAGGGTGCGTCTGAATGAGGGTGCGATTCAGACGCGGATTCAGACAAATCAGCCAAATGTCTGAGGGTGCGTCTGAATGAGGGTGCAATTCAGACGCGGATTCAGGCATTCCACTTCTCCCCCCACTTATACCACCAGTACATTCCCCCGCAGCCCAAAGCGTGTATAATGTTAGTCATAACAAACTGCATTGGAGGACACAAAAATGGAGATCACTTATAGCGACACGCATGCTTTTACGAAGGAAGCGCTGCAGGAACTGTTCCTTTCGGTGGACTGGTCGTCGGGACACTTCCCGGATAAACTTGTTGTTGCTATGGAGAATTTCCACACGGTCTACTCCGCCTGGGCCGGCGACCGCCTCGTCGGCATGATCTGCGCGATGGACGACGGCATCATGAACGCTTACATCCACTACCTGCTCGTCAACCCCGAGTTCCAGGACAAGGCCATCGGCCGCACGCTTGTCGAGATGACGAAAGAGCATTACAAGGACTACATGCGCATCGCCCTCATCGGTTACGACAACGAAGTGCATTTTTACGAAAACTGTGGCTTCACCAAAAGCACTGATGCTTCGCCTATGTTCATCACGAAGCTTTGGACGTAAACCCGCGCATCAGCGGCGTTGAACATGTGTCTGTTCAACGCCGGAATTCAGACGTAAAATAGAGGAAAGTCACACAAAGGAGGCCGCCCATGCCGCTTGTTAGAATCGAAATGATCAAGGGCCACTCGCCCGAATTCCGAAGAACGCTGCTCGATTGCGTCCACGAAAGCATCATGGCCACGCTCGGCACCGAAGACTGGGACCGCTTCCAGCGCATCGTGGAGATCGAGCCGGAAAACTTCGAGACCGCGCCGGGCAAAACCGAGCACTTCATGATCATCGAGATCACTCTATTCCCGGGCCGCACTCCTCTTCAGAAAAAGCACTTGATCGAGCGTCTTACGTCTTCGCTTGTGGAGCGTCTTCAGATTGCCGCAACAGATGTATTTATTGTCATCCACGAACCCGCGAACGAAAACTGGGGACTCGGCGGAGTGCAGAGACACTAATATCACGCAATCAAACTTATGAGTTAATCGCGCTTTTTCAGTTTAACTTTTCAAACACTTCTGGCAGCTGTGTTATGTATTCCACGCCTTCGGGTATTGCTTTCCCGAATCGGTTCAACCAGATGGCGCGGATGCCGACGTTGCCTGCGCCTCGGACATCACTGCTGACAGAATCGCCGATGTGGATGACTTCATCAGGAGAAAGACCTGTGCTACGAAGTGCGAGTTCAAACAATCCCGGTTGTGGTTTATAGGATCGTGCATCTTCAGAAGTAAAAACACCTGCCGGTTTTAGTCCGTGAAAAGCGATTGCTTGCTGCACATCTGCAGTATCGATATTGGACACCACATAAATCGGAAGTGGACTTTTTTCGAAAAATGTTTTTGTATCTTCGAAGATTTTCGGCGCAGTCCAATTTGCAAAAAGCATATCTGCTAATTCGCGTGGATCTGCACTCGAAGAAAAGTGTTCTACCGTGCGCTCGATGGAACGGATTTCGATGTCACGCTGGAGCATAAAATTCTCTCCTGAAGAGCTCGTAAACATATTCTGAAATTCTCCCCACCAGTAGCCATCAATCTCAGAAATGCTCTCCGCTTTACCGGTATCGAAAATAATTCTGCCTACCTGCTGGACAACCTCGCCATCTTCGTGCACGAGCGTACCATAAAAATCTACGAACAAAGCTTTGATCATGGAAAGCCTCCTGTATATCGGCGTTTTCTGTTGAATAACCGTTCGTTCTGTTGTCATACAAGAACACATTTCATACTTTATGCATTCAGGGTTTTCCTTACTCGCAGGTGTAACCCGGTTTTTTATACAGATCTTCGATCGGAAGGATTTCTTTGTCCCATACGTCGGACTTCCAGTTCTCCTTCGGGACTTCCGTGATTGCGACCGATACCGAAGACTCATCGCAGCCAAGAGCCTCAGCGGCTACTTTTGCAACTGCCTCTGCGCACTTGGTCTTCACTTCTTCTGTTCTACCCGGATAGCATTTGATTTCAATATGTGGCATAAGTGGCACCTCGTTTTTCGTTTTATTCATTCTACCACGAAGCAGGTCGGTTCATGATTTTTTCTTGTTATGACCCCTGATACATTTTCCTTATCATGATGTGTCGGTTTCAGGATTCTTTTTCTCTTTTGCGAATGACTTTGCACACTTCGACCGCGTCGGCAAAATCGGAGTCGGAAATGCCGAGTGCTTCGATATCCTGTGCGACGACCTTCTTATAGATCTCGAGCGCTTCTTTCGAGAATTCATCGAAGATCACATACGTTCTTGCATAATCAAAAAGCGCCGGTGCGATGCGTGCGTTCATCCAGTCGATGATGATGAAATCTTCGCCGGCAAAAGCGGCCGCGCCGTCTGATGCGTCGCGCGTTGCCGTTTCGCTTGAAGCGGCCGCGCCGTCGCCACCATTTTCGGGCAGCATGATATTCAGAAAGTGCATATCTAAGTGACATACGCATGGCGGGAATTTTTCGAAGAGACGTTCGATCAACGGAAAGATCTTGTTCTTCTCTTCATCAGAAAGACCCATGCCTGCAGTGTCAGTAAGGCGTGGCATCTGTACGTCTTTTGTTGTGACATCGACGGCACGCACGCGACGAAAAGCTTCGGCGAGAAGACCGAAGCCTTCGAGATAACCGGCGAGTACTTTTTCTTCAAGCTGGATGCCCTCGATGAGATCCATCTTGATAATGTGCGCATCGTCGGTATCGTAATAGCGGACAGGACAAAGCCCCAGCTGATTCACCACCTGCTGCTGTTGTTTTTCAAACGCGATCCACTCTTCCGGATACGTCGGTTTATACACCTTGTACGCGTATCCGTGATAGCAGTACACTTCCGCCTGAGCACCTCGTCCGATCAGTTTTTGCGATCCATCAAAGTCCATATCACTTACCATATCTCGCACACTGAATTCCCGGATTATCCTGAAGTTCAAGCCGGATCTCAGGCACGTCCACACCAAGGGCGATCATGTTTTCACGAGCTGTGCGAAGGAACGTATCCGCACTCTCCGAAGTGATCGGAAGATCACAATGAGCGAGTGCTTTTGAAGTATCGATAGAGATACCGATGTCGTCCAGAACATCGGCCAGTGTTCGGTTTCCGCGGAGCGCCATCAGGACACTGTTGAGCTGGAGGTAACCGTAGACCATAACATTCATGAGCTGCTCGGTGCCCCAGATGCTTTCGTAAAAATCTTCAAAGTCCTGGCCATCCGGAACCGGCGACGGCATGCTTCCGACAGCGTTGGCGATCATGGATTCGAGTTCGGAAAGACGCGCGTCCTCGCCGAGCTGACGATAGTAAGCGACAGCTAACTCGTTCACGTACATCTCCTCACGCAGATCCGACATCTGCGCTTCAGTGCCGCTCTTAATACAGTGACCCATCTCATGTACGAGATTGTACCAGTGAAAATATAGATCGAATTTGTACTGAATATTGTCCGCGCCCAGAAGCATCGCAAAGCCTTGCTGCTGTTCCGCGGTGCCGGTCTCGTAGCGGCCGGACATGATTATGTAGCTCATAGGAATACCTGCTTTCTGTGTTTCTGATCTTATTGTACTCTTTGCGGACGCCGCCGCAAAGACACCTGCGGTCTAATTTCGGGACGGAAATCCTACCACCGGTCGTACAGAAACACCCGCGTCACGAGTGCTTTTCGAGACTCTTCTGCTGGATCTCCCGGATCAAGGCGTTCTGCGCTTTTGCCTCGGAAAAGACGCGGTAGTAGTAGAAGCCGGCGAGCACGATGTAAGGGATCGTGAACGAGCGGTAATACTCGAACCAGCCGCGCGGCGAGACGGGCTCGTAGAAGACGCCGATCAAAAGGAGCATGACGGCGCAGATCGCGCACGCGGCGAGGTACTGCACGATGATCATGACGAGCGGGCTTACGTTCTCAAAGAGCTTGTGCATGTACAGCACGAATGTGCCGATGGCGCAGGTCAGGAACATGACGAGGACGTTGGCGTTGCTGGTCTGCGTGCCGCCGATGATGTTGACGATGGCGCCGAGCACCGAGACGAGTGTGTAGACGCAGCAGAGTTCGACGATGTATTGCTTGAAACGTTCCATGTTACATGATCCCCCTCATTTTCTGAAGATAGTCGTTGAAGCTTTTCTTGTAGCTTCGGTTGATGCAGATCCTTTCGCCGTTGTCAAAGGAGGCGTAGACCTTCATGTTGAGGTCGGGCTTGAGCTGGCGGATCTTGTAGATGTTGATCAGGTTGGATTTGGAGACACGGACGAAGCCGTAGGTCCAGAGCATTTCTTCGCAGGACGCGAGTGTGTTCATGATTCTAAATACGCCGTCTTTCGTGTATGCAAAGAGCTTGCGCTCGATGTGGTCGAGGTAGTAGATCTCGGCGGGGTCGAGGATCATCTCTTCGCCGTCGTCGAGGTCTTCGTCGGCAGGCCGCCCGGAAAGCGTCGGCCGGTCTTTATTCACCGTATCGATGAGCTGACGGATCACGGGACGCATATTAGCGTAATATACGTCCACGTGCTCGTTCATATTCTTTTTGTCTTCGTATAGATTCAGTTTCATGTTTACTTACTTCTCGACGGATGCCAGGAATGTTTCCACGCTATCCATGTAGCCTTCCGGATCGTCGATGACCCCCTCAATGTGCGAGCTGTCGAAATGAGCGATCGAGCGCTTTTCGCAAGTCATATTATCATAAACCATCTCCACGTACTTTGGAAGACAAGTTTCGTCTTTGTCGGACACAATGATCATGGTCGGAAGCTCGATATCTTTGGCGACCGCGATGGTGTCGGCGTCGTCGTAATCAACTTTGTTGAAGATCTTCATGAAGGTCTTGCTGGTGCCGATGAGGAAGTCGTTCAGAAGGGAGTTCTTCTTCTCTTCATCGTCGCTATCCGCGAACATTTCGCGAAGGATCAGTTCCATACCCGGAACCGGGCTGTCTGCGATGACTGCGTCTGCGGCAGCGGAGCTGTTTGTCTTGACGTTTGCTGCGTAGATCACTGCAGTCTGTGCGCCCATGGACTGGCCGTGAACAATGACTTCATCCTCGTGGAGTTCTTCTCTTGCGTAGCTGACCATCGCTTCGACATCGAGTGCTTCGTGGATACCGAATGTGACCTGATCATCTGCGTTCGTGCCGCATCCGCGCTGATCGAACGCAATGACGTCGTAGCCTCTTTCGATATACTGTTCTGCCAGCGGATAGATGCTGACGCGGTCGCCGCCTGCGCCGTGGATCAGAACAGCGCACTTCTCGCTCTCGCCGTCGAAGAAAGTCGCCGGAACGACGTTGCCGTCTTCCGCTGTGGCCTTGATCTCCGTGCCCTCGTACTTGTTGTTGAAAGCGTCGAGATCGTAACCCCACTTCTCAAGCTGCTTGATGCTGTTCTCGCTAGTGTCTTTTCCTTTATTCTGGTGCAGGATCTTGTCCGAGATCAAACCGCCTACAACGATCGAGCCGCCGAGGACCAGTGTGAAGATAACGCAACCTGCGATGATTACTTTTTTGATGATGGAATTCTGTGTTTTCATTTTTGTTTTCTCCTTGCTTTTGCCTTGTTGAGCTCACTATAGCAAAGCAGGAGAAGGCACGTCGGCAAATCTGCACAAGTTGCAATACGGGGTGTATAAGTTGCAGTTGCGGGTGCTTTTTTCAGTGCGAAAAGCACTCGTGCCACGTGAAGAGGCGCTTTTCACGAAGTCACGTGGGTGCAATCGGAAAACCAACCACGCCTAAACTCGGAAATGAAGAATCGGCGTGGGTGCGCTCAAAAAAAAAACACGCCTAAACGCAAAAATGAAAAATCGGCGTGGGTGCAACCGAAAAAACAACCACGCCTAAACGCAAAAATGAAAAATCGGCGTGGGTGCGTTCAAAAAACCAACCACGCCTAAACGCAAAAATGAAAAATCGGCGTGGGTGCAATCGAGAATGCGACCACGCCTAAACGCGAAAATGAAGAATCGGCGTGGGTGCGCTCAAAAAAACAACCACGCCTAAACGCGAAAATGAAGAATCGGCGTGGGTGCGCACAAAAAAAACAACCACGCCCAAACTCGAAAGCGAAGAATCGGCGTGGTCACTCTTTTAGTAGCAAATCGCAAGTGCTTTTACAGCGGGCACTCGATCGTTTTCATGGTCTCGGCGAAGCCGTTGCGCTCGTAGTAGCGCATGCCGTCGGTGTTGCCCGGGAAGACCTGGGTGCGCAGGAAGTCGACGCCCTGCGCCTTTCCGTACTCTTTGATCGCGTCCATCATCTGCGTGCCGATTCCGCGGCTGCGGTAGGCCTCGGTGACGACGAGGTCCTGGAGGTACACGGTGCTTTCGGGCTTGAGGCAGGGCACGGCTTTGCTGTGGAGGACCATCAGGTGCGCAAATCCGATCACGACGCCGTCGTCTTCCGCGACGAGTATCGTCTGGTTGTCGTGGCTGAGGATCTCCTCGACCTGCTTCGTCCGCGAGCCGGCGGGGCTCATGACAAAATGCTGCGGCTGGTAGAAAACGCCGTCGTTTTCGAGCTCGACGTACAACTCCTCGAGGCGCGGCGCGTCAGTGGCAAGTGCTTTTCGAATAGTGATCATGGAAATCCCCCCTTTGTGCGTTGATACTATTGTACCCTTCTTTGGCGGCTTTGTGCGTTTTTTATACTTTGCGTTGAATCCGTGCCAAAAGCACTTGCCCGCGGCCGTCTGCGCCCGAAGCGGGGGACAGGGACGCGGCAGCGCAGCGTACAAAAAAAGGAGCCACCCCCGCATTCCTGCGGAGATGACTCCCTGAGCGAACGAAGCAGAAATTACTGTGCGTTCACATCGTAAACCATGTCAGCGAATGTATCGAGCTTGAAAGACTCCTTGAAGACGACCTCGATCGGGCTGTCGGAACGGAGCTTGAAGTAAGCTGTGTATGTCACTGTCTCGCCGTCAGCGATCTTCTGGTAGAGCGGCAGATCCTGCTGTGTCTTGCCCTCGTCCTCGGAACCCTTACCGGAACCAACGTGCTTCAGCGTCACGCCATCCTGGAAAACATAGCAGTTGTTCATAGCGATCATGAACGGGCTATCTTCTCTACCTGTGTGGTTAGTTACAGTAAACGAAATACCAACGACCTTGTGCTCCACGATCTTGGAATCACGGTCGAGATCTGTACCTGTGAAAATACCTGTGACGCCGTTGATCTTGATGTCGAAACGACCGTCAGCCTTTGTACCCTCCGGCAGGTTGCCCGGACCGAAGGCCGGCTTGTCGATCTTAGCAAGTTCGAAATCCTCGTGACGGATGTCCGGCATCTCCCATGTCGGCTCGATGTCGAAGCTCTGCATGTTATCGTTGGAATCGCCGACGCTGACCGTGATCGGGTCCTTGCTGCCCTTCACGCAAGCGAACTGAACTACGCTTCTGTATGTAACGCCGTTCTGGAAAAAGAGCCAGATGTCGTCGTTGTGATCCATGTCACTGAATGTGGAGTTGGAGCTCGGGTCCTCTTTCAGCTCTTCGCCGTTCTGTGTAGCCTTCCAGTAAACCTGAGCGATCTTCTGAACGTCGTCGTTCTTACATGTGAAGTCATAGTACACGTTTACGAGGTCGTAGTCGTACTTATCGGCTGTGTCCCAGTACTCGTAACCGACGATCTTTACGTCGAACTTGCCGTCAAATGTGAATGTTTCCGGCAATGTAAAAGCACTTGCCGCTGCTGTTGTTTCTTCTGTTGTTGCTTCAGTTGTCTCTTCAGCAGTTGTCTCAGACTCGGCAGAAGTTTCGCCTTCAGCAGTCGTTTCGCCCTCAGCTGTGGTCTCCTCTTTTGTCTCTTCCGAAGTGGTCTCCTCAGCAGTTGTAGCCTTGGTTGTTGTTTCTTCTTTCTTGTCACTGCATGCGGTCAACGAAGTCAGCATAAGAGCACTTGTCATACCGGCGCAGAACACTTTCAGCAATTTGTTGTGTTTCATACTTGAATCCTCCTTATAAAAGCCGTACAACATAATAGCACAACCAAAAGAGAATGATCCTTGTCTAACTTGGTTAGATATCCATAACTGTGAATATGCATGAAAATCGCGTGATTTTCGTGTGTATCTTTAGAAATGAAAGCAAGGTTTTCCGCGTCGTGGCGGGTCATTTCTCTACGGGGAACACGATTTCGGCACGGAATTCGAAGCCGTAGGGCTTCTCTTCACAGGTCGCGGAGAATTCACCATCGTAGTTTTCGGCAGCGCTTTGGATATTCTTCAGGCCGAAGCCGTGGTTCTTCTTGTCTTTCTTGCCGCTGCGGATGATCTTGAAAGCGCGCGGCGAAGACTCCGTCGCGAGCTTTCCTTTCTGGCCTTCGCCCTTCGCCACGGGCTCGCGCTTGCTCTCCACACGTGCACTCGCCGCGCCATCGTCGTCCTCGTCCATCACCTTCACCATTTCGGCGCACGGGTTGGTCACGCTGAGCATGAAGAACTTCTCGGTCTTCTTAAATTCGACCACGATCTTCTTGAACTCCTCTCCCAGGTCCGCGAGGCGTTCGTCGGCTGTGGCCTCGATCGCGTTATCCAGAAGGTTCGCGAGCATCTTGCACATATCCTGCGGCGTGATAGTGATCCCCGAGATCACACCATTCGTAACTAACGAGATACCACGCTCCTTGGCCTCGCCCGTCTTCGCGGAAAGGATGGCATCCGCGATCACATCGCCCGTGTGCGCGGAAATGTCGGTACTCTGCAGATTTGACGACATCTCCTTCAGATAGTCGCGCATCTGGTCGTACTCCTGATTTTCGAGAAGGAGCGTCAGGACCTGCACGTGATTTTTCATGTCGTGACGGATCGCACGGATCTCGGAATCGGCCTTGACAGAGGCCTCATAAAAGCGCGTCTGCGAAGAGA
Organism: Clostridiales bacterium; assembly: GCA_017615755.1. Lineage (GTDB taxonomy): Bacteria > Bacillota > Clostridia > Saccharofermentanales > Saccharofermentanaceae > Scatonaster. The sequence continues at coordinate 46,084 of JAFZZM010000077.1, read as the reverse complement.
CGAGCTCCTCGTTGATGCGGTTGATGTCCTTGAGATCGTCGCGTTCTTTTCGCGTGGCGCGGATATAAAACAGGATGACAAACGCCGAAATCGCCAGCAGCATCGAAAGCATCAGTCCGGATCTCTGGCCCAGACTGATCCTTGCATAGTCCATGAATTCGCCGCTCCCGTCGGCAGCGTAGGACTCCATCTGCATCGCAAGCAGGATCGAAAAAGCCAGATCCACCAGCAGGATCTCAAGGATCACATGGATCGGCAGCGGCGAGTCATCGTGCTTTCTTCTTATCTTATCCAGACACACAAAAAGCACTGCCTCGATGAGTAGTGAGAGTACTTCCAGGAGTAGATATACCACCGCGGTGTTTGTCGGACTTGTCAGTTCCAGCGACAGAAAAATGAGTTCACGGATCGTCGAGAATATCTCGGTAAATGATATCATGAGCATGTCGCCGACAACGGTCAACACGAGTTTTTTCCAGAGTTTGCACTTCATGTTGAGAAGCATCAGGACCAAAACAAAGACCATCTTCAGGACTTCCAGAAGATCGTAACTTGGCTGGAACATCACTTCCCCGTTCTTGTTGAAACATAAAAACACGGTGACGACCGCGGCAAAAAAGGAAAACACCCAAGATGCGAGGTACGTGGCTTTACGGTTCGTGAAGCGGTACTTCAGAACACCGTCAAACAAGTACACCGTCAGCGGCGCCGAGAAAATAACCGGAAGCATGATGTAAAGTGCTTTGTACCACATTATCGGCCATTGCTCCTTATGAAATCGAAGAGTTGCTTCTTCGCATCCGCCGCCATGCCGCGCGCAATCGGGAGCACCTCGTCATTATCGAGGAGCACCTCTGTCGCGCCCATTTTCACCACATGCGCGAGGTTGATGTAATACGAACGGTGGATCTTGGCAAAGCCGGATTCGATCGCATCGATCTTCTCCATCGCTTCAGAGAATTTCATGCGTTGTTCTACGGTTGAGTTAGAGAAGACAAACTTCACCGAGTTATTTGCCGCTTCGGCATAGAGAAGCGAAGAGATTGGAAAGATCAGGTCCTCCCCGTCTTTTCGGAGCACGATCTTCTCCTCCACTTTCAGTTTCTTCTCGAGATCTTTTAGCGTCTGGCGGAGCTTATTCACATCGATAGGTTTTCCTAAGAAACGGAATGCATCGACCTCGTATCCTTCCATTGCGAGCTCGGTGTGACTCGTAAGAAAGATGATCGGGATCTCCTTTGAAAACTCACGGATGACCTTCGCCGTGCTCATGCCGTCGAGTTCTTTCATCTCGATATCAAGAAAAATCGCGTCCAGCTTGAAGTCATTTTCGAAACTTCGGACGAGCTCGCGGCCGTCCGAAAAAAGGAAGCAGCTCACATTTTCGCGCCCGTAGAGCGAAGAAATCATATCGGCAATCTGCTGCCGGAACACCCTCTCGTCATCTACTACGGCAATGCGCATCATAACTCCTCCCCCTCAAGCACTTGTCGTATTTAGTGTATCACTTATCCGACGGTCTTTCCATTATCGAGCATGACGACTCTCGTGCCGTACGAGGCGCATTCTTCGGAGTGTGTGACCTGCAGGATGGTCATGCCTTTTTCTTCATTCAGCCGCGCAAAAAGCTCCATGATCTCGCGTGTCGATTTCGAGTCAAGATTACCTGTCGGCTCGTCAGCGAGGATCACCTTCGGGTTTCCGAGGACCGCACGGGCGATGGCGACACGCTGCTGCTGTCCACCGGAAAGCTTCGCCGGCATGGCGTGGCGTTTCTCGGTCAGGCCTGTGATCTCGAGGATCTCATCGAGTTCGCGCTTGAGCTCCGACTTTTTGTGACCGTTCATGGTCAGCGGCAGAAGGATGTTGTCCTCGACGTTGAGGTTCATGACGAGGTTATAAAACTGGAAGATGAAACCGGTGTTGTCGAGGCGGAGCTTCGAAAGTTCGGAATCTTTCAGTCTGCCGATATCCTCGCCGCACAAATCGATGTTGCCGTCAAAGCTTCTATCGAGGCCGCCGATCAGGTACAGCAGTGTGGATTTACCGGAACCGGATGCGCCCATGAGCGAGACGAACTCGCCCTCTGCGACGTACATGCACGCGTGGTCCAGCACCTGGTTGAGGTTCGTGCCTTTGCCGAAATACTTGCTGACATTATTGACTTCGATGATCGTGTTCATTTGATTGTCCTCCGTTTGGGTTTTCTTTTTTATTCGTACTTGATCTGCTCGGCGATCTTCATTTTCCGAAGGCTTCGAATCGGAAAAAGCACTGTCGCCGCAAAGACGATCGTAAGCGCCAGGAAGAACAGGAGCGATCTTCCTGCATCGGCGTTGATTGCAAGGCCGATGCTTGCCGTGCTGTCGACGGCTGCGGCGATGACCTTGGTCAGGAAATGACCGATGAGCACGCCGATACCGCTTGATGCGATCGAGGTGATCAGGACCTCCCTAAAGAGGATGCCGGACAGTTGCTTTTTGCTCATTGCGGTCGAAAGCATCACGGCGCATTCCTTTCTTCTTCCGGTGAATCCGATGAGCTGGTTGCTGATCGTACCGATGCAGGTCATCGCTATCGCTACCACGATGACGATGCCCAGGATGAGCGTGATCTGCGATGCTTCTTCTTTTGCATTCTCTACTTCTTCCTCGTAGGTGTTAACGGAAGAAAATGTGCCCTGGCCGTAGATACGGATCATTGAAACGATCTTCAGCGGATCCGTGCAGTTGATCAGAATGTAGTACGGCTTATCTTTAAAGAGTGTGATGAACTCCTCTTCCGAAAAGAAGACCACGGCTTCCCCGCCTTCGAGTGGCGAAGTCTTGACGATGCTCGCGATCGTGTACGTTCTTGTGACCGGAAGCAATCCGTCCGGATGGATCGTGATTTCAATCGAATCCCCTTCTTTATATCCGTTTTCTTTCGCATAACGGCTGTCGATCACGACCGTGTCCGACTCGATCTTGGAAGGCAGCATCTCGTAGCCTTTATAAAGGTGGTAGCCCCCCTCCGGGAAACCATAAAGCGTCGCGCGGGTCTTCTCCGTAGCGGTGGAAGAGTTGGCGTTTGCGGCCGCTGCGTCTTTCGCATCTGCGTTCGCGGTACCGGCCATGTTCGCGGCTGCGTCTTCGTTTGTTGCCGCTTGCGCCGCAGCGCTCTTGGCGATCACGATATCATCCAGCAGACTGTAGATCCGCTCGGTCTCGGTCACACCGTCGAGGCGGTCGACGTAGGAGTAATACTTTCCGGGTTTCGAGCACGTGATGACCGCATCGCAGTTGAAGCTCACTTCGCTCATGGATTCGGACATGGCACCCGCGATGGAGAAAATGATCACACACATCGCCGCTGCGGTCGCAAGCAGAACGCCACTTCCGACAGTGCTTTTGCGAGAGATGGTTTCGGCCGAAGCCAGAGACCAGCTTGCACTTCCGGTCTTCGATGCGATCCGGGAAACAACAAAAGTCACGAAGCGAAGGATCATCGGGAACAGGAGCGCCAGCGCAATCACCGTGGATAGCAGGCAGCCCGTCGCGCCGAGAAGATTGGATCGAAGGAAGAATGTCACGATCGATATCGCCAGAAGAATCAGGCCGGCGATCGTGAGCACACGGCTGAAACGGTACTCCGTGTCACGGTTATCGAAAATGATGTCCCGAATGGACGTCTTCAGTGCTTTTAGGATGGCACGAAGCGGGATCAGGCACTCGATCAGGATCGCGCCCAGGATGATGCCCACAGGAAGGATCGGCGACATCGCCGGCAACGCCACATGCATTGTCTCGCCTTCACTGGTCTGCATCGTGAACATCGAGCTCAGGAGCGGCTCGCGGACCGCGAGGTACAGGAGCGACGCCGGGAGACTTCCGAGAAGCGCGTAGAGCACGTTCTCCAGGATCAGGATCCGACCCGTCTTTTTCGCGCTCATGCCGAGGCTCCGGAGCGTGCCGACAAAACTCATTCTCTCGCTGACGATGCGGTTACTGATCGACGCGGTCACGAAGATCACCAGCAGGAACATGATCGCAAAAAGCAGGTACATGAAGGCTTTCAGCTCGTCGAGCATCGCCTGGTCCTTCTCCGAAAGCAGAAGTTTCGAGACGCTTGCGTCCGGGTATTTTTCCTTGAGGAGTACCTCCACTTCCGCGGTCTTGCTGTCGTCCGCGAGGTCGATCTGCACGAACGACGCCTTCTTCACGCCGCACATGAGGCGATCGCCGGTCGATTCATTTACGATGCCGCGGCTGCCCATCAGGAGCACGTTTTTCGTGGTTTTCGGAATCAATCCCGCGATGGTCAGCTCGACTTCCTCCTCGGCGAGGTCATGCACCGTGATCTTGTCGCCGACTTTATATCCCGCTTTTTCTGCCAAAGCACTTGCCAGCAGGATCTCGTTGTCCGCGATGGGTGTGATGTCTGAAAATCCGAGCTTTACGGCCTGTGCCGGATTCATGCCGAGGAGCATCAGTCCTTCGGTTGTAACATAGTTATATTCGTTTTTTATCTTCATGCAGATCGTTTCCGACTTCGCGCTGACCGTCAGGATCTCGGCTTCCGGCAGGATCTCCTTCATGTCCGAAAGGTCCATGCCGCCGGATGTGACCATGAGGTCGGCCGTCGAAGTCATGCCGACCATCTCCGCGACCACGGTTTCGATTGTGCTGCCGATGTCGAAGCAGAGATACCCGCAAAAGCAGCAGGCAAAGATCGCGAACACGATGAGCAATGTGCGGAACGGTTTTCCGAATATGTTTTTCAACGAGTTTTTCAATACTATCCTCATCGTTCTCACCTCACTCATACCATCTGGAGATACGCTTTTCCGGCGCGATATACATGGCGTCGCCTTCTTTCGCGTCATACACTTCGTAGTACGCGTCCAACGTGGAAAGGATCGCATTCACGCGGATGACCTCCGGGCTATGCTCGTCGTATGCGATCTGGTCGATGATCGCCGTATCCGTCTTCATCTCACACCATGTCGCTGCGTAGTTTTCAAACAAAAGCGTCAGCTCCTCTTTCGTATCCGCGAGCGTCGTCACACACTCCATCGCGCCCAGGTCCGCGTAGTTCTCGCCGAGAGTTCTTTTGCCGTCGACGTGGTACAGGCCGAACACTGTGAAGTTTTTCTCGAAGTATTCTGCTGCCTTCTCATTCCGCTCCGTGAGCACCTGCAGGTCGGCGTCGTCGAGCCATTCGGGATCGTACACGCCGTCTTTTGTAAAGAGGATGCCGGTGCTGTCAAAGGCGTGGCCCATCTCGTGGGCAATGGTCATGCCGAGGCCGCCGAGGTTAGTAAAATAGTCGGCTTTTGCATCGAAGAACGGCGCGTTCGTGATCGCACATGTGATCGTGATCGTGTTATTGAAAGGATTGTAGCAGGCGTTGACCATCTGCATCGGCATGTCAAACGATTTCTCCTGCGTTCCGGAAAGTCCGGCCAGCGTCTTCTGTCGCAAGATCTTTCTGTAGGCTTTCAGAAGTTCGTAATAGTTAGATGAATCTAACTTTTCGAACAGTGCATTATCGTGACGCGTACTGTCTTTTCCCGTGATATAAACGATGCCGTCGAGCTTCGAAAGAAGTTCTTGGCGCGTTGCGTCTGTGAGCCAGGTCGCCTGCGAGATCAATTTTCTGTAGCCACCCTTGATGTCGTCGCACATGGCGCGCAGTGCCTGATCCATCTCATCGGTGTAGTACTGCTCGACATAAAGCGGATCGGTCTCCCGGATGAATTCCTGTCCGACTTCCATCACCGCCTGTTCTTCTTTCGAAGAGTAGTCAGAACTAACCAGTCCGCTCAGCTCCGGATAACTTACTGCCAGGAAACGAGAGTACTGATTCATGAGACGGCCCATTTCCCATGTCTTGAGGGCCTCGAGGTTTTCCTCCGCGAAGATCTTCGAAAGACTATCGAATTGCTTCTTATCTTTAATGTTGACTGTCTTGACTGCGCCCATCGAAAGGCCGAGGTCAGTAAAATACTTCTTCAGATCAAAGCTTTCGAAATTCGCATACGCTTCGTCCACCGGAAGCATTTCGTAGTGGTCGTATCCGAACAGCTCGTCCATCTGCTCGAGATTCGTCGACTGAAAAAGATCGAGAGTAAGGTAGGCAAGTGCTTTTGCCTCAGAATCGGATCGATTGGTGTCGTACCCCATTGCACGGCGGATCAGCTTGCCGTATTTTTGCAGCGAATCGAGCGCGTCATCGTCCTCGCGGATGTCAGCAAACGAAGCGCTGAGCACCGTCGTGGTCTGACTGAATTCGATCGTCTTCTTGCCGGAATGGAAAATGTCGTCGTTGATCGACACGCTCAGCAGGGAGCCGAGATAGTAGTCGCGGACCAGCACCGCGTCGATGTCCATCAGGTCCTGCACGGAAGCGGCCTGATCGATTTTGTTCAGAAGATCGACGAGGTCCTGCGGCGCTTTTTCGTTTTCGAAATCGTAGCGCATGTACGCCTGGTACGCCTTCTGGATCACGTCCTCTTCGGAGCCGTTTTCATAGCCGGAACCGTTCGCCACTTTGCGGATGATCGCCTTGACTTTTTCTTGCGTGCTTGCTTGTTCAAAGCTGCTCGCCGCGGTCGTTTCGCCGTATTTAAATGTGGCGTTGTCGATGCGTTCTTTGTTGATGAAATAGTAGTAGTCGTCCTGCGGGCGGATCTCTTTATCTTCCGCTGCGGTTGGCGCCGTCGGTACGCGCACAGGCTCGACCACCTTCGCACATCCACTCGTTGCAACCATCATCGTCCCCGCCAGGATCAAACTGAGTAATTCGCTTTTACGCATTGTGTTTTTCTCCTCATCATGTGTCTTGATGGGAGAATACCACCCCTTCGCACGCCGTGCGCGCCACCCGTGGTGGAATGCATCTTATGTGTGGTGAATTGCAAAAATGGGGGCAAGTGCTTTTGGGACAGAACACAAATCATCTGACATAGCGGCCGGCATCAGGGCTTACCCGATGAGGGCGGGGTGTTCTATAAGATTGAGAAAAACGGTCATCTTATAGCACAGTTAAGGGCAGGGCGTCCTATAAGATTGAGAAAAACGGTCATCTTATAGCACAGTTAAGGGCAGGGCGTCCTATAAGATTGAGAAAAACGGTCATCTTATAGCACAGTTGAGGGCAGGGCGTCCTATAAGATTGAGAAAAACGGTCATCTTATAGCACAGTTAAGGGCAGGGCGTTCTATAAGATTGAGAAAAACGGTCATCTTATAGCACAGTTGAGGGCAGGGCGTCCTATAAGATTGGAGAAATCTTTCATCTTATAGAACAGAAAAGTCCAAATCGTTCTATAAAATCGAAGAAAAAGTGATTCTTATAGAACCGCTCCTTTGAAATCGTGCTATAAGATTGAGAAAAATCCTGATCTTATAGAACAAGCAGTGAAAAATCGTGCTATAAGACGCGCAAAAAAGTGAATCTTATAGAACAAAGGCTGAAAGGCGGCGACGTTTTTTCATCCAAGCAAAAAGCACTTACCCCGGCGTTCACTCCCCGTAGCAGAACTTCAGCACCTCGGCGGGTGTCATATCCTGAATGTGGTCCGGATCGGAGATCCCGCTCGCGCTGGTCGTGTCCCAGCGGAAAAGCCCGGCTTCGTCGTTGCCGGTCACATAGCAGAAACTGCCGGGACTGCTGAGCTGGATGCTGTATCGCTCGTACCATTCGGGGTAGTATTTCGACATATATTCATCGGCGAGGCGGTACGCTTCGCAATCGGTCGTGTACGAGACTACGCCCAGTGCGAGACCTCCGCCGGGCTGGCCGGTCCGGCTGTACACGTTGCATGTCGAATGCACGATCAATATGCTGCCGTCCGAGCAGGTCCCGAGTGAAATATACACATGGCCGTACATGCTCATGATGTCGCCCGGTTTAAACACATACTGGTCTCCCTCCGAAGGCTCCTTCACGTCCTGCGTATACGTGCCCCATCCGTAGCTGTAAAACTTCTTCGCCATCGTCGTCGACTTCCACGCATAGCCGGGGTTGCCGCTCTCGGTCTCAAACGTATTGTAGATCGCCCAGTTCACAAAACCCGAGCAGTCGAGCCCGGCGTAGTAATACTCGTTGTAGTCGCCGAACGGAAAATAACTCGTCTGCGGATCGCGTTTGGCAGGGTTGTTGTCGACATCGCAGAAGGTGTAGTTCACATCCTGCTCACGAAAAAATCTTACCCAGCTGTCCGAGATCCCGATCGATCTCGCCTGGATCGACGGCGCCGTGTTCTGCCAGTTCCAACCGCCACCCGAAATGTAGAGCGTCACGCCGACCGGCATCAAAGACGTCTTCACGAAGTTCGAAAGCGTCCTCTCCCCGGCCTTCCCGACCACCGGCGGCTGGTACCCACTCGGCTCAGACGGCAGTTCCGCCACACTATAAATGACGCCGTCTTTCACGAGCAATTCGAAGCTGTAATTCTCTTTGAGTTGGTTTTGTATGGCAAAAGCACTCTCCCCCGTTTCGTCTTTCTGTGAGTTGTCGATACGGAAGAGCTGCTCCTCTCCGTTCACCTCAAAACGGTACTGAAAACTCTCCACATTCCCGATCCACGTTTCGTCTTCGCCGTATTCATATACACCGAGGTAGACAGCCTGAATCGACTCGAGTTCCTCACGCTGGCCGCCGCTTTTTGAGGACGCACCAGCACCACCATCCGAAGATTCCGTACTCGCAGTTTCACGCGATCCACTCGTCTCTCCCGCCGTCTCCTTTTTCGAGCACCCGCTCGTAAGAAGCAAGGCGCATCCGAGTATTACCGCGATGATTTTTCTCATACGTTTTCTCCCCGCCTTAATCCGTTTTCATAGGAACCGCGATCGGTTCGTAATCGTATTCTCTGAATGTGTAAAAAGCGCCGTCTTTTCGTGTTACTTCGCTGATCAGAAGTCCGTGTGCATCGTAGGAGTAGATAACGGTCGTGACAGAGGGGCCGTCTGTGTCATAGTCGCCGACGAGTGAGGATTCTTCCTTCTTAAGGACATTCCCGTTCTCATCATATTCATAGGTGATCTCGTCCTCGTATTCGCGTCTTCCTTCCACCGCGCTCGAGTAACGGATCCGATTGTTATGCTCATCGTACTCGATCCTCGTATCCGAATCCGAATACGGAGTTTTCGACTCGATATGAACGATATTACCCTTCTCGTCATAAGTGGTTTTGGTCGTCGACAGATTTTCCCCTTCTCCGGTCGTTTTTGTTTGGGAGTGGAGAACGTCATTTATATACTCATACTCATAGGTGTAGATAATGTCGCCGTATTCCTCGCGGATAAGATTGCCGGCATCGTCGTAGGCAAACTTGTATTCGAACCTCAAGGTGCCATCTACTTCAAAGAGGTTCTTGGAAAGGAGATTTCCCTTTTCGTCATATTTGTACTCGTAATAGACGTCTTTACTGTTAGTTGGCACATCGCCTTCGTAGAAGTTCTCTTCTTTGATGATGAGATTCTCGTCGTTATAAGTAAACACGGTTCGAATGCTGCCCTTGCCGTACTTTTCGACTTTCACACTCATGCGGCCGCGATCGTCGTACTCACATCTGTATTCGGAATAATTGTCATCGTCGTCATCCTGAGCGTAGGTCGTTTTCATGTGGACCTCGAAATACTTGATCTCCTTACCATCCGGAACAGGATCCGTCCACTCCGGCGTCGCCGCTTTTTCCGCAAAAGAAGCCGCCAGTTCCTCATAAAGTTCCTCGCTGTCTTTGCTTTTCTTTTTGGAAGAACTGCTTTTTTCGGTTTTGTCCGCGTCCGCACTGTCCGGCTTCTTCGAAGTCTGACCGCACCCGCACAGCATGCTTGTACAAAGAGCAAGACATAGTGCTGTACGAATTTTCCGGGACAACGGTTTCATGACGCTTCCTCCGTTTTCTTGGGTGCTCTCGCGAAAACATACGCGGCATACGCCGTAAGCATTACATAATTCGCGATGGTGACATGCATCGATAAGAGAAAACTTGTCTCGCCTCCGAAGACTCCGACGAGATAGAAGATCTCGAAGAAGCTTTCGAAAAAGAGCACACACAGTGGGTGCGTCCACAGGGCGCTCATCTTATCTTCTTTGTCCTTGTTTTTGCGGTAGATCAGGACCAGCATGATCCAGATGGCAATCCCGGGAAGTGCACTTAGAAAACTCGTCAGATTCGAAAATACACTCGCGGAAGAGGCGCTGTTAATGATCGATTTCTGATTCAAAATGAGCGGAACGATAACGATGGGCTTGGCCAGGATCAAGAGGATCACGGCAAGAAGTCCTTTTGCCTCGTAACGGAATTTCGCATAAAGGAAAACGGAAATAAGTGCAAGCACAGTCAGCACTGCCGCCACGCAGCTTTTGGGAAACGAAAGAGCAATTATTGTTTTTACTCCCACATACCGGGGAAGCATGCTATACAGATGTTGAACGAAATAGCAAAGCCCGATCGAGAGAAACCAGGCTCCGAGCCACTTGGTGTATTTTTCTTTTGTCGCCAGAATGCAGGCACCCAGGCCGGCTGTTGCAAAAGGCAGCAGCAATCCTCCGTATGTGTATGCCCAGATCAGAATAGAATAATAAAACGATTGCATGAAACTCGTCCCTCACTTTTTTCCCGGTGAAAATCTCTGCTTGATCTCATCGTATTTTTCCGAAGTCATCAGCGCGGTCTCGGTGGTGTCTTTCAGCGTGACCGTATACGTCCAGCGGCCGTACACTTCGAGTTTCTTGATCGCATCGAGCCGGATGATGTAGGACTTATGGCAGCGCAGGAATTTCTCCGGATCCAGGCGTTCTTCCAGCGCCGTCAGGGACTGCGATGTCAGGAAGACCTCCTCACGCGTTACGATCCGCGCCATGCCGTCCGTTTTCTCAATCATGATGATGTCGTTCACATCCACGAGATTGATCTCTTCTTTGCCCTTGATCAGGAGCTTCTCCTCGTGTACCGGCTCGGGCTTTTCTTCCACTTTCGTTCCGCTTTCGCTCATCGCGCGGATCTTGCCGAGCGTCTTTCCGATCCTCTCCATATCGAATGGTTTGACCAGATAATCGAAGGCGTAGATCTCAAAAGCATTCGCCATGTATTCGCTGTGTGCGGTGGCGAAGATGATCTTCACTTTCGGCTCAAGTTCGGTGATGGCTTTCGCACAATCCAGTCCGCTCTCACCTTTAAGATCGATATCCATAAAAACAACTTCAGGGCGATTCGTGATGAAGTCTTTGATCGCCGATGCAAAATCTTCGCACATGGAGACGACCTGAAATCCGTCGTTTTTTTCGATCATCTTTTTCAGGATGATCCGGATCTGTTCTTCGTCTTCCACAATCATTACTTTTATCATGTCTTCGTCCCGTCCGTTGCATTTTTCTCTATTATAACGCAATGCATCGGACGTTTTGTATTAACGCCCGATGCGGTAGGTAGTAGGGGAAGGCCCGGGCAGGGATCCTTTCGGTTCGATCCCCGGCCCGATGCCCTAAAGGGGTACATTATTTACCTGTGTGCTTTTCGATAAAGCCGCCTACACTGTCGCCGATACCGTTCTTCATCTTGGTATCTGCCTGCACATTCTGGAGTCTGTAGTAATCGAGTGCTCCAAGGTTTCCGGACTTGAGTGCTTCTGCCATGGCTCTCGGTACTTCGGCTTCTGCCTTCACTACTTCTGCCTTTGCCTTGACGACTTCCGCCTTCATCTCCTGCTCGAGAGCAACAGCCATTGCTCTTCTCTCTTCTGCCTTTGCCTGAGCGATCTTGGTGTTCGCTTCAGCCTGCAGGCTCTGGAGGTTCGCACCGATGTTTCTGCCGATGTCGATGTCCGCGATATCGATAGAAATGATTTCAAATGCTGTACCGGAGTCGAGTCCTTTTTCCAAAACGACTTTGGAAATATCGTCCGGATTTTCGAGTACGCTGCTGTGTGTCGTTGCAGAACCAACGGTAGTAACGATACCCTCACCGACTCTTGCGAGGACGGTTGCCTCACCGGCACCACCGATCAACTGGTTGATGTTTGTTCTAACAGTAACACGTGCTTTAACCAGAAGCTCGATACCATCTTTTGCCACCGCGGAGATCTGCGGGGTCTCGATGACCTTCGGAGTAACACTCATCTTAACCGCTTCGAAAACGTTACGGCCGGCCAGGTCGATCGCGGAAGCCTGTTCAAAGGAAAGGTTCATGCCGGCACGCTCAGCGGCGATCAGGGCATTGACCACATTATCTACATTACCACCAGCGAGGTAGTGCGCTTCAAGCTGGTTTGTCTTTAACTTCAAGCCTGCCTTTGTAGCCTTGATCATCGGTCTTACGATCATCGCCGGACTTACGCGGCGGATCTTCATTCCGACCAGAGAGAAGATACTGATCTTGACGCCACTGGCGACGGCGGAGATCCACATTCCGACCGGTACGACAGCCAGGAAGATCAAAAGAAGTACTACGGCAGCTGCTGCAATAATCATTGGAATTGAAATAGGCATATTAGTCATCCTCCACTACGATAATCTTGTTGTTCCTGATTTCTTTTATTGTAAGGTTTTTCCCTCGTTTTATATAGTTTCCTTCGGAAAAAATGTCCAGCCTTACTCCGTCAAATTCTCCTTTGCCCGCTGGCCGAAGGTCCGTGATCGCGACACCCTTCTTCCCGACAAGATAATTCATGTCCTTTTCCTCAATGAAAAGATCTCGCCCGGATAGATCCGTATCCAGCTTGATTGGTGATTTCACTTTCTTCGAGTTCAGCAGCATGATGCTGATCACCAGCATGACTGCAATGACCGCAAGTGTGATCAATCCGATCATGATCCGCTCTGTCGCATCACGTCCCGCCAGGAATATGCCCACTGATGTGCAAATGATTCCGGCGATTCCGGGAACACCGAATCCCGGCAGATAGAACTCGACACCGATCAGGACTACGCCGATCACGATCGTCACTATGCCCAAAATCTGTATCATCTCCATACTACTCGTCTCCTTTCCCGAACATCACGGAGAATATCGTCTCGTCATCGTTCGAATCCACTTTAATGCTTCCCGCATTTTCGTCCAGCACTTTCTTGACTATCGCAAGTCCCATTCCGTGCCCGGACTCTTTCTTTGTAGAGAAACCCTTCGTGAAGATCTTTTCGCGAAGCTCCTCCGGGATCTTCGGGCCATTGTCCTCCACCTCGAAGAGGTATTGTTCTTTAGTTTCCGAAACATTGATCCGGATCTTCTTTTCACTTTTATCCGATTCATCCAGTGCATGCATCGCGTTATCGATCAGATTCGAAAGCACTTTACAGAGTTCCCAGTCTTCGATCCGGAGTTTTTCCAGATCCGATTTGACTTCGATCACAAACTCCATATCCTTCGCCTCAGCCTCCGCTGCTTTTGCCGCGAGAAGTGCATTGATCGCCGGTTTCTTTGTCTTGATCGCTTTGCCGGTCTTCATCACTTCCTTGTAGAGCTTCTTGAGGTACGCATCCATCTCATCGTATTCTTTCAGCTCCATCAGACCGTAAACGATCTGTAGGTGATTCAGGTAATCGTGTCTGTCCATGCGAAGCCGGTCGTTGAGTTTGCCGAGATTCTCGATGCTCTCAAGAAGCGATTCCGTTCTTTTCAGCAGCCTCATGTAGCTCTTGAGAAGCACGATCACGCATGTGGCCAGGATGACTACCAGTATGATGCAAAGTGTTAGATAAAAGCTGTTTTCGTCCACGTTGTTCCTCCATGGTTTCAGCATACCATTTCCCTGGATACAGACAATTCATTCTTTCTCAATTATACAAATCGGCGCCTGAAATGTCATTTCCGAATGCAAGTCTTGCGGGGCGGGTATCAAGCCGTTCTTTTTCAGCATCAGCCCGCCCCGCTTGCCTGTCTTCGCGCAAAAAAGATGCCTCTCCGCGACTTTCGTCACTTCGAGGCAACCCAACCTATTCCGGAAAATATATACTTATTCAATATGCCAGAGCCGGCTCCGGTCGTATCTTTCGGGGAGCTCTGTCCAGTACCCGTCACTGACTTCGATGTACCAGGTCTTCTCCTTCGTGTCGTACTCCATCCACCCGAAGTCGCCGTAGTCGGAGGAGATCCCCTCGTACCAGTACTGCCAGGTGTGCGTCTTCGTCGTGTTGTTGTACCAGAAATAGCAGTCAGTCTTTACGTCGTAGTAACACTCGTGCCTCGCATCCCAGTCGCAGGAACGGCCGAGCGCCGCCACATAATAGGAATCCTGCTTCGCGGTCTCCTCGTAAGCTGCCGCTTTTGACTCACGCTTTTCCTTCTCCTGCGCCAGCATCGACGGGATCTCCGGGATCTTCGCGAGGACTTTCTTCGCTTCGGAAACATCGAGCGTGCCCTTGGAGATCAAGAAGAAGAACATGAATCCGAGGACTGCGATCGCAACCGGTACGCGGACCAACCAGTCGAACCATGTCATCTTGCGGTTCGTGCGGTCTCTGTACGAAGAAGAATAGTTACTGCTGGAACTGCTATCGTAATGGGTAGAAGTGCTTTTTCTTGATGGTGGCATGGTCAATCCCCCTTTCCCCTCGGGATGGCCCCTGTTTCAGGAGCTTATCACAATTAGATTATACCTCCCCCCATCTTTCTCAAAAAGCACTTATTTTCGGCATATCGTTGCGTATTTCTCCTTTTCGGGCAAGAATATACTGCATGCGCTGCTTAATGGTAGTGGCGAGTTAGTCGGGATCGTTGATTTGTGTGTTCCCGACTAACGTTTCGTTACTCGGGGTTAGTCGGGTTTGCCGGTTTTCGGATTCCCGACTAACTCTTTGCTGTTACCAACTCAGATCGAGCCGCGATCGATACCGTACTTCGCGCAGATGTCCGTGAACTCGGGCGATGCAGCAAACGATGCCAGAACTTCTCTTCTCGAAGCATCACTCTCGAGTCGTCCGACCCAGAATGCCAGGCCGTCGGCCTCCGGCTCTCTGCCCATGAACGTGGTATAGAGTCGTGTGACAAACTCGGTATTGGAAGTATGCGCATTTCTGAATTCATCTGATTCGAAGAACTGCTGTGCAGCCTGTGCACCGGTCTTTTCGAGATTCGTCAGAGCCATGCTCCAGTAGAAGAGTCCCGCATCTTCCGGCTTACGCTTCAAGCAGCATGTATAAAGGCGTTTGGCAAAGTCGTGGGCGTTCTGGGAAGCATACTCGGACGTCGCACTCGGCGCGCCGGACTTAACTCCGTAAGATGCGCAGACATTGCACCACTCTGTTGAGTCGATGAATCCGTTGATGACGTCTTCACGAGTCTTTCTTCCACTCTTAAGTTCGCCTACCCAGTAAGCCTTACCTTTCGGTTCGGAAGCGCGGTCGAAGAATGTCTTGTAAAGTGTTTCTACGAAGTCTTCTTCATTCAATCCGCGGTTCATGAATTCTTCGGAATCGATCAGGAAGAAGTGCGCACATGCACCACCTGTTTTTCTTCCGTTCTTGATCTCAGTCGTCCAGTAATTCAGACCGCCCTGCTCCGCCTCACGGTTCAGCGCGACAACATACAGACGGCGGACGAATTCCGCGACATCACCCTTCGGCTTCGGTGATACGATCGGCTTAGTCGGAGTCGGCGTTGCGGTCGGATTACCAGGGTTGCCTGGATTACCAGGGTTGCCAGGATTACCCGGTGTACCCGGATTTCCCGGATTGCCCGGCTGATCCGGATACGGTGTCGCAGTCGGATCGCCCGGCTTCGGAACTCTTGTCGGTGTGACTGTCGGCATGTTGATGCGGTCGCCACGCTTGTTGATCTCCAGCATGTTCTTGATGAAAAGCATCAGATCCGCGCGTGTTACGCGTCCGTACGGGTCGATTCTCTGCTCGCTCTTCGGCGCACCCTCTGCTCCCTTTCCCGGGATGATGTGCCACGTGGCCGACCAACAGATCGCCTCCCAGTGATCGTAGTCGATTTCGAAGTAATCGAGATACTCATCGCTTCGACCGAAGTCGATTGCTCTTTCGAGTCCGGCATATTCGGCATATCTCATCAGCATGAAAGCAACGTCCTGTCTGGTGAGCCATTTGTCGATACCGAAATAATCGTTCGACATATACGGATAGCCGACACAGATAGCGTTCGCCTCACCCCACAAAAGCGCCGGCTCATACCACGCACCAGGCTGTACGTCTTTGAATCGGGAAGCAAGTCCGGAAACGTCCGGTCTGCCTGCCATGTTGTAAAGTGTTTCCACGAGGATCTCACGGGTAAGAAGGTCCTCATATTTCACACCCGGATCGAGTGGCGAATATTTCTCTCCAACCGAGATCTTCGGCTTTGCTTTCTGGACAACATTGACTGCGTCGTTGACCCAGACGAGGAAGATATGGTCGCCGCCGGTGGAATCATCTCCGCCGTAATCGAGCGTCCAGGACTTGAGCCACAGGCTGCCCCATGCTTCACGCTCAAACACACCTTCTTCTACTGCCTTAACGAGATACGGGTTACCGCCGATGTCGAGTGTAGAAAAGTCGTTGATCGCCGCCTGCAAAAGACGCAGCTGCGGGTTGTTTGTGAGGTCAAGTGATTTGATGTTATTGTCTTCACACTGCAGGATCGCCAGCTTCGGATTATGCGAAAGATCCAGGCTGGTCAGATCGTTATAACTGCAGATGAGTTTCTGCAGCTCCGGATTGTGGCTGACATCCAGAGAAGTCAGACCAAGCTTCGCACAGTTATAGGTCTGCAGTTCTTTTAACATACTGATGTCGACACGAAGGCCCGGATTTCTCCAGACATCGAGTCTCTTCATCTTCAGGTTATGGGAAAGATCCAGCGTCTTTAACTTATTCTGGAAGCAATCCAGATGCGTCAGTCTCGGGTTCTGCGAAAGATCCAGTTCCGTAAGCTCACAGGTTCCGCAAGTCAGATGCTCCAGGAGCGGATTCTTGGTGAAATCCAGTTCTTTGATCGGATTGGTATTGCACTCAACATACGCCATCTTCGGGTTGTGCGAAACGTCGAGTTCCGTAAGGTTACAGTCGAAGCAGTAGATCCACTCCAGATCCGGGAGCATGGACACGTCGATGTGCCGGAACTTGTTTCCTGAACACCAGATACCTGTCAACAGTTTGTTGTGGCTGAGATCCATTGTTTCGATCTGGTTGTCCATGCAGTAGATGCCGCGCAGCTCGACGAGATATTCGATACCCGCCATGGACTTGACGCCCATTTTGTTGCACCAGATATTTCTGGCTTTCAGGATCTCGTCAGAATCCAGGACCCCGTTTCCGTCTTTATCAAAAGAACTGCTCACGGCGGACCTAAACATCGGGTCCGGGAACGTGCTTGCATTTACCGGCACCGGATCAAAGTCCGGGACCCGGTCCTGTGTGTCAATGTCGTCGTCCCGGTACGTGATCGCGATCGGGTTAAATTCTTCTTCGGTTTTTTCCGTCTTTGGGGATGGCGAAGCAAACGCAGTGGTCACTCCGCTTCCGAGGATCGATGTCGCGGCGATACAGCCGGCCACGAGCCTGGACACCCTGCCCTTAAATTGTCTCATTTGAATTCCCTCTTCTTTCTTGTTTGCGTCATTCTTTCTTTATAGATGCATTCGAAAGCGCCTCAGCCAAAAGCACTTTCACCAGCGAGGTCATTCTATCATGAATTCTTTACAGGGTATATCAAAATGAAGACTGTAGTTTCAGTATCGGGATACCAATTCACGGACCTGCGAAAGGTCACGAAGAGCCGATGTGGCACCGACTTTTGTGCAGCAGACCGCGCCACACGCGTTCGCAAAACGAAGTGCTTTTTCGATGTCACTTCCCTGAAGGATCGCGGTCACAAGTCCCGCGGCAAAAGCATCGCCCGCGCCGGTCGCATCTACTGCTTCTACCGGGCACGCCGGAAGTTCGATCGTCTTCTCGGAGTTTTTATAGAAGCAACCTTTTGCTCCGAGCTTGATGACGACGTTTTTCACGCCATACGAAAGGAAAACATCGGCCATTTCGGAAGGTGTTTTCTTTCCTGTCAGATACTTTGCTTCGTCTTCGTTCGGAGTAATAAAATCGATGAGAGGCAACGACTCTTTGAGGTCAGCGAGCGAGAGCTTTTTGAAGTTCGGAAGTTTCGTATCCGCAAAGATTTTGACGC
The DNA here is from genome assembly GCA_017615755.1 of Clostridiales bacterium. Lineage (GTDB taxonomy): Bacteria > Bacillota > Clostridia > Saccharofermentanales > Saccharofermentanaceae > Scatonaster. The sequence goes on along the minus strand of JAFZZM010000077.1, from coordinate 27,976 downwards.
CTACGGAAGAGCCCGCAGAAACCACGTTCAGGATGCATTCCGCATCGTCAAAAGGCGCACGGAAAAGTGAGCCCAGGATCCATGCTTTTGCACCGGTAAACATAGGCAGTTTTATCATCGGAAAACCCACATCGCGGTGGGCAAAATTCGTGATCGATTTTCTCGTTCCGTCTTCTTTTACGATGAGTGTGGAGACCGGAGTCTGCATGGAGGGATCGATAAGTGTGAATGAGGTGTCGACGTTTTCATTTCGAAGCAGATTCAAGATCAATCCACCCGCTGCATCGTCGCCGAACGAACAGGCAATTCCGGTTTTCAAACCGAGACGCGAACAGGACACGGCTTCATTGACCGCTTCGCCGCCGACACTTAACGTACCCGACTGCGCGCGGTATCCTGAAGCAGAAATCGGCTCGGGATCAAATCCCTTGATGATCGAATCCACCAGGGCCATGCCCATACAAATGACGTCAAACTGATTGCTTACTTCGCTCATACCACTCAAACCGCTCACATTATTCGTCTCCATTATTCCCGGAAGGAAGAGGCAGTCCGAGCTCTTTATAGATCCCCTGGATAAACGGAGCCTTATGTTCAATATAGCTGTCGATATCGTGCGGATAAAGCTTCGCGCCCTCTAACTTGATGCGGCTGTATTCAGCGACCGCTTCGGGATGAGATCTCAGATAATCACGGAAGGAAAGATGGCGCTTGAGTTCGTCCGCATCCTGCGCGCAGACGTACAGGTGATGGTTGCGAAGATGCTCTTTGCCCTCGTAATCGAAAGCTTCTCTTCCCGGGATGCCCTTATCCCCGTCGTGAATATAGCCGATAGTGGCAAGTGCTTCTACTACGGCAGGAATTTTCGAACGGTCTTCGATGACGACATCGATGTCGATGATTGCTTTTGCAGAAAGGCCCGGAACCGAGGTGCTGCCCACATGTTCGATGCTTAATGCCAGGTCGCCCAGTGCAGCTGCGAGTTCTTTCTCTATCGCTTCAAAATCACTTTTCCACGCCTCGTTATACGGCTCTACTACGATATTTCTCGTTGCCATTCTCGCACTCCTCAACTTGATATTTTTACGAAGAATATCTTACCGCACTTTGCGGTTTTCTGCATCGGATTTATACAAGAAGTATATCCTTACTTGACCAGTTCAGGGTGCTCTTTGATGATCAGATCGATCGCGTCGAGCGCCTGATCCGCCATCTTCTGGATCGTCAGCAGATACGCCTTCTCAGCCGTTGTCGGGACGCGGGTCAGGCGGACGGAATGCCAGTTATTCGTCGTGCCGCCCCAGCTCATGCGGAAGATGCCCTGCACGTATCCTTTTTCGCTTTCGTCCACGCGGCGGAAAACCGTATCGAAGTCCAGGAACTTCATGTACCGCTCCTGATCCTGCTCTAGAACTTCGGCTTTGCAGAAGCGCTGCAAGCTCTCTTTCAGCGTATCCTCCCGATCGTACGTCGGAAGGTTGCTCGCGGAATACACACGATTGGCGATGCCGCTTTCCGGATAAAGAAGCACTACAACTTCATACGTAGAGAAAAGTGCATTGCCGTAGCTCAGCATTTCCTTGGCCGTCTCGACTTCTTTTTCCGAGTCAAATGTTGTCAGATAGAATGCGAGCATCGCGCGGTCTTTTTCTTTCGCCAGACACCTCGCACTGAGTCTGTAGTACACGTCGTTGTTGATGTATTCGACACGCTGGATCGTACCTTTGCCGATCGCGTCGCTGACCAGTTTTTTCAGCATCAGATACTGGTCGCTCTGGTGGTTGTTAAAGTCGTTCTCCCAAGCCTCCGCGGACTCATATCCCAGGTCATTCAGACGCAGCAGATAACTGTCGCTTCCGTACACATAGCTCACTTTATCCGCTGTGCATTCCAGAAGTGCAATCGGAATAGCCGAACCGACATATCTGTCATCCGTGTCCGCCACCTGGGACTCCATGCCGTCGAACTCCTGAAGCGGCCGCGCGCTCAGAAGATTGATCTTCCCGATCTGATCCCAGTAATGCTTGTCCGTCACAGGCTCGACCGCGGCCGTTTCCGAAGATACCATTTCGTCGACCAGCATGATAAATTCCGTCTTGGGAACCGGCTTGGCAAAGAAGAATCCCTGCTGGAATTCACAGCCCGCCGAATGCAGGTACTCCTTGTGCTCCTCCATCTCCACGCCCTCCATCAGCGTGTGGATACCAAGTGATTTTGCCATGTTGATCAGAGAAGCAAGAAGACTTCTGCCCTTCGGCGAGAAATCCCGTAGGAAAAGCATGTCGAACTTCATGAGATCGAACTGGTAATTCTTCAAAACATTCAAGGATGAATAGCCGCTTCCGAAGTCGTCCATCCACATGGAAAAACCGGCTTCGTTCAAGGTCTTGAGCACGCCGCTGAAAGCTTCGGCGTCTTCGAGCATCAGGCTCTCGGTCACTTCGAGTTTGATCGCGTCATGCGGCACGTCGTATCTTGCAAGGGTTTCGATCACGCGGTCAGCCAGATTTTCGTTCAGGAAGTCCTGCCGGGAAAGGTTGACCGAGAAGGAATGCACCAGTGTCCCTCGGTCGCGCAGGTCCGCGTAAAAAGCACATGTCTGCCGGAGGATCTCCATATCGAGGTCGAAAATCAGGCCGCCTTGTTCCAATGCGGGGATGAATTCTGCCGGCGGGATCGTTCCTTTTTCCGGATCGATCCATCTGGCGAGCGATTCCGCACAGGCAAGCCGTCCCGTCATCGAACGGTATATCGGTTGATAATATGCGTGGATGTAGCCTTTTTCAATTGCCTCGGAAAAATGTTCGACAAAGAAGGCGTTAGCGTTATCAATCTCCCCCATATCCGTCCTCCAAGCAGCGGTAAATATCAATTATATTTTCCATTATACCATCCTGCTCCTTGGAAAACTTTACCGATAACTCAACATTGCATTAAGAAATCGTGAACGAGCGGATCAAGATCCTTTCTGGCAGTACTCATCTTTCGGATAGACGTTGAAAACTTTGTTGTCCTGCATGCCGAAATAGTATGTCTCCGATTCTTTCACCAAATCATAATCGGCCTTGTCCACTACGAGTTCTCCGCCCTCTTTCGTGTACAGATAATACTTTCTCGCCGACTTTCCTCTTTTCACCGAATCTTTACTCGTGATCTGATATTCCCGTGTCACAAGCACGGCCTCTTCGGGTTTAGTTTCGTCTACCTGTAAAAACTTGATCGCCACGATATCAATAAAGACAAGGAAAACCACCATCATGGCCAAAGAGAATACCCTGCTCTTATCCAGACCTCCGGAATGCCCCCGTTTCTCCAGATACATTGCCGAGCCGACGCTGCAGACCACGGTGCTCAGGATCATCACCGAGACCACGGCAAGGAGCACGCGCATCTTTGTATTTGCCTTTTCTTTCGAACGATACCAGACTTCATAATCACTTCTGAGAAGTGCATCATCCAGCACGGTCTTTCCGCCTTCAACCTGAATCTCAATGCTCTCTCGTTGTTCCTTTATTTGCTTCGCCTTATTATTCGAAGTTGCATTCATAAAGATCAGGAAAAAGGCCATGAAGATGATCGAAAGAATTAAAATGACAAGCATCACATAGCTGTATGGCGTCGTAGGTGTTTCTCTTCTTCGTAAATACATATGCTTTTCCTCTCCTATCTTAGAGCTGCTTCAGCGTTTCTTTTTCCATCTGAATGATGCTGATCATGCGGTCGATCGCGCACACATGGATGTATTTCGGGTTTCCTTTAAGGAGCGCTTCGCGGTTGGCTTTCGTTCCTTTTTCATACTCATCCAGGATCGTGGCTCTTTTCTTCTTCTCCGCCTCAAGTTCCGCCTTGGTCAGCACATCGGAATACATGACCGCCAGACAGAACCACACCGTGTCGTAATCTACCCGCTCAAAAAGCGCACAGATCGTGGACTTGAGTTCTTCGCGCCCTTTGTCTGTGATCTTATATATTGCCTTGGCATCCGACTCCCCCGTGTCCTCGATGAAGCCCTTTTTCTCCAGGCGCAGGCACGTCTCGTACAGCGTTGTCGCGCCGATCGGGAGCCAGTATTTCATATTCATCGTGTCGATCATCTTGAGCATGTCGTAGGCGTTTTTTTCACCCTTGCACAGCATCCCCATGATGACTATGGATGTTTTGGACAGCATGTTGCTTTCTCCTTTTTCTAAAAAAGATCCAGCCTGCGGACAAAAGCAGGATCGCCAATGCCATTATAAACGATTCTGCGTTTTTTATCCCCTCCCCCGCTTCAGAAGATACGATCACGTCCCAGAGTGCGCCGACTGCCCAGAAAAACGGGAACATGATGAGGAGGTTTTTAGTGATGTAAAAAACCGAGCAGTACATCAGGCCTACCAGGAACAGGTGCAGGAATTCCGGCTGGAAGCCTGCGTGGTGGAAGGAATAGAACGCTGATGTGAGGAGGATCGCCGGCACGATGCCGAATGCTTTTTCAAAACTCATGCGCAGGAACCCATAGATAAAAAGCATCTCAAAGATTCCCGCCGTGAGGATGTACACCGCGGCATACAGGTTCGAAACCGAGAGGATATTCTCCGGGATCTGCTCCTTCAGGAAGACCGCGAGCAGTCCCGCGGCAAAGATCACGTCCAAGATCAGGCTGAGCTTCCACTTCTTCTTCGAAAGCCCCATCTCCGACCACAGATCCGGGCAGATCTTGTCGTGTAACACTGTTACAAACACTACGCCCAGGCCGAAAATCATGCATACGTCCCGCAAGACGAACGATACGATCGTGTCCCTCATCGAGGTGCCCCCGAAGGGCAGCATCAGCAGGCTCAAGGCTATCATGGCCAGCCCCGCCGCGAACGCGATCCCTGTTTCCTTTGTCACTTTCCATCTGAAAAATCTGTTCATGTCTTTGCTCCTTCTTTTTTGTGCTACGCATACGTAGTGCTTTTGACGCATTATACTCCGTATACGTAGTAATGTAAAGACAAGAGTGTCTGAAAGTGTGTCTGAATGAGGGTGTGATTTAGACGCGGATTCAGACAAATCGTCCAAATGTCTGAAAGTATGTCTGAATGAGGAGGTGATTTAGACACAGATTCAGACAAATCGTCCAAATGTCTGAAAGTGCGTCTGAATGAGGGTGTGATTTAGACATAGATTCAGACAAATCGTCCAAATGTCTGAAAGTGTGTCTGAATGAGGGTGTGATTTAGACGCGGATTCAGACAAATCGTCCAAATGTCTGAAAGTGCGTCTGAATGAGGGTGTGATTTAGACGCGGATTTAGACAAATCGCACGAAAGTCAGAAAGCCGGTTCTTCTTCCTCTTCTTCCAAAGCTTCCGGCTCCCGGGGCTTAAGTGCGTCCACTTTTTCCTTGATCAGCTCATATGCCTGGTAAAGTGGAATATTCACATCCATGAGCTGTGTTCTTTCGCCGGTTATAAATCCGACTATGCCGTTGATTTCCGAAGCATTATCGGTCAGTTCAAGTGGTTTGTGTGAGAATGAATAGAGGCGCATCCGCAATCTGTATTCCCTGCGGCGTCTGCGGTTTCTATGGAAATGATCGACATAGACAGACGAGATATCTTTTATCGCGATCTTCTTTTTGCCGAACGTCGTGCGGATCGTGACTTCATCGTCGCCTACGCGGATCGTCGCGCCGAGCAGCATGTGAACAAGATAAAGTACGCCGAGGAAAAACATGGCGACCATCGAGATGACAAGAACCGGCACGGCCCAGATCTTTGAGCCTTCCGTCTCACGAAACATTGCGCCAAACATCAGGCAAAACATGAAAAACACAGCCGAGATCGCAACAGCAACTAAAAGACGTGAGTCCTCATGCTTGATCCGGAATTTAACGCTCTCGTTTTCTCTTCCCATATATTCATACCGCCTTTCGCGTCTCCCCCCAGACGATAATCAATTGTTTTATAACATATTATCAGCGATTCCGAAACCCTTACACCCAAGGCGTTTTCAATTTAGCCCGCCTTATTTCATTTTCTTGCGCGCGAAGTTGCGGAAACGGCGGCCCGAAATGGTAGAATAAGTGTATTCAGTAACGAAGCGCATCGTCCCGGCACGAATCGGGACATTCAGACGGAGCAAGCCTATGACAGACACACCGACTTCAAAACCTCATACTCCAAAAGCACTTGGCATGATCGTCGATGCGCTCATGTACATTCTGCTTCTCACGCAGATGCTCTACGTCTTCACCGGAAACACGATCCATGAATTTCTCGGCATCACCTTCATGCTGTGCGTCGTCGTGCACATTGTGCTCAAGAGAAAGTGGATCAAAGCCGTGTTCAAAAAAGGAAGAAAAGTCTCGAAAGCGAGACGCTTCTCGGACGTGGTCACACTTCTTCTTTTCCTTGCGATCCTCACCCTCGCCGTAAGCAGCATGGGCGTGTCGCGAGTGCTTTTTCCGTGGTATAAATATGTCGGGAGTCCCGCGCTGCATACGTACCTGGCGACCACCGTGCTGGCGCTTTCGGTCGTGCATGGTGGCATGCGTGGCTACTTCTTAGCAAAGAGCAAAAAGAAAGTCGTTGTCCTGATCGTGCTCGGCGCCATCGCCGCGGTCGCGATCGGACTGGCGCTCGTCCCGTATCTCAACCGGCACTTCAAGACCGTCAGCATCACATATTCGGAAAAAGTCGCGGGCAGAAAGATCACATGGAATGGCGGAAAGACCCTTGTCGTGTACTTCACGCGACTCGGCAACACCGATTTTGACGAGGATGTCGATGCGGTGTCCGGCGCTTCGCTGCTTAAGGCAAACGGCGAGCTGATGGGCAGTAACCAGCTCCTCGCGGACATGATCGTGGACGCCATCGGCTGCGAGCAGACCGCGATCACCGTTACCGGCGAGAAGTATCCGTCGAGTTATGCCGCGACCACTTCTGTCGCCGGAAAAGAACTTTCCAACAAAGCCCGTCCGGCGATCGTGCCGATCGATACTTCGGAGTATGACAGCATCATTCTCGTTTATCCGCTGTGGTGGGGCACCATTCCGATGCCGGTGGCAACGTTCCTTGAGCAGAGCGACCTTTCCGGAAAGACGATCTACGCTGTCGCCACACAGGGCAGCACCGGTTACGGCAGCAGTATCTCGGACATCAAGAAATGCGCTCCGGATTCTGAAGTCGTCAAGGTCACAAGCATTTACTGCGACGACATTCCGAACGCCCGCGAAAAGATTGCGGATCTCCTGGAAGAAGCTGCAAAATAAGGGCGCCGAAGCACCGATTCGTAACAAACGCGCACAAAAAAGCAGGTCAGCTCCGGCCTGCTTTTAGCTTTTCCTTGTTTATTGTGTCTCACGCGTTCTTCTTGTAAATCAGGTGATTAAAGAATGCGATGTTCTTGTACTCTTCCATCGTGCTCGCCTTGGTTTCCAGTTCAAGCATCGGCTGGTACCAGTCGTCAGTGTATTTGATTTCGTTGTTTGAAGAAAGTCCGAAAAATGCCCGGATCCCGTAGCGTTCCAGAAGGGCCATCCGGTCACCGAAGAAATCATCCAGATACGCATTGCTGTATACGCTTCGGTTTCCAAACATGCTGTTTTCTTCATCGCCGTTCAGAAGATCCAGTGCAGCTTTCGGGTCATTGCTCATCACCGCTGTGGCCAGGGCTCTTCCGAAAACATTGTGTTTGATGATTGACATGATCCCACCCGGTTTCAGCACACGAACCAGTTCATTCAGGATCGCATCTTTGTCCTCGACATACTCTAAAACGTTATGGCAGATCACGACGTCGTATGTGTTGTCTTCCACACCGGAAAGGTACTCGAGACCTTGCCCGACTAACGTATAGTCTTCGCTCTCCACACGAAGCGCACGCATTTCTTCACCCGGTTCCACCGCGGTCACGTCGTGGTCTTTTCCATAGTGGATCGCGGTCAGGCAAAATCCTGCACCGAAGTCCAGGATCTTCTTTTTCGGTTCAGCCGGCATGATCAGCTGGCGGAAGATCTGGTCGTAGAACATTCTGCCCCACGGCTGATCGACCATCGTTCTGTAGTTTTCAATTGCACTCGCCATTATTACTCCAATCCTCGCCACGCGCCTCGTCAACCTCCGGCCGCGTCGGCACTTGAAAGATCATCTCTCGATCACGTTCTCATTTGCATCGATCGTAAAGACGATCGGCTTATTCTTCGTGAAGAATCCGTTATCGACGACACCGACGATGCCATTGATCTTATCTTCCATTTCTTCGGGATCGACTGGTTTTTCCCAAACGATGTCCAGGAGCTGGTTTCCGTTATCCGTGATGACCGGACCGCACTTACGAACACCCTCACGCAGGAAACACTTGGCGCCAAGTTCTTCTAGCGCGGCAACGACCGGCACTCTCGCCTCACCGATGATCTCGACCGGGAGATGAAAACCCGTGCCAAGAGTATCGACGATCTTTGTCGCATCGGCGACGATAACAAACTGTGTGGAATTATATGCGACGATCTTCTCGCGCAGAAGCGCTGCGCCGCCGCCCTTGATGACGTTGTTCGAAGGATCGACCTCGTCCGCACCATCGATCGCCAGGTCAAGATGACCGCCGATGGCCTTATCGTTCATGGAATATACCGGGATGTCCAGTTCCTCGCAGAGATTCTGCGTGCCGAAGCTGGTCACGACCGCCTTAATGTCCTTGATCGTTCCGTCCGCAATTCTCTTCGCCAGGTGTCTTACTGCCGGGTACGCGGTCGAACCGGTGCCCAGACCGATCTTCATGCCCGAGAAGATCTTCCCCTGCTTGATCAAAGTATCGATCGCGGTAGACGCGACAAGTTCTTTTTGCTCGTTTTGAGTCATATCTAAAATCCTCACTTTATTTCTTGCAATCAAATTCAATTAGATATTATAACTCATTCCGCGCACTTTCAGTTGCTCATTGCCTCGACAAAAGCACTGAATATCTTCTTGCTGTTCTCATCTTTTTTGAATGAGAATTCAGGGTGCCACTGAACTACCCAGAGGAATCGGTTTCATATCGTTCACCGCCAACAAAAAAGCAGACTTCGGTACTTCAGGCACCATTGTCTGCTTTTCTATTGTACTCGTTTTTCAGATTCTTTGCACTACTTCGTTGGAGCAAAATGATCCGGCACTTCTCATCCATCACGCGGGATCACAAGCTCTTCACATATCGGATTTCCCGCTTGTTCCAGCGCTTGAAGATTTTGTCTTTGCCATCGAGCCGGTAGTCATGTTTCTCATAGAAATTTCTTCCCATGCCGTTCTCTTCCAGTACCCAGATCACGAATTCCGTGAAACCCTGCTCTTTTCCGGCATTCTCGAAGAACTGCAGAAGTTCCGAACCGATCCCCATTCTCACGAAATCAGGATCCGCATAGATGAAATGCAGTTCAAAAGCATTCGTTTTATCTTCATCTTCGCACTTGCCGATACCCATCATGGCCTTGATGATCCCCGTGTTCTCCTCTTCATATACATACAATTTAAAACGGTTCTCAGAGATCCATCTTTGGTAAACCGGAATACGATTTTCAACGGACATATCTCTATATAAACACTCGCCCGAAACCACATTTTTATATGCATAGCGGCTACTGAACACCTCAATCTCGGCAATTCTGCCTGCATCATTTACTGTTGCTTCACGAATCATTTCCGTTCACCTCACTTTGAAAATCTTTAGTAATCAGTCGTCCGATTACTTAGATCAATTGTAGATCAACGCCGATATTTTACCAATAGAGGAGTAGTATAATATATCGTATAGTTTTCTTTCCGGGGGAAGTAAAATGAAGAAGTACAATGCCGCATATATCCTGATACAGATCCTGATCGTCATCGTGCTCGGTGTGGGTTCGGGCTTTGCGTTTGTATATCTGACACATATGAAGAATCCTTTAGCCAGTGGGATCGCTTTCTCCATCATATTCTTATTCTTTTTCTGGTTGATCGCCATGTCGACCACCAATGCCTATTCAGGAAAGATTGCAAAAAAGACCTTAAATTCTGAAACGGAAGCGCAGCATTTTGAAAAGTGCAGCACATTTATCACGAAGGATTCATTCACACTCGGTCAGATCCTTAAGATCGATGCCCCGACGGGAAGAGTCGCTTATATCTCCTTTCAGAATCCGAAACAGTGCCAGATCGTCCACGCAAGTGAACTCACAAATATATCTTCCAGCTATATAAAGGGACCTTTCGGTGGCACGAGATATGTATATTTCCAGTTCTACTACAAGAACAAGCGCGTCCGATTCGCGACATTCACATCGAGAAATATGTATAGTCTCAGCTCCAGACAGGTCCTCGAAGGCATCTCCAAGGCGGACATGTTCCGGGATATCCTTCTTGCAGCACAGAGAACGCAGAGGTGACCGATGAGGATCGTTAGGCTCCATCTTCTGGAACGCGTGGTTGAACCACTCCTTATCCGTATCGGTGTTCATTTCGGCGAAAAATCGCTGGAAAAGTGCAAGGAATGTAAGGGAAAGATGGTCGAGGCCGGAGAGCATCTGTATCTGCTCCCGGTGAAACTTTCCGAAAAACATGAGGAAAGCGCGGAGTACTATATCCGGAACGCTAAGAAGATCCAAAGCACGGATGAAATTCCATCCGGCACCCGCGCCTGCCGGATGTTTATCTTCGAATGTCAAAACTGCGGACACAAGATCGTCAGCGTCGTGGATTTTCTCCATGTACGAGGCAGTGAAGTTCTCGAGGGTGGGGACATTTACCCTTTTGACAAGTTCAAAGACTTCTTCTGATGCAAGAATTTTACAGCAGTAACCGCAAAAGCCCAAAATCCGAAAAACACTGAAAACAGGGCACTCTACTAACAGTCGATTGAAATAAAAGGTGTATACTGGTAGTGTTAGCTTAGCAAAAACTATAAGGAGATGCCTTATGAGATTACGACAGAGACTAAGTATATGTATTACCGCAATTCTTCTTATCGTATCCTTCGCAGCCGCTTTTCCGGTTGCCGATACAGATGGGACCACCTATTCCCTTCCTGAAGGACTTACGATCACCCTGCCGAAAGAGTTTGAAGAAGTCTATTGGGTCGGCATGAAAGCAGAAGATTCGGAATTGACTGCGCAAGTAGGCTTAGACCCTATCCTGCAGCAGCTGGAAGAATCCGGTGTGTCCCTTGAAAGCTCTTCTTCTGCTGTAGGTCAGGATAACGGGCAGACTTACTATGTCTGTAAACGAGTTCAAGACGCGCCTGCCGATCTCAGTGAATCCTCATTGCTCGCACTTCTCGGCGAAAACAAAGATGATCCGGATGATCAATTCCACATCGATATCCTCGAAAAGGGCCTGATCCAAGTCGGTGGTCTCGAATTGTTTAAAGCAAGCAGTGAAATCTCTGTCGAACTGAACATAGATGTTCATGTGAAATATAAAGCAAAGTCATACATGTATGGATTTGTTACCGAATCCGGGAAGCTTCACAGTATTGAATTATCGATCTATAGTGATCCAATGAATCTCGACGAAACGATCCCTTTCACGACCGAAGATCTCGAGCACCTGGATTATCTCGAATCCTATGTCATCGGCTCCCTTAAGTTTGACGGAAAGACTGTAAAGATCGATGCGGAACCTTACCCGACGGCGGAAAACAAAGGCAACGGTCAGGAGACAGAAACCACAGCAACCGCAACACCAACGCCGGCAAAGGAGGAGACGAAATCTTCAAACAAGAGTTTTTTCAAGAGTTTCACCGGCTTCTCGTTCCCGCTTTGGATCCTGGCGGTCGGATTGGCTTGTGTGCTGATTGCAGGCGCAAAAGTTTCCAAGAGACGCGAGTGGCAGGAAGAACCGTTTTCTCTTGCCTCATCCAAGGCAATTCAGGGATTTGCTGCCGTTGCCATCATCCTGCACCATCTCTCCCAGGATCTTCTGGAGAAGGCAGGGCCTTTCCAGTTCCTGTCCGAGTGCGGTGTACTCTTCGTAGGTATTTTCTTCTTCTTCTCCGGTTACGGACTTTATACCAGTCTCAAGACGAAGAAGGACTATCTCAAGGGCTTCCTTAAGAAGCGTCTCGTAACGATCCTTATACCGTTCTATATGTGTATCGCGGTATTCACCATTGCGTCCTGCATCTGCGGCACCAAGTACAGCATTTTAAAGCTGGTATATACACTCTCCGGATGGTCGCTGATCAATGGTCACATGTGGTATATCGTTGAGATCGCAATCTTGTACCTGGCGTTCTTCATCATCTTCAAGCTGATCAAAAACCGCACAGCTGCAACTATCGTAATGACCATCTTCGTTCTTCTCATGATGGGCGGAAGCCTGTATCTCTGCCACGGCGAGGATTTCTCCTGCAGCTACTGGTTCATGGGTGAATGGTGGTACAATTCATCGCTCCTCTTTATCGTCGGTATGATCGTTTCCAAGCATCAGGACGGTCTTCGAAAGATCGCAAGAAAAGGCTACATTGTCCTTCTCCCACTCTTCGGCATCCTGACCGGAGTTCTCGGACGAATCACCAAGACCTTCCTTGAGAAGTACTCCTACTGGAGTGAGATCCCGGGAGAAGATCCCAGATACCTGGATAAGCTCCGTTGCCTTTCCGTGCAGGTTCCGTTCATTCTCTGCTTTGTATTCTTTGTCCTTCTCCTCATGATGAAGGTCCGCTTTGGAAACCCTGTTCTGAAGTTTCTGGGTGCAATCTCGCTGGAGCTCTACCTGATCCACAATCTGTTCCTTAAGGGTCTTTCTGACGGAACGATCTTCAAAGTCAGCTCCCCGTCCATGTACATTGTCCTCACACTTCTGATGGCGATTGGTGCAGCCACTGTGATCAGCGGCGCCGATAAGTACCTGATCGGACTTCTGAACAAAAAGAAAAACAACGAGCCGGAACTTCCCTCTTCCCGCAACCATTCCATCGACTTCATGCGAATCGTAATGGCATTCCTGGTCGTAACCATCCACCTGCCGTTTGCGGGAAAAGCCGGCAACGTCTTTATCACATTCGGCAAAACAGCCGTTCCGTTCTTCCTCGTCATTTGCGGTTATATGCTGTATCGTGACGATGCAAAAGAACTGATGTCCCGTCTTCTCAAGCAGACCCGACGGATCCTGATTTTCTACATTGCGTCGAATGTCTTCTATGCAGCCGCCGTAGCGCTTTTTGACAAGGTAACGGAAGGAAAAGTAAATATGCGCCCGTACTTCACAGCCAAGGCCATAAAAGACTTCCTGCTTTTCAACTTCTCACCTTTCTCCGAACATCTGTGGTTCTTCGGATCTCTGCTATATGCCCTTGTGATCCTTCTGATCCTGAATAAGTGCAAGATCTTAAAGCCGGCTATTTTCCTGGGACCTGTCCTGATCGCTGCCTATGTGGTATTGTCACATATGGGTGTCGGAGAAGACTACCAGCTGAGAAATGCTATCTTAGTCGGTCTGGCTTACACCATGACAGGAATGCTCATCCGTAGATACGAGAAGAAGATCTTAAATATCAAGTTCCTTCCGGCTATCCTCGGTATCCTGGCCGTCGGTGCAAGTGTCGCAGCTATCGTTGAACTGAACACCTATAAGAAAGGCGTCGCCGTGCCTTTCGTAGGCTGTGAGATCCTGACGATCACGCTCGTACTTCTCTGCCTCCGCTTCCCGAACTTCGGAAAAGGCACTTCTGCAGAAAAACTCGGAAGAACATGTTCTCTTCCGATCTACATCATGCACATCTTTACGATGATGGTATTCTATATGACCAATAACGAAGCCTTCTTCGGAAGATTCGGCGCAGTCACGATCTTTGTTGTGACCGCGGTAGCCGTAGCCATCTACGAGAACATAAAAGAATCCATTATCAAGACAAGAGCGTAATACTTCTCATTACGCATAACTTGGAAAAAGGAGTTGTCTCAAAACCAATCTGCCGAATTATAACGATCAGTAAGGTGGAAACGGGAGGTCTACATACTTTTTTCGAAAAATACATGTAAAAGTATGTATTTTTTCTATACCCCCCTCCCCCCTATCGGCACATATCGGAGAGTGTAAAGACCGATATAGCTTTCATCCCGTACGAAAAGCACTTGGATCTGTTACTTCAGGCCATCAATTTAACAGCAGAGCGGAGAAAAATACATACTTTTTCTGAAAAAACTGAATTTGGTATGAATTCACATCTTCAAAATCGTCTGTATACCCCCCGGGGGTATACAGAAAAACGGATCAGATGAATTCATGAGTTCGATCAGTGGGGTTTAGTTTATAGAAACAAATTCGAGGTATTCACATTAAACGCTTATAGATCTCCAGCATGCTTTCGATCTGATACTGAAGCAGCCACGCCGCATTGTTATACTGTGGCTCGTTTTTGATGACGCGAAGAAGTCGCGGATAGTATTGCTCTGTCTCTTTGATCATGCGGTAGATCCGGTCTCTGCTCAATCCCCACGCCATCGTCGTAATGTTATTACATCTGTCGATGCACTTGATCAGTGAAGCGCGAGGATCCTTGGCGATCGCATCGTAATACTTCTTCATGACCTTATCCCTATCCCCGTCCGTTGTTTTGGAATGAGTAAGAAGTCTCACCAGCTCGCGTACCTCATCGTCGACAGGAAGATCGTCATATGTTTTACCGCAATCCTCAACGACATCATGGAGAAGACACGCCGCGATCACTTCATCTTCGGCAATGTTCATGGCAAGCAAATGACAGGCCATATTCAGAGGATGGTAAATATATGGCACATTGGATCTCTTTCTCTTCTGGGATTTGTGCGCCTCCACCGCGAAATCCAGAGCCTTGAGCGCGTTTTGCATTTTAAGATCCTTGGCCGTAGTCTTCACATATGTTTTCATATGTTCCCAGTTATAGATCGTTTCTTTGCTCTTGAAGAGATTCTGTTGGTCTTCCACCAGAGAAGACACCGACACTTCGAATAATGCTGCAAGCTTGATAAGCTTGTCTGTGTCGGGTTTGTATTCATCACGTTCCCAGGAGGAGACCGCCTGAAAGGTAACCCCAAGCTGATCCGCAACCTGTTCTTGTGTTAGCTTCCGTCCTTCTCTCAAAGCTCTGATGTTGCTTCCGATACTCATTGTACTCTCCTAATCAATAAATCCGCTGTTGTACACGCTCGTCGCTCCATACTGTTCCAGGTCTTCTCGAAGTATGCCCTGAAAGCTTTCCATCAGACCCTGATCCCAGCAATCATCTGTCAGGCCAAGATCTTCCGGAACAATGGTGTACTTCATCCCATTCAGAATAAAAGATGTCTCTGTCATTTTTGCCGGCCATCCGGGTCTTTTATCCCATGCCGGTTTTACCTCCAAAAGATCTTCTTTCCACTTGCTGACGAGAAACTCGATCGTCTTCTCATTGAGGATTCGCATGGCTGCTTCGAATGTCAGTTCCTCTATTTCGTCCATTACGCAAGTACTGCCAATTTTGTATGGGGAATCATCAGGTTCGTCGGGATCGTAACCTATAAGACGATCATTGATCAAATTCTTCTTGTCCCACTCCCACTTACCATCTTTGAACAAGTAGCTGCTTACGCCGTTCTCCTTCTTACCAAGTTTTACGCCTCGAATCAAATAATACTTGATCTCTGTTGTTTTCATGTGATCACCTCCATCACCTACAGGATAGAGGATCCTACATAATTATTTTAGCGAGTACGGGTAGAAGATTCAATAGAATATTCAAGTTCAACTTGAGATCTAAAGTTAGACGCTGTTACGGGTTCAGTACGAATATAGAATTATCTGACCCGGTATGTGAAAGAAACTTCAACAAAAGAAAATCCCGGCTGGAATGCCGGGATTTTTAGTGCGTTCAAGTTTCAGCTATTGCGATCAGGAGCAGAACTATTGCAAGAATAATAGCAACTGTATAACCGCGTCTTTTATACGTCTCCTCTCCCCAGAGATCGATAAGCTTTTCCTGAAGCCAAAGTTTGAATAACATACATACCCTCCAAAAAACATTCCCCCCGTTTTTCATAGTCCGATAATGTTATTTAATGTGGAAAGTATAGCATATATGTTTTCGGTTCAAAAATGCTGGTTTTTCAGAAATAGAAGAAGCTATTATTTTGTTGTGCAGTCTTCATCCTTTCAAAGCATTCAGCTCTGCTTCTACCTCTTTTCTCTTCTCAAAAAGCACACAGCCGCCTTTATGATCGTCAACAAGCATATCTGCATCAATGATCTTCGTGAACAACTTCGATTTTAGTGCTTCTCGTAAAGATGTATCTCTCACGTTGATATCCGAATAGGGTGAAAACGGACACGGTTCGGCACCGCCATGTGAATTGATATGGAAAAAGCCTCTGCCCGCGGCAATGCACCCGCCGGAGCTTTTTTCGTCTCCCGGGAAGGAGACAAATACCATCTCCTGATACGCAGTTCTGACCCTGCTGACTTCTTCTAAAAGATGCTCTCTCTGTTCATCCGACAAGGCCAGCTCTGTGCTTTCCTCCGTTACCGGAACATATTCCACATAGATCACGAGCTTACAGCCTCTCTCGGAAAGAGATTTCAGGAAATCATCCGAGGTGACTTCTTTCAGATTCTCTGAAGTTACAGTTACGGATGCTCCGAAAATCAAGTCCTTCTCGCACAGTCCGTCCATGACCGTGATGAGCTTATCGTACACGCCCTCTCCTCGTCTGGAATCTGTCTTTTCCTTATCGCCTTCGATACTGATCACCGGGATCAGATTTCTCTTCTGGTCAAACAGTTGCATGTATTTCTCGCCGATAAATGTACCATTCGTAAATACCGGAAACAGGATGCCCGGCTTATTGCCCGCTTCCTGCATTACATCCCATCGCAGAAGCGGCTCGCCGCCCGCAAGAAGGATAAAGCTGACCCCGAGGTCCTGTGCTTCATCGAAGATTTTCCTCCATTCCTCACCGGACAATTGATCTACAGGCTGACTATCTGTTGTGGCTGCATTACATCTCGAGTAGCATCCGGAGCAGTGAAGATTACAGCTTGAAGTAATACTGGCGATAAGAAACGGTGGAATGTGTTCTCCCTTTTTCTCTGCTGCCGCTCTCTTTTTCGAAGCCTTTTTGCTTGCAGCTGCAAACTTAAGTATATATGCGTTCTCCCGCGGATTTTTCACGGTTGCCCGGAGCGCATCGGTAACAATACGCTCCACTCCCACAGTCATATAGCTCTGAATATCAAATTCACGGTCCATAAGAACTCGCTCCTTACAACAAAGCTTTGATGCACTCCTCATGCTCATTGCTTTGATTCATTTGTTTCTTTTATTCTCCGTCCAGGAACAGATACAAAAGTCTGTACAGTTCCTTCACATCCTTTTCGCTGAGCGGCGATCCCTTGGCCGCCATCTTAAGTGGTATGTCCTTGCACTGTTCTTTCAGTGCTTCGCCTTCCTCTGTTATGGAAATGATCGTGATACGCTCGTCTTCCTTTGAACGTTCTCTTGTGACATATCCGGCCTTCTCCAGTCTTTTCAGAAGCGGGGTTAGTGTCCCTGCATCCAGTTTCAATATATCTCCAAGCTGGCCCACATTTACGGTTTCCTGCTCCCAAAGCACCATCATGACAACATACTGGGTATACGTTAGTCCCAGCGGCTTCAGATAAGGCGTATAACTGCCTACGATCTTTCTGCTGCATGCATACATGGGGAAGCATAACTGGTTTTTCAGAAGGAGCTGTTCATATTTCTGTGCCATGGTTCACCTCTAGATGGATCGTTTTTATCTTTTACTAAATTATATTGCGCGCAATATAATTTGTCAAGAATAAAGCGGCCGCTTTTTTCTGGCCGCTTGTTGAAATCAGATGGTTCCTATTTTATTTTCTTGTACATGGCAAAGAATCCAAGACCAAGAAATATCAAAACAGCGCCGATGACAACCTGAGTCAAATTACCTGCAGTAGGTTCCGCATACTGTATATAATATGTGGAAGGATCGGAAGGGTCGTAATGTATCAAAACAGTTTCCCCATTCTGATAAGCATAGTCTGTCTCGGTTGATCGAAGCCTGGAACTGCTAAAGATACTACTATCTTTGGGCTCGACTGTAGCAACATAAGCTATATACCGTGTTTCATACTCTATAATCGTATGTTTTTCAGAATTCACCACCACGCCAGTAGCTACGGAAGAGCATATATCCGCCATCTTGTCACCGTTTATGTAGTCGTAAGTTCCATGCCCTAACAAAATAAGACCAATATAGAGAACCAATGCTACTATCCACATAGGATGATAGTAATCCCTTATCCTGAACATATACCCTCGCCAATTTAAAACTAATTACTTATGAAAAGTATATCATTGTAGCTTCAAGGGTAAAAAGTTCTTTTCACTTAATTAGATATGCTAATTTGCCTGCGTCTGGATTACCCTCACCTTTGACTAATTAATCCGTAAAGGTATACTTATGAAGTGATGACGTTTTTTCACATATCGGAGGAATATTATGTACTCTCTGCTGTTAGCCGTAATCTATCTGATATTCATCAGCCTGGGTCTTCCCGATTCTCTTCTGGGTTCCGGCTGGCCTACGATGCAGCAGGCTTTCGGCGTACCTTCCTCATATGCGGGATATGTGTCTATGTCGATTTCCTTCATGACGATAATATCCGCACTGTTAAGTCCGCGCATGATCAAAAAGTTCCACACGAAGTGGATCGTGATCGTGTCTATCGCGCTCACGATCTTTGGCTTGATAGGTTTTTCATTATCGACCTCCTATGCGATGCTGTTTCTTTTTGTTATTCCCTATGGGCTTGGTGCCGGTGCGATCGATGCATCTGTGAATCATTATGTTGCCAATAACTACTCAAGTTCAGTCATGAATTTCCTGCATTGTTTTTATGGCGTCGGCGCAGTCATCAGCCCTAATATCATGGCGGCTGCTCTTTCCTATGCAAAGTGGAATGAAGGATACCGGTGGACGGCCTATATTCAGTCCGGGATCCTTCTAATCGTGATCTTGTCTCTTCCTCTTTGGAAGAAAAACAATAAAAGTGTTGATGAGGATGTAAAAGAAAGTGCCGGGATCAAAGAAACGCTGAAGGTTCCCGGAGTGATCCTGACGTTAATTGCATTCTTTGCATACTGTTCCGGCGAAGCAACATGTTTTTTGTGGACATCCAGTTATTTTTCCGGAACGAAAGAAGGTCTTTCTGAAGGAATGATCGCCTCTTTCGGTTCTCTGATCTTTGGGGGATTGATGCTCGGAAGGCTGATATCCGGTTTCATATCAAATAAGCTGGGCGACAAGCTTCTCATAAGGATCGGTATCGCAACAGAGTTTCTCGGGATCATAATGGTCATGCTTCCCTTCGATCACTATTTGCCCGCTGCGATCGGTTTTGTAGTCATTGGAACCGGAATGGGACCGGTGTATCCGGCGATCCAGCATATGGCACCGACGAATTTCGGAAAGAAATACAGCGCTGCGGTAATTGGTCTTCAGATGGCCTCTGCTTATGCAGGAAGTACTTTTATGCCGATGGTATTCGGTCACCTGCAGCAACATATAGGGATCGGTATTATGCCGGTATATCTGATCCTGTTCGCCGTTCTAAACATCACTTTACTTGAAAGAACTTACAGTGTGCTGAAAAAGCAAAGCAAGTAAATGGGGCTTGTGTCCGTTAATAGTTGTGCCAATCCGAGAAGGCCAGCTGTTCATCCAAAACGGCATATGCGCCACATAGAATTGCACAATCGAACTTATCTGAGCATTGGAACGATATCTCTCCGTTGCGTTCATGATCCGTTCCTCCCAGACAATATTATCACGCCATTATCTATCTTGGCGATAGCTATCGCTTATGGCATTTATGTGGGTGGTTATAACCGCAGTCTATAACTCCAGATCAGGTTTTCGAATTAGACGGGACGCCTGACCTGTTGTAGCATTTCTGTATGAAACACATCACTCAAAAAAGGAGAAACAACCATGAGAAGAATAGCTTTACCGAATATATTCAATCCCACAAGTGTGGAGGATTATCTTAACGGCGCGATAGAGACAGCCAAGTGGATCAAGAGCCACGAGATCAACGACAGCAATGGTCGTCACTGGCCTGTGAGCATCAAGCAGGCAAACGACGGTGGCGCAGTCATAAAGACATACTTAAACGACCGCACGCTTTATTCAGGTGCGGCAGGCATCAGCTTTTTCTTCATCCAGCTTTATGAAGTCACGGGCAACGCAGAGTATCTTGATGAAGCCAAGGCAGGAGCACAGTATCTTATCAACACATACGATCCGGAGCTTTCGATCAAGCCGGGCCTTCACACCGGCACCGCAGGAGAAGGATTCCTCGCGCTGAATCTCTACGACAAAACTAACGAAAAGCGATACCTCGATCACGCGATACGCATCGCAGATGATATCTACGACAAGGCGATCAAGGAAGGCGACCTCATTCACTGGAAGGGGCTCTACGATTACATGGGTGACGGAAGCGTCGCGCTTTATTGGATAAAGATCTTCAAGATCACCGGTGACAACAAGTATCTCGACTTTGCAAAGCAGACGCTCGCATCGATCCTCGCCCTTCGCATCGAAGACGACGAAGATACGATCCATTGGAGTCTTTTAAACGTTCACGACTTCTTCTCTGAAGTCCCCGACAGCGGCGTCATCGCTAACTTCGCTCACGGAACATCCGGCATCGTATATCTTCTTACTTTGCTCTATGAAGCAACGAACGATCCTGAGTATCTCCGCTACGCAGAGCGAGGCATCAACTACCTTGAGAAGATCGCGGTCAAGGACGAGGATTCTTCCATCATCCCGTACATCTATCTGCCTGATTCCGAAGAACCTTACGATGTCTACTACCTGGGTCTCTGCCATGGTCCTGTAGGATCTTCTGTCGTATATAGAAAGCTTTACAAAGTAACGGGCGATGAGAAGTATCTTGAAGGCTACAGAAGATTCAATCAGGCACTCATCAAAGCAGGCGTTCCGGAGAAGCGTTCCCGCGGTTATTGGAACCACTGCATCTGCTGCGGTGCATCGGGCTTTCTCCTTCACTTCCTGACTGATCCGGACCTCATCCCGGGCCAGGTAAATCACACACTTGCCGCAAGGACAGCCAACTCGATCCTGCACGATGCTTTTGTTGATGAGAACGGCCGCCGCTGGTACGATGCCTGGACACGCGTAACGCCGTGGGACGTCGACTCCAATCTCGGTCTTTTCATCGGCGATTCAGGTAATGCCTCTGCCCTTTTGTCTCTCTATGCCAAGAACAAGGGCATCAAGATAACGACGCTTCCGGAATTCGAGGCATAGAAATCACGGGAGAGCTCTGATACAATAAAGAATAAGATTTGTATCAAGACTTTCTTTTCTTTACCATCCGGACTATTGTGACCGGTGTGCCTAGAGTCCATTCTTTTTTGCACCCGTCGAATTCAAACCCGTATTTGTGATAGAAAGAAATCGCTCTCTCATTCTTTTCAAGCACCCACACAATTATAGTGTCACAGTTTCCAAGTCTGGAAATTGCTTCATTCATCAGTCTGTATCCGACTTTCCGACCATAGTACTCCGAAAGGACATAGATTGCATCCACCTCTCCTGCATCCGGCAGGTCTTCATCTCTCGATTTACTATATACAGCAAATCCGACAACTTTATCTTTATCCTTAGCTACAAGGGTGTTTTCCGGGAAGTTTCTGGCACGTGCTGTCGTCGCCTCTACCGTCATCGTATCAAGGTATCTATCGCACACAATACCTCTATAGGCCTCCTGCCATGCAGTACAGTGGACATATCCCCTTCCACACAGCTCCTCATCCGTTTCAGCTAACTTAATGCAGATCGAATCATTTATCTCTTCCATAAGTTTTCCTCCTCAATCACTGAAGCCATTTTCAGATCAACCCAGAAGTTTAGTTAGACTAATTATACCATCCGATAAAATGAGGAATTTATCCTGGTAGTATAACGACAGTGCTTTTGGCTCGGAAATTGCTGAAATTGTGATATAGTTGTCTAAAGGAAGTGATTGTATGAACTATGTGAATAAAGGTTTGAGAGATGTATTGATCATCCCTGAATTGGAGAATGTTTCCTTAATACAGGAGATCAGGGAAAAGTATGATGAACTTGCCGATATAGTTCCGCCTCATATAACTTTAGCGTTCCCATTTGACAGCGATATAACCAATGAAGAATTAGATAAAAAACTGCAGAAGATATTCAGTGAGTATACGGAATTCAGTATTACTTTATCCGGAGTATCTTATCACTATGATGAACGAGTAGGCGTCTATTATATCTATCTGGATGTAACGCAAGGACGTGACACAATCTATGAAATCAGCCAAAAGATCTACCGCGAATTATTCAACAAGGAAGTGCCTGAAAAGTATATCCCACATATCACGCTAGGGTCTGTTGAAGAGATCAACAACATAAAACTGGATCATGTATTTCATTCAACAGTGAAAAACATAATTGTAGAAGATATCGGAGAGAATGAAGAGTCCAATATCATCCTGAACTATTCTTTATAAGAACAGCAAAGCCCTTGTTTCGAGAATAAAGATCAGGTTCGCTCCTTCTTTGAAACGGTCATACTGATGCCAGATTCTTTTCCTTGCTGTTTGTACTGATCGCCAGTATCAGGAAAATGATTGCCAGAATTAAGGTAACTCCAAAAATAGCGTACAAGAACTCGGCGTCGCTCATCAGATTATTAAGCCCAATAGCAGGTGCCAGCATTAACACAGAATCAATTAATGCAAGTACCGCTGCTGCGATCCTTAACGATCTGCATTTAGAAGCAGGTCGTTTTGCAGTTATCTTGGTACAGATGCTGTTAAATACGATTGACAGGATCGCCAGGTCCATGAGTGCGAAACCACCTAAACACAGCATAAGCGCATAAGCAAAGAATTCTCCGGTGGTGTCGGCTCCGATCATCATAGCAAAAGGACCTATAATAAACATTGTTCCTCCCAGGCAAAACACAGGGAATGTCTCAAGTATGAGCAGGATACAGGTAATAAGTCCTACAACAAAACAAGCACGTCGCGGGCCTCTTTTTGCATCAGCAAGAGCGGGAACCGGTTGAGGAATGGTTTGAGGGACTGCTTGTGGAACTGCCTGAGGCACAGCCTGGACAGGCTGCTGATAAACCGGTGCCTGTGGAATTACAGGTGCCGCTGCCTGAACTTGTACAGGCGTTCCGCATGTTTTACAAAACTTATCATTATCCCCAACTTGTTTACCGCAATTCGAACAAAACATATTCATACCTCATCCCAAAGTTTTAGACAAAGGACCTTCTTCCGTCCAGATTATTATACCATTTCTGAAGTATCAGATGCCGAACACCCACCGAAGCATATCGGCGGTTCAGCGACATGATGTATACTTTAAAAGCAAGAGAAGTATAGTGGCATTTTCCTTTTTGTATCAAAACTCGATCTGATCGGAACTTCATTTATCAGCCCTGATATTATATATTCTTCATCAGGGAATAGTCTTTCAGCTGTATCCCTGCTGCAAAAGTATTATTGTCGCAAAATTGATACTCGGCTTCCATTTTCATCGTATTTTTCTCATAAGAAAACCCGGGCATCGTGCTCGGGTCTTCCGTTGCCGTGTGTGAATGATTGTTCTTGAAGACTATTCTTGAACCCAAATTGCTGGACGAATCCCGTCTTGAGCTAGGCCGTCTCCATCATAAATTAGTCCATCTCCAGAAACCTTCTTTACTCCAGCTCCACCAGCGCCCATACATGCTGTTCGAAGAATCCAAGGAAATCCAGGGTTCCCAGTCCATCCTTCTTCTGGCCATTCTGCAATACGGTCAGTATCCGAAAGAAAATACTTCTTTGCTTCTTCTTCGCTAAGAAGGAATACTTTATCTTCTGTGGGATTCCCACCAATCATGTTTCCTTCATAGTCTGCATACTCTTCGGTTATGATTGAGGTCAGCAGTATTTTTTCCTGTTCGTCCGCAGCAAATGCCATATTCAGAAAACCACCGTTTAACCATGTCCGGATAGTACACTTTTCCCATGTCGTTAGGAGTTGGAATTCCTCTTGATAAATTCCTCTGCAAAGGACATTTTTAGACAGAAGAAGCGTCTTTCCATCCTTCGAATCCAACACAATCCATTCAATAGGCTTGCCCTCGTATGTTCCGAACTGTCTCGTTTCTCGGTCTTTAACTTCACCTATAGTAGTGACCTCAGCAGTCGTTTCAACTATGGATGTTGTTGATTCTGTCTTTTTTCTTTCATCAGATTTCTTACCACAGGAACACATTCCCAATGTCAGAATCCCTGCAAGTGCCGCACAAGTAACCCTCTTCATCTTGTTCATTCTCTTTCTTCCTCCTATTCCCAAAGAGAAGTTAGTATGGTCTTGAAAAGAGCATACTAACCTGCTAACCTGATAACCGTAGTGTAACAGGCGAGCATGTTTTTGAAAAGAGCATACTAACCTGTTAACCGTAGTGTAACAGGCGATCTTGAATGATTTAGGTTGTGAGAACACCTTCTATTCGGTTAGATTCTCCCGGCTGAATCAACTCTGATGGAATCCCCTTGGGTTCATTTTTGTTGAGGAGAAATGCAAATGGTGAAGAGAAAACCAGGATATCTCATTCACTGCTATGAGTGATTAAACAGAACAGGCAATTCTCACTACGACAAATCTACATATTTACAATTATAGATTTATGTGATACTATCCTTATGTCTACGGAGGTAACTGCATATGGGATATAGAGAGGATGCACGTAAGATCAAAGCTTTGGCAGATGAGAACCGACTGGCGATCATGATGTCACTTCAGCAGAAGGAAAAATGTGCGTGTGTTTTGCTGGAAGAACTCAACATCTCACAATCGACACTTTCCCATCATATGAGGCTTCTGTGTGACAGCGGACTGGTTGATTATCGCAAAGACGGAAAATGGATGCACTATTCTCTTTCAGAAGAAGGAATGAATGCTTTTAAGGATATGATAGATGGATATATCCGGACTGACAAATAAGAAATCATAATCAAGGCAATTCAAATGGATTGCCTTAAAAATACAACAACACATCGATATATTTAGATATATCAAAAAGAGGTTGATATGTTGAACTTTATACAAGATCAGATATTTGGAATGAGATGGCTAAGTGACTTAATAGGTATAGTCCTGTCCAGGCTTGGAATAGATACAAGCAGCCGTATAGGTGGAAGTTTACAGTTTTTCATATATGATGTTACCAAGATACTCTTTCTTCTGTGCGCTATGATATCTGTTATCTCGTATATACAGAGTTTCTTTCCTCCGGAGAGAAGCAGAAAGATCATGAGCAGATTCCATGGTATCGGAGCAAATACAGTAGGCGCTCTGCTGGGAACGGTCACACCATTCTGTTCCTGTTCTTCCATACCGATCTTTATGGGATTTACCAGTGCAGGTTTACCCTTAGGAGTAACCTTTTCTTTCCTGATATCCTCCCCTATGGTTGATCTCGGAAGCCTTGTCCTGCTTATAAGTATTTTTGGCATTAAGATCGCTGTGGTTTATGTAGTTTTGGGTCTTGTTATTGCAATAGCAGGCGGAACCCTTATTGAGAAGCTTCATATGGAAGATCAGGTTGCCGATTTCATCCGCAGCAGCAAAAGCACAGTTGATATCGCTTCGCCTAAGCTGAAGATGACGGAAAGATTGATATACTCTCGTGACCAGATGCTATCTAATCTTAAGAAACTATATCCTTATGTACTTGCAGGCGTGGCTATAGGGTCTGTGATCCATAACTGGATACCTAAAGAGTGGGTAGAGACGATACTCGGCTCGCATAATCCACTGGGAGTTGTGCTTGCGACAATAGTAGGAATACCTATGTATGCGGACATATTCAGTTCTATACCGATTGCTGAAGCATTGCTGTCGAAAGGTGCTCTTCTCGGTACAATCCTTTCTTTCATGATGGCGGTGACCACGTTAAGTTTGCCGTCTCTGGTAATGCTCAAAAAAGCAATCAAGCCAAAACTAATGGCGGTGTTCATAGCCATATGCACGATAGGAATAATGATAGTCGGATATGGTTTTAACATATTACAAACAATACTGATCTGAAGGAGGAATTATTATGAACATTAAAGTTTTAGGCGGAGGATGCGGGAGTTGTGAAATGTTTCTTGATGCAGTAAAGGAAGTGGTTTCAAAAAACAATATCGAGGCAGATATCGAGTACATCACAGATATGGAAAAGATAATGGGTTACGGAATAATGAGTATGCCGGCTCTTATGATAGATAATAAGCTAATATCGTCAGGAAGAGTGCTTAAACCAAAAGATATTGAGAAACTGATTATTTGAGGAGAAAACATCTTATGGATTTTAAAGTTAAAGAGTATTCTGATATTGAAGTTATCAAATCGTTATTTGTTGAGTATTCGCACATTAAGGGCGCGGAAAGCTGTTTTGTCTCGTTCGATAAGGAATTGAACGATCTGGAAGGTTTTTATTCCGGCGGAGCGATTTTAGTCGGTTACGAAGATGATAAACCGGTGGCATGTGTAGCTTTTAAAAAAATAAGTGATGAAACCTGTGAAGGAAAACGCTTGTTTATCAAGCCTGAATACAGAGGTAAAGGTTATGCCAGGATAATGATTAAAGCGATGACTGATAAGGCTTCTGAACTCGGATTCAAAGAAGTCGTTTTCACGACAAAACCGGAAGTTATGAGTGTCGGATACGGCTTGTATAAGAGAATGGGTTTCGATGAATTATCAGAAGAGAATGGAATCGTCTCGATGAGGATTGATCTTAGCAGAATGAATTGAGCATTATAATACTGAAAACAAAAGACACTTCCTGAAATACCTTTCAGGAAGTGTTTTTTCCGAATCAAAACTTATACATGGTCTTACTTGTCGATAGACTTCATCGTCGGGACGGAGAGGGATCGTTAAAGCCGATTGTATTGTTACTTAATCAACTGAATATTCACTTCATGCTGACTGAAATAAATAACGCATCCAAGCGCAACGCAGACCTTGTATTCATTTGGAATATCCAAAGATACCCGCCCATGTACTTTCTTATTCCGTTTGCGATATTCTTTCTTATTATCGATGGACATACCTTCATAGTATAGTTGATTATTTTCCATGTAAAGTGCTGTTTCCGGTACAATTTTAGCCGTATAAACTGGCTCAAAATTCTCATTAGACTCCATTTCTATCAAAGAAAAGACGTGATCTATATTTATTGAGATATAGTAGCTATTTTCTTTGCCTCTAGCAAGAAAGCACAGTTCACTTTCATAATACGAATCCGTTATCGAGTCGATATCTTTCAGAATACTTTGATCAATATTGCTAACATACTCTGGCAAATATGACGACAAACCTCTTATTTCTCCTTGTTCAGTAATATAGACTACAACATGGTAACACGCATCATAACTAACACACTTAACATTTGCATCGATCAATTGTATTCCATCACTCTGAAAAGAACATTTCCATAACTCTCCGGAATCCAATAGCACAATTGTATCACTATCATCGACGAATTCTGCCTCAGCAATATCTGTTTCGAAAGAATACTGAGATTTTGCACTCAGAACATTCCCCTCCAATTCATACAGTTCAATACGATTCGTCTCAAAACCGACAAGAATGGAGTACTCAGTCATTTCGAAAAATGTAATGCGCTCGCTAAAGCTTTGGCCGCAAACTGTCTTGCCTTTATAGTTACATATAAGCAATTCATGCTCATCCAAAACAATTCCTATTGCCTCTTTGATTGTTCCTCCGACAAAAGAAACTGTTTTGTCGGCATCAGAAAACAACGTATATTCTGTTTTTGAAGGAGAACAACCGGAAGCATTAGGAAGAATAAATGCTATACATAACAGATAAAGTACTGTCAGAAACTTTCTCCCATACGATCTTACCGTTGTCATTTAAGTAATACCTCACCCTTCCTGTCTCTCTGAAAACCTGATATAGTTCT
>JAFZZM010000076.1 GCA_017615755.1 Clostridiales bacterium | reverse complement strand
TGTTTGTCTGAATCTGCGTCTGAATCACCCCCTGTTTTAGACACACTTTCAGACATTTGACCTATTTGTCTGAATCTGCGTCTGAATTGCCCCCTGTTTTAGACACACTTTCAGACATTTGGCCTGTTTGTCTGAATCTGTGTCTGAATCGCACCCTGTTTTAGACACACTTTCAGACATTTGACCTGTTTGTCTGAATCTGCGTCTGAATCACCACCTGTTTTAGACACACTTTCAGACATTTGACCTATTTGTCTGAATCTGCGTCTGAATTGCCCCCTATTTTAGACACACTTTCAGACACGCTGTTTTCTGCTCGCAAACCACGCCGCCTCGCGCCCCAAAATAAAAGCGGAGTCACTTCTCCGCTCTTAAGATCCAATATCCTGATTCTTTCGCGATGACCTCGCAGTTGCCGAACTTCTCGAGCAGGTACTTCTCCGAGGACGGCGCGCCCTGCTTTTTCTGCAGGACCACATACAGCAAGCCGCCGTCCGCCATGTGCTCCCACGCCCCGTCATAGAAGGCGAAGACAGTCTGCTTGCCCGCGCGCACCGGCGGGTTGGTCAGCACCACGTCAAAAGTCCCCGAAACCGACGCACACCCGTCCGACTGAAAGATCTCGACGCATTTGACACTGTTGCTCTCCGCATTCTCGCGCGCCAGCCCCAGCGCCCGCTGGTTTATGTCCACCATGGTCACCTCCATGGACGGAAACACACGCTTCATGATGATGCCGATCGGTCCGTAGCCGCAGCCCAGATCCAGAAGCTTGCCCTTCTTACGCCCCTTCTCCGAAAGATCCGCGATGGCCGTCTCCAGCAACACCCGCGACCCGAAATCCAGGAACTTCTTCGAGAACACCTCCGAATCGGTCGCGAAATAGAAATCCATGCCATGCATGCGCGCCTGGATCAAACGACGGTCCGACTCACCTTGTGGGTTTTCTTCGTAATAATGTGCCAAAAGCACTCTCCCCTTTTCTTATTCTTTCATCTTTTCAAAACGGTGCACACCGTCACCGACGATCTCCAGCCACATGGACGCAGGGCGTACCCAGATGCGGTAAGGCGGCTGAAGTCCCTGATAGACCACCATCCAGTCCTTGTTCTCGGTGCTCCGGCCGACGCCGATGACCTCATAACAGTTGCCCTTGTAGTGGCGGTACTTTCCTTTGGAGAAACCGGCGTAATCCACGACCGCGTCGGCCGCAGCGTGCCGCACCGTATCGTTTTCCGCCTGGGATAGAACCGAAAGCTGAAGGACAGCCTCCTGGCAGATCACCTGCTTCAGGCAAGGGATAAGAAGCAGATTCCACTCGGGTTCTTTTTCCTCCACAACTTTGGCAAGATCGTTCCAATCCGCCTCGCTGTAGGCCTGAAGATCCGTTACGATCTTCGCCTCGATAGAAGCTCTGGCAGAAGGATCGCTCGTTCCCGCCAGCTCCTGTAGTTTCTTGTCCAGCCATTCAATACTCGGTAACATCTTTTCACCCCCAAAGTTGTCTTTTCCCGCTGTATCACCGATGCCGCCGCCCCTTCGCGCGCCACGGTCATGTCTGAAACCATGCACCCGCGGCCCGCTCCCGGGAATCGCTTACGGAATCTGGTATTCCAGCGATGTGATCGCGTTGTTCTTCAGTGTTACGAGAAGGATCGAAGTGCCTCTCTTATATGTCATCGTCACATCCGTTGCCTCGTCCGGCTCACCGTACTTGGCTTTGGCATCGTCGGCAGTCATACCGATCTCCAGTCCCTCCGGCGTCTTGACCAGATCCGAAGTGATCAGGACATCCGAAACATACGCTGTCTCACTGCCTGTTGCCTGATATGTCGTCAACACCATATTTGTGTAGGTGTACACGTGATCCGTACCGTCGTGCGCACAGGACGGCACATCGAGCGTTGACTTGGCATCGCCCAAAGATGCCAGGATCCCCGCCGTATCGGTCGATCCAAGAAGGATGTCCGTATTCTCGTACTTAAACACGAAATTGCCTGTTGTATCCAGCGTGACCTCCACGCTGCCCGTTTCCTCGCCCGAAGCTTTTGTCGCGTCCGCGCTGGAAGCCGCTGTCGTAGTCGCGTCGGTTGCTTTTGTCTTGGAAACGGTCTTCGAATCCGAACATGCCGTCACGCTCATCGCCAAAAGCACTGCGAGTACTAATGAACCAATTTTCTTCATTATTCTGTCTCCAATGTTTTTCGTTTATTGTCGCATTCTTTGCACAGACATGCAATCACAGAACTGTCACTTTTCGTCTTTCGGTGACGCATCCGCATCGGAAGCAGGCGCCGGCTTCTCGTCTTCGGCAGGCTTAGTCTCCTCGCCCTTTGCCTCCGCTGCGGAATCCTCTTCCTTCTTCGCCGCATCCTGCGCCTTATGGATATTGCTGATGTCTTCAAAAGTGCCGCCGCCCTGGTCGTCCTCGGCACGGAACTCACCCTTGTCGACCAGCCGCAGGAATGCATCCACCACGTCCGCCGTCAGCTGCGTGCCCGAAACCTCCTTGATGATCGAGATCGCCTTGTCGAAATTCATGCGTTTTCTGTAAGGACGGTCTGAATACATCGCGTCAAAAGTATCCGCCACGGCAATGATCTGCGCCACACGCGGGATCTCCTCACCGGTAAGTCCTTTTGGATAACCACGGCCATCCGGACGCTCGTGATGGTCACGCGCACCGATCGCCAGCTCCGGCATGATGCTGATGTCCTTGAGGACCACATAGCCCTTACCGGAATGGGACTTGATCTCCTTGAACTCCTCGTCGGTCAGACGGCCCGGCTTGTTGAGAGTCTCGATCGAGATACCGACCTTGCCGATATCGTGGAGGAGCGCGATGTTGTAGTACTTTTCGACCGTCTCCTCATCGTAACCGAGCTCGCGCGCAAGCTTCGCCGTGTACTCCGCCACACGAGTGGAATGGCCGTTCGTGTAGCGGTCCTTCATATCGATGACCTTTGCAAAAGCCTCGACGATCTCGCGGATCAAGAGTTTCTGCTCGGCTGACTTCTTCCTGAGCTTTTCGAGTTTTTTACGGACGAAGATCATCGTGATCAGCGCCGCCAGGAAAGCCACGAAAACCAAGGCAAGAACATTGAACCAGCGCGTCTCCGTGACCGCTTTTCTCTTGTACAGCGTGATCGTGAGTTCTTTCTGCACCTCGCCCTTGGTGTTCAGGAGCTGCATACGGAATGTATACCGGCCGCCGGCGAGGTTTGTGTAGTCGATCGGTTTGATCTCACTTCTCCGAAGTGTCGTCGAATTACGTTCGAAGCCCTCCAGGCAGTATGTCAGTTCCGGATTGACCAGCGAATAGTTAAAGCAATACGCATAGACCGTGATCTTTTGCACATCCGGGTTCAGTGTAAACACACCGTCTGCATCCGGATAGACGCGTTCGCCATCCACCTCGATATACGGGACCGTGATCTTGACATCACTCTCCACCTCATTCGGTTCGTCGATATTCGTCACGACGACGCCTGTGGAACCACTGATATACAGGTCTCCTTCCTCGGTCAGATCACTGTACGAGTTTGAAGTCGCAAAACAGGAAAGGCCGTTCTTCAAGCCATAGTAGAACGCCAGGATCTCTCCGTTAGCAAGCATCATCTCCGTGTCGGCCACATAGATGCCGTTGCTGCTCAGGATCCACATCTCATCCGACTTGTTCTGGTATATGTCGAAGTTGTTGGAATACGGGAAATTCTTAATGTTCGTCACCTTATAGTCCGGTGTCATATAGGAAATGCCGTTACTCGTCACGATCCAGTACAGATCCCGGGTTCGGTCCTTTTTGATACGCAGGACGACATCCGATGAAAGTCCGTTATCGGTATTGATATGCGTCACGAGATTGGAGCTTAAGATATAGATACCATCACCGTCGGTACCGATGAGATAATCGTTATTGTCCGCCTGGACCAGTGTCAATATCTCATCGTTCAGGATGCCATCTTTTTCCCCGTAGACACGGGTGATCTTGTTTCCCGAAAGGATCGCCACACCGCCCGTGCACGCCAGGGCATACGAACCGTCCTTGCACTCATAGACCGTTCTGACACGGTTCGTCGGCAATCCGTCTTCTTTGGTAAACACGACCGCCGATTTTCCATCGTAGCGGACCAGCGGCGCTTCGTCCGAGAAAGATGAAAACCACAGAACATTCTTGGAATCCCGCACGATCGAGCGGATCTTCGCCTTACTCAGAAGCGCGATCAGATCCGTGTTCTGAAGCGCCTGCCCGTCCGGTGTCGTTACTTTCTCCAAAGGGATCGAGTCCAGGAGCTTCCGGTTCTCCATGACCAGAAGGCCGGATGTCTTTGTTCCGATAAAGAGTCTGTCGTTGTACATGCAGGTCGAGTACACGACATCGTTTTTCAGATCATACTGCTCATAGAGATTGCAGAAACGGTCCGGCACGATCTTCATGACGCCCTGCTGTGAGGAGACGAACCAGAGGTTGTTCTGGTAGTCGCCCATCATTTCCTCGATGGACGTCGTCATCGGAAGATTCTCCAGTTTGATACATTTGCCGTTAACGATCCGTCCGATGCCGTTATCGGTGCAGACCCAGAGTTCGTCCTCGATAATATTGATCGAGTTCACGTAGCTCAGCGGCGCGATATCGTAGACCGGTTCACCCAGCTTTCCGTGCATGGATCCGTAGTAGATCTTCGAGCCTTTTGTCGCACAATACAGGAAGCCCGGATGGGTCGGATCCGGCCGGATGGCGTGAATGTCCGAAACGCCCAGATCCTGTGGGCTGTAGTAGGCAGTCAGTCCACCGTTTTTCAAAGTAAAGATCGCACCGTCGATCGTCAGCGCGTAGACCACATTGTTATAGCCCAGGATCAGTTCGCGGACATAGGCGCCCTTAATCTGCGGCGCGTAGGCGATGGACACCGTCATGTTCTCATCCACGACCGCGACACCTTCCGTTGTCGCCAGGTAGATCAGCCCGTTCTCATCTTCCACGATGGCGCGCACCGAAAGCGACTGCAGTCCGTTTTGTTTGTTGAAGATATGCCACTCGTTTTTCTCGAGCACACCCGCACCGCTGTCGTTCGTACCGACCCACAACCGTTCCTTGGAATCGACATACAGGGCGACAACACTGGTGATGCCGGTCTCGGCCGAACTGATACGCTCAAAAGTATTGCCGTCGTAGCGGATCAGTCCGCTGTAGCTTCCGATCCACAGGAAGCCGTCCGGCGTCTGCGCGACCGCGTTGGCCTCCGAAGTCGGAAGGCCGTTCGTATTGTTATAAAGTACAGGTGAATATCCCTTGGAAACGCCCACTAATGAGTCAAAAGCACTTGGTGCGTCCGCATCTGCCGCGTTCGCTGCTCCGGAGTCGCCCGAGGCCGCTTCCGCCGCTGTCGTCTCATCCGCATAAAGCCTGTCGGGCACGGAAAGCCAAGCGCTCGAAGCGATCACCATCGCCAGTAAAAAGCCGGCGATCCGCATACCGATCTTGCTGATCCTCTTTAACCCAAACATCGTTATCTCCCCAAGTTCCCGTTTCTAAGGGTAACAATTCTTAAAAACACTTTATCACTCTGCTATATAGAGTGCAAAGGGTCTCGGGTAAAGTTCATGGAATGTTCTCATTTTTCTGAATGAAAAGCACTTTCGGCGGTCGCGGTCGAGAACAGGCGGCAACGCCTCAGCCGTTCTTCGCCTCATCGTAGCGCTTCTCGACCTCGGCCCAGTACGCCTCAAGTTTCTCGTCACCACGGGCACTGACGACGCCGTACTTCTCGACCAGGATGCGGCCCAGATACGAAGCGCACTTTTCCGCGCCCGTAACATTCATGTGCAGACCTCCGTCGTAAGTATCGACATTATAGTCGATGCCGATCTCCGACTCGGCGATGTCCAGCATGTTGATATAAAGCAGGCCGTGTGCTTTTGCATACTCCACCATCTGCGCGTCCCACTCCTCATACCAGTGCGGGTACAAAGACGGAGACTTGATCAGCACCAGCTTGATGCCCTTCTCCTGGCAGAGCTCGGTCATCAGGTCGAGATACGCCATCGCATAGCCGCCGAAATTCGGGTCGGCAAGTGGTTTTGCCGGAGGCATCGCCCCCGCCGGCATGATCTCGGTACGCAGGTAGTATCCGTTAAAGGACACCGTGTCCTTGGTGAACCAGTATTTGAAATCCTCGGAAGTCAGCTCGTTCCAGCGGCTGTGGTAACGAAGGAGCGGGAAGATATAATCGATCATGCTCTCGCCCTCGCACATGGACGCCTTGATCGCGTTCCACTTGCTCGCACTCCAGCGCATGCCGTCGAGCGCCATGCGGTTATACGCCTCGTTCTGGGGCTCGTTATACATCAAAGACAGAACATTGAAGACCACGACGTCCGGCGTCTCATACCGAAGCGCATCCTCAAGAAGGTAGTACGACTGCCACACCAGCTGCTGCGCGCCGCCACGGATAAAGCTGTTAATGCCGTATTCGCGCCAAAGCTGCACGGTCGAGAAATTCTCATACACTTCACAGTCCCCGACGAAAAGCACTTGATGCCGGCCTTCTGCTTCGTAATACTCGGCTGTGAGCGCGCCCTCCGTAACCGTCCCCATGTATTTCGGACGAAGGAGAAGGTCCACCGCATAAATGAGTAGTCCCGATGCCACAAGAAGCGCCAGAACCAGCGCCACACGGGCGATCTTCTTATCTTTTTTCTGTTTGACTTCCGTTTCCGACATAACTTCTCCTCTCCTTAGAATTGATTATAGATAAACTGTGCGGCATCGTAGCCCTGGCCGTACGCGCCGAATACCAGGATGATCAGCACCAGAAGTGTGAATATGCCCCATCTTGCCACAAGCGGCATTTTCTTTTCCATCTTGTCGCGCACCGAACCCGAACGGCCGATCATGCTGACGACGATCAGAAGGATCGTGCCGAGTCCCAGGATCACGTAATCCGAGCGGACGAGACCGAGATGCATCAGCGTGCCGCTTCCGAGCGTCTTCCAGTTCCAGGTCGTGAACATCGTGCCGAACATCTTGAATGTCAGCGGCACGTCGCGGTAGCAGTCGAAAAGACGCAACGCGCTCATGAGCAGCACGGTACGGCCGACCTGGAATGTCTTGTACGCCGTGCTTCCGTCCGTATTGACCTTCTTATGGAACTTTCTGTACAAAGGCTCGAGTTCCTGGGAGATCATGATCACCACGAAGTTTCCGAGACCCCAGACAATGAAGTTCCAGCTTGCTCCGTGCCAGATACCGGTCGTAAACCACACGATAAAAGAAGCAAGGTACACCGGCAGGCGCTTGCCGACCTTTTCGCCTAGATGTTTTCGGCTCCATTTGCTGAGCTTGAGCATCGGCCCACTGACCGAGATCGGGTAGAAAATGTAGTCCGTAAACCACGTGCCCATCGTGATGTGCCAGCGTCTCCAGTACTCCGCGATGTTCTTACTGAAGAACGGACGCTCGAAGTTTTCTTTGACCGGGATGCCCAGCATCTCCGCGATACCGATCGTGATGTCGATACCACCCGTGAAGTCCGCATAAAGCTCCAGCGCATAGAACATCATGACGAGGAACACATAGACGCCCTTATAGGTGGCCGGCGCCGCGATCAGGGCATTCACCGCCGTCAGGATGCGGTCGGCGATCACGACTTTCTTGAAATATCCCCAGATCACACGCTGCAAGCCGCGCTCCAGGACGCGTCCAGAAAACTTATGCGGCGTAAAAAGCTCTTTACTCAGATCGCCGTAGCGGCTGATCGGGCCTTGTACCAGCTGCGGAAAGAACGACACGAAAAGCGCATACTTGAAGAAGTTCTTCTGGGCTTCGTGCCGGTCGCGGTATACGTCGATGACGTAACTGACCGCCTGGAACGTATAAAAAGAAATACCCATCGGCAGCGCGATCTCAAGAAAGCCCAGACGCTTCGTCGATCCGAATACCGAAAGGATCCCGTTGATGTTATGGATCGTAAAGTTGGTGTATTTGACGACCGCCAGGATACCGAGCGCCAGCACGATACCGATCGTCATGATGAGGCGGCGTTTCTTCTTCTGCGCCTCTTTATAGCGCTTTCTGGCCTCCTTGCCGACCTCCTCCGGAGAAGCACTGCCGCTCTTCTCCAGTGCTTTTAGCTCGGCAAAGCGCGCATCGGCACGCACCTTGTTCCTCGAGATCAGAAGTCCCGCGACGTACGTGATCACCGTCACCGCGGCGATATAAAAGAGAAATTTCCATCCTGCAAAGTAATAGAAAACATAAGACCCCAGCAGAAGCAAGGGCCATTTCGCCTTCTTCGGGAGCACATAGTAGAGCGCCACCAGAAGGATCACGAATCCGATAAACTTATAGGATGTAAAAAGCATAGTCTATCTTTTCCCGGTTTCGGACTTACTCCTCGTCCTCGAGTTTTTGGATCAGGTCCCAGATCGCCTGGGCCGAATTGAAGTTCTCCGGGATCATGTGCTCCGCCGAAACCACGACGTCAAACTTGTCCGCGATCTCCGAAACGAGAGAAATAATATCGAAAGAATCCAGGATCTTGCCATCCACGAGATTCGTTGCTGTCGCATAATCCACATCCGGGTGGATCTCCTTCAAAATATCAATCAGTTCATCCATTTTTTGTACCTCACAAAGGCTCTTTTCTTTCGTTATGATACCATTTTTAGCTTACTTCGCAAATCTCACTCGAGAGACTTGGCCAGCGTCACGCGGTCGGTCTTGCCGTTACTGGTCAGCGGGATCGCGTCGAGTTTTTTCGTCACGTTCGGCACCATATAGCGCGGCAGGCTGTCTTTGAGAAGGACCTTCATGGCGTCCTCTTCCTTGTCGCCGCTATAGAACAGCACGATCTTATC
Source organism: Clostridiales bacterium (assembly GCA_017615755.1). Classification (GTDB taxonomy): domain Bacteria; phylum Bacillota; class Clostridia; order Saccharofermentanales; family Saccharofermentanaceae; genus Scatonaster. The sequence goes on along the minus strand of JAFZZM010000076.1, from coordinate 10,065 downwards.
CTTGGCTTTGTCGTAGATGCAGGCCGCACCCGTAATGCCGTCGATCATCTGCGCATTGACCTCGATCTCGCCAAGCTCGATACGATGGCCCATGTGCTTGATCTGGAAATCTTTTCTCGACACGAACATCAGCTCACCGCGCTCGTTATAGCGGCCGATATCGCCGGTCCGGTAGATCAGCTCCGGCCAGCCGGTCTGAAGCGGATTTCTCGTGAACGCCTCGGACGTCTTTTCGGGGTTATTCATATAGCCGAGCGTCAGGGACGTACCGCGGATGCAGATCTCGCCCTGCTCACCGCTTTCCTTCGTGACCTCATGGTCGTCTTCGTCGAGAAGAATAATGTCGGTGTTATCGAAAGGCCGTCCGATCGGGATCGCCTCGCCGTCTTCAAAAGCTCTGTTGACTCGATAGTAGCAGCACATGCCTGTACCTTCGGTCGGACCGTAGAGGTTCGTGAATGTTGCCTCCGGGAGAGCCTCTCTCCACATACGGAACTGCTTGATCGGGAAGACTTCGGAACCGAAAGCGATGGTACGAAGGTACTTCGGGATCTCGGTCTTGAAGGTATTGAACTTCGAAATGATCGTCAGCGCCGAAACGACCCAGCACACCGTGTTGATCTTGTGCTCGTTCAGGAACTGCACGAGTTTCAGAGGCTGCATGAAAAGTGCTTTTGGCACGAAATATGTGGTCGCGCCGAAACGGATCGTCGGGAAAAGCTCTTTAAAGCAGGCATCGAGGTACAGCGGGGTCTGGTTGCCGAACACGGTCTCCGAAGAGAATCCCAGCACTTCCGAGAGCTGGTCGATGTAGTCGTTGACCGCACGGTGGCAGCCCACGACGCCCTTCGGCACGCCCGTGGAACCCGATGTAAATACGATATATAGCGGATCGGTGTCGATCGAGGAATTGTACACCTCGGTCAGCGCCGCCTCGTCAATCGTCTCATCGGAAAGGATCTCCGAATACTTCACGATCTTTCCGGTAAAACCCAGGTCGGCTGCTTTTGCCGCGGTATCTTCGTCACAGATCAGAAGCGGAGCCTTGACGTTTTCGAGGATCAGATGGATACGCCCCGACGGCATCTCCGCATCGATCGGCACATAGTAACTGCCGGCGCGGATGACGCCGAAAAAGGTTGCGACCTCCTCCGGGGACTTCTCCATATACACCACGATCGGGCTTTTCTTGATCCCGCAGGAAAGAATGTAGGTACCGATCCGGTCCACCGCATGATCAAGTTCGCGGAATGTCAGTTCCGACTTCTCCCCGCAGAACGCCGCCTTGTCGGGGAAGTTCGATGCAGTCTTCTTCAATTCTTGCAGCACATGATTATGCATATTGTTCTCCTATCGCAGGCACTCGCGCACGCAGGCCGCCGCCAGCACGTCGATGATGTCGATGTATTTTTCGTCGAGAGCCAGGTCCAGCTTGGCCTGGGAAAGCTCGGTGCAGCCCAGCACGATCGACTCCGCGCCCGTCTCGAAAAGGCTGATCGCCACACGGGAAAAGACCGAAGCGGAGATCTGACGGCCGCTCTTGACGTCCTTGTAGATCATGTCCATCACGTCGTGCTGTCTTTCTTTGTCAGGCCAGAAACACGTCACGCCATATCCTGTCAGCACATCGTCATAGATCCGGCTCAGCTTCGCGCCGTCCGTCGCCATGATGCCGACCTTGGTGATGCCTTTTTCCCAGCACACTTCACCCAGCTCACGGATCGCATGCAGCACAGAAAGGCCGATGCCCTCTTCCATCTCGCTGTGAAAAGCATGTGCCGTGATACATGGGATCGCCAGTACCTGGCAGCCGTTTTCACGAAGGGCTCTGCCCACTTCGATCAGCGCCGGTCTCGGGTCTTCCGCCGTATCGTCCTTGCCCAGCAGATAAGCCGTGCGGTCAGGGATCTGCGGCGCCGAATAGATCAACGTCTCGATATGGTCCTGGTCTCTTTTGGCCGGAGTCAGGTCCACTACACGGCGGTAAAAGTACGCCGTCGCCCATGGCCCCAGTCCTCCGATAATGCCTAACTTTTTCAATTTTCCTTCCTCTTCTTTCCTGTTCTTCGCCGCAGGGCTAACAGCCCTCTTGTTACGGCACTTTTATCTCGTACTTGGATTCATCGTAGTAGAAATATCCTCTGTGCGAATCCGAATAATCTTTCATCTGTTTCGCCGTCCACATAAAGAAGCGTGTACCGTCTTCCTTGGTCAAAGCATCGCAGAAATACCACGTGCCGTCGATCTTAATCGCGTTCCAGAAATGCTGTGCATACGTGATCGGGTATCTTTCCACCATGAATGTCTCAAACCCCGCACGCGTGTAGAGCGCATGGCAGGCGCAGGCTACATTGAAGCAGTCGCCGATGCGGTTCTTGATACCGTCGTACGCGCCCTGGACCCAGGTCACCTTCTCTGCATGTCCCTTGTACATGATGCTCCAGTCGACCCAGTTAAAGATCGCTTCCGCCTTTTCCTTCTCGGACATACCTTCATGCAGGATCTGCGCCAAGATCTCATCGCAAAGCGCCCACAGGTCGTCTTCGGTGTACGGGCGGTACACGACCGTGACCGTGATCTCTTCTTTTGCCTCATTACCGGCACCATCTACCGCAGTATAGGTAACATTGTATGTTCCCTCCTGCGTCAGATCCACCTGGGAGTTATCGATCGAAAGTTGAATATCCGGGTCCGCGTTATCCGTGACCTTCACGCCATCCTTATAAGCGATGCTCTGGTTAGTCAGCACGGTAATATTCTTCACGCCCGTGATCACCGGCGCTTCCGTATCCGCTTCAAGCTTGATATGGGAAGTAACGATCTGCTCGTTGCCGCCCTGGTCCGTGAGCTTGATCTGAATATCCCGCTCGCCCGGCTGCTCAAAATGCGGATCCTCTACAAACTCGACTTTTACGTTAGTCGCATCCGTAAGCCCTTCGATCAGCGCCTCCGGTTCAAGCGGATAGCACGCAAAGCCCTCGTAGCTGATGCCCTTGGCCTGCGGCGGTCTTGTATCTTTCAAGTGCATCACACTGTCGTACTGCACGCCGTCCACGACAAAAGAGATCGTGTAGTCGCCGGGTTCATTCATGTCGATCGTCGACAGATCCGTCAGCAGCTCCGCGTCCTCTTCTTCGAAGGCAAAATCACTCTTTCCGGGCCTTACATCGCCGGTCTCTTTGGTGAGTTCCGGATGGATACCGATCACACGAAGCTTCGTCTGGACCTGCGTCGTGTTGTTGCCCTTATCGGTGCAGTTGATGAACACATCCTGCTCGCCGACCTGATTGAAAGCCGGAGTCTTAGCGAACAGCGTGGTGCATTCGCTCTCGTCCACGACCTTCATGATGAAGTCATCCACGACAAGCGCCTGTCCGTACATTACTGTTTTCGGCGTAACTTCCACCACCGGTGCGATGGTATCCGTCACGATCAGTTTCGACTTGTACGTACGGCTTCCGAGTTCGATCTCGATCGGGTACTCGCCCGGAACATGGACATCGAAACCATCGGTACCGTACTTAAAAGTCGCCGTTTTTCTGTCAAAATCGAAGCGCACGAATTCTTCGGCCGACACGGCGGTGCCGCATTCGACACAGCACTCTTTATAGACTCGCTTCTCAAAATAGATATAAAGGAACGTTCCCACCAGGATGCACACCAAAGCCAGCGCGATCCCGATCTTGAGGGCAAGACGCTTCGATGATTCCTTTTTCTTCTTTTTGTCCTTCGCAAAAGGATCTCTTACTGGATTTGGATTACGATGCTTCACGTTACATCCCCTGATTTCTGTGAGAATTCTTAGTTTTCCTTATCCGGACGAAGCACTTCCATCGCCCAGCCGATATCGATCAGCTCGTAGCAGGAAGTTTTTTTCTGCGGGATCTTGTTTTCGAACATGCGGATGATCTCGTCATAAAGTCCATCCGGGATCTCTGCAAAAAGCATCTTCTCTTCATCTGTAATGAAGACGAATCCGTCTTTTCCGTCCTTTCTGTCATACAGTGCCTGTACGACACGAAGATCCGGATGCTGCTTGCCGAACTGCGCCAGTACGAAAGCCTTGGTCAGCTCGACATATCTGTCATCCAGGTCGTTATCGAAGATCTTGATCTTCTCACAAAGATCGTTCGGCGTTCTAACCGCACGCATAGTGCAGACCAGCGCCGCTTTTACCATTTCAGGAGACCATGTGTCCTGCTGCGCATTCATCTTCTCGAGCGCGTCCTCGGTCTTATCCGGAAGCAGGTAGATCATCAGGGCCTTGCCCATATCGTCATAAAGACAAGGATATACGATCGGTGTCTTCTCGCCGCATTCGCAGGTGTACTGGAAGAACTCGTTGTTCAGCACCTGATCTTTTTCCTCCGGATGAAGGGAAACATTCACACATGCCCGAAGCTGGATCTTGCTGTGTTTCTTACATTTCGGGCAGATGAAAGTCGACACGATCGGCTTATATCTCTCCTCCTCGTTCGGAAGTAATGGATGTGGTGTGTTTGTCATGTTTTTAAGCTCCTTCTTTTTTCATCTTATAGCAGAAATCTGCGATTCCGTCACAGATCTTATCCTGATATTCCGGGTCCGAAAGCAGCCGGTCATCTTCTTCGTTGGACATATAGCCCATCTCCAGAAGGAACGACGGCACGCTGGTGGCCCAGTTCAATCCACTGTATGTCGTGGATGCATTGCATCCTCTGTATTTCGCGCCGGTAGCCGCAGCATAGCACTCGCCGAGCATATCGCCCCAGCCGACCTGCTTCTCCGCAAGTTCACCCTTGCTGCATACGAATACGCCTACGCCTCGTGTATCCGGGCTGTCGGCCGCATCACAGTGCAGACGCAGGAACACATCCGCCTTGCACTCCACGGCCATCTTCGCTCTCTCAACATTGGAGATGTCGACATCTGCCGTCTCACGGGTCATCACGACCGTGGCGCCCATCGATTCCAGATATGCCTTCAGCTTCAATCCGATCTCCAGATTGACCTCGTGCTCCGGACGCTTCGTCGCCACACCGCTCGTACCCGCGGAAACCTTTGCCTTCTGCTCATCCGACCATGGTGCCAGCGGCTCTGTATCGTTATTGGCTTTTCCCTGATGTCCCGGGTCGATGCAGATGACCATGCCCGTAAGATCGTATTTTGCATTCGGATCAAGCGTCGTCTCGGATCCGGATTCCACCGTCGTCTCGCTCAGTTCGCTCGGCACGATGACGAAATCCGTCTTCCAGAACTCGCCGCCACGCATGTCATAGACCACGAAGTAGTAGTTGCCCTCCGGCAGCACCTTCGCGTCATCCGGCGTAACAGGCAGCGTATACTCTTTATCTTCCTGGCCGTCCGGCGGCAGGAGCGAGCCTTCAAATGCAGGTGTGCCCTGTTTCTTATACTCTTCTTCTGAGAAGACCTTGTAGTCGATCCGGATGTCCTTGTACGGGATGTCGGACGCAAGCTTGGCCGCGATATACTCCGTACCGAACGGATACTCCTTGACCTTCTGACCGGCCTCGTCAAGCATGTAGAACTGCGAGAATTCGAACGGGATCGGGATACGTACGCCGTCCGGGAATACTTCGATCATGGTCTCCGAGAAGCACTTGCCCGTCGGATCGTACAATCTGCACCACAGTTCGCCCGCCGGCAGTTTCTTTGCCGGATTCAAAGCAACGTCGATGATGTCCGTGTTTCCGAGCATTTCTATCTTGCCTTCGCCCACGACGGTGCCGTCATTGTCCGTAAACTCATAGCGGACTTCGACCTTATTGTAGTAATCCCATGTCACCACGTAGTAGCGGATCTCGTCCTCGGTCTCGTGGATACCCGGGATCACGTTGTATTTCTCATCGTACCAGTGCGTCTCATACACGGAAAACGGCTTAAAGGTCTTTGAAGCGCCCGGCACCGTCTCCTCCGTACTGAACGGCAGTTCCTCGATATACCCGAAAAGCGCTTGTAAGAACGTCTCTGCGTCTACGGCGGATATCTGCCATTGTTCGTTTTTGAAAGCATGGAACGTGTATGTGTGGTCGCTCTTGGGCTCATTCTCGATGCATGTGACGGCGTCCTTTGGTGCTTTAAAAGCCCCCGCCTGGTCCAGTACGGCGCTCGTGTCGAAGTAGGTGACCGTCAACTTCGCGACCGTGCCGTCACCCTCTTCCTCCACACTGTCGATCTTGAACGAGAGTTCTTTTAACGAAGAATCGAGGATAGCGGAAACTTCCGACTTGGCATAGACCTTCAGCTGGTCGATCCCCACGCAGGGACCATCCACCAGTTTATCCAGTTTATCGAATTTCCCACCCTTGATATAGGCACAGAAATCGTCCATCAGGGCCTCAGTCTGTTCCTGTGGACTTTTCTCGCGCTTGTTGCCCTTCTTGTCATTCTTCTTGCAACCGCTCATGCAAGACAACAGCATCAGGACAACCAGTAACCCTGCTGTAATTCTTCTGGCAGACATAGCGCACTCCTTCCTATTATAAAAGTCCGTTTATAGTTTGCGCCTTTCCTACTAAATTGGCAAGCACGACTATTTCTTTTCGGTTAATTATTTCTTAAAATACATGATTCTGATATGTATCCTCTTTTTTCTGATACCCTTCCTGTGGTATTATTTGATTGTTGAGTTTTCTTATTTGGTTTGGGAGGAGCTCTGCTCGTGAAACTGTCGGATTTGACAAAATATCAGAATATCACCATTCAGTGTCATGATAATCCTGATCCAGATGCCATTGCATCCGGATTTGCTCTATACAGATATTTCAGCAGCCATCGGTGTAACGTCCGTCTGATCTACAGCGGCCGTTATAAGATCACGAAGGTCAACCTGACCATGATGATCGAGATGTTCCGTATCCCGATCGAGTATTGTGTCTCCGATTTCGGCTCCTGCGATCTCCTCATCACCACCGACTGCCAGTACCGTTCCGGTAATGTGCGTTTCTTCCCGGCACCGACTGTCGCGGTGATCGACCATCACCAGTTCTGCGGCATCGACGTGGATTATTCCTACATCCAGTCCAATGTCGGCAGCTGCTGCACTCTCGTATGGCAGCTTTTCAAGAATGAAGGCATCGACATCAACAAAGACCCGCTCTGCGCGACCGCGCTTTACTATGGTCTTTACTGCGATACGAACCAGTTCTCCGAACTTTACCACCCGCTCGACCGTGATATGCGGGATGCTCTGGCTTTTGACCAGGCGGCGCTGGTCCGTCTTTCCAACTCCAACCTTTCGTTGAGTGAGCTTTCCATCGCGGCACAGGCGATGAACGATTTTACTTTCGACAGTGAACTGCGTCTGGCTCTCGTCCAGGTGCAGCCCTGTGATCCGAATATCCTCGGTCTCATCAGTGACTTCCTGATCCAGGTCGACCGTGTGGATATCTGTATCGCATTTAATGAGACCTATACCGGGTACAAGCTTTCCATCCGAAGCTGTATCAAGGAAACCAAGGCCAGTGAGCTTGCCGAGTACATCACGGAAGATGTCGGCTACGGCGGCGGTCACAAGAACAAGGCCGGTGGTTTCATCTCCAAGGATGACTATTCTGCCCAGTACGGCCAGATGCGCATGATGCAGTTCCTGAGAAGCAAGCTCATGAAGTACTCCGGCGAGTGCACGATCCTGCGTGCCGGCATCGACAAGATGAGTACGGAAGGCACCAAGCGTTACCGCAAGAAGAGAATACCGATCGGTGTCGTCTTCTGCAAAGATTTCGTTACTACGAATACACCTCTCCTCGTCCGTACACTCGAGGGAGATATCGATATCAACGCCAGCGCCGATACCTGCATCATGGTAGGTATCCAGGGCGAGATCACACCGATCTCGGCGTCCAAGTTCAAGGAGACCTACGACATGTGCAATGCCAAGTCGCATGTTTCCTCCGAATACCGTCCGACGATCAAGAACCTCAGATCCGGCGAGAGCTTCGACCTGGCCAAGCACATCCGTTCCTGCGTATCCAAGGGAACCGAGTATGTGTACGTCAAGCCGATCACGAACTCCGTCAAGATCTTCACCCTCTGGGATGCGAACAACTACGTCCGCGGCATCGAGGGCGACTTCATCGCCGTACGCGAGAACGATCTCTCCGATTTCTACATTATCGAGAAGAACCTGTTTGCCAGAACCTACGAACTGGCTGAGTGATCCTGCGATCCCCTCTTGAACTCCTCACTTAAGTCGGAAACGGATATATCTTCCAATCCGACTTAATTCTGTTTCTTCTGCCCTTTCCCAGGAGTTGCCTGAAGATGTTTTGGGAATAAAAAAACAGTTGCCACGGGGGGGTAGCAACCGTCTCATATGCACAGCGTGCTTCTGACAGCGTCAGACAAAGTTAGTTATTGGGTAAAGTGGTTTGGCCAGTATGCATGGTTGGCTGATGCATGCTTTTATGCAGAAGAAGGAGATACATCACTTCCATCTTAAAGGGTGGAGACTCCATTTAAGATCGATGACGGTTAGAGTGCATACTGCCAAACAACTTCACTCCCACATTTTCACAGAGTTTCATAGAAACATCTGCGTGACACAACTGAATAATAACACATACAAAACCATTGTCAATACAGGGTTGTCAGTATTTGACAAAATAGGTATAATTATGAGTGTTACATGTTTGTTTTTTCAGTAATCACTGCTTGTTTCAGTGATTGTTACATGAAAATCGTTTCATTACAATACATTATTTCAAAAGGAGATACACACCATGGCCACCATAAGAGACGTTGCAGAATTCGCTCATGTTTCCGCCGCAACAGTATCCCGCGTGCTGAAAAAAAGCGGTCCTGTTTCACCGGAAACCGAAGCCCGTGTTTACGATGCCATTGAAAAACTTGGCTATCTCCCACCACATTCCAGCAAGAAGAATATTGAGAATAAGAAGCTCAGCGTGCTGGTGCTTTTTCCGAATTCCATGAGAAGCATGCACTCCGCAATGCGATCCGGCATCCGCGATGCGGCCAGGGAGGAAGGGATCCTTCTCTACTATGCCGTATGCGACAACGATATCGAGCTTGAGGCGAGCTATGTCAATGAACTTCGTCATGGCATTTTCGATGGACTGATCTTTATGGGAACATTCCTTCAGGTCAACGATCTTCTACAGTTAAAGAAGACATGTCAGATTGCGCTTTGCGGTGAGAGTGTTGACGAAGCGCAGGTCCTCTCCGTTGCCGTTGATTGCGAACAGGCTGCATACGAAGCCGTGTCCCACCTTATTTCTCTGGGACACAAGAAGATCGCCATGATCACGACACACCGCCGTGTCTGGTCCTCGATCAAGAAAGAGGACGGTTACCGCCGCGCCCTTCTCGATCACGGACTCCCTGTTGAGGAAGAATACATCTTCTACGGCCGTTTTACATCGAATAACTCACGCTATATCCTCAACTACTATGAGGCTATGGACGAACCACCTACGGCATATTTCTGCATCTCTGACGATGTTGCACGAAGCATCTGCAATTGCCTTATGGAAAGAAACTACGAGATCGGCGCCAAGCTCTCTGTCTGTGGATTCGATGATTCCGACTCGAGTACCTCCGCCTATCCCCGTCTGACGACCGTCAATCAGCCGTTCTACGACATTGGCCGCAAGGTCATGGAACTTCTGAAGAACAACATGACCAGCGTTATCGAGAGAAACGAAGTCACCTATATGCCTCATAAGCTCTACATACGTGAATCAACAAGTAAAAAGGAAGATGAGTAAATGAAAAGGCCGCTCCGATCGAGCGGCCTTCTTACATGATCTATATATACAAATATAGTAATAAACAAAAACGATTATCCGGACAAACAAAAAACCGAATCCATAAGGATTCGGTTTATTTGGCTCCTCCAGTAAGACTCGAACTTACGACCCTGCGGTTAACAGCCGCATGCTCTACCGACTGAGCTATAGAGGAATTTAATCCGGCAGCAATCTATCTTCCCGGGCCGTCTCCAGCCAAGTATTGTGGACACCGGCGAGCTTAACTTCTGTGTTCGGAATGGGAACAGGTGTGGCCTCGCGGTTATAACCACCGGAATGGTTGAGGGTCTTTAAGCTG
>JAFZZM010000011.1 GCA_017615755.1 Clostridiales bacterium | reverse complement strand
TTTCATCTTCTCCTGCGATTCGAGCTCCGTTTTTTATCATGACCTTTTGGGACGCAATATTATCTTTATTGACCCGCAAATATATCTCGTCCTCCGGAATAATGTCTTTTGCGATCATAACCGTAAGCCTTAAGCCTTCTGTTCCGTAGCCTTTACCGCGAACACCCTTCAAGATACTATAACCGATATGCCCCGCACCTGTTCGAAGTGCTTGCGTAAGATGATGCCTGATCCTAAACTCTCCGACAAGATGCCTGTCATCCCACAGATAATAATATGTTTCAGGCACAAACCATTCAGGCATATTTACCGGATGTTCATACGAGATCAATTCAGGAAGTACTTTTTCTACATATTCATCATATGAAACACCATTATATGGGTTGGTCAGTCCATTTTCATCTGCCGGCAAAGCCGTTGTGTATTCCCATTGGGCAAATGCATCCTGTGTGTTGATTTTTCGTAGCTCCATACTATCTTCATCCTTATCTCTTTTCTTTCTATAAATCCGTTAGATCTATATGTTTACAAGTACCTCCCATCTGCCGTTACGCTTTCCGTTCTCTCTGCGAATCAATCCTTTTTCTTGCATTTCAACTGTCCGGGTCTTTATCGTTCTTTCTGATTTACCAATGATTCCGGCCAATTCTTTCTGCGTAATCGAAGGATTCTTTAGTAGTTCCTTTAGAATCGCCAATTCCTCCAAAGTGCAATTATTGCACTTTGAGGCATCTCCTGTTGCACTTTGAATTGCACTTTGCCCCATATAGTCCACATGGATAAATCTATTCTTTAATTCATTCTTATATCCCAACAGGAGATTTTCAAAAAATCGCTCCAAATATATTGTAGTAGCACTGATTCCCTTGCCCAGATCATTATAATTTGCTCTGACAAGTGAGTTTCTGAAGTACCATGAGTTCTCGGCAAATATCTCATTATTTACCGAAAAGCCAAATGTCTTCAGATACTTAATAATGAAAACCGCCGTAGATCTTGTATTGCCTTCACAAAACGGATGAATCTGCCATATACCGGAAGAGAACTTCGCTATATGCTTCACAGCATCACTGGCGGAAAGACCTTCATAAGAAAACTGCTTTTCCTGACCGAAATCATAATCCAAGGTGTCACTTATACTGTCAGCCGAAGCGTACAGAACAGTCTCGCCATTAAGAACCCATTCTCTTTTCGTAATGTTATAAGTCCTGTATTCACCTGCATGAGGAAAGATATCTTTGAACAGCCGTTTGTGAATAGTCTTCCACTCTGCCGGTGAAAACTGAAATGTTCTTTCACCCAGCAGCTCAGTGATTCTGGCGGAAACAATGTCAGCTTCTTTTGTTCCCTCTTCAATTTCGGTTCGGATCTGCCTTTGTTCATAATAAGATTGAATACGTTTTTGTGCTGTCTTTATATCTATTCGGCCTTCAATATGCTCTTTTGCAGTTTCCAACAAATATTTAGAGGTTTTTAATCCATCAACATCCTGAAGACCGATAGCAGTTTTCCACGCAGTAGATTTCTCTGACTGCTCAGGTTCTCCCTCTCTAATGTATTCTTCAAGATCCATCTGCCATTTTTCATGATCATTCCGTGGCATCTGCAGTCACCTCCGTTCTGTTCTTGATCCTATGATAATCTTCCATCTCCACATCAAGCGTAATTGTTGCCTTACGGGTGTTGCTCATTCGCTGTAAAAGGGCGACGCACTCGACGTGTTCCGTAAATGGAAACATGTCTACAGGAATTGCGTACTGAGGCAAGTAGCCGCGCTTCTTGAACTCCTTCAGGTCACGCGCAAGTGTTGTCGGGTCGCAGGATACGTACACGATCCGTTTCGGTGCGAGCTGCTCACAGGCACGGATAAATTCCGGTGTCGTACCAGATCTCGGAGGATCCAGAAATACCACATCATAACTTTCTTTTTTCGTAGCAGATTCAACCATGTACCTGGTGGCATCAGCTACGAGGAAACGGGCTTTTTCCATTTTGTTTCCCTTCGCATTTTCTCTGGCATCGGCGACTGCCGCCCGGTTCAGTTCCACGCCTGTCAGATGGATCCCCGGGCAGGACGAGGCGGCACAAAGGCCGATCGTTCCGATTCCACAATACGCATCGAGCACCTTCTCTCCTTTTTTCAGATCCGCCGCTTCGATAGCCAGTGAATATAGTTTCTCTGTCTGGTCGTGATTGATCTGGTAGAAGGATTCCGGTGAGATCTTAAAACGCACTCCCAGGAGTTCATCCCAGATGGATCCTCTTCCGAATTCGTTGATCGTCTTGTCGCCCAGGATCATGGAATCAGTACGGGTATTGATGTTGATCAGCACCGTCTTGATGGACGGGTGCTTCTCAAGCATTGCCTTGATAAAACCCTTCTTACCCGGAAGGACCGGCGAGGCCAGAACGAGGACGACCATCACTTCACCGGTGGCCATGCCTTTTCGGACAAGGACGCGGCGCAAAAGTCCACGCTTCGTGCGTTCATCGTAGGATTGCATCTTGAATTTCACGGCCAGATTCTTGATATCGGAAAGGATCTTCGCACACTCCTGGTCTTCCAGCAGGCACTCATCGTTTTCGATGATCCGATGGGATCCTTCCGCGTAACGCCCGGCAATCAGGTGCGTCCCCATATGACCGAAGGCCCAGTGCACCTTATTGCGATAGTAGAAGGGCTCGTCCGCGCCAACGATCGGGCGGACAGGACAGATTGAAGAAAGCAGTGACTTGACCCGCTTTTCTTTCTCCTCAAGCTGTTTTGCATATTCAAGCGATGCGTATACACAGCCGCCGCATTTTTCCGATACCAGACACTTCTTCATGAAAAAACTTCCTTTCGGGCCCTTCAAGCCTGTCTCTATTATATCAAATCCCTTTAAAGAAGGTCCTTGATGTTGTATGATACAAAAGACGACTAGAAAGAAAAGGTGCAAATGGACAATACTATCGACTCAATCGAAAAACGCCCGTTCTGGAGCAAAAAGATGACCGGTGTCTTAAAGGCCATCGCGATCGTGCTCATGTTTATCCATCACTTTTTTTCCATAATGTCCTATCTGCCGGAATCGGCAGGATATTCCTGGGGGTCCTGGTTCGAGGAATACTTCACCGCCCCGACGAAAAGCTGCGTGGCGATCTTCGCCTTTATCACCGGCTACATGTATTTTTTCAGCAAAAAGAAATCACTTGAACACTCGTTAAAAAGCGGCGGCACTCTGCTTGTCCGCTACTGGGTCGTTGCCGTTCCTTTAGTCATTCTGGCCATCGCCAGCGGCGTGTACACCTTCTCTTTCCACCATACCATTCTGGAACTTTTCGGTCTGGAAGAAAAAGTCATGATCTTTGCCTGGTACGTGTATTACTTCATCTTCATCATGATTTTCCTGTTCCTGATCACGAAGCTTTGCCGTAATAAGACCTGGCTTCTTCTGCTTCTGACATTCATCGTTTTCAACTTTCTTTTCAGTCCGATCTACTCACTCATCAGTGATGACCTTCTCGCTTTCAAGACGGTCGTATCCCGTTGCTGGACCACGATCTTCCCTGCCATAACCGGATACGCGATCGCGCAGTCCGGTCTGTATTTCCGCATCAAAAAGCTCACGGACAAGATTCCTTCCGTGCTTCGATACATACTTCTTTTCATGCTGATGTGTGCATCCTTGATGGCACCGTATCTGTTCTACACACAACTCTTCTCTTTCTTTGAAATCGGGAATATCAAGTTCGGATTTGCCGTCAACGGCTATGCTTTCTATGTACCGGTCTTCGTGTTCTGCGTGGTCGAACTTCTGTCTTTCCTCGAGAAAACAAAAGCGATCCGCATCTTCGAGATCCTCGGAAAGTATTCTGTTTACATGTGGTTCTGGCACTGCATGTTCTTCGGCGCACTGGGAAGATACACCAAGCGCATCCTCTATATGCCCCGAAATCCGATCCTGGTCCTTCTCTGGGGTATTGCCATCTGTCTTTCTCTTTCGGTGATCTCCGACCTGGTTGCAAGTGCTCTTCTTTCACTTACAAAAAAGAGTGCACACCCGAAGGATGTGCACCCGGATCAATCGGATAACAAGAAAGAAGCCTGATTATTTCCCGTCTTTTTTTGTTGCGTCTTGATGGATCTTCTTTTTCATTTCATACATGGCAGTATCGGCCATGCTGAAGTATTCATCCAGAGATACATTCTTTTCCGGATCCACCAGGACCGAACCTACACTGACTGTCAGTTTGAACGGAAGCATAAGTGCTTTTGCCGCATTCTCGACAGCCGCACACAGACGGTTCTTCAGCATCGCGCCATCGTCGACAAACAGTTTTTCACCGATCACGACAAATTCATCTCCGCCATATCGGATACCGCACCAGTCCTCCGGGATCGTCTCTTTGATCGCTTTCGCCACCAGTCGGATCGCCAGGTCTCCGGAAAGGTGTCCGTAGCGGTCATTGATCATCTTCATGTGGTTGATATCCACTACCATCATCATAGCGGTCTTCTTCTCATCGCGGATTCCTTCGAGAAGCGGGATTCCCTTCTTCTCATAACCTTTACGGTTCAGAAGTCCGGACAGTTCGTCCATGAGCGAGAACTCTTTGAGTCTGTTATTCATGTTGTCCATAATGATGTTCTGACGGCAGCGGAGCAGACCGGACTTGAGGTGTCTTAGCCATGAATAGAAAAAATACGTTTCCAGTACGTTTTCATAATTCTTGAACACGCCGTATCCCAGACAATTACTCAGGCTGTGAAGCGGTGCAATGAGATAGATATTGGCAGGTTCATCCGGAGAAGAAAAGACCGGGAAAATATAGGACGTCTTGATCTTCTGATAAGGAAGATGCTTTCCGTCACGCTTTCCGTAAAGGACGTGCATCTGCTCGCTGTATCCCAGATATTTCAATTCCGTTTCATCGGAGAAAGAATTGATGAAACTCTCATCCACACAAATACAGAATGTATCTCCTTCATAGCGGGAACTTCCCTCACCGAAGAATTCTTTCAGACTGTCATGGATTTCTTCAACGCTGCTTTTACCTGTTGTCGCTTCGTCCAATCCGGTAAGATGCCAGTCGAAAAGTGTCCTGTCGATCGGTACCGTATAGACCTGGTTGATCGTCTTGAGCTGTTCTCTCTTTTCTTCTTCTGAGATCGAGCAGCCGCAACTCTCACGGCACACTACCGTTGACGGGAAATAGCGGATACCTTTCTTCGGTTTCCCGTCCATGAGGTCGATCAGATGCTTGAATCCTTCATACGAACGGTCATCCCATTTTCGGTTGACCGTAGTTAGTGCCGGCACGAATTTAGAAGAAGAATTTAGATTGTCAAAACCGGTCACGATCACATCTCTCGGCATGTCATAACCTAAGCGGACCATCAGCGTGATCACGCCAAAAGCCATGGTATCGTTAGCACAAACGATCGCATCCGGCAGCTGGTGATCTTTCAACCAGCTCTCCAGACTGAACTGGACCCGATAGAAACTCCATTCACCAGGGACGATATAGTCATCACTGAGTGAAAGCTTATGCTCACGAAGCACATCTCGGACGGCACGAAGACGTTCCTGATTCTCTTCATTATCTGCCAGACCGGAAACAAAGACCACGGTCTTCACCTGATGTTCATTGACAAGATGCTCACAGAGTTCCCGCATGCCGCTATAGTTGTCCGTACAGATACAATCGATCCCGTCCACTTTGTATTCCAGGCAGACTGCCGGGATATCCGCTTTAAGGATCTTCTCACGGAGAATATCCAGTTCACCTGCATTGGTAAGGGTATTTCCCATAAGGAGAGCACCATCAAAATCATCAAGATTCGGAAGGTTCAGAAGATTGATCTCGCCCTGCACGTTTTCATCCCTCGTGTTCGCGGAAGCATACTCAACAAAAAAGTACACATCAATGTCGTTTTCCGTTGCACATTTTCTGATTCCTTTTAGCGCGGTCAGCAGGTATTCGTCACTCCATCCGTTGGCAAAAACTGCGATCTTTCTCTTCATAGGCTGCCTCTCTTCTTACGCATTACGGGCAGGTTCTCCTTCCCGCAAAACAGAAAAACTTACTCTACTATAATATCTGCCAATACATACAGTTTTTCGACCATTTTGAAAATAAAACGTAAACTTGAGGTCATCAGGACCAAAAACAACGATCAGACAGTGCGGACTTGTTTCGTTCCCACATAGTCGACCTGCGCTCTTGCGGAAGTGGCTTCGTTCAGGAATTCCAGGAAGTCCTCTTTCTCCTCTTTTCTGCAGGAGATGGGAAGGACCGGTCTGTCTTCGTAACGGATATCACCAAGGATATATCCCTTCTTGCTCACCATATACTTCAGTTTTTCCGCCAGAGCATAGTCCACTTTCACATCAAAAAGCTCCCGCATTTCCATGTGGCATGGATGTGCTGCTTCGATGCCCATTACCGCTGCCGTGGAATAGGCACGGGTAAGTCCTCCTGTCCCCAGAAGGATACCGCCGAAGTAACGTGTTACCACACAGATCACATCATCAAGTTCCTGATGCTTAAGCACTTCCAGAACAGGCATACCGCCTGTGCCCTGCGGTTCTCCGTCATCACTGTATCTCTGTTCGATGGTATCTCCACCGACACGATATGCGTACACATGGTGACGCGCATCGGGAAACTCTTTTTTGATCTTGCGCAAAAAATCCGTCGCTTCTTCGCCGCTTGTGACCGGAGCACAAGACGCAATGAAGACGGATTTTTTAACTTCATATTCAACGCGGGAGATCTCCGCTATGGTTTTCCAACTCTGCCTGGGCAATTACACAAGCTCCTTATATCTCTGGTAGGCCATCATCAGAAGTGAGCGGTCCTGACTGTACGTGACCATCTCCAGTGCTGTTTCTACCGGGAAGAAACCGCCGTCGGAGAAGTTCTGAGCAGGATTCGGTGTGACGTTCTCATTTTCCGCCCGCATTACGTACCAGACGATCTTATTGCATACCGGCTTCTGTCTTGTGATCGAGTAGAACTCATAGTTCGTGCGGCCGACCGGGAAGAGGATCTTGGCTTCTACGCCCGCCTCGAAAGAAACACGTTCCAGCGCAACTTCTTCCGGCTTTTCGACGGTCCGGATCACGCCTTTCGGAAAGCACCATTCCGCTTTCTCATTCATCAGAAGTAACACGGAATCCCCGTAAAAAACGATACCTCCGGCGCAATTACGTTCGAGCATGAACATCACCTCACTTATGCAAATTTATAAATAATTTTACCATGATTTTCCGATTTCTGGCAACGAAGAACACCCGCTTCCAATTGAAAAGCACTGGCCTTTAAAGGCGTGAAATATGTATGTAATATAAGCGTTTTCTCACATTCTTGCATAGCTCGGACAGAATCGATATAATGATTCCGTCGTGAGATATATCGTAAGATATATAAGGAAGGAATACATATGGGAACTTCAGCTAATAAAGCCAAAAAGAGAGCGCAGATCCGCTTTATGCGCAAAGTGATCTTCGTGCTTTTCAGTTTGTGCCTGATCATGTTTTTAACAGATATCATCTGTGTGATCGTATTGATCGCCAAGAATGCGATGAACAAGTCTCCGAAGACAACGATCATCTCATCCATTACTTCAACGACGGCAGATACTTCAGACAGTTCTTCCGAAACTACCGAGCCGACTACCGAAACTACCGTGCCGGCTGCTACGATCCAGGAACTCCTCCCGGCCAATGATCTGGCCGAGGCATACTGGGGACCGCTCCCGGCTGTTACAGAAGTAAAGACCGCCACACATAACAATGTACACGGTATCTACTGTGCTGCTGCCGCCAAGCTGGATGCCAACATCGAGCTGGCTAAGAAAACAGATATCAACGCCTTCGTCATCGACCTCAAGGACGAGACCAACGGAGTGCTTTTCAATAGTGATAATGAGTTCGCCAAGTCCATGAAGCTCTGGAGTTACAAGCGTGACTCGGACGGCAACGAAGAGTGGAAAGACATGGGTAACTATGTACAGTCTCTCTACGATCTCGAGGCTGTTGTTAAGAAGTGTCATGACAACAACATCACTGTCATCGGACGTATCGTCTGCTTCAACGACTTGTCTCTGGCGCACAACCATCCTGAGATGAGCATCAAGGACGAGAGTGGTAATTCCATGAAGTTCAAGCTTGAGAAATATCATCAGTTCGCGAATCCGTACAATTCCGATGTCTGGGATTTCCTGATCGATCTGGCGATCGAAGCAATCGAAAAGGGCGTGGACGAGATCCAGTTCGACTATGTACGTTTCCCGACCATCAGTACCAAGAGTGGTGAGAAGCCGTATTTCGGACCGGAAGATTCTACTCCGACCCGTATCGATGCCATCAACCGTTTCCTGCAGACGGCACGCCGCAAGATCCAGGATACATATGGTGTTCCGCTGACTGCAGACGTATTCGGTATCATCCTTTCCAGTGAACTGGACGGTAAGCTTATCGGTCAGGGATGGAGCACGATCGGTCTTACCGGAGTCGACGCAGTTTGTCCGATGGTCTACCCGTCACACTATGCGACAAACACCGTACTGAACGGAAAGAATTTCGACAAGCCTGACCTGTATCCTTATGAGATCATGTATAACGCTCTGGTCATGGGTGCAGATGAAGCGGCACAGACCGGATATGCAACAGTCCGTCCGTATGTCCAGGCGTTCACGGCAAGTTATCTCGGTGATGGAAAGTACTTAAGCTATAAGAACAATCCTGAGCCGGTCAAGGCTCAGATCAAGGCCATCAACGATGCCGGATTCAGCGAGTGGATCTTGTGGAACGCTTCCGCTGATTACGAAGGAAAATACAACTGATCAGTAACAGATCCCGCCCCTCGTTTCCGAATGAAGCGAGGGGCGTTTTTTGGCCCTTTTACTTCTCTTTTTCCGCAAGCATAAAAGTAATCTAACTGAAATGAAAATCATTTCGTCACTTTTTCTCAATTTGTGTTAATATGTTTATATGAGACTTGGGGAAAGTAGGGTACTCCAATATGCGTTCGCTACATGCTTTTGCCGGAGGTGTTCACCCTCTTGGTAACAAAAATACCGACGTTCTACCTTCCATTCATCTGCACGGGTTTCCTGAAGTAGAGCTGCTGATGCAACAGCACATCGGGCCGCCTTGTACTTGTGTCGTCAAACCGGGTGATCACGTTGACGTGGGAACCATGGTCGGCCGCGCAGACAAGCCCATGTCCGTGCCTATTCATTCCAGTATTTCCGGAACAGTTAAAGAAGTGCACTACGTGGTATCTGCAAACGGTGCCCCGGTGGAAGCCGTCCGCATCGAGTCGGATTTCAAGCATTCCATCAACCCGTTCTGCCGTCCTCCGAAGATCGAATCTTTTGAAGACTTTATCCAGATGATCCGCGATTCCGGTCTCGTCGGTCTGGGCGGTGCCGCCTTCCCTACATATATCAAGCTTAACCCGCCGAAAAATAAGATGCCGGATACCCTGATCGTGAACGCGGCAGAGTGCGAGCCGTATATCACGGCCGACTACCGTCAGATCTGTGAGCATCCGGATGACATCATCGACGGCATCCTCTGTGTCATGAAGTGGCTGGAGATCCCGAAGACCATCATCGGTGTCGAGGATAACAAGCCGCTCGTTACGCGTATCTTCTCGCACGAGATCAAGAAGCGCGTCTATAAGACAGGTAAGCATCCGGACGTTGAAGTAAGAACACTGAA
This sequence comes from Clostridiales bacterium, assembly GCA_017615755.1. Lineage (GTDB taxonomy): Bacteria > Bacillota > Clostridia > Saccharofermentanales > Saccharofermentanaceae > Scatonaster. The sequence continues at coordinate 4,680 of JAFZZM010000011.1, read as the reverse complement.
GACCATCTATCCGCAAGGCGCGGAGAAGATGCTGATCTATACACTCACCGGACGTAAAGTACCTCCGGGAAAACTCCCGATCGATGTACACACACTGGTCATGAATGTCAGTACGCTGCGATTCATCGGACTGTACCTGAAGGAAGGTATTCCGTTGACCAGAAAACGTATGACTCTCGACGGCAGTGCACTGAATACGCCCGGTAACTTCATCGTGCCGATCGGTGCACGTATCCAGGACATCATCGAGGCAGCCGGCGGTACACGTGAAGAGCCGAAGAAGATCATCATGGGTGGTGCCATGATGGGTGTTGCGCTTGACCGTATCGATCACGGTATCATCAAAGCGAACAATGCAATCCTGGTCTTCGGAAGCGAAGAGACTACTCTTCCTCCGGAATCACCTTGTATACGTTGCGCACGTTGCGTCAACTCCTGTCCGATGGACCTGATCCCTTGCGGCATCGACAAGGCGTCGCGTCTGCGCGACCCGGCCATGCTGGAAAAATATCACGTTATGGACTGTATCGAGTGTGGCTGCTGCACCTATGCCTGCCCATCGAAGCGGTTCCTTACCCAGAGTATCAAGAACGGCAAGATCATGGTCCGCGCTGAGCGTGCCCGTGCGAAACAGGAGCAGGAGCTCCGTGCCTCATCTGAACAAAAAGGAGGTACTTCGCCCTCATGAAATTGCAAGTCTCCCATTCCCCGCACGTCCGTGATAAAGCGACGACGCAGTCCATCATGCGAGATGTGATCATCGCGCTTCTTCCGGCAACATTTGCAGGCTGGTATTTCTTTGGTGCGCGTGCCGTTCTGGTCACGCTTTTATCCATCGTCTCCTGCATCGGATTCGAGTATATCTCCAGAAAGATCATGAAGAGAAACAATACCATTTCGGACCTTTCCGCGGTGGTCACCGGTCTTCTCCTCGCCATGAACCTTCCTGTTTCCATTCCGCTTTACATGGTCGTCATCGGCGCCTGCTTCGCCATTGTGGTCGTCAAGCAGATGTTCGGCGGAATCGGCAACAACTTCGTCAATCCCGCAATTGCTGCACGTATCTTCCTTGTTATCGCTTTCCCGAAAGCCATGACTTCCTGGACGCTTCATACCGGATCCTGGTTCAGCATGAAGTCCGTGGACGCGGTTTCTTCCGCGACCCCGCTTACCATGATCGGTACCAAGGATGCACCTTCCATGTGGGATCTTTTCATCGGTAATAAAGCCGGCTGTATCGGCGAGGTATGTATCCTGGCTCTCCTGATCGGCGGACTGTATCTCATGATCCGCCACGTGATCCGTCCGTGGATCCCCGTCTCCTACATCGGTACATTTCTGATCCTGGTACTTTTCTTCGGACATACTAATCTGCTCCACATCCCTTCTGCGGATTACTCCACACTGAAGGCCTGGACAGATCTTTTCTATGAGGCAGCGTATATGTTCTGTTCCGGTGGTCTGGTACTCGGTGCCTTCTTCATGGCCACCGACTATGTCACCTCGCCGCTGACCGTGAAAGGCAAGCTGCTCTTCGGTTTCGGCTGCGGCATCCTGACCTTCCTGATCCGCTATTACGGCAACCTGGCAGAAGGTGTTTCCTTCTCCATCATCCTCATGAATATCCTGACACCGCACATCGATGACTGGACCATGGGTAAACCATTTGGGGAGGTGAAAGAAAATGCGCAAGCTTAAAGATTTCCTTCCCGCCATTATTCTGGCTCTGATCTGCGCGATCTGCGTTTTCCTTCTGGCCGGCACATATGCCCTCACCAGAGATAAGATCGACGAACAGGAAAAGACCGCAGCCCAGGAACGCAAACTGACGATCTTCCCGGAAGCGCGTTCTTTTGAAGCGTTGCAATACTCCGACAGCATCCGCGCGGAACTTGCCGCACAGGGGATCGAGCCGGATGAGGCTTACGTTGCCTATGACGCTTCCGGTTCCGCTCTCGGCTATATCTTCGTAAACTCCGGTTTCGGTTATGCGGGAAATATCGAAACTACCACAGGTATTGATAGTCAGGGAAAGATCGTGATGGTCATTGCAACTGCAGCTTCCGACACACCAAAGCTCGGTAAAGAAGTCGAAGGCCGTCCGTTCCTCGATGGATTCACCGGTCTTTCTACCGAATCCGAGATCATCTTGAATCAGGATGTGTCCGCCGTTTCCGGTGCGACCATCTCTTCCCGTGCCGCCACAGGCTGCATCAACCGGGCCCGTTCGGCGTACCGGTTATTTGTGGAGAAAGGACTGATCGCATGAGTGATACTAAGATGAAAGACGTCACCTATCGTTCACCGGATGAGCGTCTGGCTGAAAAGAAAAGCAAATATACGCCGAAGTACATCTTCCTGAACGGTGTCCTCTATGAGAACCCGGCTCTGCGACTGGTACTGGGCACCTGCCCGCTCCTCGCGGTAACGATCTCCGCCAAGTCCTCCCTGTTCATGGGACTGGCTGTTCTCTTCGTACTTACGGCTTCGGAAGCGATCATCTCGCTTCTTAGGAACATCATTCCGAACAAGGTCCGTATTCCGGCATTCATCACGATCATCGCGACCTTCGTGACCATCGTACAGATGCTGATCTCCGCCTACTTCCCGGCACTCAATGACTCGCTGGGTATCTATATTCCTTTGATCGTAGTAAACTGTGTCCTCCTGGCCAGAGCCGAAACTTTCGCCAGCAAGCAGCGGATCCTTCCGAGTATTCTCGATGGATTCTCCATGGGCACCGGTTTTACCCTCGCACTTCTTCTCATGGGTTCGATCCGTGAGATCCTCGGCAGCGGCACATTCTTCGACATGAAGGTCCCGCTCATGGGCACCGTCTTCGAGCCGATGATGTTCTTCATGCTGCCTCCGGGAGGATTCTTCGTTTTCGGAATCTGCATCTGTCTTGTCCAGCTTATTATGAAGAAGCAGGAAAAGCACTCGTCCGGAAAGGAACCTTCTCCTTGCGGTACCAGCAGTGCCAGTGACTGTCTTGCCTGTGCGGGCTGTAATCTTTGCAAAGGAAAGGGGGATGACAAATGAGCAATACGTTCCTGATCATTATCTTCTCCGCGATCCTCGTTGATAACTTCGTACTTTCGAAGTTCATGGGTATCTGCTCTTTCCTGGGTGTTTCCAAGAACCTGAAAACAGCTATGGGTATGTCCGGCGCCGTTGTCTGCGTCATGCTCGTTGCTTCCGCCATCACCTGGCCGATCCAGCACTTCCTTCTGAACCCGCTGAAACTCGGTTACCTGCAGACTCTGGTATTCATCCTCGTCATCGCTGCTCTCGTGCAGATGATCGAGATGATCATGAAGAAGTCCATGCCGCCTCTGCATAAGGCGCTGGGCATCTACCTCCCTTTGATCACCACCAACTGCGCTGTTCTCGGCGTAACGATCCTGAATATCAATTCGAATTACACCTTTATTGAGTCCATGGTCAATGCACTTGGTGCCGGCATCGGTTTTACATTGTCATTGTTCCTCTTCTCCGGTGTCCGTTCGAAGATCGATAAAGCCGACGTCCCGGAAGCACTGAAGGGGCTCCCGATCACTTTGATCTCTGCTTCTCTGGTCGCGGTTTCGTTCCTTGGCTTCAAGGGACTTGTTGAGAATCTGTTCGGAGGTTAATGAATATGCCACAATCTCTTGTCGATATATTAATACCTACCGGAATCATGCTGGGCATCGCCCTTCTCCTTGGTATCCTCATCGTGATCATCTCGAGAGTTTTTGCCGTGGAAAAGAACGAGACGAAAGAAAAGATCCTGGAAGCACTGCCGGGTGCCAACTGCGGTGGTTGTGGTTTTGCAGGATGTGAAGGATATGCCGATTACCTGACCAAGCCGGGTGCCAATACCGCACTCTGCGCCGTTGGTGGTGTCGACTGTGCACGTGAGATCGCTTCGATCCTCGGCACTGAGGCAGCCATCCCTGAGAAGAAAGTGGCCGTGCCGCGTTGTCAGGGTACCTGCGAACAGACCAGCAAGCGTTATGTCTACCTTGGTACAAGCAGCTGCCATGCTGCATCCGGTCTCCTCGGCGGACCAAACTCCTGTACATTCGGATGTCTCGGATTCGGCGACTGCGTAGCAGCATGTGCTTTTGGAGCGATCACGATCAAAGACGGAATCTGCCATATCGATCGTGCGCAGTGCCATGGCTGCGGCCAGTGCGTGAAAGTCTGCCCGAAGAAACTCATCGAGTTGATGCCGATCACGGCAACCGTTGCCGTTCGCTGCCAGAATGAATGGCCTGGCGCAAGGACCCGCAAGAACTGCAATATCGGTTGTATCGGCTGCCAGAAATGCGTACGTTCCTGCCCGCAGGGTGCCATCTCCATGAGAGAATCCCTGGCGGTCATCGACCAGAGCAAGTGCGTCCACTGCGACGTTTGCGTCAATGGATGTCCGACCCACGCTATCGCATTTTTGCGGAGCACACCAAAAAAAGAAGAGAATCCCACAGAATCTCTTGCACAACAGAAATAATTGTGTTATCATTTTGTCTGCGCGTAATTTAGGCGCGTATTAAGTAGCACATAGGAGGTGTTTACATGGCAAAGTGTGAGATCTGTCAGAAAGATACTCATTTCGGCAGAAAGATCAGCATCACGCGTTCACAGGTTTCCCGTCGTGCGTTGACACAGCAGCAGCCGAACGTTCGTAACGTTAAG
>JAFZZM010000010.1 GCA_017615755.1 Clostridiales bacterium | reverse complement strand
GGAAGGTAGTTTGAGCGACAGAAATGGAGACAAACGGCCAAAGTCTCCAAACCTGTATCCATGGAAGGTAGTTTGAGCGACAGAAATGGAGACAAACGGCCAAAGTCTCCAAACTTGTATCCATGGAAGGTAGTTTGAGCGACAGAAATGGAGACAAACGGCCAAAGTCTCCAAACCTGTATCCATGGAAGGTAGTTTGAGCGACAGAAATGGAGACAAACGGCCAAAGTCTCCAAACTTGTATCCCGGGAGGGTACTTCGAGAGACAGAATGAGATACAAATCAGCATTCAAGCAATAACTGTGCTGCGATGATTGAAAGAAGCTTGCTTTTTATGACATCAATGAAGAATCCACCATCGGAAAGCTCATATGTGTAGAGGATATCAAGCCCTTCAATGAGATTGTTGCGCGAGTAGGTCGTGATCTTGTGAAAAGTTCGGGTTCGATAGGTTTCGTCCGACATGCGACCAAAATGTTCAATGAAGAAGAACCGATCAGTTTCCGGACAATACACTGCAAAATCGATCAAAAATGTTTCATCACCAAAACTCACAATGACATCGTACTTGTATTCCAGGCCAAGTTCTTTGAAGCATTGTGCCATCATCAGCTCCGACTTGGAACGAAAAAGATGGCCATCATAGATGTAGCCATTTTGTATATTCTTCTCGCATTTCTCCAACAAACGGTCAAAAATCTCCTTGGAGTAACGGTTTACACTTTTGTCGTCATTGGTGGGGGTGTAATTTGGGCCTGATGTCTCCAGCACTTCCCTGAACTCTATTTTTTCTTTCCGAGCCAAAAGCACTTCCTGATATTTTTTTCGGTGCAGCCACTCCGTGGCTTTAGGGGAATCGACCATGAATTGCATTTTATTTCTCTTGCCGTTTTGGATTTGATAGACTCGAACTACATCAGTGTCTTTTCCATCTACTTTCCGTCTGCCAAGCGAGATATGTGGCAAACTTGATAGCTCTCTGTCTAAGTAGGCTAGGTGTCTTTTTCGGGACTTCCGTGCTAGTTGGTAGAACTGCGATGCGATCAATGGTGTCCTCCGTTTTTTGTTCAGCGTGGTGCGTGTCTTTGGTGTACTCCGAATTATAGAGGAAAACGAAAATCCATAGTTGGCGTTTTTTCGACAATTTTCGACAAATTCCGACAATTGCGACGTGCGTGGCTGGTTTTTGCTTTGAGCAGCCGATCCCACGGGCAGTTTCCAATTCGTGATAAATGTACATACAGTTTACACATCTTTCGTTTATACTAAAGACGTGAACCGATGCGTGGCGATTGGGGCGCCGCCCGCGCCGCGCGCACAACCTGAACGAGAAGGAGACCGAGATCTTGAAGAAGCATTATATCCGCATAACTATAGTGATCTGTGCGCTGATCCTGGTTGCTGTGCTTCTCGGCGGTCTTTTCTTCACCTATGTGCAAGTCAATTCCGTGAATGACGAGTTCTACGATGCGTGCCACAGCGATAACGAGTGGTTCGGCCTTTCGTTCAGCGATGCGGACCTGACTCTTTCGGACTATGTCTGTAACTTCTGCCTCAGCTGGGAGAAGTACTCCCGGATGAGAAACAACAATGTCGGCTATGCAGGGCGTTTTTCCTGGTATGACGGCGATTTCCACAAACTCGAGTCCCAGGATTTTGTCCGCGTTTACTATCTGGTCAACGACGAGATCCAGAACTCGTATCAGACCAGGATCCTACTGATGGACGAAGATTTCGGATATGGCCACACGACAGAGCTTGGACAGTTTGCGGTAAACGCGATGTGCGATGATGTTTTCCTTTTCGACGGCTTCATGACGTTTCAGCGGAATTTGCAGGATGAGACCAAGACCTACTTTTTCAAAAAGCCGGCGCAGCTGACAGCACAGTTCGGAAACACCGACGACGAATGGACAAGCAGACACGAACTCTACGGCGCTTTTTACGCGATGGCTGAAAACAAAGCCCAGGCCGAGCTCAACCAGGAAGCCAAGAAGAAACTGGCCGAGGTCATTAAAGACGATGAGTTTTCAAAAGCACTCGACGTGTGCGACAGGGGTTGGTTTTCTTCCTACTGCCTCTTTTCCGCGGGGACGGATAACCGGACCCCGTCCGTGTGCGTTTACGACATGTTCGTTTACCACCCGTTGAGTATCGTCATGGCGAGGAACGGCTACGTGTATCTCGTGTTTTTGGTGGTGCTTCTGGCTCTGCAGGCGATGGTCATTTTCACGATGCGGAAGATGTACATCAACAGAAGAAACTTTGAGGCGAGAAGCCAGAAACTGGCGCGGAGTGTCGCGCATGAGCTGAAGACGCCGTTGGCGGTGACGAAAGCCTATGTCGAGAACTGGGAATACATCGATGAAGACGAGCGTGCGGAGGTGTCCGAGAAGATCAATTCGGAAGTCGACCACATGACGAAGATGGTGAACAGTCTTCTGAAACTCTCGAAGATGGATGCCGGCGACGTGGAGATCAAGCCGGAGGAGGTCGAGATCCTTTCACTGACGAAATCGATCTTCAAACGCATGGAGCCACTGGTTGCAGAACGCGAACTGGAAGTGACGTGGATCACGGATGGCAAGGCCGCGCAAGCAACTGAACGGGGAGCAGCCGACGACGCCGAGCAGGACGAAGGCGCCGGAGCGACCGGAGGAGAAGGCGAGTACTGCGTCTCCGCGGACCTCGAGATGATGCGGATCGTGATCGGCAACTTCCTTTCGAACGCGGTGAAGTTCGCTAAGAAAAATATCAAGATCAGCGTCTCGAAGAGCGCCAAGAGCGTGCGCTTCTCGATCATCAACGATGGCGCGACTATCGACCCGAAGGACAAGAAAAAGATCTGGGATCTTTTCTATAAGAAAGACAACGCGAGGACCGACCGCCTGAGCAGCACCGGCGTGGGCCTTGCCGCAAACAAAAGTATCCTCGAACTACATAAGGCCAAATACGGCGTCAACTGCGGCGCTTTTGAAACGGAATTCTGGTTCGAGATGAAGAGGGTGAAAAAATGACAGAGGTTAGTGATTACAAACTCCTTTTTGCAGAAGATGATGTGGCGCTTCGTTCCATCGCGGCGACGGTGTTCCGCAAGAACGGGTACGAGGTGGACGTGGTCGGCAACGGCAACGATGCCTGCGTCATGGTCGAGAAGAACCGGTACGACGCGATCATCCTGGACATCATGATGCCCGGCAAAGACGGAAAAGAAGTCTGCAAGTTTATCCGGAGCCGCTACGATGTGCCGGTGATCTTCCTGACTGCACTCGGCGCGGAGAACGACATTATCGAGGGGTACGAGATCGGCGCGGATGAGTATGTGACCAAGCCGTATTCCACCAAGCTTCTCCTCATGAAGGTCAACGCGCTGATCAACCGTTACCGCGGCCTTCTGGTCAAGGACGGACGTATCGCGGTCGACGAGATCACGATCGAGCCGGCCAGACGGCAGGTGAGTGTTGACGGCAAGAAGATCGAGATGTCTCCGAAAGAGTACGACCTCCTTTTGTTTTTCATCGAAAACAAAGAGCGCATCCTGAGCCGCGAACTGATCCTCGACAAGGTCTGGGGCGACGACTACGAGGGCTACGACCGGGCCGTCGATACCTACGTCAAGAAGCTGCGCGCCACGCTCGGAAAAGCGAGCTACCACATCGAGACCGTTATCAAGTGCGGCTACATCTGGAAGAATAAAACCTGAAAACAAACCACGCAAAACAAAAAGGTTCGGCCCTTCGAAGAAGGAACCGAACCCGGAGAATCGAAACAGGAAGCAGATCAGCCCCACAAAGCGGTGAGCATCGGGATGATCTGTTTTTTTCTGGACATAACGCCCGGCAGGAACACGTGATTGTCCTTCGGCTCGACATTGAACGCGAAGCGGATGGTGTCGTCCTCGCCGACATAGAGAAGCTCGGTACCTTCCTGCAGTACGTCCGTGAGCATCAGGATCACGAAATCGTAGCCACGGTCGGAGCGGAGCGAATTCATATGCGCCAGGAACTCATCCTTTCTATCCAGCATCTTGAACGAGTCGATGCAGATGATCTGCGCCACGCCCAAAGTCTGCTCGGCGATATGGAATTCCTTGAAGTCCGCCTTGAAAAGCTCTTCCACCGTTTTGCTTTCGAAAGAGGAGGCGAAGAGGTCGCGTCCGAGTTCGTCGATCGAAACACCGGCGATACGTGCGAGACGCTCGGCCATCGCGATATCCCGCTGCGTGCAGGTCGGTGATTTGAACATGACCGTATCGGAAAGGATCGCCGCACACATCAGGCCGGCCATTTTGACCGAAGGCATGACGCCGTTTTCCTGATACAGCTCCGTGATGATCGTCGTCGTACTGCCGACAGGCTCATTACGCATCGCGATCGGCTGTGTGGTCTGGATATCCGCCAGGCGGTGGTGGTCGATGATCCCGAGGATCTCCGCCTGCTCAAGCCCCGGAACAGCCTGGGCAAGTTCATTGTGGTCCACAAGGACGACTCTCTTTCTGCGCGGACGCAGCAAATGGAATCGGGCCAAAGTACCGATGACTTTATCGTTTTCATCCAGCACCGGATAACTTCTGAAACGGCTCTTCAGCACGACCTCGCGTACATCGTCGATGTAGTCGGTGAGGTGGAAGCACTCAATGTTGCCGGTAAAGCACGCACGTGCGATCGGGATCGCCTGATAGATCAGCTTGGCGACCTTGTTCGCGTCGAGCGGCGTGGAAATCACACAAGTGGAAGTCGGCGTGGAAAACCAGGACGGATCCACGTCAGTCTGGCACAGGATCAGGCAGTTGACGCCGATCTCGAGCGCACGCTTGACCATGTCCCCCTGATTGCCGCAGATGACGATGGAATCCTTCGAGCTGAAAAGCAGGTTCTCGCAGGACTGCGGCAGCGCGATGGAGATCTCGCCGGAAATCGAATCCACGGTGATATCGTTCTCGTTGACGATCCGCCCCTCGAGCACGCTCAAAAGGTTAAAAAGCGGCACATCGTCGATCCTTGGTTCGTGGATCGTCTTCATGCTGTAAGACGCGATATCGCTCGAAGACAAAATTCCGTACAGCGTGCCGTCATCGTTGATGACCGGAATGACGGTGGTCTTGCCATCGTTCATGGTATTCCACGCCAGGTCCAGCGTCACCGAAGCATTCAGCGCCGGCGGCGTATCGAAATCCAGATCTTTAACCTGCGTACGCACGTCGCGAAGCCGCATCGGCGTCTCAAACCCGAAACGCTGCAGCATCCGCTTGGTCTCGTCGCTCAGGTGGTCGAGACGGGCGGCCGTGTAATCGTGCTCGCCCAGCGCCTGTTTCAGCGCCGCATACGCCATCGCCGACACCACGGTATCGGTGTCCGGATTCTTATGTCCTACAACATAAATCTCACTCATGGTTATTACCCTCTAACTGTTTTTTCTTGAGCAAAAGCACTTGCCCGCGGCTTTTCTGCGGTTCCCCCATTTTGACGATTCAGACGCGCATCACACCTGGAACACGAATCCGTAGAAATCGAAGAGATTTCTGCCGTCCATGTAATGACCGCCCCAGCCCTTGTAACGTCCTTCTACGAGGAAGTAGATCGCATGTTTGCCTGTCAAACCTTCAACGGTTGCGGTCACGATGCTCGCATTCGAAGAAAAGTCGACGCAGCCGATCTCGCGACCATCGCGGGAAAGACCGAACTTGCCGGTGTACTCAGGTGTGCAGAACTCATCAAGAAGCTTGCCGCTGAAGCCATAGACCTTGGAAGAAGAATCCGCACGCGCTGCTTTTTTCGCTTCCGCGTTCGGCTCATCCGGGAAGATCGGACGGGCGTATTTCTCGACCGCATCCATCGGAACACCGTCGGCGAAGATATGGATCTTACCGCTCATGTAGCAGTTGTCGAGCTTGATGACACACTTCATTTCGGAACCGGAAGACTCACCGAAATCGTAGTACTTGAAGCCGAATACCGAACCGTCGGAGATCTTCGTGATGCACTGGTCGAAAGGCGTTCTCTCGGTGATCGTCGCGCCGTTGGTCAGGACACACGCCATCTGCGGGTTGGTCGGAAGATACGGATTGAGGATATCCTCGAAGCCCAGAGAAGTCATCTCGGCCTGAGTAAATGTACCGTCTTCGTTGAGCGTGATCTTATCCGCACAGCCGACACGGCTCATGATGGAACCGTTCGTCATTCTGTGATAGAAGATGTACCACTGGTCGCCGACTTTGCCGACAGAACCGTGATCGTTACCGCCGGGATAGCAGCAGCCGGAATCCACGAGCGTGCCCTTGTATTCAAAAGGACCCGTCGGGGAGTCGGATACGGCGTAGACCAGCTGGCTGGTCGGCTCGGCAGAAGAGTAGATCATGTAGTACTTGCCGTTGATCTTACGAGGAGAGCAAGCCTCGAAGAAGTTGAACGGTGCAGTGTTCGGGATGATATCCATCTTAAAAGACCCATCGATCACTTCGTACATGTTGTCCGGATTGACCTCGAACATGTAGGAACGCAGGAAGCCGCAGTAAACATACACGCGTCCGTCATCGTCAACGAGCGTGCCCGGGTCGATGAAGATACCGCCGTCCGGGTGGTTCTCGATGTTGTGCTTGTAGCGCGAGATCAGCTTGAACGGGCCTTCCGGCTTATCGGCAACAGCCACACAACCGGGAGCGTTCTGGATATATGCGTAAAGGTAGTATTTTCCGTCTTTTTCGACAACGTCCGGAGCGAAAAGACGACCGTCTGTCCAATCCGTATCCGCCGGGTGCCCCGGGAAGTCGCGGGTAGAAAAAGCAATACCGTGGGCTGTCCAGTTGGTCGGGTCAGAAACCGGAGCCGACCATACTTTCAGGCAGAAATCGCAGAACTCGTCCGTATCGGCATTGTCATGCGAACCGTAGATGTAGACGCGGTCACCGAAAATACGCGGTTCACCGTCCGGAATGTGCTCCCACATGGGTAAATATGGATTGGCCATAGAAAAATCTCCTTTGAAAAACTAAGTTTTCCTCAATTATAGCAAAATCAAAGTAAGAAATGTATAATTGAATAGTTTGAAGAAAGGAAGTTTCGTGATGCATTTTTATCCGTTTGTTGATTCATACTGCATGTTTTTCATATATGCATTTCTCGGCTGGATCCTCGAGGTCATCTACTACGGCTTCGATGAAGGCCACTTCGTCAACCGCGGATTCCTGAACGGACCGCTTTGCCCGGTCTACGGCGTCGGTTTTTACGGCGTTATCCTGATCCTTGAAAAGATCAAGTTCAACTTCTTCCTTCTGTTCTTCGGCTCCATGGCGATCTGTACATTCGTTGAATTCTGGGCCGGCTACATTCTCTTCAAGATCTTCAAGATGCGCTGGTGGGACTACACCGACGAGAAACTGAACCTCTGGGGCTTCATCTGTCCGAAGTTCTCGCTCTACTGGGGCATCGCATGTTCTTTCGGTATCTACGTCCTGCATCCGTCCGTGCTCTGGCTTCTCAACAAGACTCCGGACTGGCTGCAGATCCTGATCCTGGGTTTCTTATCGATCATTCTCCTTTGCGACATCGTGGCCACGGTCTGCGCACTGATCGGCCTCAAGAAACGTATCCTCATCATCGGCGGCATTTCCGGCGAGATGAAGGTGATCTCCGACAAGATCGGCGGCGGTATCTACGGCGGCGTGGACACGGTCATCACGAAGAGCCAGCCGACCCGCGACGCCTACAACGACTGGCGAGTGCTTTATCAGAAGCATCGTAAAGAGGAGCGAGCACTGGCCAAGAAACATAGAGATGAGGAGAGGGCGCTTCTTGCCAAACTCAAGCCGAAGGAGATCAAGATCGGAAATCCGAAGGAAGCGCTTGGAAACACCAAGGATGCCATCGGTAAGAAAGTCACCGGTTTTGCCAAACTCGTACGCCACACCGAGAAGCGTATCGTGAAGACGGTTTCCATCAACATCGGCGGATACGGAAATATCGCGCTCAGTAAGATCTCCAGCCTCAGCAAGCACCTTCCGCGCATCCGTGGAGGCAACTCCGAGGAGAACGCCGAGAAGGTAGAATTCTTAAAGCAGATCGAGGCTATCGAAGAGGCGCAGGCTGATTCAATCGAGTCCGTTAAAGAGTCGCAGGACGAGTAATATCTGCCCGCGTGCGTCCGGCGCGCTGATTCGGGCGCGCGATTCAATAAAGCTTTATCTTTTAATATATTTTAATATGTGGTATCCTAAACGTAATTTGGGGAACGATGCCGACCCGCCCGGTCCGCGTCGTTGAATAGGATGCTTGAAACGATATGAAACACATTTTTATAATCAATCCTCGGGCAGGAAGAGAGAAAGAGAATATCTCCGTCCGCGTGCGTTCATTTATCGCTACCAGACCGGATCTGGAAGCGCTTGTATTCACGACGGAGTATTGCGGCCATGAGACCATCCTTGTCGGTCGTCTCTGCCATATTTTCGAAGACGAGACCATCCGCCTTTATATCTGCGGCGGTTCCGGTACGCTCTGCCGCGCGGTCAGCGGCATCCCGAACCTCTCCATGGTCGAGATCGCATTTTTCCCTTGCGGCATGACCAACGACATCCTGAAAGTGTTCGAGGGAGAAGAAGAACCTTTCCGCAACCTCAATGCCCTGGTCAACGGCACCCCGATGTACCTTGACCTTCTCGATTTCGGTTTTGGAAAAGCACTTAATTTCTGTTCCACCGGTTTTGATGCGAAGGTAGCCATGGACATCAACAGTCTGGCGCGTTTTTCCATCGTCGGTTCGAAGCTTCCGTACTATACGGCCATCATGAAAAACGCGGTCGCGGTAAGACACTCCATGTATACGATCGATATCGACGGACATGATTTTTCAGGAAGAAAGACCATGATCACTGCCTTAAACGGCATCACTTACGGCGGATCGTTCACGCCTTTTGATCGGGCGTGCCCGGTCAATGCCAAGATGAAGACGATCCTCTACGATGCCAATACCATGTTCGCAGTCATGAAGCACATGAACCATTTCCGTCAGGGAAAGCTCGATAAGATCGGTTCGTCTCTGGTTTCTCTGGATGCGGCCGAACTCCGTGTAAAAGCGCCGGAGGGAAGGATCATCTATTTCTCTGCAGACGGAGAGACTTTCGATATGAAAGAACACCATAACGAATATGCGGTTCGTGTTATGCCGGCCGCGCTGAAATTCGTTCTTCCTCAGAATGTAATCCTGAAGGAAAACTGCCGTGCGGAAGGAGGAATCTGATCTATGCTTTTGGAAGTCAAAGATGCCCAGAGAATCCTCCTTGCCATTTACTTTTTTGTTTGCGGCTTCTTCCTGTGTGTATCGATCTCCATTATGCAGTACCCGCTTTATTTCTCGCTGTACTGCCTGATCACACCGATCGTTGCTTTTTTCCTGACACATATCGCAAGACGGAACCTGAAATTCCAGATGTACATGATGACCACGTTCTACTTAGCGATCGTCGTCTTGTACGGTATTTACTACAAGAACCCGGGTACTATCCAGGACGGATTTATCACGGTTGCGTGTATCATTTCCTTGTACTTCGACTTTAGTGTCAACCTGTACTGCCTGTTCTTTACGGCTTTGTACTATGCGTTCTGGATCGTATTCGACTACACGCTCCTGACCAACTCCCTGATGACCATGGGCTGGCTGGAGCTGGCAGTACGTATCACGATCCTTCTGGTATCCCAGGTCTTCCTGATGTGCCTCGTTTCTTTCATCAACCGATCCAGACAGACACTCGTGGACAAGTCCAGAAGTACAGAAGATCTCCTGCAGATCGTTGAGATCAAGAAGAAAGAGGCCGTTGCGGCATCCCAGACCAAGGCAGACTTCCTTGCGAGCATGTCCCACGAGATCCGTACCCCGATGAACGCGATCGTCGGTATGACGGAGATGATACTACGAGACGACATCAACCCGAGTGTGCGTGAGAATGCCCGAAATATCAAGTCCGCGGGCAATGCGCTTCTTTCCATCGTCAACGATATCCTGGACTTCAGTAAGATCGAATCCGGTAAGATGGAGATCATCAACGTACGATACCAGCTGACTTCGGTCATCAACGACATCATCAACATCATCAACGTCCGTATGGCCGACAAGAACCTCGATCTGGTGGTGGATGTGGACCCGAATATCCCGGCGGAAATGGTGGGTGACGAGATCCGTCTTCGTCAGATCCTGCTGAATCTTCTGAACAACGCCGTGAAGTTTACATCCCAGGGACATATCGGTCTTCGTGTAACACATAGAGCGCTGACGAATGACATGTGTCTGCTGCACTTTGACGTTTCCGATACCGGTGCCGGTATCCGTGAAGAGGACAAGCAGAGATTGTTCAACAGCTTCCAGCGACTGGATACCAGACAGAACCGTTCCATCGAAGGTACGGGACTCGGTCTTTCCATCTGTAAGCAGCTCCTCGACCTCATGGGCGGCACGATCTCCGTACAGAGTACCTACGGCAAGGGAAGTACGTTCTCCTTCGAACTGCACCAGTTCATCGTCCGCGCGCAGCCTATGTCCAGCGTCCCGGATGCCAAGAAAGAGCATATTTTCTACCTCGACGACAAGCCGATCTACAGAGAATCCGCAAGAGCGGACCTGCAGCGCCTCGGCGTTTCAGCGCGTTTTGCTTCTGATATCTATGACCTCGAGAAGAACTCTAGCGCGAAGTATTCCTACTTCTTCGTTGCCCGTGATATTTTCGATGCCAATACGCAGAAGCTGCGTGCTTTTGCCCAGGAACACGGCAACCCGAAGATCGTCATCATGATCGATACGAACCAGCTTGCGACCGGTTACAAGGACGTACTCGTTGTGCGCCGTCCGGTCTATTCCGCGGTATTTGCGTCCGTTCTCCGTGACAAGCCGATCGAGTCTCTCGAGACCGACGAGTTCCACGAGAGCTTCATCGCACCGGAAGTCCGGATCCTCGTGGTCGACGACAACGCCGTCAACCTCAAGGTCGTCAAGGGACTTCTCGAGCCGTACCAGATGCACGTCACCACGGCGAACAGCGGTCAGCAGTGCCTCGATATCCTGAAGAACGAGGAGCAGCATTTCCACCTGATCTTCATGGACCACATGATGCCGGAACTCGATGGTATCGATACGCTCCGACTGATCCGCAAGATGGACGACGAGTATTTCAAGACCGTACCGGTCATCGCGCTTACGGCGAACGCAGTCAGCGGTGTCCGCGACATGTTCATCAAGGAAGGCTTCCAGGGCTACGTCAGTAAGCCGATCGAGCTTGCCCAGCTGGAAAAAGCACTTAAGTCCAGCCTCCCGGAGGACATGATCATCAGGAAGCAGGTCACCGTGGCCAGTGCCCCGAAGGCCGGCGAGGGCGAGATCCAGCTCCGCGGCGTAGATATGGCAAGAGGTCTTTTGAACTGCGGCAACAACATGGATAACTACCTGAGCCTTCTCAAGGTCGTTTACGAAGACGGTATCATCAAGCTTGACCGTATCCGCGAACTGGCCGAGCAGAAGAACTATAACGAATACGGTATCGAGGTACACGCCCTGAAAAGCGTCGCCGCATCGATCGGCGCGCAAGAGCTTTCGGAGCAGGCAAAAGCACACGAGTTTGCCAACTACGACGGCCATTTTGATTTCATCGATTCGGATTACCAGGATCTTCTGGTGAACTACAGCTCACTTCTCGACGATATTGCTATCGAGCTGAAGGCGAGAGGTGTGACGGCGGCGACGGATAAGGTGGAGAACGACGGTGCGCCGAAGCCGGCGATGCAGGAAGCGGACTTCAAGGCCGCGCTCACCGAGATGAAGAGTTCCGTCGAAGATTTCGAAGCCGATGTGGCACTCGAGAAGCTCGACTGGCTCCTGGGCTTTGAGGTCGGCGAACAGCAGACCCTGGCACTGCGCCGTATCCGCAATCTTTTGAATGACTTCCAGTATGACGATGCGGTGACCGCGATCGACAAACTGCTGGAATAGGCATATGGGGGAAAAAGAGGATAGAATGAAGACGATTTTAGTTGTAGACGACAGCAAGGCGAACCTGACGCTGGCCAAGCAGGCGCTGGAGGATTATTACCAGGTCAATCTGGTGATCTCAGGTCAGATGGCGTTGCGTTTCCTGGAGAAAAAGACACCTGACCTGATCCTTCTCGACATCAACATGCCGGAGATGGACGGTAAGGAGACCCTCAAGCAGATCCGTTCGATTGAAGAATATAAAGAGATCCCGGTCATCTTCCTGACAGCGAAGACGGACCCGGAGACGGAAGTCGAGTGTCTGGAACTCGGCGCGACCGACTTTATCGCGAAGCCTTTCGTCCCGCAGGTCATGCGTTCCCGTATTGCAAGAACGCTCGAACTGGAAGAATTCCGTAGACTGGCCGAGAGAAAAGCGAAGAAGTTCGAGAGCATCGCCTCAAGAGATGCGATGACGGGACTTTGGAACAGAAGCTACCTGACCACGAAGATCGATGAGAGCCTCAGTAGCGGCAAGACGGCGGCCTACCTGATCGTCGACGTCGACCACTTTAAGAGCGTCAACGATAAGCTCGGCCATATCATGGGCGATAAAGTCCTGATCCGCCTTTCCCACATGATGATGGAAACATTCCCGGACGACACTGTCGCAAGACTCGGCGGTGACGAGTTCGTTATCTTTATCGTGGATCCGCCGGAGCATGATGCACTCAGCGATAAGATCAGACATTTCCAGGAGGTCGTCAACGAAGACCTGAAAACGATCACCTCAGGTATCGCTACGTTGTCCATCGGTGTGGCGATCGCGCCGCAGGATGGTACGAACATGGATACCCTGTACGATAAGGCCGACCGTGCGCTCTACGTGGTCAAGAAGGACAGCCGTAACGGTTTCCGATTCTACGATTCCACTCTTCCGTCCAAGCAGGCAAAGGCCGAGCTTCCGGGTTCGGTGGAGATGGATATCCGTGTCCTGATGCAGCAGATGAGAGAGTCCGGCACGATCCGTGGCGCTTACTGGCAGGAGTACGAGCCGTTCCTGTCGATCTTCCGTTTTACCGAGAGAAGCATGGCCCGTTCCGAGGAGTCGTTCTGCGTGATGCTGACGACACTTCTCAACGAGAACGGGGAACAGCTTGACGAAGATACGCTTGAACCCAGCATGGATATCCTGTATTCCGCGATCCAGGATACGCTTAGAAAGGGCGACGTTTTCACGAAGTACAGCAGTTCCCAGTATGTGGTCATGCTGCCGTCCGCGCAAAAAGAACTTGGTGGCCAGATGGCTGCCCAAAGATTGAAGGAGTGCTTCGACAAGAGGAAGAAGCACCCGGGAGTAGTGTTAAAAACCGACGTGACCATGATGAATATGGTGGAGCGGTCGTAAGTTTTGTGGTAGAATCTTATAGTTATTCAAAATGATGGAGGCGAGAAGCAATGCTCGACATTAAGTTTGTCCGTGCAAACCCGGATATCGTAAAGGAAAACATTAAGAAGAAGTTTCAGGATGAGAAACTCCCGATGGTGGATGAAGTTATCGAATTAGATAAGCAGCTGCGCGAAGCGAAGACCCGCGTGGAATATCTTCGCAGCCAGAGAAATACGATCAGTAAGCAGATCGGCATGCTGATGGGCCAGGGCAAGAAAGAAGAAGCCGAGGAAGCCAAGAAGCAGGTTGCGGAGATGGCTGACGAGATGGCCGCTCTGGACGTTAAGGAGCAGGAGCTGACCGAGAAGGTCAGAAAGATCATGCTGGTGATCCCGAACATCATCGACGATTCCGTACCGGTTGGTAAGGACGACAGCGAGAATGTCGAGAACGAGCGCTTCGGCGAGCCGGTCGTTCCGGATTATGAGATCCCGTATCACGTGGACATCATGGAGAGCTTCGACGGCATCGACCTCGATGCAGCCAGAAAGACATCCGGTAACGGTTTCTACTACCTCAAGGGCGATATCGCGAGACTGCACTCCGCGATCCTTTCCTATGCAAGAGATTTCATGATCGACCGTGGTTTCACATACTACGTTCCGCCGTTCATGATACGTTCCGCCGTTGTTACCGGCGTTATGAGCTTTGCCGAGATGGAGAACATGATGTACAAGATCGAGGGCGAGGACCTCTACCTCATCGGTACTTCCGAGCACTCCATGATCGGTAAGTTCATCGATACCATGCTTGAGGAGTCCGAACTCCCGCAGACATTGACATCCTACTCTCCGTGCTTCCGTAAGGAAGTCGGTGCACACGGCATCGAGGAGAGAGGCGTATACCGTATCCACCAGTTCGAGAAGCAGGAGATGATCGTCGTCTGCAAGCCGGAAGAGAGCATGGACTGGTACAACAAGCTCTGGAAGAATACCGTTGATTTCTTCCGCAGCATGGATATCCCGGTAAGAACACTGGAGTGCTGCTCCGGTGACCTTGCTGACCTGAAGGTCAAGTCCTGTGACGTAGAAGCATGGTCTCCGCGTCAGCAGAAGTACTTCGAGGTCGGTTCCTGCAGTAACTTAGGTGATGCACAGGCCCGCCGTCTCGGCATCCGTGTCAAGAATAAGGAAAAGGGCAACTATCTGCCGCATACTTTGAATAACACCGTTGTTGCTCCACCGCGTATGCTCATCGCATTCCTGGAGAACAACCTCAATGCCGACGGTACCGTCAGCATTCCGGAGCCGCTGCGTATGTATATGGGCGGTAAGGAGAAGATCGAACCGAAGAAGTAAGTTCTTCCGGTCCGCAAAGACGCGGCCAACAGTAAAGTAGAAGAAAGAAGAGGGCGAAGGCTCAAGCATGCGCAACAACAAAAAGTTTATTATCGGTTTTTTCATTTTTGACGCGATTCTGATCCTGGTGATCGTGCTTTATGTTGTCATTGCGAATCCGTTCAGCGATACGGTTGCGCCTTCGGTCACGGCGACCACGCCGGCGACAGTGGTTACGAATTCCGGTTCATCCAAGAAGAAAACTTCGCTTTCAAGGATCGAAGAACTGAGCATGGAGTCCATGCAGGTCTTGCCAAAAGAACCCGAGTTCACAGGTCTTAAGCAGGATTTCACGATGACGGATGACGGTGCGTACTATACCTCCTATACCGGATATCTGCAGATCGATGTGGATGGCGATGGTGCGGAAGAGTATTTCTCCGTTAGTCTGGACGAACACAGTGAAGCCTTCTACTTCCTGGCCAGAAAGGGCGATAAGGTCGTTGACTTTGTTGTGCCGGGCACAGATTTCACCATGAACGATACCTACGGCGTCAAAGCCTGCAAGGGTCAGATCCGCGGCTTTGCCATCGACCTGAATCCTTCGGATCCGTATCTCGAGATCGGCGTGATCCTCGAGCGTGACACATGGAAAGAATACGATACGATCATCGGAAGATTTGACGGTGAGAAGATCCATGCTTCCCGTGTCCATGGATTCCTTTCCGGATTGTCGGATTCATCTAGCGTGCAATTCTCAACATATGATACTATATACGGTGTACATAAGTTATATCGTAACTATACTATTACGGACGAGACGGATTTCCTCCGCGAAGAGGGACCGTATTTCACGAAGCACGATGTAGAGCGAGCCCGTTTTATGCAGAATCTGGCGACCGACGTCAAGTGCACGAACCTCAATAACGAGGATGTGACATTGTCGCTCGGCACCTCTGTATACTGGGGCAGAACAGACAATGAGACATTCGTTGATTTGTTTACGCAGGAAGGCTACGTGTTCCGCCTGCCCATGCGGTCGGATGTCGTCCACTATGAAACCGGTGATCAGACGGTATACTATCTCGGCGATAAGTATGCATCCGACCTGTTTGCCGAGTCTTAAGAGAAAAACCGAAATTGAGAAGGAGACTTTGATACATGTCGAAGTACTGTATTGGATACTATAACCGCTCCGTCGTGATGACCTACATCGGATTGGCCTTCGCGGTGGTCGGCATCTGTTTTGCTTACGTGACGAACCTTACCTGGTCTGTCGTCTGCCTGATCGTGGCAGGTGTGACGGATATGTTTGACGGCAAGATCGCCAGAGCCTGCAAGAACCGTTCCAAACAGGAAAAAGAATTCGGCGTGCAGATCGACTCCCTCACGGATACCGTTGCTTTTGTCGTGTTACCGGTCCTCATCTCCTTGGAGATGGGCCATCAGGGACCGATCAGCATCGCGATCAGCTGCATGTATGTTCTGGCCGGCGTGATCCGCCTCGGCTATTTCAATGTTCTCGTGGCGAACTCCGTTCCGGACCAGCCCATGAAGAACTATACCGGTCTTCCGGTTACTTCCGCGGCGATCATCTTCCCGACATTGTGGCTGATCTCCCGCTTCATCACGAGAATTCCGACTACCATCATGTACGATGTAGTCATGTTCCTGACGGCAGTGCTTTTTGTATCGAGGATCAAGATCAGAAAGCCGAAGGGAATCGCGTACTATATCTTTACCGTGATCGCTGTTATTGGCATCGCACTTCTCTTGTACCTGCAGTATTTCAGATAAGGGACAAGAGCATCTGTTTCAGGAGGGGAAACATATGGGTATTATCGTTGGCCTCGATGTAGGAGGCAGCACTACCAAAGTGGTAGGTATGGATGGCAATCAGGTCATCGGCAATAAGATCGTTAAAGCAGACGATCCGGTGACCTCCGCTTTCGGCGCACTGGGTAAGTTTATGGATTCATATAATCTCCAGATCTCGGATATCGAGAAGCTGAAGATCACAGGCGTCGGCGCTTCTTTCCCGACAGGAAATCTCTTAGGCATTCCGACCGTACGTATTCAGGAATTCTTCGCGACCGGACAAGGCGGTCTGTTCCTTTCGGGACTCGACCACGCCGTCGTTGTCAGCATGGGAACCGGTACGGCATTTGTTGAAGCGACCAAGTCCGAGGTGCGCCACATCATCGGTTCCGGTGTCGGCGGCGGTACGCTCGTCGGTCTTTCCAACTGTGCCCTGAATATGCGTGATTTCGACCTCATCGCCGATATGGCCAAGGACGGCGACCTCAAGCACGTCGACCTGACGATCGGAGATATCTCCCACGCGGCGATCCCGGGCCTCACGATGGACACGACCGCATCCAACTTCGGTAAGATGCAGGAGGACGCCAGCAAGTCCGATATCGCATACGGCCTTTTCAACGTGGTATTCCAGTCCATCGGTACGATGGCGGTCCTCGCGGCCAGAAATGCGGGCCCGAAGGACGTCGTTTTTACCGGTCAGGCGACAAAAGCGCCGATGTGTGCGACGATCTATAAGGCGTTCTCGGAACTGTATAACCTGAACTTCATCGTGCCGCAGATGTCGGAGTTTGCGACCGCGATCGGCGCAGCAATGGCTTCCGAGGCTTGATCCTATGCAGGAAGAAGCGGAAGCCAACAAAACCGTAACTGAACTTCCCGATAAAGCAGAACTCCGCCTACTGAAAAGAAAGAGCAGAGCTTTTGAACTCGATTTCATACGGGGCTTGGCCATGTGCGTCATGATCTGGCAGCATACGGCCTATGACCTCCGCTATATCTTCGGCTACAACATCTTTTCGTGCATCGAACCGGACAACAAGATCTTCTGGGGATTCGTCCATCCGTTTTTCCTCAGCTGTTTCGTCGTGGTCTCCGGTATCTGCTGTCAGTTTTCCAAGAATAATTTCAGAAGGGCCATCAAGCTCGGCATTATCGCGATCCTCTTTACGATCGGCACCGTGACGGCAGACCATTTCCTGGATCTGGGCTGTACGGTCTACTTTAATGTCCTGCACCTTCTGACCATCGGCATGTTCCTCTTTGCGATCTTCGATAAAGTCGAGCAGAAGAAGACCGGGTCAAGAGAAAGCCGTGGGGGCACGATGTTCCTTCTAGCGGTACTGCTCGTATTCTTTATCCTGACTCGTGCCGTTCCGTATTACGACGGTGTGTTCAAGACTCCGTGGATCTTTATCGTGGGACTTGAGCCGGCTCCGGGCTTTTCGATCACGACACTTCACATGGCGGACCATATCGGCATCGTACCGTGGCTCGGCATGTTTTTCTTCGGCGTGGTCATCGGACGTATGGCGTATAAAGAGAAGAAGACCTTTTTCCCGGGAGCGCCGAAAGCCGTGCGTGTCATTTCTGCTCCAATCGAGTGGATCGGCCGTCATTCGCTCATCATCTACCTCGTGCATCAGCCGCTCATCATGGGTATCCTCAAGGGATTGCAGTTCCTGGGGGTGATTAAGTGAGTAGCGAGGACGCACCGAAAAGCACTCTAAAGAAGACCCTTCTTCGATGGGGGATCGGCATCGTTCTGCCGCTTGTCCTGATCGGGCTTATCTTCGGCCTTCAGAAGTTCATGCTTTCGTATCCTTCTGCAGGAGAAGCCTATGCGCGAGGCGCTTTTCGCGTGATCTCGTTTATTCCTTCCAAGATAACGAATCTCATTCCCATTTCCATTTCGGAAGTGCTGGTGGTGTCAGGTATTTTCTGTGCCCCGTTCCTGATCGCGTGGTTCATTATCCGCATGGTACGGGCGATCAAGAATAAGAAAGGCCGTCGTTTCTTCTTTACGAAAGCCAGGATCCTTGCTTGGGGACTCTGCATTTTCTATCTGGATTTCATGCTGATGCACGGTCTCAATTACACCCGTCGTCCGCTGAACGAGACGCTTGGTTTCGGAGAGAAGACCTATACGATCGAAGAACTCGCGGAGGTCTATGTCTGGGTCATCAGCGAGCTCAATCAGGAGCGCGCGCAGTGCCTCGAGAATGACAAAGGCGTCCTGATCTATCCCGGCGGAGTAAATGCTTTTTTCAACGATGCACCGAAGTACTATAAAGAAGGGGCCGAGAAGTTCCCGAGCCTGGGCGGAAACATCGGAAGACCGAAGCCGGTCGCCCTTTCGCACTACTGGTCCTATACGGAAATCGTCGGCATGTATATGGCGTTCCTCGCCGAATGCAACGTCAACAAAGCCACCACATTCACGGAAATCGCAAGCAGTGCTTTTCACGAGATGACACATCTCAACGGATACGCCGTGGAGAACAACGCCAACCTTGCGTCGATGCTGGTACGCATGAACTGCAGCCAGCATGAGATCCGCTATACTGCTTTTTACGACGCGCTTCCGCTGATCGAAAAGGATATCGTGAAGGCTTTTAACGGAAAAAGAGATGTCCTCTACCAGATCCTCGATCAGGTACCGCTCTGTGACGGTTTCTACCGCGATAACAATGCCCAGGTCGATTTCTGGGAAACCATAAACCCGCCGAAGATCGTGGAGACGGTCTCGAACTCCGTCAACGATTCCTTCCTCAAGGTGAACCAGCAGGAAGAGGGCGTGGAGAGCTACCACATGGAGTCTTCCGTGGTGGCGGACTATTACTTCACATATGTGAGACCGAAGGGGTGAGACGATGCTGACGATCCGACTTTCCGGTCATGAACACTTTTATCCACTTTGCGATGTGGCACGCTTGTTTACAGGCAGTATTCCTCGTGTCGAAGACGGGGAGATCCATGTCGATACGGACTATGACGCGACGATCGAAAGTAAGCTCCGGGAAGGCAAGGTTTCGACTCTCCTTACAGATGGTTTTGCTGAACTAACCGAGGCACAAAGAAGTATCACGGAGCAGGAAGATCTCCCTTCCTCAAGAGAGTGCAAGCGGCAGTTATACGTGCTCCTGTCCCGCATGCTGAATAAGACATTCCCGTGGGGTGCGCTCACGGGGATCCGCCCGACGCAGGTGGCAAGGGAAGTTTCCTGCGAAGACGATCTGACCCGCATCTATGGGGTAAGAGAAGATAAGGCGAAACTTGCATTTGCAACGATGCGCGGAGAAGACGAAGTCCTCGATACCACCAATCCCGATGGCCTGCATATATACATCGGCATCCCGTTCTGCCCGACAAGATGCGCATACTGTTCTTTTGTCGCGCAAGAAGCACCGAGAAAGACCAAGCTTCTGCCTTCCTATGTGGACGCGATGCTGAAAGAAATGGATCTGGTCCTGCCGAAGATCGAAAGACCGATCGAGACGATTTATATCGGAGGCGGTACACCGACAGTCCTCGACGACGAGCTGTTCGCCCGATTCATCCGGGGTGTATTCTCACACAAGGAGTTCTCGAACCTTAGGGAACTGACGGTCGAAGCGGGAAGACCGGATACGATCACGGAAGACAAGCTTCAGGCACTTCGTGTTGCAGGGATAACCCGCATCTGCATCAACCCCCAGACACTGAGCGATGCGACACTTCTTCGGGTAGGAAGAAAGCATACGGCAGAGGATTTCCGGAATGCGTTCAAGCTTGCCCGTTCCATGGGCTTCGATGTCATTAACACCGACGTGATCACGGGTCTTCCGGGTGAAAGCAGTGAGGAGTTCTGTGACTCGCTGAAGCAGCTGATCGAGCTGGCCCCGGAGAACATTACGGTGCATTCACTGTCCAAGAAGAGAAGAGCAGACCTGTCCCGTGAAGATGTCCTTCGCGAACAGGAAGAGGAACTCAGCAAGATGGAAAAGATGCTGACCTTTTCTTCAAGAGCCCTTCAGGAAGCGGGCTACAAGCCGTACTACCTTTACAAGCAGAAAGACACCCTTGGCGGCCACGAGAATGTGGGCTACCAGAAGGGAAATACCAGCTGTGTCTATAACGTCGCCATGATGAGTGACCAACGAAGCGTCCTGTCTTTCGGTGCCGGAGGCATGAGCAAACGCGTCTTTGCAGGGGAGGACGGTAATCCTTCCCATGTCCGGATCGAGCGCTGCCCGTGCATCAAGGACGCCATCCAGTACATCGAAAACGTAGAAAAGATGGCCGCAAAGAAAGTGCTTTTCTTTACGGAAAACGGCGAGTGACAAAGAAGTTAGTCATCGCCTATGGGAATTCGGTATAATACACATGGAATAAAACGGAAATGAGCAGGGTTACATGAACAAAGACAGTATACTGAAACTGAAAGACCGTTATCTCGGGGAGGAGAAGAAGTACCACCGCGCGTTCTATCTTCTGGTCTTCGCATTTGTCTCCCTCTTTTTGTTCTATAACCTTTACCATATCGTGTTTGCCGTCCATGACGACATCCTGATGTATGCCATCGCAAGAAACGGCAACATCGGTGAGGAGGCCATGTTCGCCGCTAAATACGGCCGTTTGTCGCAGATCTGGGACTACATCCTGCTGTCGATCCCGTTTCTGGCCAACAAACTTTGGTTCTATAAGCTGATCGCCTATCTTTCGATCCTCTTCGATGTCTGGGCGATGTGGTTCTTCGTTCGAAACCACATTGATAGAACGTTTGCAGACCTCTGTGCGATCGCGTTCATGGCGTTTGCGACCATCTCGCCACAGCACAATCTCTTTATCTCCTACGCGCTCTGCCATCAGATCCCGATCGGTCTGTTCTTCCTGGCACTGCACTATTTCATGAAGTTCTACGAGAAGAAGCAGAAAAAGGACCAGATCCTGTCCTGCATCTTCTACCTTTCGGCCTGCATGATCTACGAGACGTTCCTCATGTACATGCTGGTCTTCGGCGTGACCGCCTGCTTCCTCGTCGGAAGAGAGAAGAAGGGCTTCCCGAAGTTTTGTAAAGATGTCATGCTCCTGATCCTCCCGCAGCTTTGCTGTGCGGCGGCTTATGCGGTGGCCTACAAGCTCTGGCAGCACTACTATCCGTCTCCTTACGAGGGGATCGCGTTCTATCTCGACGATCCGCTTTTTAGTGCCAAAGCCGTGCTGGATTTCAGCGTTTCACTGTTCCCGGTCCCGGCCATGAACTGGCTCCACGACACGGAACACATCACAATTAGTCAGTTTGTCCACGGCATTACTATCGCGAGCTTGGCAAAAGCACTTCTCGTGGCGGCTGCTTTTGGCCTGGTGTTACTGATGGTGGCTAAGAGAATCAAGTTCAAGGGACATCTTGTGGTGGCTCTCGTGGGTACGATCTCGTCCTGTATCCTGATCGGTTTTAACCAGAAGTACGTCAATGTCGCACGAAGCGGTGTCACGACGTATATCCCGTCTTTCTACGGCTATATGTATCTGATCGTTCTGTTCTGTGGCCTTGCCTGCCTGATCTATAAGGTCCTCAAGAAGCCGGTCTTGCAGGGGATCTTTCTGGTGCTGGTCATGGGCTTTGTCGGTGTGCTGAGCCTGGCTTCTGACTTTACCGTAGATTACTGGAAAGCGAGATTTGTGCCGCAGACTGTCCGTTACGAGAACTTCGACCGTGCCGTATCTTCGGATGTCGTCACGAACTGCGATGACACCTGGCAGATCTATGCGCCGGACAACACGGGCATCCATTCCTATGAGGGATACACCTTGAAATATCTCATGATCTACGACGAGACTCCGGCCGGAGGCTTCGTGCTTTCGAATGGTGAGATCGACTGGAGCAAGCACGTCTTGTGCCTGCGTTCCGATATCTCCTACCAGTTTATGGTGGCAGGTGAAGTGGATGAGAGCTTCAAGACAGATAGGATCACGTTCTTCACATCGCTCGAAGAGCCTAGAAACATCGTGCTTATGACCGATGACGGGGAAGAAGTGATCTACCAGAACGTAACTGATGGAACCGTGATCGAAAGCCCCGAAGGAAAGCAATTCGATATGACCTACAGGGCGCATTCATAGAAAATTTCAAAATCCTTCTAATGCCGAAAATTACAATGGTTCGTGCATATTTTTGAGAAAGATATGTTAAAAAAACAATAAATTTGATATCTACACTCTTGAGATATGTTGTATAATGTTGGATGTGATGAAATGCACAAATGTACATTGCCGGTATGGCAAGGTGAAGCCAACACTCCCTAACGTAGGCTTCCTGGGGTATCCGGCAGTGGTAATGAGATCAAATCTTATTAAAAGGTAGGGGGATTTATGCATTTGTTTAGAAATGACAACAACAAATCGAAGAGTAGAACCAGCCGCTTACTCTCCGTAGCACTCTCAGCGGCACTGGCCCTTGGATCTTTTTCAGCGATGGCATTTGCAAACTCGGATAATACAGTTGCTTCTAAAGATTTCGTTGCTGAAAATACAGCGAGCGCTGCGGTTAAGACACAGGAGCCTGCTGCGATTACACCGACGCCAACTCCGGAAAGGTGTGGTATAAACGCTTATTTTATTCTTAAAGACAATGGCGAACTTATAATCACGACAACAGGTGATGCGGAAATTCCATATACCGAATGGGCGAACAATAGAACAGGGATAATTCGGAGCATACATATTATAACAGATCCTACTCATAAGGTAACATTTTTAGGGACTCCCTTTGCGCGCTGTAATGCTCTAGAGTCTGTTACCATTGATAAATCAGCTGAGGTATCTTTTCCCGACTATTCTTTCATGTTCTGTGATTCTTTGAAAACTATGAACATTTTGTCGTCTAAGGTATCATTTGGAGAGGATTGTTTTCTCCCTTGGGGTGATGATATTACGGCAGATATATACTTGCCTAATATTCTGTCTCCAGATGATTTTTCACTTATATCAAATCTTGATGGAACATATGGAAGTTTGAACTTCCACTTTTCAGACCAATCTGTAGTTGATGCTTTATCAGGTGAGCCCTCAGCTAATGTTGGTAATTACATTTGTGAAAATGGTTCTGTTATTACACCTGAACCTGAAAAGGATGGCGGCGTGTCATTCTCTGTTGCATCGAACGGATCGATTTTTTATCTTGTAATGAAACTGGAAGAACTTCCATCCGGTGGATTTGGTGGATATCGTGTAAAGATCGGTGAATCTGAAGAGTGGGTTACTATTCCTGATGATGGAATATTTGAATTCCCTTGTGAAGCAAAAGAGATGACAGATGAGTTTAGGATCTTTGTAGATTTGCACTATTCAAATCCTGATACAGGAATCTTTACTGAAGAAGAATTTGTGAATGATACTGTTTCTGTGGCAGATTGCTTAAAAGCGATTCTGAATTATGAATCTGCGAGTGAAGACGCAAAATCGGTTGCAAAGAAAATGCTCTGCTATGGCGCTGCTGTTCAGGCTTATTTCCTTGATCAATCTGCAAACCTCGTAAACGATGGTGTTATAGGCGCACAGTTTGATGATTTAAGTAATCTTCCGGATACGCTGGGCACTTATGACGGAACCTCGCTGGATTTCTCATTGCATTTGGATTACTCTGACTATGCAGGTATTACGTTAAGATTTAGAAACGAGCTGGAATTTTATATGTTCTTCAAAGTGAAGGATAACTGCACTAGTGCACAGGCAAGTCAAGAATTATTCAGCAGATATACTCTTACAGGTGTTGATAAATTAGAAAAAGAAGGATATGTAGTATTACATAGATCTACAACTATTACGAGTTTGACTGATACGCTTTTCTCTTTTGGAATTCTCGATAATGCTTCGTACGATATTTCTGTAAAGGACTACTTAGTAAAAGTTCAGAATAGCACAACTGCTTCTGATTCTTTGAAGATCCTTTGTAAAGCGCTATATGCGTTAGGAACGTCAGCTACAGCTTAAGGAAAAGAGGTGTGATTATGGAAAAGAAGAAATATACAGTACTCGATATGGAAACCGTATTCTTTGAGCGAGAAGATGTGATCGTCACTTCATACAAAGGTTTAGCTGATGCGAACGAAGCACTCGGTGAGGACGCGACTCAAGATAAGGGCGATGTAATGTATTAATCGCTATTAGTTCGAGTTTTCAAAGAGCCGTTTCTCAGGAAACTGAGAGGCGGTTCTTTTTGTTCATCCTTACACTCGTTTTTCTCAAATTCTATTGAGGCCAAATTTCCATTTTGTTATACTTGATCTAATGGGGTCTGATGATAGTATCAGACTAATATTTTGGGATTGGGGTGAGGATTTCATGAAGAGAAAAATGTGGTTAGCGTCCCTTGCTGCGGCAGTGCTACTGGCTGTGGCGGTGGCTGGAGGGAACAGTGGAAAGGCTCTTGCCGGGGAAGTGGAAGAGAATCCGCAGGCAGCGGTGGAGATCAATGAGAAGAACTTCCCGGATAGTGGATTCCGGGATCTGGTATCGAATTACGATACGAATCCAACGGATGGAGTGCTTTCGGATGCGGAATTGGCGAGTGTCACGTCGATCAGTATCGATGACCAGACTATCGCGTCGCTGAAAGGTATCGAGTTTTTCACGTCTTTGAAGAAACTGGAGTGCGTGCAGATCCCGATCACCGAGCTGGATGTAAGTAAGAATACGGCACTTTCGAACCTGAATGTGACGAACTGTAAGTTGACCAGCCTGGATCTGAGTAAAAATGTGGACTTGGCGTGGTTGCAGTGTGGGGATAACGAAATTGCCGAACTGGATCTTAGTAAGAATGTGCAGTTGAATAACCTGACCTGTTATTCAAATAAACTTACGAAGTTGGATCTGAATAAGAACATGAAGTTGCAGTGGGTGGACTGCGGTTATAACCCGATCACGGAGATCGATCTGAGTGATCATAAGTCTCTTCAGACACTTGACTGCAATAGCAGTTTCTACGATGATCCGGGTGAGATGAAGGCTGTGAATCTTAGTGGATGTACCGCTTTGGTCAAGGTTAACTGCTCAAGTAACAAGATCGAGAAGCTGGATGTCAGCGGATGTGAGAGTCTTGTTGAGATCGATGCGAGAAAGAATTGCTTGAAGAGCCTCGATCTGACCGGTTGTTCTTCGATTCAGAACCTTTTGCTGTTCAGTAACGATCTGACGGCGTTGGATGTCAGTATGTGTCCGGAACTGAACTATCTGGATTGTGCCTGGAACCCGATCGTGGAACTGGACCTGAGTAAGAATGCGAAGCTGGGTAAGCTTGAGTGCTACAATACGCACAACATGGAGGATCATCCGGGTGGAGAACTCACCAAACTTGATATTTCCGGTTGTAGGGAATTGTCCTGGATCGATGTCGGCATGAACAAACTGACGGAGCTGGATGTCAGTAAGCTGAATCTGAATTATCTGGATTGTTGCTTTAATGAGATCAGTGTTCTTGATCTTAGCAAGAGTAAGAATCTTATGAATCTCTTTTGTAACGTAAATAAGCTGACGGAACTGGATGTTTCCATGGCTGAAAACCTGGAGAATCTCTATTGTAATACGAATAAGATCTCGAAACTTAAGATAAATTGTCCGATGCTCATGACGTTGCACTGTGAGGAGAACCAGCTGACGGAGCTTGATCTCAGTAAATGCACAGGTATCACAACTTTGTATTGCAATACCAATGAGTTGACGAAACTGGATCTTTCGAAGAGTCATATTTATTATCTGCATACGCACTATAACAAGATCACGACTCTTGATCTTTCTACGTTCGAGAGTGCGGAACTTTTACAGAAGATCGGTATGGATGTTGCTGAAGACGGTAACTATCTGATTTCTAATGATAAAGGTGTGAATGAGCGCTGCTTCACTATGGACTGGGATACGGAACTGACGGGTATCGGTAAAGTTGCTATGCCGACGAAGCCGGCGACACCTACGCCGAAGCCGGGTGAACCTACACCTACTACAAAACCTGGTGAACCAACACCTACGCCGGCACCGGTAAAGGATCCGTCTATTGCGGATTTCGTCGAGCGTCTTTATACGGTAGCTCTGAACCGTGCTGCAGAGCCGGAAGGAAAAGCATACTGGGTCAAGGAAATCGAGAACGGTAATCGTACCGGTGGCGATTGTGCACACTTCTTCCTGATCGAAGCGGAAGAATTCAGAAACAGAGGTCTGAATGAAGAAGATTTCGTTGAGACACTGTATCTCACATTCTTCGACCGTGCTTCCGAGCCGAATGGTAAGGCTTTCTGGGTCGGCCAGCTGAAGAACGGAACGATGACACGTAATCAGGTTATTGCCGGATTCATCGATTCGACGGAGTGGTGCAATGTCTGCGCGAATTATGGCGTGAAGTCCGGTGCACCAAATGCGAAGGCCGAGATTGCCTCGAAGAACGCAATCAAGTTTGCTACTCGCTTGTATACATGCTGTCTCGGAAGATCGCCGGAAGAAGCAGGATTAAAGTACTGGTCTTTGGCACTGACAAACCTCGAGCAGACAGGATGCTCGGCAGCGAAGCAGTTCTTCAAGAGTGATGAGTTCGTTAACAAAAAGTTTAGAGATGAGATCTATATCCTGAAACTGTATTCGACCTTCATGAACAGAGAACCGGAGTCAAGTGAAATGACGTACTGGCTTGAGTCTCTCCAGAGCGGAGCACAGACAAGAGACAGCATCCTTGCCTTCTTCGGACAGAGCGAAGAATTCACGAATATCTGTAAGAAATATGGAATCGATCGGGGTACGATCTGAGAACGGATTTCAAGCCCGCTTGTATATAGAATTCAGATCCAAGATAAAGACGTCAAGTCTGCCGGAGGCACCGCGGAAGCGGCTCTGGACTTGACGTCTTTTCTATGGATCTGTAAAAGAAAACCAAGCGGGCTTGGAATCGTCCGCCTTGGTATCCGCTGTGGTGGGGTTGCTCCCTTCAAAGCAAGCTTGTATTTGGCGATTTCATATTTTTTGGAGGCTTATCGGGAAAATATATGCTTCTTCTGATACGTGTTTTTTGTGGATTCATACTTTTTGAAATAGTCTGCTCGAAATGTATGAATGACTTTGCCCCTTGTTGTCTCGGATTACATACATTTGCACCGGAATGCTTCAAAAAGTATGAATGAGGAATCTTCGAGCAGTTTATCATACATACATTTTGAAGGTTATCGTAGAGAAATGTATGAATGAGTGCTTTTGGAGAGGGATTTCGTACATACATTTTGAAAGGAAAAGGCGGAAATGTATGAATAGATTCCTTTATACAACTGCCCATATGGTGGATATGCAAAACGTACATTTTGATCTACTTTTTAAATGGTGTTGTGGATCACTTCAAAGAGAGAAATACTCTTTTATGAAACGGGATAAAGTTTAGTGTATACTAGGAATATGAGATATGCGGTTGAAGAAAGGCAAAGTGCTTTTGACGGGGACATAGGTGTCGAGGAGGGTATAGTTTATGCCATCTGATCATAGTTCAAGTTCACATTCAAGTTCGAGTTTTAGTTCAGGTTCGAGTTCGAGTTTTGGTTTTTCTTCGAGCAGCTCGCATTCATACTCGAGTCACAGCAGTGATGATTTCGATATTTCGGATCTGAGAGAAGAGAGGGAGCAGGTGCGCGTGAAGGAAATCGCGCGTTATGTGATGCCGGCGGAAAAGGAAAGAACGAACCAGCCGCCGACGTTCAGTCGTTCCGGTTCTTATCTGGATTCTTTGTTCCGTACTGACATCCATGATTATGTGTATCTTCCGGAAGATTACGAGGATGAACGTTCGGGAAAGAGTTTCAAGCGTGGCTATTACGATGAGAAGGGAATGTACTATAAGCGGATCATCATTGAGAAGGGGAACACGTATGAGACGCGTGCGACCTGCCGTTTTTGTGGGACGCAGATCAAGTTGAAGTGGGAAAAAGATGCGCTTCCGGCATGTCCGAATTGTGGTGCGGCGCTTCAGGAGATCCTGGAGGATTCCAAGATCGAAAAAGCACTGGATGCGATTCGTGAACAAGTGCTTGTTCCTGCCGGAGAGGATGAGGAGTCGCTGCACTATGTGAATGGGCAGCGTGTCCGCAATGCAAAGGTGCCATCGAACGAGACCTACGTTTACGGTAGCAGGCCCCGTTCGCATCGCTTAGGGTGGCTGGAAGTGATTCCTTATGCCGGTCTGCTTGTCCTCATCCTTGGTGTTGGCTGTATTTTGACGTTTTGCGGCTTTAAGAAAAGGCAAAACAGCGCCGCACGTACTTTATCTGCAGAAGAGCAGGCGGCGTATTATGAACATATGAAGACGGCGACGCCTACACCATCGCCTACGCCAAAACCAACTCCGATTCCCGGCTATGTGGTCAAGTTCGTTGCATCGGAAGATTTTTCGGATACGATCTATGTGAGTGCTATCGGAAGAGAGTGTCATTGGCATAGTTCCGGAAACTACTATGACAGTGTTACGGACTGCTATTTCTGGCTGAATACGAACGTATATCCGGCGATCTGGCAGTATTGGTACGAGGGCATTTCTTCTGATTTCGGAGACTTCGGCTGGATGGAGTACGATTTCGAAGAGAACCAATGGTATATCGAAGAGAGCAAGGGAAAATGGATCGTGCTGCCTGACAAATATGATCAGTCGAAGCTATGGCACATGACTTTTTCGGATGACGGAAGATACAAGGGCTATGACAGTATCTATGTTCATGAGATCGGAAGAGTGTGTAAGTATATCGAAAGTGAGAAGAACTACTACGATCCTGTTACGCTATGCCATTTCTACTATGACACATATACCTCCAATGGCACATGGTGTTACTGGTACGAGAACTTAAATAGTGAATCAGGCATAGGCTGGATGAAATACAATATGGGGGAGAAAAGCTGGTACGTGGAAAACAGAACGCGCTGGGTCAAGGTGGACTTATCCGGCTATAAGCAGACCAGGTTCTGGCATATTGAGAAGGATCCCATAGAAGAAGAATAAAATCTATCCCACAACGGGAAAAACTGTGCTATAATGAAGTAGAACACTTGTTCGCTTTGCGAGGTACAGAATGACGGAGAGAATGACGAAAACAGAAGACAGGGTTTATCTGGCGATCGATCTGAAGTCGTTCTATGCGTCTGTGGAGTGTGTGGAGCGTGGGCTGGATCCGTTGAATACGAATCTTGTTGTGGCGGACAGCAGCCGTACCGAGAAGACGATCTGTCTTGCGGTTTCTCCTTCTTTAAAGAGTTACGGGATCCCAGGACGAGCGCGCCTTTTTGAAGTGGTGCAGCGTGTTAAGGAAGTGAACCGGGAAAGACGAAGCCGATTGCGTGGCCGGGACTTTTCGGGTAAGAGCTATCTTGATTCAGAGCTGAAGGCGTCATCGGATCTGGAACTCGATTTCGTGATTGCTCCGCCGCAGATGGCTCATTATATGAATCTCAGTGCGAAGATCTATGGAATCTATCTGAAGTATGTGGCTCCGGAGGATATATTTGCATATTCGATCGATGAGGTGTTTATCGATGCGACGCAGTATCTTCTGCTTTATCAGATGGGCGCGCATGAGTTTGCGAGGATGCTGATCCAGGATGTGCTGAAGTCGACAGGAATCACGGCGACGGCAGGAATCGGGCCGAATATGTATCTCTGTAAAGTGGCGATGGATATTGTGGCGAAGCATATCCCGGCAGATAAAGACGGGGTCAGGATCGCATCGATCAGCGAAGAAGAATACAGGCGGGTGCTTTGGGCGCATACGCCTTTGACGGATTTCTGGCGGGTCGGGCACGGCATTGCCAGGAAACTTGAGAAGTTCGGTATCCGGACAATGGGGGATATCGCGCTTCTTTCGACAGATTTAAACAGTACGCGGTTCTTGTATCAGTTGTTCGGAAAGAATACCGAGCTTCTGATCGACCATGCCTGGGGGATCGAGCCGACGAAACTTTCCGATGTGAAGTCATATACGCCGTCCTGTAACAGCATCAGTTCCGGACAGGTCCTGCAGCATGCGACGGACCGGGAGCATACGAGGCTGATCGTGTGGGAGATGGCGGATACGATGGCGCTGGATCTTGTGGATAAGGGATTGGTTACGAACCAGCTGGTGCTGACGATCAGCTACGATAAGGCGAGCCTTAACGGTGGATCCTATCAAGGAGAAGTGGTGACTGACCGCTACGGACGTTTGATCCCGAAGCATGCGCACGGTACGATCCATCTTGATACGCACACTTCATCGAGTAAGAAGATAACAGAAGCGGTGACAGAGCTTTTTGATCGGATATTTGATCCTGCACTTCTTTCCAGGAACATCTGCCTTGCGGCGTGTGATGTGCTGCAGAAGGAGGAACTGGCCGGGCGGACGATGTATCAGCAGATGAGTCTTTTCGATCTTCCGAAGAATGAGGAGGAGAGACAGCAGGAGGAGCGGAAGCTGGAGAAGGAGAAGATCCTTCAGGAGACGATGGTGGGATTGAAGCATAAGTTTGGCAAGAACGCGGTCATTAAGGCGAAGAACCTGAGTGAGGGGGGCACGGCGATTCAGAGGAACGGGCAGATCGGTGGGCATAAGGCATGAGCGATAAGTATGAGAAAATTCGAAATATGAAGCGGCCTCAGTTTGCGGAGTTTCCGCCGATGCCGTTGCGGGATCGTGCGGCACAGTTTTCGCCTTTTGCGGCGGTGGTCGGATATGGAGATGCAGTCATGGAGACGGCGCGTCTTACGGATGAGAAAGTGAATCTGCATGGGGACGCGGCTTTCGAACTGGACCTGGATCTGGCGAGGCTGCGTGAGATGATTGCTGAACAGCCGCGTGTGAAGGTTACATATTTTGTTCCGGATGAAAGAAAGGCCGGAGGTAAATATGTGGAGAAGGAAGGCGTGGTCCGGAGATTCGATGAGGTCGAGCGTGTCCTGGTTTTTAAAGACGGAGCAAGTATTTCTATTTCGGAGATACGGAGTGTGGAGATCTTGTAGAAGGTGAGCGTTAACTTGGAATGAGAGATTCTTCTTGCTATAATGATGGAACTTGGATGTTGGCTGACGGGAGAGGGAGTATATGGATTTGGTTACGAAGAGTTTACGTCCGGGAATGCCGTGTGAGCTGGACATTTTCTATGAAGAGAATGACGGTTTTTCGGAGCATATCAACGACACGACCACGTATAAACTTGTGCTGATCACAGCGGGTTCTTTTGTTTTCGAAGAGGACGGAGAATACAGGACTGTTACGGCGCCGGCGGGATTGATGCTGAACGAGAGGATAAACTTTCATGTTGTCTCCGAAGAAGGGGTGCGGACGAGGACTATTTTCTTCCGGCCGACGATCATAAGAGACGAGTTTACCATCGAAGCCATCAATTCCGGAAAGTACGAGAAATACTTCTGTGCGCTTGATAAAAGTATACGGGAAACGGGTGAGGAGACGGACCCGAAAGATTTGTGCTGGGATCGTGCGCGGATGGGCAGTCACCCGTTTGAAGAGTGCTTCATGAACGAGATGGCATATCAGGATGCGCTTCTGCTTATCCACTTTACTGACTACGCCCGAAAGTTCGTCTGCTATTCGCTGATGCAACAGGAACTCGATATTCTGGGAAGACAGTTTGACAGCATCGCATATGAGATCAACCACCAGGAAGACAATCTTTGGATCTTGCGGATCCGGTATTTTCTGATGACGATCCTTTTTATGTCGACGGCGGATGTGTACAGGTATAACCGTCAGGTGGAGATCTACAAAGATCCGTTTGTGGCGAAGGTCGCGAGCTACCTGTGGCTGCATATGAGTGATGAGATCACGCTTCCCGGGATCCTTCGCAAGTTTTCCGTCAACAAGAACCAGCTCAACGATGCGTTTAACAAAGAGGTCGGGATGTCGTGCATGAACTATCTCGAGCATTTACGCATCAATTGGGCGAAACATGCATTGCAGTACAATTTTGATTCGATTCCGATCAGTGAGATCAGCAGGCGGATCGGCTATAGCGATACCAATTACTTTTCAAAGGTGTTTAAGAAGTATACCGGCATGACGCCGACGGAGTTTCAGAAGAACATGGAGGATCTGCGCTGATTCTCCTTCTTTTTGTGCTCATTTTTCTAACGCCCCTGCTTTCTTTTCCTGTACCCTCTAGTCAGTACAGAAAAGGAGGAAAGCGGAATGAAACGACAGGTTATTCTCGCAATGCTAATTATGTTATCAGGGACAGTGCTTTTGGGATGTGAGAAGAAAGAAGATGAAACTTCGGGGGCTTCTTCGGCGGAGGAGACGACTTCGATTGAAGAGACCACGACTACGACGACTTACGAGGCGCAGCATAAAACGGAGAACGAGACCGTTCATGTGAGTAAAGGTATAATCCCGCAGGTGATCGAGAAGAAAGTGACCTATGTGCAGACGGAGAAGGACGGGCCGTGGGATGTTGAGTCCTATGAGGTCCTGAACTGGGGCTGGGAAGATAGTTTTGTGATTTTGAATACTGTGTGGTATGTGGAGAGCAGTGATGCCTGTGCGCTGTATTCGGGGCTGGATGAGTCGTATTCCGGGAAGAAAGCATCGATGTATCTGCATTTCAAGGATGACCTAGAGGACTGCCGGCCGGCAATCGGCAAGGATGCGGATGGCACGCCGAAGATGGATCTTACGTTGAAGATCACTGCGAATGCGATTTTGGAGTGCGACGGGGAAAAGCGGTATCTTGGTGACTTCAAGGTTTATAGTGCGGAAGTCTATGAGGACGGAACATCCAAAACGAATGTGGAAAATGCTGAAGGCAAGTGGGTGATCCTTGGTACTCCTGATGTGAAGGCTGCAACGTGGGAAGACTTCTGTGCGGCCGCGCCGTCTGCTGAGGATATTCTCATGGCGCAATCGATAACATATATAAGTGACATCTCCTTTTCGGAGGTTCCAGGTTTTGCGGTCAAGTCGGGGGATCTGAAGGACGGACGCTGGGATCCGAAGATCACGAATACGAAATTCAGAGAGAATCTTTCTCCGGATCTGAGCTGGGATCGAGTCGAAGGGGCGAGCCGGTACGCGGTCTTCATGATCGATGGTGAATGGTTGCATATGGATGTGTTTACGACAGAAACCGCTTTGGCGGAAGGCGCTTTTGGACGGGGCGAGCGCGGCGCGCAGTATGTCGGGCCGTATCCGCCGTGGGGAACGCATACTTATTCGGTGTTTGTCTTCGCGCTGAAGGGCGAGTCGGGTGAGGTTCCGTTCGAGTTCGATGGCGGCGGAAATGACATTAACAAGATCTATGCGGCGCTGGATGTCGATAAGGATGGAAATGCCGGTAATGTGGTTGCGTATGGAAGGCTTGACGGGAACTATACGCATCAGGATTGATGGAGCGGCGCGATTCGTTCAATCTGTTTCTGCAGAGGGTAGTTAGAACGACAGGATGAGCGAAAAACTACGAAATTCGCTGAAGCTGTCGATCAAGAGAGTGGTTTTAGCGGCAGGTTGAACGAAAAGTCTCCAAAACTGTATCCCAGGAGGGTGGCTTGAGAGACAGGATGGGAGACTTTTAGCAGAAGTATCCAAACTTGTATCCCGGGAGGGTGGTTTGAGAGACAGAATGGGAGACTTTTAGCAAAAGTATCCAAACTTGTATCCCGGGAGGGTGGTTTGAGAGACAGGATGGGAGACTTTTAGCAAAAGTATCCAAACTTGTATCCCGGGAGGGTGGTTTGAGAGACAGGATGGGAGACTTTTAGCAAAAGTATCCAAACTTGTATCCCGGGAGGGTGGCTTGAGAGACAGAATTGGAGACTGACATCAAAAGTGGCGCAAACGGTGCCACTCGAGGCGGCGTAGAGCCACCCAAAGAGGCAATAACGGCAAAAGTGGCACAAACGGTGCCACTCGAGGGTGCCTAGAGCCACCCAAAGAGGCACTTTAGCCGAAAGTGCCACAAGTGGTGCCGCCGGAGGGCACAAAGAGCCACCCATAAAGCCACCCATAAAGCGACTTTCTCCAACATCGGAGAGAGTCGTTTTTATGTCTGGAAAAAGAGGGCGTTTTTTGATAAATCTACGTGGGGATCAGCCGCTTTTTCCTTCGGTGACTAAAATGACACCTTGAACTGATAAAAAACCAGATTCTTTCAAAGCGCTGATTTTGCTGCGTTGGGGGCGTCAAAACTTCGTAGATGCGTCCTTCAAAAGTGAATAAATTGTCACTTTCGGTCAGGTCAAAAACCGTTGATTAAGTAAGGGTTCATTCGTAAAATTATATTGAAGGAATAAGAGTTGTGATTGAGGGATTGTTATTATGAGGCGTTGCGGACCAGTATCTTTTCATGCTTTCATTCTCTCGTCACAAGAGAGAAATGAGGTGATTTGATGTTGAATTTGAAGTGTTTCGCTCTCGGCACCGGTATTGTGTTGACCATGGGTGCGGGAGCGATACTCGGATCGGCTGCGGGTGTGGTTCTTGCTGATGAACCGGGAGACCAGGCCACGATAGCCATCGACGAGAAAAATTTCCCAGATGAAGGTTTTCGAAAGTACGTTTCGCAAACCATTGATCAGAATAGTGATGGGAAATTGACTCAGAAGGAAAGGGACGATGTTGAAGAAATCGCAGTGGATTTCATGGAGATTTATTCACTGCAGGGAATCCAGTATTTCGATAAGATGACTTCATTGTCGTGTTCGTCGACTCCGCTCGCGGAAATCGACTTTAGCTTGATGCCGTCTTTGAAAACTCTGAATTGCGGTTATTCTGCGGTGACATCTCTCGATTTGAGTGCTTGTCCTCAGTTGAAAACACTTTGGTGTTATTACTGTGAGATCTCGAAGCTTGATATCTCAAAGTGTCCGGAACTTAAATCGTTGGATATCAGTGGTACGTACATTACAACGCTGGATCTGGCAGCTTGCCCGAAGATTCAGGAACTCGCAGTTTTTGAGAGCGCCTTGAAGAGACTTGATCTTTCGCTGCTTCCGAATCTTGGTTCTCTTGATTGTCGTTATAGTAATGTAAGTGAGCTGGATCTGAGCAAGGTTCCGTATTTGCGCAGCCTGTATTGTGACGGAACTGCGGTCTCCAAACTGGATGTTTCGCAATTGAAGTATCTTGAAGAGCTTTCTTGCGGTGAGACGCAGGTCTCGGAACTGGATGTCAGCAATCATGAGTATCTTAAAGTCGTTAATTGTCCGGCATTAGGACTGACTTCCTTGAAAATGGATAACTGTCCGAGAATCGAAGTTATCATTGCTTATGAAAACGATCTTTCTTCTTTGGATCTTTCCGGATTGAAGCATTTGAGATTACTTGATATCGATGAGAACAAGTTTACGTCTCTGGATGTTTCCGGAATGGAAAGCCTGCAGTCTCTGTATGCAAGTTTTAACGCACTTACGAAGTTAAATGTAACAGGTTGTTCTTCGCTCCAGTCATTGTCGGCTCACGAGAATCAGCTCAAAGAACTTGACCTGACGGGTTGTACTTCACTTATTGAGGTTGGTGCTGCAATGAATCAGATCGAGAATATCAATCTTTCGAATTGCAAAGACCTGCAGCTGCTGACAATTTCCATGAACCCTCTCAAGTCTTTGGATGTAAGCAATAATACAAAACTCACGGAAATTGACGCTGATGAATGCGGTTTGAATGAACTGGATATCAAGGGTCTTAAGGATCTGCAATATATCTTTATCGGCTATAACAATCTTACCAAACTGGATACATCAACGAATACGAGTCTGGAATTGATTGCCTGCGGCGGCAACCAGATCACAGAGCTGGATGCAAGCAAGAACCCGAATCTTGTAGGAATCGATGCAATGATGAATCCTCTTACAAAACTTGATGTCAGCAAATGCCCGGAGCTCCTGCTTATCTATGCAACTGACGCGCAACTGACTTCGATTGATCTTACCAACAATAAGAAGCTGGCACAGCTTGATATTGCCGGAAATCCTATTGAAAAGATCGATATCCGCACTTGCCCGCAATTGATCGACCTGGTAAATTCTTATCCCAGAAAGACATCGGAAGATGGATCATTTTATTACTACACAGATATTGAAGAGGAAGAGGGAATGACTCTGGATATCAAGAACCTGAAAGAGGCTCTTGAGAAAAAAGATGATGAGTCTGTAGATCCGGAAGGCATTATCGTGCTTGGCCGTTATCTCGGTTATCCGGTGAAGACGGAACTGATCATCACGGATCCGACTCCGACTCCGACAGCGACACCTACACCGACTGCAACACCGACTCCTACAGAGACACCAACACCGACTCCGACAACAGCGCCGGAGAAGGAAGCAACCGTTGCTGATTTTGTTGAGCGTCTTTACACAGAGGCTCTTGGCCGTCCTGCAGAAGAGAGTGGTAAGAACTATTGGGTAAATGAGATCACAAACGGCAGAAAGACCGGTGGTGACTGCGGTATCTTCTTCCTGACAGGTGAGGAATTCACAAACAGAAAACTCAGCGTAGAGGACTTCGTTGAGACATTGTATAAGACATTCTTCGGCCGTGCCTCCGAGGCGTCCGGTAAAGAGTACTGGGTAGGCGTACTGAAGAATGGTGGCGACAGAACCGCTGTCATCAAGGGCTTCATCGATTCCAAGGAGTGGTGTAACCTCTGTGCCGATTACGGTGTACGTTCCGGTGCACCGAGTGCCAAGGCAGAAAAGGCAAGCAAGGGAGCAACGGAATTCGCGACACGTCTTTACACATGCTGTCTCGGAAGAGAACCGGAAGAAGGCGGACTGAAGTATTGGGCATTAGCTCTCACTAACCTCGAGCAGACAGGATGCTCTGCAGCAAAGATGTTCTTCACAGGCGCTGAGTTTGTGAACCAGAAAGTGAATAACGAAGAGTACGTCAGAAGACTGTATCTGACCTTCATGGGCAGAGAGCCGGAAGCAAGTGAGATCACCTACTGGGCAGGCGAGATCAGTAAGGGTACACAGACAAGAGACAGTGTTCTTGCGTTCTTCGGACAGAGTGAAGAATTCACTAAGCTTTGCGCGAAGTATGGTATCGAACGTGGCAACATCTGATGGGTCCTGTAAGAAAGAAGGTGTAAAAGAATGAAAAAAACGAAAATAGCAGCATATACATGCAGCATCGCCATGGCTAGTGCTCTCGCCATCGGTGGTGTTGCAGGGAAGTCGCTCCGTGCGGACGAAGCGGAAGAGCCTCAGGATCCGAATCCGGCTCCGGTGACCGGCCTGGAGATCAGCGAAGAAAACTTCCCGGATGAGAAATTCCGTGGTTTCGTCGGCGCAAGTTTCGATACGAACAGTGATGGTATTCTCGATGACGAGGAGATCGCTTCGGTAAAGAAGATCGACCTGGATGAGTTACGTGTAACTACTCTGAAAGGTATCGAAAACTTCGCAAACCTTACCGATCTAAACTGCGCGAGAACTTATGGTGTAATGACTGAACTTGATGTCAGCGCGAATACGGAACTTGTGACACTCGATTTGTCCGGTAACTTTGTAAAGACACTGGATCTGAGCAATAACACGAAGCTTACATCTCTGAAATGCAACAGAAATCTGCTTTCTGTTCTGGATATCAGTAATTGTACTCAATTGAAGGAAATCGAATGCTATAGTAACAGCATTGAGGTCCTGGACATTTCCAAGTGTACCGGTCTTAAGAAACTGGATTGTGATGACAACAAGATCAAAAAACTGGATGTTTCTGCAGCGACAGAATTGACTCGTCTGGAAGCATGTACCAACATGATCACAACAATTGATCTGAGCAATTGTGCAAAGCTTGAGCACCTGGAGATCTGCGAAAACCCGATCAAAAAGCTCGATCTTCAGAATTGTAAGAAACTTGAGTATATCGATGTTTTTTCTGCTGAACTGACAAGTCTTGATCTGCATGATCTTTCTGCTATGAAGACGGTTGTTGCGATGGGTGCACCTTTGAAAGAGATCAATGTAACCGGTTGTACAAACCTGGATACACTGGTCCTGGATAGCACCAAGATCACCTCTCTCGATCTGAGCACGAACGCAAAGCTTGTTCAGTTGAGCTTAAATGCAGTACCTTTGAAGAGCCTGGATCTGACCAACAAAAACGCTCTGGAGTATGTATCTATCAGCATGACATCCATTTATTCACTCGATGTCCGTTCTTGTGCGAAGATCATGGAATTCATGAATGATCCGAATTTCTTCATAGATGATGACGGATTCGATTGCTATTATGTGGTTGGTAATACTGTATTCCTTATCACTAATTCCGGCGCAGAAGTTATTTCTTCTGTAACTGAGATCAATGAGGCGAATTTCCCGGATGCGATCTTCCGTGAGTATGTAGGCAAGAATTTTGATGCTAACGCTGATGGCGTTTTTACTTCCAAAGAACTTGCAAATGTTAAGAAGATCGATCTGTCCGGTACAGAGGTTGCATCCCTTAAGGGAATCGAGTTCTTCAGTAATCTGGAAACTTTGAACGTGGAAGGTCCGGCTGAGGGCGGTAAACTTACTTCTATGGAATTGAGCGCAAACACCATGCTCACGTCCTTGAATTGTTCCAATCAGCCGTTAAAAGAACTGAATCTTGATATGGTTTTCGCTCTGAGATACATTGATTGCTCTAACACGCAGATCAAGGCTTTGGATGTGAAAGACTACAACAAACTTCAAACTCTTAAGATCCATCACACACAGATCACTTCCATCAATCTCGAAAATTGTGATGCGCTTGTCGCAGCACTTACCGATAATGGTGTGGAACTGAAGATGGTCGACGATTACTATGTATACGCAGATGCCAATGGTAAGACGCTCCTTTCCTGCGATCCGACAACGAAGATCGTTGGCGTGGATGGATTGCCGACACCTGCACCGACTGCAACACCTACACCTACAATGACTCCGACACCTGTAC
Organism: Clostridiales bacterium; assembly: GCA_017615755.1. Lineage (GTDB taxonomy): Bacteria > Bacillota > Clostridia > Saccharofermentanales > Saccharofermentanaceae > Scatonaster. The sequence continues at coordinate 77,815 of JAFZZM010000010.1, read as the reverse complement.
CGCATGAAGCAACAGTTGGTGAGTTCGTTGAGCGTCTTTACACTGAGGCTCTCGGTCGTCCGGCAGAAGAGAGCGGTAAAAACTATTGGGTAAATGAAATCACAAACGGCAGAAAGACCGGTGGTGACTGTGGTCTCTTCTTCCTGACAGGTGAGGAGTTCACAAACAGAAACCTCAGCGTAGAGAACTTTGTTGAGACATTGTATAAAACATTCTTCGGCCGTGCTTCCGAAGCATCCGGTAAGGCTTACTGGGTCGGCGTACTGAAGAACGGCGGTGACAGAACCGCTGTCATCAAGGGCTTCATCGATTCCAAGGAATGGTGTAACCTCTGTGCTGATTACGGCGTACGTTCCGGTGCACCGAGTGCCAAGGCAGAAAAGGCAAGCAAGAATGCAACGAAATTCGCGAAACGTCTTTACACATGCTGCCTCGGAAGAGACCCGGAAGATGCCGGACTTGCGTACTGGGCGTTAGCTCTGACTAACGCAGAACAGACAGGATGCTCGGCTGCAAAGCAGTTCTTCACAGGTGCTGAGTTCGTGAACCAGAAAGTGGATAACGAAGAGTACGTCAGAAGATTGTATCTGACCTTCATGGGCAGAGATCCGGAAGCAAGTGAGATCAGCTACTGGGCAGGCGAGATCAGCAAGGGTACACAGACAAGAGACAGTGTTCTTGCTTTCTTCGGACAGAGCGACGAATTCAGTAATCTCTGCGCGAAATACGGTATCGAGCGCGGCACCATCTGAGTTCTCTGAAAACTGAACGAATGACGTTTCTGACAAGCATTGCCGGAGACGTGACGGGCGGAAAAGTGAAAGTGCTTTTCCGCCCGATTTTTATGTTAGTTATATCTAATCAAATACCCTTGATTTAAAGTGTTTGCTCCCTTACAATGGGAGAGGGGAATAGTTGTTGTGTTTGAGGGTACGATTGGCATCGCTGATCTGTATTGCTTTTTTCATTTTTGAATTTGCAGATCTCTCATTCCAACAGGAAATGAGGTGATTTGATGTTGAAGTTGAAGTGTGGTTTAGCCATCGGTCTGGGCATGCTCCTGATCTCCGGTGCTTGCGGTTTGGGTGCGGAAAAGACAGCGGTACGTGCGGACGAGAAGACGACGCAGGAGCCGGTAAAGATCGACGAGAGTACTTTTCCTGATGAAGTTTTCCGTCAGTATGTGTCCGATAATCTCGATGGAAATAAGGACGGCAGTCTGAGCGAGGATGAAATCTATGATATTCAGAGTCTGAATTTTTCTGAAATGGATATCCTTTCTTTTCAAGGCATTGAGTATTTCGGAAACCTGGTAGATATTAACTTTTCCCAAATTCCGGCGAACAGGATCGACTTGAGCAAGAATACGGAATTGCGGAATCTATACTGCTATGACACTTCATTTGCGGATATTGATCTGAGCGGTTGTACGAAGCTTACCTCAGTGGATATCTTTTCAACGAATGTGAAAAAACTGAATCTGAAGAACTGTTCTTCTTTGAAGTGGATTCAGTGCTACGAAACACAGATCAAGACTTTGGATCTCAGTGATTGTGTAAATCTCGAGAATCTGACTCTGAGCATTTGTCCGGTTAAACATCTTGATGTGAGCAATAATCCGATGCTTCGAATTCTGGATTGCAATAATGCGGACATCAGAGAACTTGATCTGAGCAATAATCCTTATATTTATTCAATTTCTTGTATAGGTAATACATCACTTAAGAGCTTGGACATTAATAACTGCAAATATCTGACATATCTTTATTGTTCAGATACGCAATTATCGACTCTTGACCTGAGCGGAAAAGAATATATCAAGGTCATTGATGCACCGCGGTGTGCACTGAATACTGTCGACGTTACCGGATGTATCCGTCTGGAAGAATTAGTTATTTCCGAGAATCCTGTTACTGCAGTGGACTTTAGCACGCTTACGAATCTTGTTTATCTTGAATGCTTAGAAACGCAGATTACCGAGGTGGATATCAGCGGACTGAAGGATCTTGAAGAGTTTAATGGTTATGACGCTCCAATCAAAAAGTTCAGTGCAAAAGGTTGTTCTGCGCTCACTTCAATCGACCTGGCGTGGGCGGAAGTAAAAGAGTTCGATATCAGCGGGTGCACCTTGTTACAGTATATTAGGGTTGACGGCCGATTGGATGAAATCGATATTAGTGAATGCACCGAATTGATGGTTCTATATGTAAGAAGTCTTGGTTTGCGTTCTCTGGATCTGAGTCATAATCCGAAACTTCAGGAGATCGGGTGCTCCGGCAATGACCTTTTGGAACTGGATGTGAGCATGCTTCCTGATCTGGAGGAACTTTGTTGTGATATGAACCATCTAAAAGAACTGGATCTTACCCATAATCCGAAGCTGGTCAATGTCACTGCAACGAACAACCAGATCACTTCGATCGATCTGAGTAAAAACAAGAATCTGCTTTTGGCAGATCTGGGTGCTAACCCTCTTAAGAATCTGGATATCAGTAAGAATCCGGAACTGCTATCTGTCACTGTCGGAGATACGGACTTGACTTCGCTCGACGTTTCCCATAATCCTAAGTTGCAAGCTATTGACTGTGCGTATACAGTCTTCGAACAATTGGACATCCGTAAGTGCCCGGACATGCTGGATCTGATCAAGAAATATACCCGTCATATTTCTGAAGACGGTGAGTACTATTACTATTCGGAATTTGAAGAAGATTCGTGTGCTTCACAGGAGCGTGATCCGAACATGCTTATAGGCGTGGCTCGAAGATTGGCGTATCCCGTGAAGACAAGACTGATCGTGGACGATCAGTCGCTGACTCCGACTGTGACTCCGACTGTGACTCCGACAGAAACACCGACACCTACGCCGACACCGGTAAAGAATGCGACGATCGGTGATTTCGTGGAGCGTCTGTATACTGTGGCACTTGGACGTGCTTCTGAGAAGTCAGGTAAGGCTTTCTGGGTCGATCAGATCACAAGCGGAAAGAAAACCGGTGGTGACTGTGGTCTTTTCTTCCTGACAAGCGAGGAATTCACGAACAGAAAGCTTAGCATAGAGGACTTTGTTGAGACATTGTATAAGACATTCTTCGGGCGTGAGTCCGAGGCTTCCGGTAAGGCTTACTGGGTAGGCGTACTGAAGAACGGTGGCGACAGAACCGCTGTCATCAAGGGCTTCATCGATTCCAAGGAATGGTGCAATCTCTGTGCCGATTACGGCGTGCGTTCCGGTGCACCGAATGCCAAGGCAGAGAAGGCCAGTAAGAGCGCAACGATGTTCGCGTCACGACTATACACATGCTGCCTCGGAAGAGAACCGGAAGAGAAGGGCCTCAAGTACTGGGCATTAGCTTTGACTAACCTTGAGCAGACAGGATGCTCGGCTGCAAAACAGTTCTTCACAGGTGCTGAGTTTGTGAACCTGAAATTGAAGAACGAGGAGTATGTAAAAAGACTGTATCTGACCTTCATGGGCAGAGATCCGGAAGCAAGTGAGATCACCTACTGGGCAGGCGAGATCAGTAAGGGTGCGCAGACAAGAGAAAGTGTGCTTGCCTTCTTCGGACAGAGCGATGAATTCAGTAAACTCTGTGTGAAGTACGGTATTGAGCGTGGCAGCATCTGATCGGCCTGTAAGAAAGAAGGTGTAATAAAATGAAAATATCGAAAATAGCAGCATATACAGGAAGTGTTATATTGGCAAGTGCTTTTGCCGTTGCGGGATGGACATCTGCATCGGTCAGAGCGGATGAAGATACGGCGAAGAATCCGCAGGCGGATGTGGCAATCGATGAGGCGAATTTTCCTGATCCGGAATTCCGGAAATATGTTTCGGAAGCGTTTGACCCTGACAAAAACGGCGTTCTGAGCGAAAATGAGATATCCGAAGTTTTGTCGATCTATATTGAAGGACCGATAGTCAATTCGTTTAAGGGTATTGAGTATTTTCCCAACCTCGTGGCAATCGATTACAAGGTCAAATACGGCATACTGGAGGAACTGGATGTCAGTAAGAATACCAAGCTTCAGTATCTTTCCTGTGCGAATGGTAAACTATCCTCATTGGATCTGAGTCATAACCCGGAACTTGCATATCTGTTCTGCCCGAACAATGTGCTTTCCAGTCTTGTTTTGGGAAAAAACACGGCTATTACGGACATCACTTGCGGGGAAAACAATATAACCGAACTGGATGTTTCCGAATGCCCGAATCTGGAATCGTTGGATTGTAACAGGAATAAACTGCGTAGTTTGGATGTGACCGGGTGTTCGAAACTGAGATACCTGGATTGTTGTAGAAACCGTATCGATTCACTGGATGTAAGTGCATGCACGCCTTTGCAACATCTTGATTGCAGTTATAACAAGCTTTCCACACTGGATGTGAGTAAGAGTAAGGATCTTTATTTTCTGGATTGCAAATATAATAATCTTACAACACTGAATATCAAGGATCTTGCTAAACTTGAGTCACTGGATGTAAGCATGAACGTGTATCTTCAGCTTGATGTACGCGGTTGTGTGGAACTAAAGTATTTGACGCACAAGTATTCTTATGTGACGAGTCTTGACGTGTCTCCGCTTATTCATTTGAAAAAGCTGGACTGCTCGAGCTGCTATATTAAAAGTCTGGATCTTAGTAATAACACCGAGCTCGAGATCCTTTTGACCGATACAGGTAAACTTGAGATGCTGGATATCCGTCCTTGCAAAAAGATACTTAAGGCACTGGCGGATCCGGATACGACGTATGAAGATGATGATTTCTCACGCTACTATGTCAACGCCGAGGGAGATTGCTTCTTGTCGTTTGATCTGACCACGATCCTGGTTACAGATAAGCTTCCGACGCCTACGCCGACACCAACGGCGACTCCGACAGCTACACCTACTCCAACTGAGACGCCTACACCGACTCCGACAACGGCGCCGGAACAGGGGGCTTCAATCGGCGACTTCGTGGAGAGATTGTACACGGTAGCACTTGGACGTCCTTCTGAAGAAGGTGGTAAGAAGTACTGGGTAGAAGAGATCACGAACGGAAGAAAGACCGGTGGTGATTGCGGTATCTTCTTCCTGACAGGTGAGGAGTTCACAAACAGAAAGCTCAGTGTTGAAGACTTCGTTGAGACGTTATATAAGACATTCTTCGGCCGTGCTTCTGAGGCATCCGGTAAGGCTTACTGGGTCGGCGTGCTGAAGAATGGTGGTGACAGGACAGCTGTCATCAAGGGCTTCATTGATTCTAAGGAGTGGTGTAATCTCTGTGCCGATTACGGTGTACGTTCCGGTGCACCGAGTGCCAAGGCAGAAAAGGCAAGCAAGAACGCAACGGAATTCGCGACACGTCTTTACACATGCTGCCTTGGAAGAGAACCGGAAGAGAAGGGCCTCAAGTACTGGGCATTAGCTCTTACTAACCTCGAGCAGACAGGTTGCTCTGCTGCAAAACAGTTCTTCACAGGTGATGAGTTTGTAAACCTGAAACTGAAGAACGAGGAGTATGTGAGAAGACTCTATACGACATTCATGGGACGCGATCCGCAAGCAAGTGAAGTCACGTACTGGGCGGGCGAGATCAAGGCCGGACGCCAGACGAAAGACAGTGTTCTCGCGTTCTTCGGACAGAGTGACGAATTCAGTCAAATCTGCGCGAAATATGGTATCGAGCGTGGAACGATCTGAGTGATCCGAAAGAATTATGAGATTGAAGGAGAGCTGCTATGGCGGCTCTTCTTTTTTTGTCTGTTTTTCAGATGGCGCGGCTGTCAAAGATACTTGAATTTGATAGTGATCGACCTATATAATGTTATAGGGGATTAAGAAAAAAGAGAGGTGTTGTATATGCTGAAAAACAGTTTGCTGGTCGGCTTGTGTCTGGCTGTGCTTTCTTCCGGTGCCGCTGTTGCCGGAAACGAATATCTGCATACGGAAAACGTGAATGCAGATGAGGAGATCGCGATCGATGCGGCCCATTTCCCGGATGAATGTTTCCGTGAGTATGTCTCGTTATTATTTGATAGTAACCAAGATCAGAGACTGGACAAAGATGAGATTTTGAATGTAACCTCTATTGAAATTTCAGACAAGCCAATCAGGACTTTGCAAGGTTTGGAGTACTTCGATAATCTTTCCTTCTTGCGTTGTAATGATACGGAGCTGACAGCGCTGGATGTGAGTAAAAACGTAAATCTCCGTGATATTGACTGCTCTTATAACAGGATTGCCAAACTGGACCTCAGTAATTGTTCCGAGCTTACATCAGTATATTGTTGTTGTAATTCCATGACTAAACTTATTCTGGGCAATAATCCTAATATGGAAGGTATATACTGCTATGAGAATCAGATCACAAGTCTGGATCTGAGCGGGCTTCCTGCTTTGCGGTCACTTTATTGCAGTGGTAACGGTATCTCGGAACTGGATTTTTCTTCCAATCCTCTTTTGAGAGAAATCGATTGTTCAATGAACTTGTTAACGAAGGTGGATGTGAGTGGCTGCAGACTCCTTACCAGCCTTTCCTGCAGTGACAATGGTATTACTAAACTGGATTTGAGTAAGAATCCGTATCTTGTTAATCTGAACTGTTATTACTGTGAATTAACGTCCTTGGATGTGACTTCCTGTAAATACCTCGAAAATCTCGCTTGCCAATATAATAAACTCTCTTCTGTGGATATTTCGAATTGCCGGTTCCTGGAAAATGCCGATTTTTCCGGAAATGAGTTCAAGGAACTGAATCTTCAGGGTTTTGATTATCTGAGAACTGTCACAAGCTTCGATGGCCATATTAAGAGTGTAAATGTTAATCGTTGCCCGAATCTTCAGAGCCTGGATGTCAGAGGAAACGAAGTCACTAAGCTGGAAGTATCGGATTGTCCTTCGATGGAATATCTTCATCTCGAAGCAAATCAGATCAAAACGATTGACCTTTCAAAGATCCCGAGTCTGTTGTTTGTTAATCTGAATCAGAATTACCAGATTCATTTTGATCTGAGCAAAAATGTGAAACTGAAAGAAGTCTGGTGCGATTATGACGGGTTGACCAAACTCGATCTTACTTCGAATCCGAACCTGGAATACTTAAGTTGTGATGGAAACGATTTGAAGACACTTGATCTGAGTAAAAATCCGAAGTTTATTGGTATTTCGTGTAAAGCCAATCCTATAAAATCACTGGATCTGACTCATTGCCCGAATCTTGAGGGTTTGTACTGCGATTCGACATTGATCACATCTCTCGATTTGTCACATAATCCCGAGTTGATTCATCTGACATGTGCTTATGACAGTATTAAGCAACTGGATCTCCGCACATGCCCGAATATGAAATTCCTTGTAGAGACTGTAAAACCAACGCTGTCGGAAGACGGATCGGCATATATCTACGAGTGGATGGAAGAAGTGGAGTCTGTTGAGGAATGCTCGGAAGAAGCATATGTTCCGCAAGAATTCCTCATGGGTGGTTACTATTTGATGGTCCCGAAGGAAACAAAACTGATCGTGGACGATACGAATACTCCGGCACCGGAGAAACCACAGCCGGATCCGGAACAGGGTGCTTCTATCGGTGATTTCGTGGAGAGATTGTACACAGTTGCACTTGGACGTCCTTCCGAGGAAAGTGGTAAGAAGTACTGGGTCAATGAGATCACGAACGGCAGAAAGACTGGTGGTGATTGTGGTCTCTTCTTCCTGACAGGTGAGGAGTTCACAAACAGAAAGCTCAGCGTAGAGGACTTTGTTGAGACATTGTATAAGACATTCTTCGGCCGTGCTTCCGAAGCATCCGGTAAGGCTTACTGGGTCGGCGTGCTGAAGAATGGTGGTGACAGGACAGCTGTCATCAAGGGATTCATTGATTCTAAGGAATGGTGTAACCTCTGTGCTGATTACGGTGTACGTTCCGGTGCACCGAGTGCCAAGGCAGAAAGAGCGAGCAAGAAGGCAACCGAATTTGCGACTCGTCTTTACACCTGCTGTCTCGGAAGAGAACCGGAAGAGAAGGGCCTCAAGTACTGGGCTTTAGCACTGACAAACCTCGAGCAGACAGGATGCTCGGCTGCAAAACAGTTCTTCACAGGTGCTGAGTTTGTGAACCTGAAATTGAAGAACGAGGAGTATGTAAGAAGACTGTATACGACTTTCATGGGCAGAGAGCCGGAAGCAAGTGAGATCACCTACTGGGCAGGCGAGATCAGTAAGGGCGCACAGACAAGAGAAAGTGTCCTTGCCTTCTTCGGACAGAGCGACGAATTCAGTCATATTTGTGCGAAGTATGGTATCGAGCGCGGCAGCATCTGATCGGCCTGTAAGAAAGAAGGTGTAATAGAATGAAAAAAACGAAAATAGCAGCATACACAGGAAGTATTGTATTGGCAAGTGCTTTTGCCGTTGCGGGATGGACATCTGCATCGGTCAGAGCGGAGGTAGAAGACAGCGAAACGCCTCAGGATGTCGTGAAAATCGATGAGAAGAATTTTCCGGATAAGATCTTCCGGGAATATGTTTCGGAGACCTTTGATACAAATGTAGACGGAGAACTCAGTAAGGAAGAAATTGAACCTGCGCGAATGGTAGAGGTTCCTGATCTTAGAGTTACTTCGCTCAAAGGAATCGAGTTCTTCACGAATATGGATTATCTCAACGCGTCGACTACAAATGGAAGCCTGACAGAACTGGATGTCAGCAAGAATGTGAATCTGGTAACACTGGATTGTTCAGGACATCTGCTTACGAGTCTTGATGTCAGCCATAATCCAAACCTGGAATCACTTAATATATCCATGAACTATATCGATAAGATCGATATCAGCCATAATCCGAAACTGAAGTATTTCGTTGCTCATGAAAGCAAACTTATGGAACTGGATACCAGTAAGAATACTTGTTTGGAGAGTCTGGAAGTAATGAATACAAAGCTGAGAGAACTTGATCTTAGCAATAACAAACAATTAACATCGCTGAACTGTTCGCAATGTTACTTTACTAGAATTGATGTGAGTATGTGTCCGGATCTCTTGTGGTTACAGTGTGCGGAAAACCAGCTCAGATCTCTGGATCTTAGCAAAAATACAAAACTGGAGTATCTTTATTGCGCAAATAACGAAATGAAGAGCCTGGACCTTAGTCAATGCACACAACTCACATATATTAACTGTGAATCCTGTGGACTGGAAGAATTGAAACTAGGCAGTATCAGTATATTGCAATACTTTGACGCAGGTTTTAATCATCTTACGTCATTTGATATGCAAAATGCAAAAGAATTGATTAGTTTTTCGTGTACTTTTAATCCTTTGACAGAACTGCAACTGAACTGCCCGAAACTTGAAAATTTATTGGCGTATTATTTATATTTGCCGGCGCTGGATCTTCGAAATTGTCCGAAGATACTGCAGTTTTTGAAAGATCCAACTCTATCGGTAGATGATACCATGGGATTTGTGCAATACTTCACAGCAGAACAGTGGCGATTCCTTGCCGTAGATAGAGGCACGGAACTGATCACGGAGGACGGCATCAAGATCACCGAGAAGATATTCCCGGATAAAGAATTCCGCGAGTATGTCAGCAAAAAGATCGACAGGAACGCAGACGGGATGCTGAGCAAGGGAGAAATCGATAAAGTCACGGCTTTGGATATGGAGGGAACTAAGGCAGCATCCCTTCAGGGTATGGAATTGTTCCCGAATCTGACTTCCATCAACTGTGAAGGTCCGAAGGGCGGAGGAAACTTGACGTCGATCGATGTCAGCTGGATTCCGGAACTGCTGTACCTGAATTGCGGCAATCAGCCGATCCAGTCACTGAATGTAGCCAAAAACACGAAACTCCGCATCTTATACTGCAACGATACAAAGATCGCGTCTTTGGATCTGAAGGCAAATATCGAGTTAAGACAACTCCATATCCAGCATACCGGGCTCACTTCTGTTGATCTTGGTAATTGTAGTTATCTTGCAGATTATATTACACGCGATGACGTGAAAGTGGAGAAGGTGGATGACTATCTCGTGATCGTTGGTTCGGACGGAGATCAGCACCTGGCTTTTGACCCGACGACAAAGATACTGGGTGTGGATGATCTTCCGCCGATCCCGAATGATCCGACCATTGGGGATTTCGTGGAAAGACTATACACGGTAGCACTCGGCCGTGCTTCCGAAGAGCAGGGCAAGCAGTACTGGGTCAATGAGATCAAGGCCGGAAGAAAGACCGGCGGAGATTGTGGTATCTTCTTCCTGACGGGCGAGGAATTCACGAACAGAAACCTGAGTGCGGAAGACTTTGTTGAGACATTGTACATGACTTTCTTCGGCCGCGATTCCGAACCGAACGGTAAGGCATACTGGGTAGGACAGCTGAAGAACGGCGTGAGCCGGGATTCCGTAGTCCGTGGATTCATTGATTCCAAGGAGTGGTGTAACCTCTGCGCGGATTACGGTGTGCGTTCCGGTGCACCGAGTGCTAAGGCAGAAAGAGCAAGCAAAAATGCGATTGCTTTTGCAACACGCCTTTATACTTGCTGTCTCGGAAGAGATGCGGAACAGAAAGGACTTGCATACTGGTCGTTAGCTCTGACTAATCTCGAGCAGACGGGCTGCAGTGCTGCAAAAGAATTCTTCAATTCGCAGGAGTTTGTGAACCTGAACTTGAAGAATGAAGAGTATGTAAGAAGACTCTATACCACGTTCATGGACAGAGAACCGGAGGCATCCGAAGTTTCTTACTGGGCAGGTGAGATCGCTAAGGGCGCGCAGACAAGAGCTAGTGTCCTGGCGTTCTTCGGACAGAGTGAAGAGTTCACCAATATCTGCAGTAAGTACGGTATCGAACGAGGGACCATCTGAGTTCGGGCAAAGTGACAAAAACGTCACAGGCACCACTTCTAAAAGTGGTGCCTGATTTTTTATAATATACATGTATCTTTACGAAAGCAGGTGTGTGTGGAATGAAAAGAATGAACATGGCAGCCTTAGGCGGATGTATCGCACTGGCAAGTGCTTTTGCCTTCGGCGCCGGAGGAAAAGCGGTGAACGCGGATGAAAAATCACCGCCGGATGATGGGGAAGCGGTGAAGATCGATAAAGTGAACTTTCCGGATACGCAATTCCGTAGCTTTATCGCAGAGAGTTTCGATGGTAATAAAGATGGCCTTCTGGATAAGAAGGAAATAGCTGCGGTCACAGAGATGTGGATCGATACGGACCAGGTCCGTTCGGCTAAGGGCCTGGAGTTTTTTACTGCGCTCCAGCGACTGGATGTGCATCCGGAGGTATACGGAATGGACACTCACGGGCGTTTGACGGAGATCGATGTCAGTAAGAACACGGAGCTGGAATGGCTGGTCGTTTCATCCAATCAACTGAAGAGCCTGGATGTCAGTAAGAATACGAAGCTTTGGTCGCTCGGCTGTGAGTACAACGAGATCAAGAGTCTGGATCTGAGTCACAATCCGGAATTGCGCGAACTGTTTTGTTCTGGTAACAAGATCACTTCCCTGGATGTGAGTCTTGCTACCGAGATGACATGGCTTGATTGTTACGATAACGCCTTGACGAGTCTGGACCTGACAAACAATACGAAAATGGTAAGACTTAATGTCGGAAATAATCCGATCTCTGATCTGAAAATGGGAGAAATGAGGGATCTGGATAGCTTCGAGTGTGTGAACTGCAATCTTAAGGGAACACTTGATGTCAGCGGTTATCCGGAACTGGAAGATCTGTGGTGCGGGTACAATAATTTAACTGCCATTGAGCTTGGTAATATCAATAAGCTGAAGCTTCTTGATTGTTGTCAGAATAAGATCGAAAAACTTGATCTGAGCAAACTGACAGATCTGTATCAGCTTGAGGCATCGTTCAATAAGCTTACGAGTCTGGATGCCAGTAACAGTAGAGAGCTTCTGATGTACGCGTGTGCGTATAACAAGATCACATCGATCGATATTTCCAAGAATCCGAATTTGAAGTGGATCTTATGTTATGGAAATGCGATCCCGGAGGTCGATATTTCGAATCAGGCAGATATCATCGATTTGGTTGAAAATACGGAACGCGGTATCTCGGATGATGGTTTGAATTACTTCTACTATAGAGATGAAGACTTGGGAGATCTGGGAAAGGACACTCAGGAGCTTACCGTAGAGGTGTACGGCTACTGGCTTGAATACGCTATGGATACGAAGATCACTTACAAGTCTTCCAACCCGACTCCTGATCCGAAGAAAGCGGATATCGGAGATTTTGTAGAGAGATTATACACTGAGGCGCTGGGACGTCCTTCCGAGAAAGCGGGAAAGAAGTACTGGATCGATGAGATCAAAAACGGACGTAAGACCGGTGCTGACTGCGGACTGTTCTTCCTTCTCGGCGAGGAATTTACAAACAGAAACCTCAGCGTGGAAGACTTTGTTGAGACATTGTATAAGACATTCTTCGGTCGTGAGTCGGAGCCGGATGGTAAGGCTTACTGGGTCGGCGTACTGAAGAATGGTGGTGACAGAGCGGCGGTGATCAAGGGCTTCATCGATTCCACGGAATGGTGTAACCTCTGTGCAGATTACGGCGTAAGATCCGGTGCGCCGACGGCCAAGGCGGAAAAAGCAAGCAAAAACGCTACTGCTTTTGCGACACGTCTTTATATCTGCTGTCTTGGCAGAGATCCGGAGGAGAAAGGACTTGCGTATTGGGCGTTAGCTCTGACAAACCTTGAGCAGACAGGCTGCAGTGCAGCAAAGGAATTCTTCGGTTCCAAAGAGTTTGCGGACCTGAATCTGTCTGACGAGGAATTTGTTACGAGACTTTATACCACGTTCATGGACAGAGAACCGGAGGAATCCGAGGTTTCTTACTGGACAGGTGAGATCAGCAAGGGAACGCAGACAAGAGCAAGTGTTCTTGCGTTTTTCGGAAGCAGTGAAGAGTTCACGGCGATCTGCGCGGGTTATGGAATCGAGCGCGGCACGATCTAAGTGCGGATTCAAAGCATGCTTGAATAAATAATTCAGATTCAAGATAAAGACGCCAAGTCTGCTCTCGGCTACACGACGGTAGAGATGGCTGTAATTGGTTGATAAGAGAGAAAGTAAGTCGGGAATGCCCAAAAACGCGATCGCGACTACCTTCAGGAGAGAGAAAGTAAGTCGAGAACGCCCCAAAACGCAATCGCGACTAACTTCAGGAGAGAGAAAGTAAGTCGGGAACGCCCCAAAACGCGATTGCGACTACCTTCAGGAGAGAGAAAGTAAGTCGGAAACGTCCAAACCCGAGATCGCGACTACCTACACATATTAACAGCCCGCATCCCGATGCAAAAGCACCCGCTCCGATTGAATCAGTACTTGTAATTATCAGAAACAATGATATAATTGACAAGTACGTCAATTCGAGGTGTAGCGCAGTTGGTAGCGTACGTGCTTTGGGAGCATGGGGTCGCAGGTTCGAACCCTGTCACCTCGACCAGGAAGATCTGAACAGAAGTTCAGGTCTTCTTTTTTCGCAAGCGATTTCGAATGCGAGGGTGAAACGTTTTTCTCTGTTTGTGCCGAAATAAATGCAAGTAAATCGTAAAGGAAATTTGTTGGTATTCCGGCGAGTATGGTATAATTGTAAGCAAATAACGCATTTTTGCGATTTGGAGGATTGATTTTATGGGTAAGAAAGCAAATAAAAAGCCGTTGCTCAAGAAGCTTCTGGCTGTCATGCTGATCTCATCGATCGTACTGGCTCTTTCCGGTTGTATCCGTTACAGTACAACAGCGTCAGTAGGTTCGGATGGAAAGATTGATATCGATATTCTGTATGCTGTATACGATACGAGCAGTCTTTCCGATGGAGACGATGACGATTCTTCTTCCGGCACACTGGATGAGGAAGCAGTAGAAAAGCTCGAAGAGAATGGCTGGACGATCAAAGAGTATAAGAAGGACAGCTATAAGGGTTACGAACTGATCAAGAAGGATATCAAGGCCGCTGATCTCGAAGAAGAACTGAAGGATACCGATGCAGGTTTCGATAAGTTCTCTTTCACAGAAAAGAAGGGCGTTTATACACTGGATTGGGACGTTTCCGGTAACACAAGCGAAGTTTCCGCTGAAGGTGTTGATCTTTCTTCTATCAATGAGTACGGCGGATACATGAAGTTCGTTCTCGAACTGCCGAACAAGCCTGAAAAGTCCAATGCTACATCTGATTCCAAGGGCGGCAAGACTCTTGAGTGGGATATGTTCAAGATGGAAGAGCCGATCCACTGTGAATTCAAGATCACTGGTGGTTCCGGATTCCCGGGCTGGGCAATCGGCCTGATCATCGGTGGTGTTGTTGTAGCTATCGGTGTGGTAGTTGCTATCATCCTCATCAACAAGAAGAAGTCTGCTCCTTCTGAGCCGGCTGTTGCACCTTATGCTTCTGCAGTTACACCTTCTCCGGTAGCTCCTCAGGCTCCGGCTGCTCCGTTCCCGGCTGCACCGGAAGTACCGCAGGCTCCGACAGGTTTCCCGCAGACACCGGTTGTTCCTCAGGCTCCTGTAGCACCGTCTCCGGTAGTACCGCAGGCTCCGGCTGCTCCGACAGGTTTCCCGCAGGTTACTCCTCCGGCTGCTCCGGAAGCTCCGGCAAATGACACACCGTCTGATCCTGGTGCACCGATCGTATAATTCGATCATTGTAAAAGCTTAACAGAAGAGGTTGTCTTACGAGGCAACCTCTTTTTTGTTTCGTGGAAAACCCTTTCCCATGCCTTCTTTCTCGAAAAGAGAGGCGCTAAGCCGCTGATTTGGCGGTTTAAAATAATCCTGACTTGTTTTATTGTTTAATATGTAAGAATAGTGGAAGGGGAGTAGAAACAAATGACGAAAAAAAGATCCTTTAAAAAGTCTCTTGTATTCGTTCTGGTTCTTGCGGTGATTCTTGCGTTGGCGGGCTGTGTCCGTTATGAGACCAAGATGTCTGTGGGAACGAACAAGAAAATCAACATCACTTTGCTTTATGCAGAATATGCCGAGTTGGGTTCTTCGGATTCCAAACAGGACCAGGTCGATGCCATGAAGGCTAACGGCTGGTCGGTCGTGGATTATAAGGACAACGAGTATTCCGGCTGGGAAATGGCGAAACAAGGCATCGATTTTGATGATCTGGAAAAAGAACTGAAGGCCACCGGTTTTGGTTTTGACAGTTTCTCGTTTACTGAAAAAGACGGGGTCTATACAATGACCTGGGATTTCTCGGACAGCCTCAATGCAAATTCGACGAAGAGCAGCGATCTTTCTTCTTTAGGCCAGATGGGCGGATTTATGAGATTCTATCTGTCTCTTCCGGATAGCGCGATCGAAGAGAATGCGACGACTGTGACGAAGAACGGAACCAGACTGGAATGGGATCTTACCAAGTTGAATGAGCCTATCCTCGTGAAGTTCAGTCTCCCGGATCCGAATGCACAGGGAATCGCCGATACCGACGATGATGATAAAGATACGGATCCTTCCGATACAGACGATACAACGGTAGCACCGGGCGATTCCGGAGATAACACGACACCTTCGGATCCCGGCAAGACATTAGGAAAAAAGAGCGCCAAGGCGGAAGAGGATGCGGCAAAAGAAGCTGCGAAGGATGCTTTGCTTCCGTTCCTTAAGGATCTGAGCTATACCACGATGCAGTGGATCATGATTATTTCCTGGAGCGCAGTGGCCGTACTTCTTGTAGTGATCGTTGTCCTTATCGTTCTTCTTGTAAAGAGCGGTAAGAAAGATAAGAAGGTGAAGAAAAAGGTACAGGAAGCCGCTGAGGTTGCCCCGGTTCCGCAGATCCAGCAGAATCCGTACCCGACACTGCCGAATCCGTACGGGATGAACCATTATGGACAGCAGGGTACGAAACCACCTTTCAGCCCGTAAGTTCCAACCATTTACATATCTCAAGTTTGCAAGTCAGCCTGTTCATTCTGAACGGGCTGACTTGTTTTCGTTAAAAAGAAGAGTATAATGAAAATGTTCATTTCTTGTGAACGCAAATAAAAAAATGAACGGATGAATGCTTATGAGTCTACAACGAAAACAATTTGATCTGCTGGTCGCCATGGAGTCGGCAAAAGAGAGCCTGTCCCAGAGGGATCTGGAGAAGAAAACAGGCTTTTCTCTAGGCACGATCAATAAATTGGTAAAAGAACTTTCCGACATGGAACTGATCAAGGATGGCATGATCACGCCGAAGGGGGAGGTAGCTCTCGAACCGTACCGTGTGCAGCGCGCAGTGTTCATTGCAGCCGGGTTCGGATCCAGAATGGTGCCGATCACGCTAAATACACCGAAGCCGCTTGTACGTGTTCACGGCAAGCGAATCATCGACAGTCTGATCGATGCCTGCCTCGACAACGGCATCACGGAGATCTATGTGGTACGTGGTTATCTGGCCGAGCAGTTCGACCAGCTCCTCTATAAGTATCCGATGATCAAGTTCCTCGAGAACCCCGTATATAACGAAGCAAATAACATCTCCAGCGCTCTCGTGGCCAGACAGCTGCTGAGCAACTCGTATGTTTTTGAAGCGGATCTTCTGATCTCGAATCCGAACATCATCACGAAGTACCACTATACATCGGACTTCCTGGCGATCAAGAAGGATCGCACGGACGACTGGTGCTTCATGGTCAAGGACGGTGTCATCCGTGAGCAGAAGGTCGGTGGGGAGAACTGCTGGCAGATGGTCGGTATTTCCTACTGGAGCGAGGAAGACGGAAAGAAACTGGCCGAGGATATCGGTGAAGTCTACGAGCGTCCGGGTGGAAAAGAGCGCTACTGGGAGCAGGTACCGCTTGTGTACTGCAAGGATAAGTACAAGGTCGAAGTGCGTGAGTGCTTCGAAGAAGATATCGTTGAGATCGACACGTTCCGTGAGCTTTGCAAGATCGATAAAGCCTACGATGTGTGAGTTGAAGGAGGAACTTTCTACATGGAACCAGTTAAGAGAAATATATTGTTGAACCCGGGCCCGTCCACGACGACGGACACCGTCAAGTATGCGCAGGTCGTGCCGGATATCTGCCCGCGTGAGAAAGAGTTTGCCGGCCTTATGAAGGGCCTTCGTGAAGACCTGGTACGCGTCGTGCACGGCGATCTGCAGGAATATACGTCAGTGCTTTTCTGTGGGTCGGGAACGATCAATATCGACGTGTGCATCAATTCGCTTCTGCCGGAAGGCAAGAAGGTGTTAGTCATCAATAACGGTGCGTATTCGACGCGTGCGGTGGAGATCTGCCAGTACTATGGCCTTCCGCACATCGATCTTCGTTTCCCGGTGGATGAGAAGCCGGACCTTGCGAAGGTGGAAGAGGTGCTCAAGGAAAATCCGGATATCGCATTGGTTCATACGACGCATAACGAGACAGGTACGGGCATCCTCAATCCGATCCGCGAGATCGGCGCGCTGGTGCACAAATACGGCGCGATCTTTACGGTAGATACCACGAGTACCTATGCCATGATCCCGATCGACATTGCTAAGGATAACATCGATTTCTGCATGGCTTCCGCGCAAAAAGGACTTATGGCCATGACGGGTCTTTCCTATGTGGTGGGTAAGCGTTCCATTATCGAGGCGTCTGCATCCTATCCGAAGAGAAGCTACTACTGCAATCTTTTCCTGCAGTATGACTGCTTCGAGAAGACCGGAGAGATGCATTTTACCCCGCCGGTACAGACGATATATGCACTGATTCAGGGTCTCAAGGAGTACCGGGCCGAGGGAGAAGAGGCCAAGTGGGCGCGTCACACGCGTGTTTTCAATGCCATTAACCGTGGTCTGGATGAGCTGGGCTTCCGTCAGGTCATCAAGCCGGAATGGCGTGCGGGCCTGGTTTCTTCGGCGATCTATCCGGACGATCCGAACTGGAGTTTCGAGAAGGTACACGATTACTGCTATGAGCGTGGTTTTACCATCTATCCCGGTAAGATCTCGACGACCAATACATTCCGCCTTTGTGCGCTGGGTGCGATCGATGAGAAGGATATCGAAGACTTCTTCGTCGTCTTTAAGGAAGCACTCACGGCGAACGGCATTGCGGTTCCGGTAAAGTATTCGGAGGAGAAGGGATACCGTTCCTAAGGCTTAAGGAAGAAGGAGATTTCAGAACATGAAAACTGTCTATACATGCTTTTGTACGGATGTGATCCATGAGGGACATCTGAACATCATTAATGAAGCGAAGAAACTCGGTAAGGTCATCGTCGGCTGTCTTTCCGACCGTGTCCTGATCCGCTATAACAAATTCCCGACGATCTCGCAGGAGGAGCGTGTGAAGATGTACCGTTCCATCCCGGGTGTCGAGGAGGTCGTGATCCAGGAAAACATGCACTATGACGATGTGATCTCTCTGATCCATCCGGATTATATCGTGCATGGCGATAACTGGAAGGAAGGCCCGGAGAGCACGATCCGTGCACATGTGGAGAAGCTTCTGTCCGAGTACGGCGGAAAGCTCGTGGATATTCCATACACCTTTAATGAGACCGTCAGAAAGATCGACCTGCAGCTTCGTGAGAAGCTGGCGATGCCGGAGTATAGAAGAAAGAGACTTCGTCAGCTGATCGAGATGACACCGATCGTAAAGGCGATGGAGGCTCATAGTGGTCTGACCGGTCTTATTGTCGAGAAGACAGTTGTGGAGCATGAGGGCAAGCTCGATCAGTTCGATGCGATGTGGATCAGTTCTCTTTGCGACAGTACGGCGAAGGGTAAGCCGGATATCGAGCTTGTAGATATGACATCCCGTTTCAGAACGATCGAGGATATCACGGAAGTGACGACAAAGCCGATCATCTTCGACGGCGATACCGGAGGACTCACGGAGCACTTCGTATATACGGTTCGAAGCCTCGAGAGAATGGGCGTTTCGGCTGTCATTATCGAGGATAAGACGGGACTGAAGAAGAATTCCCTTTTCGGAACTGAGGTCAAGCAGACCCAGGCAACGATCGAAGAGTTCTCTGCAAAGATCCGTGCGGGTAAGAAAGCCCAGCTGACGGATGACTTCATGATCATTGCACGTATCGAGAGCCTGATCCTCGAACAAGGAATGGAAGACGCACTCACGAGGGCAAGAGCTTTTGTCGAGGCCGGCGCGGACGGAATCATGATCCACAGTAGAAGAAAAGAACCGGATGAGATCCTGGAGTTCTGCGATAAGTTCAGAGAAGAGAACAAGCACACGCCGATCGTGGTCGTGCCGTCGAGCTTCAATACCATTACGGAAGAAGAACTTTCGCAGCATGGCGTGAACATCGTCATCTACGCCAACCAGCTCACGAGAAGTGCTTTTCCGGCCATGCAGAAGACCGCGGAAGATATCTTGAAATATCACAGGGCGAAAGAGGTCGATGACCGCCTGATGTCCATTAAGCAGATCATTACGCTGATCGACGAGATCTAAGGAGACGCAATATGAAAGTTGAAAAGTTAGTTGAGATCATTGGTTCCGATTTTTACACGGGTGTCCCGGATTCCCAGTTAAAAGCACTTTGCAATTACCTTATGCATACTTACGGTATCGATGCGCATCACCATGTGATCGCGGCAAATGAAGGTAACTGCACGGCTCTGGCGGCGGGTTATCACCTGGCGACGGGCAAGGTGCCGGTCGTGTATATGCAGAACAGCGGTGAGGGCAACATCATCAATCCGGTGGCGAGCCTTCTGAACGATAAGGTCTACGCGATCCCGACGGTGTTTATCGTCGGCTGGCGTGGTGAGCCGGGCATTCACGATGAGCCGCAGCACATCTATCAGGGTGAGGTGACCGTGAAGCTTCTCGACGATATGGGTATTGCGAATTTTGCGATCGGCAAGGACACAACGGATGAAGAAGTCGAGGCGAAGATGAATGAGTTCCGTGCGATCCTCGATTCCGGTAAGGACGTTGCTTTTGTCATCCGCAAGGGCGCGCTTTCCTACGATGAGAAGGTGGTTTACGAGAACGAAAACACGATGGTCCGTGAAGAGATCATCAAGCACATCGTGGCCGTCAGTGAAGAAGACCCGATTATCTCCACAACGGGAAAAGCATCGCGAGAGCTTTTTGAGACGAGAGTGGCAAACGGACAGAGCCATAAGTACGATTTTCTGACTGTCGGTTCGATGGGACACAGTTCTTCCATCGCACTGGGTGTGGCGATCAACAAGCCGGAGCAGAAGATCTGGTGTGTTGATGGTGACGGTGCCGTTCTCATGCACATGGGTTCCATGGCAGTCATGGGTGCCAACAAACCGAGAAATCTTGTTCATATCGTCATCAATAACGGTGCGCACGAGACGGTGGGCGGTATGCCGACAGTCATGAGTGAGATCGATCTGGTCGCGGTGGCAAAGGCCTGTGGTTATCCGTATGCGGTACGTGTTTCGGATTTCGAGGATCTCGACCGCGAGCTTTCCTTGGCAAAAGGACTGAACGAACTTTGCCTGATCGAGGTCATGTGTTCAATCGGTGCGCGTGACGATCTCGGCCGTCCGACTACGACAGCGCTCGAGAATAAGCAGAACTTTATGGAGTATCTGGCTACGCTTTAAGCCTTTTTAATCTCGTTATACTTGTTAACAAGATAATCCGCGGCGAGCTTGGCGCCTTCACCTCTGTGGGCCCAGGTCTCGTCGCGTACTGCGTGGCGGCTTTCCTCGAAGGACTTGTCTTCGATACAGGTATCGATCATGTTCTTGATCTCGGAGAAGTTGTCCTTGGTCAGGATCTTACCGATACGCGGGATCGCGGTCTGGCCCCATGGGAGACGCTTCAGCCACCATGCATCGTACGGTGCGGAGTCGAACTCGGTGTCGGCGCAGATGACCGGCTTGTCGAATACGAGGGCGAACTCGAAGATAACACCGGAGAAGTCGGAGATCATGATGTCGGAACGGTTGAGACAGTCGAAGTTATCGTTGTCTCTGTTCCACTCGAGCTGATCGCTTTCCGGGAATTCTTTCATGAGTTTGTCCATCAGATCTTTTTCCGATTTAAAAGACTGCGGATGCGGGCGGATGATGACGTGATAACCGGTGTCGAGGAGACGCTGGATCATATCGCCGCCGTAACGCTTTAAAATGGCGCTCTCACCCCAGGAAGGAGCAAGAAGGACCGTACGCTCATGTTTTGCTTCGGACGCGTCCTGGGACGCTTTCAGCTCTTCCAGACGCTTCGCTTTCTCATCGAGGAAAGGAATACCCACGAGGGTGAGTTCTTTTGCCGGAAGATCACGGAGCTTCTCGAGGTCTCTGGCATCATCGATCTGATACTGGCCGGAGAGCAGCATGGCGTCATAATAGTCCGTACCGAACATTCTGTATGTCGTGAGCTCGGCAGGGGAGTGCGGGATGTGGATGTAATACTTGATATCCTTTGAACGCTTCCACTGATATACGTCCAGACCCGGTGTGGTCGAAAGAAGCATCGTTGCTTTCGCAAAATTCAACTTCGCAAAAGCATGGTTGCCCGGGCCGATGCACTCGGCTTTGACGTGGGAAAGATCTGTCTTGAGGGCAGGATCGTCCTCGGATGCGGTCATATATACAACGTTAAAACCACGTTCGTCGAGTTCTCTAAGGATCGGCTCAAATACAGACCAGTAGCGCTTGTCGTCAGAGAAGACTGCGAGTGGTACGGTGTTGTCATCGGCGTCGGTTTTCTTACCGCCACTGAACAGAAAACGGATCTTGACCCAGAGTCCCTTGAACAGGAAACGGCCTACGCCTAAAAGACCGATGAGTACGGCAAAGAGCATGCTTCCAGTACCCGGGTCGATGTACAGTCCTACACGAGGAGTACATACGATCTGACAAAGATGATGAAGTGTAAACATATGCATTCCTCCTTACTGATCTTCTGCGCGGCTCCAGTTTTCTTTATCGAAGATGTACTGGTTCTTGCAGCGGAACCATGTGCATCCCGTGAAAGCGTTGCCGTTATTGAATTCTACGCTCCAGTTGTCCGTGTACATAACGAGCATGGAGTCTTTCTGCTTTTCTTCCGGGCGGTTGATTGCTTTACCGGTGAACGGATTGATCGGAGAATCGATCAGCTCCTGCATGGCGAGCGAAGGTGTATCTGCATTGGTCATGAAGGTGTAGTCGACCTTGAAGCCCTTACTGTTAAAGTCCTTCACGAGAAGAAGCGGGTTATAGCCCATGGCATCTTCCGGATTGTAGTAGGACGTGTCAGCAAGATCGGTACCGAAGATCATGTTCTCGTAGTGGCCCAGAGTCCAGCCGTGGTCGGCCACGATAATGATCCTGGTGTTATCGTATACGCCCTGTTCACGCAAGTAATCCATCCACTTGCCCATCTGGATGAGTGCTGCCATGTTGCACTGGTAGTGTACGATCTTATAGGCGTTGTCCATCTCAAGTGTGTGGCCTTCATAGGTGAAACGGTCTGCATGGGTCGTCTCATATTCGGTGTTATCGACTTCCTTGACCGGAACGTAATCCGGCTCCTGAAGCATCATGACGTTGTGGGCCGTACTGTTTTCCATCATGAGGAAGGTGTTCTCATTGCCTTCGGAGATCTTCGTCATATCGGAAAGAGAACTGAGGGCCGAGTACGCGTTGCAGAAAGGATTCCATACACCGACGGAAGGTGTGGACTTATAGATGTCTTCAGACTGCATCAGAACCTTGTTGGAACTTCCCGGGCTGAAGTATGCGCCGTCCTGATAGATGACGTACTGGACCGGAAGCGGCATGACCTTCATGAGACTGTAGCAGAAGAAGTTACGCTTCCATGCTTCTTTTCTCAGAAGATTGCTCTCTGTCTGGTCACGGAACTGACCGATCTCAGTGTTGAAAGTGCGGATGTCCGGATACTCATCGTAGATCGAAAGGTCCGGGATCCAGCCGTAGCCTGCGTATGGCGGGTCACATACAGTGACGTCATATCCGGCATTATCGAAAAGCACCGGCATGACTTTCAGGGCCTCGTTATGTTTGTCTTCAAGAAGCTCATCTTTTCGTGCATTGATCTGGTCCGGTGTGTAATCGTAACCACCGAAAAGCGCCGGTGCCGCGGTGTTGGTTCTTACACCGAAAGACAGTGTATTCGGATACCAGGTGAAGCCGTCGAACTGACGCTCGAGTTCCGGGTTCTCCTGGAAGAAGTACGGTACATAGCAGCTGACGGCACGGTCAAGCATGAAGACGATGACGTTCTGACCGTTCTTGCTGAGTGTGAAGGTTGCAAGCTCGTCGGACTGGTTCTCCACGACCTCGCGGACTTCGTTGATGGACTGCTGTATACCGACCATGTTATATACGGACATACCAAAAGCAGCGATCACGATCAAAGGGAAGACTTTCGTTACGATCTGGGATCTCTTTTTCCAGAGGATCGGCAGGATCACGCTGACGGCCGCTACAGCCAGAAGGTTGATCACGATCTCTTTGGTGGAGAAGGACATACCGCCCTCGTACTTGAGGTCAGAAGTAAGAGAAGTCAGGTGCTTGGCAAAAAGCATGTAGTTGATGACGCCGCAGACAGAAAGGATCAGGAATACGACGCTGAACGTTCTTCTGGACTTCGGCTTGGAAAGGTAATAGAAGAGTCCGCACCATACCAGGAAGAGTCCTGCTGAAAGAAGGAAAGACATAAACACATAGCGCAGAGGCGAGTGGAAGTCCGTAACCATGACGAACTCGGCCGGGGATGAACGGATGACCGCTGCCGGAATGAGAAGACCGGTCACGATCGTAAGGAACGCTGCGCCGTAAAGGAACAGACGGTTGTTGGCCTTTTTCTTTTCTTCCGGAAGATCTTCCTCTGCTTTGGCATCTTTGCTCTTCTTGGAGAAACGCATACGGATCAGGTTCAGGATCGTCGGAATATGGAACAGAAGACCGATCAGGATGATCGCCAGCTTGTACATAGACGGTCCGTGATAGCAGAAGAATGCGAAGAAGAAAGCGGCAAAGCCGACCATCGACATGAAGATGCTGACCATGACCTTCGGTTTCTTGCTGCCATTGACGATATTCTTCACGAGGGAGAATACGTTATTGAGAGTCCAGTACAATACAAGACCGGACGGGGAATCGTAAAGGAGTACAAGGAAGATCAGGGCCATACCGTGAAGCTGGATCTTGTCCTTGAACTTGTGGCCCTTCATGTAGATCTCACTGGAGACGACATTGATGAGGGTCATGAGGATCGGAAGAAGGTTGATGGAAAGTCCGGCGATCTTTAAAAGTCCGTCCGGAGAACTTAAGTCGGAGAAGCAGGCGAACTTGGTACCCTGCAGGTCCGAAAGATTCGAAAGGAAGTTGTAAGCCGAGATGAAGAACGGAACCTGCAGAAGAAGCGGGATCGAACTTCTCAGAGAATAGATCGGCTTATAGTGGTTCTGACGGTAGTAGGTGTTGAGCATCATGAAGCGCTCATCGCCCTTGAAAGTCTTCTTGATGTGGGCGACACCGTCGGCCAGCTTGGCCTGCATATCTTTTTCCGCCTTCTGGATCGCATCCGCGCGCTGGTAGAAAGGCAGAAGCAAGAAGTTTACGGCAAGGCTCAGCGGGATGATCGCCGCGCCGAAGTCCTGCATGATGTTGCTGGCAAAGTTATAGACCAGCTCATAGATCAGCTCCAGTGGAGCCAGAAGCAATTGGTACAAAATCGAAGCAAAAGACATATCTCTTTCCTGTTCTATTAATTCCTTTTTCCCTATAAAGGGCGTAACGCCGTAGACAATCTTATCACTAGTATTCGGATAACTCAATCATTATAAGGATATAAAGGAAGAGTGCAAACCGAAAATCCGATTAATTTACCTTTTCTTTAACTTCTCTAGACGTTGGTTTTACTATTTATCCATAGAATGGTATCGTTGACTGGATGAGGAGACGTTCCGGTCGATAAGAAAGAAAAGACAGAGGGTTACAACTATGCTGGAAATTCAAGGCGTGACAAAGAAGTATGGAAAAAATCTTGCGTGCGATAATGTTTCGTTTACGCTCGAACCCGGAAGCCTGACAGTGCTTCTTGGACCGAACGGCGCAGGTAAGAGTACGATCATCAAGTCGATCATCGGCTTTTTGAAGTATCAGGGAAAAATCACGGTAAACGGTATTCCGAATAAGACGACGCAGGCGAGAAAGATCCTGGGATACATTCCGGAAATGCCGTCTTTATATCCGAATCTGACGGTCATCGAGCATATGGAGTTTATCGCCCGTGCATATAAGATGACAAACTATAAGGAGCGCATCGAGATGCTCCTCGACCGTTTCGAACTGAGCGATAAGAAAAAGAAGTTCGGCGATGAGCTTTCCAAAGGTATGCAGCAGAAGTTGAATCTTTGCATCGGACTTCTTCCGGATCCGGATATCATCCTCATGGACGAGCCGCTTCTGGGCCTCGATCCTCACGCGATAAAAGAACTGAAGAACTACATCGAGGAGATGCGTCAGGCGGGTAAGACCATGCTGATCAGTACGCATATCATCGACAGTGTCGACATGATCTGGGATCACACGATCATCATGCAGAAGGGTACGGTCCGTGCCAATATCACACGTGCGGATATCGAGGGTGCCGGAAAGACACTGGAAGACATCTTCTTCGAAGTGACCGAAGGTATCGATAAAGATGCGGTCAGCCATAGCGAAAGCACTCAGGAAGAGGCTTCTTCCGAGCAGGCGAAGGGAGAGAACAAATAATGAGACTCTTCCTGTATTATTTCTCCCATACGTTCGTCAACACGTTAAAGAAACTGTTGAAGACGTGGGTATCGATCTTCTTGGTCATCATGATCTTAGGCGGTATCGTTGGTTTTGCAATCGGTAAGCTGATCCCGGACAGTGACGATCCGGAAAAGCCCGAGGAAATCTCCATTTCCATCGACCTGGGTGAAGAGGGCGATGGCGAAGATAGTCAGAATTTCCTTGAGAAACGCAATCTGGACAAATACCAGTTTACCGACATGATCATTGCAGTAGCCGTACTGGGCGTACTGATCATCAATATCACAAACTCCAAGAATTCCGGAAATATCTTCCAGCCCGGCGACGTGCCGATGCTTTTCGCCGCGCCGATCAAGCCACAGACCGTTATGCTTTTCCGACTTTTGGGACAGTTGAGTATGACCTTGCTGTGCTCGGTATTTATGGTGTTCTATCTGCCGAATCTCATTAACGGTGCAGGCTTCAATGTCTGGGGCAGCGTGGCGATATTGATCTCTTACGGCATGGTTTCCGTTATCGGTACTTTGCTTCAGGTGGCGTTCTATACCATCACTTCGAACATGAAACGCCCGGCCAAGAGCATCTCGACATATGTACTCGTTTTCGTCGGTATTATTGCAGGCGCATTCTTCCTGTTCAAGGCCGTAACCGGTGAATCGGATCTTCTGACCTGCGCATGCCGTTTCTTCGGTAACAAGTACACCTTCTTCGTTCCGTTCTGGGGCTGGATCCGTGGTTTCTGCTACTTTGCACTGACCGGTTCCGTGGCAAAATCACTCATCTTCCTGGCCTTGATCATCATGGGCTGTGCTCTGGTAGTTGCATTTATCTGGAAGATGAAGGCAGACTTCTATGAGGATGCTATGACGGCAGCAGAGAAGAAGGCGGAGATCCTCGAGAGTGCCAAGAGATCCGCAAACGGCGGTGTCATGGTAAGACAGAAGGATAGAAGCGATAAGATTGAGCGTGACGGATTTAAGTATGGTCACGGCGCGAGTGTATTCTTCTTCAAGCCGCTCTATAACCGCATGCGTTTCGGAATCCTGAAGTTCCTTTCCAAGACATCGATCGCATTCACTCTGGTAGCCGGCGGAACGGCCTGGTTTGCCAGAGAGTATAAGGACGGAGATCCGTTCTTTATCCCGGCGATTGCACTGATCGTTCTGGTGTTCTACAGGACCTTGGGTAACCCGCTTCAGGAAGATACATCGAGAGAATTCTTCGTGCTGGTTCCGGATTCTTCCTTTATGAAGATGTGGTATTCGCTCCTGGGTGGTATCGCAGTATGTGCTATCGACCTTGTGATCCCGCTTGTCGTTGCCTGCGTGATCCTGCTGGCAAACCCGCTCGTTGTACTCGGATGGATGTTCTTTATCCTCTCCGTGAGCTTCTTCGGAACGGCAGTCGGTACATTTATCAACGTATCCTTGCCGCAGAATGCAGGCAGCTCCATCAAGGCAATCGTGCAGATGGTATTCCTGTACGTGGGTATGCTCCCGGCTATCGCTGCAGTTCTGATCGGTGTGTTCGCACATGTGATGGTTCCGGCATTGCTGATCGGTGCCGCTGTAGATATCGGACTGGGAACACTGTTCTGCTGCTTCACACCTCACTTCCTGGAGAATAAGTGAGATCCGGCCTTTTGGTCAAAAATGAAAACGTAAAATATGGATCTCCGGGCGTGCTCGGAAACGGATCGGAAGCGCTCCGCAGCCGACGCCCTTGGAGATAAAACCGGAAAGTCCTCGGAGGGTAAACATACCGCCGAGGATATTTTCATGTAAAGCGATGCGGTCATAGCGCAAAAGCTTATATTCCAGCGTGAACGGAAGATGGACCTGACCACCGTGAAGGTGTCCCGAGAGCTGGAAATCAAAGGGCAGATACGTCTTGCCGGTAAAATCCGGCAGAGAGTAGATGAAATCAGGATTATGCACCAGAAGCAGACGGTAACCGGGATAAGCGGAAAACTCGCCCGGTATGGTAGGCCAGGCGCGGTTCTCGCGGCCGCTGTCATGAAGTCCGCAAAGCGCAAAACGTGCATTCCTGACCTGTACCTCACGCCAGGTGTTTTTGAGAAGCAGAATGCCCATCTCGTCGTAGAATTCATCCTGCATCTTGCCATCGTGATTTCCGTATACGGCGTAAAGATCGATGTTCTTCTCACGGAGGGCAGCGCTGACCTCGCGAAGCATCGTCAGGTCAGTCGGCTCAACGTGGTGATGCAGACAGCAATCCCCGCCGAAAAGCACCAGATCGCAGTGCTTTTCAATGAATTCCTTATAAACTCGTTCCGGCTTGAAGTGGCAGAATTTGCCGTGGGAATCGGAGAAGAAGCCTATGGTGACGGTTTCGCCGGTCTTTTTGTCCGGATCTTTTACGGCATCGATATCCTGTTCGTCGATCTTGAGGTTGCTTGCTTCGAGATAGGAATAGATGAAAAGACCTATGCCGGTGAGCAGCCCGAGTCCAAGTATACAAAGCAGGATTGTGCCGAAATTGAAAGTCATTTTGCCTCTCCAGAATAATTTGTAGTCAAAAAATATAATAGCATATGTTATAATCATGTGGTATTGAAAGAATTGTCGGGAGAAATCCCGGCAGGAAGGCAGGAAAAAGAAATGGCAGAGATCAAATCTGAGGTCGTTAAGGAAATCGGCATTTTGTCTACAAGCAAGTCTAACTGGAATCGTGAAGTGAATATCATTCGCTGGAACGACGGTAAGCCGAAGCTGGATATCCGTGACTGGGCACCGGAGCATGAGCGTGCAGGTAAGGGCATCACTTTGACAGCGGAAGAAGTGGCTGTTCTTAAGGAGCTGCTTGCAGATTACGATCCGTACGAGTTCGAAGACTAATCGGTCCGGAGTAAAGAAAAGTGCGTAGTGATATCCGAGCATTGATCGTATCTATTGTGCTTTTCGGATTGTGGGGGACGGTCGTTACGTATCCGTTCCGCCTCGTCTCCAATCTGTTTTTGAAGACAACACAAGCGGTTGTGGGCAAGATCCCTTTGCCTGCGATTGCTTGTGCTTTTTTAATCCTGGCTCTGGCCATGGGTGTGACTTGTATCCTTCTATGGCTGGGAAAGATGGAGATCAGCGAATATCTGGCGTTGCTTTTCTCTATTCTGGCCTGTGTGATCTATATCGTGCAGGTCGTAAAGACCAGAAGCTTTTCCATTGAAGCGGCTTTTATCACGCTGGTCATGGCAGGAACCATGGCGTTGGTCATTTTCCGGAAGACAGAAGGTACGCGTTATGTCGCGGATGCTTTCATCTTTGCGCTTCCGGTAAGCATGTTCTATGAATGTGTCATGAACCCGCTTTACCGCTTGATCAAGGCGGATATTTATGCGCTGAAGCCGTTTATTGTCGTGCCGCAGACGAGTATCTTCTCGGATGTCGGCAATCTTTTGAACATTCCTCTTCTGGTGTGGGGATCGTTTTTCTTTATTCTTTCGCTCCTGCCGGTCATGTATTTTGCCGGTGGCCGAAAAGAGGGCAAAATTCGTAACTGACGAGGTAAAGTATGGATATTTGGGAAAGAATGGACTATCTCCGTAAGGAGCTGGAAAAACATAACAAACTCTACTATGAAAACGATGCACCGGAGATCTCCGACTTCGAGTACGATGCGATGCTTCGTGAGCTCGAAGATCTGGAGGCGAAGTACCCGATCTATGCCACGCCGGATTCTCCGACCAAGCATGTCGGCGGACGAGTCAACGAGAAGTTTTCCAAGGTTACCCATAAGAACCTCATGAAGAGCCTGGGTGATGTCTTTTCGAAGGAAGAGGTCATTGATTTCCTGCGTCGTGTCCGTCAGAGTGTAGAAGGTGAGGAGCTGTCCTTTGTTGTGGAGAGAAAGATCGATGGTCTTTCCGTTTCCGTAGAATATGAGAACGGCCGTCTGGTGCGTGCTTCGACGCGTGGCGATGGTGCCGTTGGTGAGGATATTACGGAAAATGCACTTACTATCCGTAATCTTCCGAAATCGATCGATCCGTCTATTCCGTATCTGGAAGTGCGCGGTGAGGTATATATGCCTTTTGAGGTGTTCCTGCGCGTGAATGAGCAGGCCGAGCTGGAAGGCGAGAAGACATTCGCCAATCCGAGAAATGCGGCGGCGGGCTCGCTTCGTCAGCTGAATGCTAAGATCACGGCTGAACGAGAGCTTTCTATATTTGTGTTTAATATCCAGGAGATCCGTGGCAAGGAGTTTTCGAGCCATGCGGATACACTGCGTTTCCTGTCCTCGTTAGGATTTGAAGCAAGTCCGGGATTCATCGAGTGTAAGACCGATGAGGAGATCTGGAGTGCGATCGAGGAGATCGGTGAATCACGTGGATCTCTTTCCTACGGTATCGATGGTGCCGTCATTAAAGTCAATGAGATCCCGCTTCGTGCTCGTCTTGGCGAGACGGCGAAGATCCCGCGCTGGGCGATCGCTTATAAATATCCGCCGGAGGAGAAGAAGACACGTCTTCTTTCCGTAGAGGTCACGGTTGGCCGTACCGGAAAACTTACGCCGGTCGCTATTCTGGAACCTGTTCATCTTGCTGGAACGACAGTCAGCAAGGCGACGCTCAATAATGCGGATTTCATTGCCGAGAAGGATGTCCGTGTCGGTGATATGGTCGTTGTCCGCAAGGCCGGCGAGATCATCCCGGAGATCGTTTCCGTAGATGTATCCCAGCGCCCTGCCGAGGCAGTTCCTTTTGCCATGCCGGAAGTATGTCCTGCATGCGGTGAAAAGGTTTACCGGAGCGAGGGTGAGGCTGCGCTGCGCTGTCTGAATGAGCAGTGCCCGGCACAGATCTACCGCGCCATGATGCACTTTGTTTCCAAAGATGCCATGAATATCGATGGTATGGGCCCTTCCATGATAAATGTTCTCCTTTCGGCAGACCTGATCCATGATGTGGCCGATATCTATACACTTTCCGAGAGAAGAGAGGCACTCCTGTCTCTTGAAAGAATGGGCGATTCCTCTGTTTCCAATCTGCTTTCGTCGATCGAGGATTCGAAGTCCCGGCCGCTTTCGCGTCTTATCGCAGCGCTGGGTATCCGTAATGTCGGCGTTGTCGCTGCACGTGCCCTGGCAAAAGCATTCGGTTCCATGGAGAAACTGAAGCAGGCGACGGTGCTGGAACTGGCGGCGCTTCCGGATTTCGGCATGGTCACGGCCCAGTGTGTGGAAGACTTCTTTGCAAAAGAGAGCAACCGTGAACTGATCGAAAAACTTGAGCGAAACGGTGTCAATATGGTGGAAGAATCTTCAGGTGAGCAGAATACGGCCTGGGCCGGAAAAGTATTCGTACTGACCGGTACACTTCCGAATTATTCCCGTTCCGAAGCATCGGAGATCATCCTGTCTCTGGGCGGTTCCGTCTCGTCTTCGGTTTCCAAGAATACGTCGTATGTTCTGGCCGGTGAAGCGGCAGGTTCAAAGCTGACAAAAGCACAGAGCCTCGGCATCACGATCCTTTCTGAAGAAGAATTCGACCGGATGGCGGAAGAAGCCAGAAATCAAGGTGCAAATGCATGACCGGACGGGTGAAGAAACTGGTGCGGAAAGTGATCCGCGACAGAAACCGTGTTGCTGCGGACCGCTCTGTTGTTTCAACGAAGATTTCTCTTGATATGGATACGATACCTTCAGATCTAAGGGAGAAGATATTGTCTTCCAAGGTCGTGGCGGCCTATATGCCTCTTCCTGATGAACCGGATATTTCCGAAGTGCTTTCGGCTTTTGAAAAGAACGGTGCGACCGTGTGTTTCCCAAAGGTTTTCGGCGAGGATATGGCCTTTTTTGCAGCTCGTGCTTCTGAATGCAGAAATATCGGAAGTTTCGGCATTTTCGAGCCGGATGCTGATTCGAAGAAGATACTTCCGGAAGAAATGGATCTGGTACTGGTTCCGGCGATGGCTTTTTCTGAAGAAGGAGTACGCCTTGGAAGAGGAAAAGGGTACTACGACAAGTTCTTTTCGGGTAGTAATGGCTTTCACGGGATCCTGATCGGGGTGGTAGCAAAGAAGAATTTGTTTCCGCATCTTCCTTCGGACGTGTGGGATTTGACAGTCAATGCTATACTGACAGAAGAGGGTATGATATTACCGAAAGAAAGGAGCGGAAAGAATTGAGTTATTTCTGGGTCAATCTTGGTGCACATCTGTTGATCAGTCTTCTGCTCCTGATCGTTTTTCTGTGGGCAACGAAGAATACGCGCCAGAACCGCTGGAGACATGGCTTTTTGTTCCTTCTGCCGGTGGTCCTGATGGTGGTGCTTCTTGTTCAGCTCTGGCTTTTTTCGGTACCGCGTGTCCTCGATACCACGACGGTGCTGCGTTCTACATATAAGGTGAAGAGTGGAACGATCGAGAAGGTCTCGTATTTCAAGGATCATATCGAGATCGATGGCGAGTATTACTATGTCAATCCTTTCGAGTTTGAGCTTGAAGAGGGCGAAGATGTGGTGATCAAATACACGCCGTATGCCCACTATGCGTATTCGGTCAAAGTGACGGAAACGGAAGACCAGGCCGCGAAGTGATTTTTCGATAGAAAATCGAAAATTGTGCTTATATCATATAGATTTATTTCCGCTAAGATGATTTAATAGAAAAAAACATTTGGAGTGTGACTTATGAACAGTTTCAACAGAGTGATCTCTGGGGAGCGGTCTTCATACAAACACAAGGATCCGAATGAATATGGTTTTTATATTGCATGTGATGATAGAGCGATTCTTAATTGTGTGAATTCCATGCTTCTCAACAGTGGAATGGTCGGGATCAGTAGTGCCGACGGGAAGATGCACTACCTTGTAGACGGCCGTCGTGGCCGCGATTTTGCGGCCAATCAGGTGAAGAACCAGATCTCGAATCTGGTACAGATTTCTTCAGTGCGTACGGATCAGGTGGATGATGCGTATATTTATTTCGCGATTGATTCGACATTGAAAAAGAACGGTTTTGATCCGACGCTTATGGGTACGCAGATACTGCGTTTTCTTATCTATCAGCTGTTTCAGGATCCGGGTCTTTTGCGGGGCGTGGGCAAGCGTCTCTATCCGATGGCGATGCCTGTCTTTCACATGTCTCCGAGTCAAGTGGAGAGGAATATCCGCTATGCAATGAAGAGAAGACCGAAGGGTGCGGAAGAGACACGCGTGGTGTCCATGATCAACCGTATGTTGGATGCCTCAATGGAGGAAGTATTCCGAAGTTACGGAAGACCCAGGGATTAAGGTTTTCGGGTAAGTCTTGAGTGATGCGGAAACAGGCTGAATAAAGGGTTCGGCCTGTCTTTCGTGCGTTCCGATAACAGTGAAGAAGGCAAAAAGAAAAGACTGCCTCGAATGAGACAGTCTTTTTAGATAACAATCTAACAAAAATTACTTCTTGTTAACCTTGTCCTTCAGGCCCTTACCAGCCTTGAAAACAGGAGCCTTGGAAGCAGGAATGTCGATAACTTCCTTTGTGCTCGGGTTGCGACCCTTACGAGCTGCACGCTTCTTTGTCTCGAATGTACCGAAACCAACGAGAACAACCTTCTCCGGCTTCTTAGCAGCGAGAGCATCGCCGATAGCATCGAGTGTAGCGTTGATAGCTGCCTCAGCATCCTTCTTTGTCAACTTTGTTGACTTTGCAACTGCATCAATAAGTTCTGATTTATTCATAATCAATGCCTCCTTCAGGGCTTTATTAACAATGGTTATTATGAACGTCAAATCGCCTATTGTCAAGGGTTTTTTCGATTTTTCCTTCAAATTGAGAGACAAGCATAACATTTAAATTTGTCAAGATGCTATTATCATTTTGAAGGTATCAAAAATCAGATGTCCATATCCTCAAATGCCTGCAAATTCTTGACTGCAGAAGCCCGATTGTCACCATGACGGACGAAGAGCATGGTGGTGAAACTCAGGAAGGCAAAAAGTGCCGCATAAGGGAACAGGATCTTGTATCCGATGTTGCGAAGTAAGAAGCCGGCAAGCACCGGTGTTACGACCTGTGCGCTCATCGAAGCAGCGTAGTAATAACCTGTGAATTTACCTGTATCCGCGCCATTACACATCTCTACGGCCATAGGAAGGGAATTGACGTTGATCAAGGCCCAGGAAACGCCGACTACGAAAAAGTCTATATACATCGGTATAATGGCGGCATCCTTCGCAGATGTAGTAATGAAATAGGCGGCAACGAAGCAGCTGCCGAATGCCAGTGTGCCGATCAGGATAGACTTCTTTCTTCCAATCTTCGAAGCGAGGATTCCGGCAGGAATAAAGAAGAGGATCGCGCCGGCGTTAGTGACCAGGAAACATGTGGAAGCAAAGCCCAGCTGTTTTCCCATGAGAGTGTCCACATAGGTCGTAAACCAGGTGGTCAGAGCGTTATACGCGAAGAACCAGAGTGCGACAGAAATAAGAAGGAAAACCATGGAGCGAAGTACGGGGGCCGGAAGACGAGCTTTTTTCTCCTCGCTTTTTTCCGTAAGATCCCACTCGGGGTGTGCTTTTTCAATAGCAGAATTCTCTTCTGCCCACTTCGTTTCGCGTACAGTCAGGAACATGATGCCGATGACCAGGAACATAAGAGAAGCGATGAAGATGAACAGTGGCTGATAGTTCACATGTTCCACTGCTTTTGTCTTAGATTCGGGATACATGAGTGCGGAAAACACAAGGTAGATGATACCGCCGAGTGCGCCCATGAGATTGACGATGGCGTTTCCTTGTGAGCGCAGCGGCTTCGGTGTGACGTCCGGCATGAGGGCGACCGCAGGCGAGCGGAACACTGCCATCGCGAGCAGAAGAAGACCGAGGGTCACAACAAATGAAATGAGCTTGAAGTTACTGGCGGAAGCGTAGTAACTGTTGTCGAGGATCGGGAGGATATTGGTCAATATGATCGCCACTCCGGTGCCGAAAAGGATAAACGGCATTCTCTTGCCGATCCTTGTATGGGTCCCGTCCGAGAGTTTGCCGAAAAGAGGCAGAAGGAAAAGCGCCAGTATGTTGTCCGATGCCATGATGACACCGATGAGCGTCTCGTTTAAGTGAAAAGTACTCCGCAGCATCAGGGGGAGAACATTGTCATACATCTGCCAGAAGGCCATGATGGCCAGGAACGCCAATCCCGAGAGAAAGGTGCGCTTGTAGTTGAGCTTCATTCGATTTTCCTCCGTTTCTGCATTGCCACGCTACTTCAACTATAACATGAAATCCTGATAAAAAGTAAATTGCATTATTCGGTCACTCGTGGTAATGTAGCAATATATGTTATATGGAGGAAGAAAACATGGCTATTACTAAAGATATGATCATTGCGGAAGTTTTGAGAGATCATGAGGATCTTGTACCTGTATTCATGAACAGCGGCCTGCACTGCCTGGGTTGTGCAATGGCTCATGGTGAGTCTATCGAGGAAGCTTGCGCAGTTCACGGCCTGGATTGCGATGCACTTGTTGAAGCTCTGAATGATTGCTTGAATGCAGCAGAAGCATAATTCTCACACAGTCTGAGAATACATCGATCTGAGAATAAGAAACACCGCTGGGACATAAGTCCGAGGCGGTGCTTTTTTATCGGTTTTATTCTGTCATTCTTCATCTTCGGGTTCTTCGTCGAAGTTGAACTCGGAGGCGCGGAAAACGATGTGGAATTCGGATCCCTGACCTTCTTCGCTCTCTGCCCAGATCTTGCCACCGTGCTTGTCCATGATACTCTTTACGATGGAAAGGCCTAAGCCGGAACCGGTCTTGTTGATGCCGGAATTCTCGGCACGGTAGAAGCGGTCGAAAACGTAAGGCACTTCGTTTTGTGGAATACCTACGCCGTTATCCTTGACGATGACCTCCACGGCATTTCCGCCCAGCATGGCCGGATCATCGTAACGATGGCAGATGATGCGGATGATATCGTTTTCACGCGTATACTTCATGGCATTCACGATAATGTTCTCGAATACGCGAAGCAGTTTCTTGGCGTCGCCATCGATCAGAAGATCGTCGTCTTCCGGCGCCTCGAAAAGCACTTGTTTGTCAGTGCCTTCGCATTCTGCGTGATAGAGCATATACAGGTCGTGTACCATTTCTTTTACACTGATGGGCATCTTGTCCAGCGTGTCATTCTCGGATTCCAGTCGTGTCAGCTGCACGAGGTCGGAGATGAGCTGTTCCATCTGTGTGCTTCGGGTGTGGATGTTCTTGAGATACTGTACTTCCTGATCTCTGGGAAGTGGTTCCTTAGCATTGAGCATCAACTCCACGTAACCGCGGATCGCCGTGATCGGGGTACGCAGGTCGTGCGAAACATTGGAAAGCATCTTCTTTCTGGCTTCTTCGTTTTCCAGAAGTTTCTCGTGATTTTTAAGAAGATCCTGGTTGACCTTGGCGATGTATTTCGTCTTTTCATCTACGGCACTCTCGAGATTCTTGTTGTGGAAGGAAAGCTCTTCGAATGTCTTTACATAGTCCATGATGAAGTAACTTCCGTAGACCATGATGAAGAAAAGAAGGATCAGGGCGTGCAGGGAGATGGAGACATAATACTGAGTTCTGACAAAGATGGCCAGGTGCATGAAGGTGGTGACCAGAACGGACAGGGTATACAGGTAGTGTCCGTGATCATGTCTTCTGACCATATAGAATACACGGGCCATGCAATATAGATTCGTGATCAGTACCAGGATGAAGTTGGCAAGTGTCGAAGACTGCAGGTACAGGAATTTCGGGAAACACCAGTATACCAGCAGGTACATCGCCGTGAGAAGTGAGAAGAACGTCATCTCGAAGAAATGCAGTTTGTCGAAAAGTTTGCTTGTTCCTTTGGGATAAAGCGAAGCATAGTACAGGAACGTCCAGTAGTTGGTAAAGATGAGAAGAGTGACCTGGATCAGGTAGTTCCATGTGCCCGGAAGAAGTGTTACGGATGCAGAGAACTGCTCGAAAAGCAACTCACAGATGAAGATGAGCATGAAGAAGTAAAACTTGCTCTTTCCGTCAAATGTCTGGGAGATGTAGAAGCCTCCGATCAAAAAGCCGAGCAGAAGAACATATACAACAGCCAGGTACAATCGTGTCGCGTCTTTGATATGCTCGATGGAAGAAGTCGAGGCCACGGCCGGACTGGAAAGGATACCGCCGTATGGCGAAGAGAAGTTGGCGCAGTTGATGATGAGGTCGATGTGACCGGTTTCCGTAGGCTGAAGCTGGATGTCGGCACAAACCTCGGTAGGGGAATAGGAATCGGAGTCGGTGGAGACGATGCCGTAATGGCGGACGCTCTTTCCGTTACACCAGATCCTGGCAGACTGCGCAATATCCGGAAGGTTGATCGTGACATAGTCAACGTCGTAATTGAAAAGCAGATTGATGTGATAGGTACCTGCACCGAATTCGGACATGGACTCGAGATCCGGAGATACTTGATTGAGTGTGTACGAGGAGCCGAGGTTGAGCCAACCGTCCCTCGTGATCTCTACATTGTCGTAGCTGTCGTATTCATGAACGCCTGTCGCGGCAAAAGTTCTCGCATCGCGTCTGACATCTTCCGGAGTAAGAAGCTCATGAGGGAAGAACTGCCAGCCTTTTCCGAGGATAAGGGGAGAACTGTTTTTGTCCCAGTTACGAAGGTCGAGAAAACTTTCTTGGGTAAATGAATAATCGCTGCACCGCCGGTAGTTTACACAGAGGAAAACTACAGACGAAACAGCGATTGCTAGAACAACTAAAATAAGATACGCGGTTACGGAAATACGCTTCTTAGCAGTATTGTTGCGATTCATTGACATGCTTTGTCACGCTTTCCGATAAAGAGCTTACTCGGCGCGCATCGTATTTCTGATCGGTGGGAAGGTAAAGGAGTAGCCGCTGCCCCACTCAGTCTTAACGAACTGAACTGTCGGATCGGCCTTTTCCATCTTCTTTCTCAGGTAGCTGATGTTAACCATTACCAGGTGGTTATCGCACAGACCGTCATCACCCCATACATTTGCATAGATGCGGGCGAAAGGTACGATCACGTTCGGTGTCTCGGCCAGGAGGCGGAGAATATCGAACTCACGGTTCGTAAGATGTACCGGTGTACCGTTCAGAGTAACTTCACGAGTCTTCACGTTCATGGTGAGCGGCGGGAACTCCATCAGGAATCCGTCACGAGCCATGTTGCTGCGGATGTGGGCAGCGATACGTGCAGAAAGTTCCGGAAGGCTGTACGGCTTGGTCATATAGTCGGAACCGCCGGCGCGCAGACCTGCGATCTTGTCTTCTGTCTGATCCTTCGCAGAAAGGAAGATGATCGGTGTATTGCAGTGAGTATGGATCTTCGTCGGGAGGTCAAAAGCATTACCATCCGGAAGCATGATATCCAGAACAATACAATCATATGCGTTCGTCTCAACCTTCTGGAGAGTCTGGGCAATATTTGTTGCTACGCTGACTTCGTAGCCTTCATTTGACAAGAATGAGCGATTGATCTCAAGAATATCGGTGTCATCATCTACCAATAAAATACGATGCTTTGCCATAAATCCACCATCCTTTGTTAAAAAATGCGCCTTTTGTCAGGCCTATCAATTTACAACAATAAAAAAACTTGTCTATTTGTAATTATACCTTTCTCATTTCTAAAATAAAAGCAAAAATGAAAATAAAAAATGTCCATTTTGTAAAGTCTGGAGTTTCATCAGAAAACATGATATTATAGTTCCAAAAGCAAACAAACGTTTGACAAAGGGGAAAGGCGGACGAGGTGCACAGAGACATATTACATGTAGATCAGAACTGCTTTTTTGCTTCTGTGGAGATGCGGAGCCATCCCGAATGGAGGACGGTTCCCATGGCTGTCGGAGGCGACAGTAAGCAGCGTCACGGCATCATCCTGGCTAAAAATCCTTTGGCCCAGGCTTGTGGTGTGAAGACGGCGGAAGCCCTCTGGCAGGCCCGGCAGAAATGCCCGGATCTTCTGATCGTACCGGCGCACTTTGATCAGTATGTCTACTTTTCTGAGAAGATACGGGAGATGTTCCTGCAGTATACCGATAAGGTCGAACCATTCGGTCTGGATGAGTGCTGGCTGGATATTACGGAGACCTCGGGCGGACATCCGGAAGTGATCGCCGATGAGATCCGCCGGCGGGTGAAGGAAGAACTGCAATTGAGCTGCTCGGTCGGTGTCAGCTTTAATAAGACGTTCGCCAAACTGGGTTCGGATTATAAGAAGCCGGATGCCACTACCGTGATCACGGAGGAAAACTTCCGGGAGATCGTCTGGCCGTTACCGGTATCCGACCTGCTTTTTGTAGGAAAGGCCACAACAAGTGCTTTTCACAAAATGAATGTAAGAACTATAGGGGACCTGGCACGGCTGGACAGAGATTTCGTGATTGCGTCTTTGGATAAGAACGGATACAGTTTGTGGGAACATGCCAACGGACGGGACGAGGATCCGGTCAGGGAAGAGGCGTACACGAGACCGCTCAAATCTGTCGGAAACAGCACCACGACGCCAAGAGACATGGTGAACCGTCATGATGTCTGGAAGGTGGTCGTGACGCTTTCGGCGCAGGTGGCCGGCCGACTGCGGAAACATCATTTCCTGGCGGGTACCGTGACGATCTGGGTCAGGGATACAGACCTTAAGTCCTATGAGAAACAGAGAGCACTTCCGGGAGAGACGAACGACGAGAAGGCGATCGCAAAACTGGCGATGGAGCTTTTTGACGAGAGTTATGACTGGCATGCGCCGCTTCGGAGTATCGGGGTCAGAACGACCAATCTGTCGGATGAAGATGCGCCGCACCAGATGACGGTATTCGAGAATTTCGAGAAGATCAAGCGGGACGATAAGGTCAATTCGGCGCTGGATACGATTCGGGCCCGGTATGGGTATAATATTGTTATGAGAGGGACGCAGCTTGAAGGCAAAGCGGATCTGTGTCCGGGCGACCGTGAGGATCATCCGCATGGTGGTTTCAAGGAGGATGTATGAGTTACCGTAGTGCCAGTGAACATTATAAGGAGATCTTCGGGGAGAAGGTCTACCGGATCGCGCTGGATGCGGGGTGTACCTGCCCGAACCGTGACGGCACGAAGGGGACAGGCGGCTGTATCTTCTGTAGCGGCAGCGGCTCGGGTGAGTTTGCTGCAGACGGGCGTCTTTCTATAACGGAGCAGATGGCCTTTGCGAAGAAGAAAGTTGAGAAGAAGTGCAAGAGCCACAAGTATATCGCGTATTTCCAGAATTTCACGAATACATACGGAGATGAGGAAAAACTTAAGAAGAAGTATGAAGAGGCGATCTCGGATCCGGAGGTCGTGGGCATTTCGATTGCGACCAGACCGGACTGTATCAGTGAGAAGATGTATGCGATCCTGGAAGAGCTTTCGCAGAAGACCTATGTCTGGATCGAACTGGGACTGCAGACGATCCATGAGAAGACGGCGGAATGGTTCCGTCGGGGATATCCGCTTTCTGATTTCGAAACTACCGTGCACCGGCTGGCGGCAATCAAGGGGAGACTTGAGATCATCGTGCATGTGATACTGGACTTTCCGGTGGAAACCAAGGACATGATGCTGGATACGATACGCTATTGCTCGCATCTTCCGATTCAGGGGATCAAGATCGCCAATCTGAATGTACTGTCGGGGACTGCGTTGGCAGTGCTTTTTGAGAAGGAAGCGTTTGCTCTGATGGAGTTAAATGAATACATCGATCTGTTGTGCGAAGCGGTCGAGTTGATTCGCCCGGATATCGTTATTTACCGCATGACCGGAGACGGGGACAAGAGACATCTTATCGCGCCGCTCTGGGTGGCGGATAAGCGTAACGTGCGGAACCGTATCGCTTCAGAGTTTTCTGCCCGTAAAATCGAACAGGGCCGGAAGTACCGACCCTGTTGAGATTCTTTTCTGTTTGATAAGGTTTATTGAATATCCCTTCTGGTAAAAGCATCGTACGCGATGGCAAGAAGGATGATCACCAGAACTCCCGTATAGATCAGCGAGAACGAAAGGGGATTATTGAGCGCTTCCTCAGATCCCAATTCGCTTAAAGTGGTGCCGTACATCAGTTTGGAGAAAGGGAACACCAGATTAGAGATATTCATGTTGATGGAAGGAAGAAAATCGATCCATCTCTTTCTGCCGATCATTGCAACAAGGATTGTCGGGAGATTGGCTCCGAGGATCAGTCCAGAAGAGACAGCAACGGAAATACCCGAGTTCTTGGTTATGCAGGAGATCATGAAGGCGAGAAGGATGTACACAAACAGAGACAGACTGTCTACAAAGAATGTCAGGATCATGTAGAGCAGGTACGGGATGTAGTGGATCGTACCGCCCGATACATAAAGATAACTCGGAAGTGAAATGTCAGAGTGCAGAAGCATCGTGGTCAGAGTCGATGTCAAGACAAGCAGAAGTCCCCCGGCAATGCACCATGTGGTAATGGACAGGAGTTTGGCCAGGAAAATCTTCCAGCGGCGGACCGGCGCAATGATCAAGGATTTGATCGAGCCTGTAGCCATTTCCTGGGAAACACTGGTTCCGGCTACAAGAACGAGAAGAATGATCAGTGCGAAGCGGCCAAGACTGATCGTGAGCGTGTTGAGCTGGTGCGCGAATGCGGATTTTTCGGAATAGTGCTGACGGTGTACAAACTTGTAGTTCAGAATGGAGACCTTGTCCTGTAAATGCGCCTTGTCGGATGCGGTAAGGATACGCGGTAATTCGTTTCTTGACAGGTTAAGATTGCTTTGCAGAGCTAGTTCGGTAGAGTGCATCTCGACCAGCATTTCCATGAGCGTAGCCGTTTCTTCAAAGGTCATAGTTCCGGACGGATCGATATCAATCACTCGTTGAATGATCTCAGGTTCATAGTAATTATCTCCGACCGTGCTCAGCAATTTCTCACCGTTGTAGAATGACTGCATATTGTTTGTAAACAGTGCTTCATAATAGTAATCAAATGCCTGACTGTACAGCATGAACATGGAGTACCATTCATCATTTCTTTCTTCGAATGGAGTACGGTTCATCTGGCAGATCTGATGGTGGCAACTGTAGTAGGAGCGAAGGGCCACAACGGATAGCCAGCTTTTGCCGTATGGACGTGCGTCGAAATCGTACCCGGACAGAAGGTTGTTTGCACAGATCAGGTCGCTGTAATCACTTGCTTTTTCCTCATCACAATCAAGCCATGTTGAGAAGACTTCGCGTCTTTCATTATTGATAGTAAACTGTACATTAGAGTGACGGACAAAGTCATTGGTATCGCCGAGAGTCTGGGCAAGCGAATCCTTTTTCTTGATCAAATCTGCTTTGAAGTCTACTGTGTCCCAATAGTTTTCATCCTCGTACAGTCCTTCCTCGGCAGCCGAAAATGCGATAGGGGCAAGGATCGCGATGGCGATCATGACGACGGTGACGATCCACACAGATATCCTGTGGGAGATCTTGATCATTTCATTCGAATAGAGAGCAGCAATCTTATTCAATTTCAATTCCTCCTCCCGTAATTTGTAAGAATGCATCTTCCAAAGATGCTTCGACTTTCTGCACACCAAGGATATCCGAACCTGTTTCGACCATCTTGCGGACGCATTCGTTGATATTTGTTTCGTCGGCTTCAATATCGAAGAAACTATCCGTTATATTGCTGACTTTGTAGCCGCAGGTCTCAGAAAGGAAAAAAGAAGCTTTCTTCGGGTCGGATGTCTTGATCCTGTACATGGACGATGCAGTTGTCTGGTTCGTCAAGTCGTCGATCGAACAGATACGGATCAGCTTGCCGTGGTTGATGATGCCGATACGGTCACACATCATCTGCATCTCGGCAAGAAGGTGGCTGGATACCATGACGGCGGCACCGTCCTCGTGGGCATACTTTTTCAGAATGTCACGAAGCTGATGGATGCCGGCCGGGTCAAGACCGTTCGTCGGTTCGTCCAGGATCAGCATCTTCGGCTTGTGAAGAAGTGCCTGAGCCAGACCGATACGCTGTTTCATACCCAGCGAGTATTTCTTTATCGGCTCTTTGGCCCGTTCTTTCAGACCGACCAGTTCGAGGACTTCATCGATGCGTCCTTTCGGAATATTGTCGTGCAGTTTGGCATACATCTTGAGATTGAGATAGGCGGACAAATTCGTGTACATCTCAGGATTTTCAACGATGCCTCCGATAGAGGACATGGCTGTCTCGTACTCTTTCTTCACGTTATGCCCGTTGATGATGACCGTTCCCTTATCAGGACGTATAAAACCCATGACGCTCTTGATGATCGTCGTCTTTCCGGCGCCGTTCGGGCCTAAGAAACCAAAGACTTCACCCGGGTACACGTCGAACGACACGTCGTCGACGGCCGTCTTTTTACCGAAAGTCTTGGTAAGATGTTGTATGCTTAATGCCGGTTCTTTTTCGCTCATATTATTCTCCTGATGGTTTATTCCTGTTTCCTGTGCAAAATGCTCAGTATATCTCATAGGAAACAAGCACCCATCGCCCGCCTGTGTATTCGAATAGCAGTACATCCGTTGAATCGATACTGTCTGCGGTGCTCTCTTTGGTGATGATCTCGTTATGCACGTATATGGTGACACTGGCTGTATTGTTGTAATAGTTGACCTTGATCTTGGAAGGGGTACGTGACGTGATCTCCTTGACCAGACAACCATGGCTGTTGTATGCCTGCTCGGCAAATTCAAACCCGAGATCGGCTATTTCTTTATACAATACTTCGTCTTCAAAGAGATAGGGCTTCAGTTTCTCAATCTTTTTGCCGATATCCTCTTCGCTGACATGCGTCGGAAATCCTGCCCCAAATTCGGTGAGATCCAGATAAGAACCATTTCCCAGAACATCCCGATCGAATGTGAAGCTGTCCTTGGAAAGCGTGATGATCTCGTTTGCGAGTGAACGGACTTCTTTGATCTTTTTGCCGGAATCGATCTTATCGATCGTCAGGTAGATGACTACGCCCAGAACGGCCGCAATAAGAAGAACCAATCCGCGATTGATCTTTGATAGCTTTAGACTCATATACCCCTCCACATTAGTGAGCTGTCCATATTGTATCAAATTTTTGATATATGCCAAGTGACATATTTGTCAGTTTGAACGGCCAAATATGACCAAAAAGTAAATAATATTCGGACTTTTCGAGTCGTGCTGCGTCAAAAGCACCGGCCCGGATCGTAACGCTTCCAAAAGATTAGGATCCGCAAATCAAGGCAGGACAGTGCTTACGGATGATGCCGATCAAGTTGACGGTGTATCTCGTATCGTTTTGTGCATGATGCACAACGAAAGAAAAAAGTTTGCGCATTTCGTAGTGAAGGTGTTGACATGAAGGAATTGCGTGCTATACTTAAATTAGCTCCAGGGAATACGAGTTAACACCATATCCCAAACGGAGAACCGCCACTGGTTAGATACACAAGGCGAGGTTGAAAAAAACAGAAAGACCAGAGAGTGGTCAGGAAACGATGGTAGATGAGTTTTTAAGACGATCCCGTGAGATCGGATAGGGACATCGGAAACCGGAACCGTTAGAGCCATAGTAGAGAGCAGTGGAAAGCGGACAGCGATTGACGGTACGCGAGGGCGGACACAAGTCGCGGGTCAGGCTGGAACCTTGATTTAGATGATCCGGAGAGTGATGAGAATCAGGAAACGGGGAATCGGAATTACGAGAGATGGTAGGAAACGGACCATAACTTAGTAAGTTGCAAAAACTGGATCGAAGTCCGGATTGATGGCATGGGGCGATCAGTAACGGCAGGTGCAGCAGAGGTGATGGAAAA
The DNA here is from genome assembly GCA_017615755.1 of Clostridiales bacterium. Taxonomy (GTDB): domain Bacteria; phylum Bacillota; class Clostridia; order Saccharofermentanales; family Saccharofermentanaceae; genus Scatonaster. Next base: position 33,287 of record JAFZZM010000010.1, on the reverse strand, counting down.
GGTGGTTTCGGTGACGACAACATTTCGGGTTCGGGTTGGTTGGAAAGGCACAGCTTCATGTGTTGAGTAATTCCACGAAGACGGGTTGAGCAGGATCTTGAAGGTTCGCAGATAATAAAGGGTGGCCGTAGGAATTGGAAGTGAATTGGTTCGCTGGAGCTTTTATTTGTCCTCAGGGTTAAAAAAGGTGGTTTCGATGAGAAACCACCTTTTGTTTTGTCCTTATGCAATCACTTGTGTTCAAGTTCGGCGATGAAGGGAAGATTCCTGCCTTTTTCCGCGGCGTCCATTCCGTAGCCGATCAGCCAGCTCTTGTCGATCTCAAAGCCGTAATACTTGACAGGAAGATCGATCAACTGCCTTTCCGGATTATAAAGAAGCGTACACACTTCCAGGGACGCAGGTTTTCTTGCTTCCAGAGTCTGGAGAAGGTAGGCGGTAGTCAGGCCTGTGCGGATGATGTCCTCCACAACGATGACGTGCTTGCCTGTTATGTTAATATCCACATCTTTCGTGATACGCACGATACCTGTGGTCGAGGTGGTGTCCGGGATGTTTCCGACTGCCAGCATGTCCATTTCGATCGGAAGATCGATAGCGCGGGTAAGATCGGTAAAGAAGAAAAGGGAACCTTTCAGCACGCCGAGAAGAACAAGGTCTTCACCACGGTAGTCTTCGGTAATGGTCTTTCCTAATTCAGCGGTCCTTGCCTGCAATTGTTCTTTGGTAAAAAGGACCTTCTTGTAACTGATCTGTTCCATAATCGGCCTTCCTTCTGATTATTCTTCGCCTGGCGGCGGGGCATCGAAACTCTTTAATCGCTCCACCAGTTCCAGAAAGTCTTTCTTGTAGACGATCTTGATGTGGGTGCCGGGGTAGAGCTCCCGCACTTTTTTCAGTTTTTTGTTTTTCTTCGTTACATATTTCTGATCCATGGTCGTCAGTTCCAGATAGGTATCGAAACGTGTCAGATAAAAATCCGGACTGAAGGCCAGAGTCACGTTACCTTCGCTGTCCCACTCGACAGGGAAGGTCTTCGGTTCGTATTTCCAATCGATATGGTACATGTCCAGGATGCGGGCAAACTCCGCTTCCGAGGGATTCTTGAATACGGGAAGATCTTTCTGGTGATCGTAAGCGCCTTCCTTCTTTGTCTCGTCCTTGATGCGGACGCGTAAGGAGTGTTCGCTGTTGACCGCGAGAATAGCCGCCACGCATTCGTCAACGGAAAGGTAAGCGGTATTGAGAACAAGGTGATAAAGCGACACATCCGAAGAATCGGCAGAAAAAACATGGGATACGAAACGCTTGTGTTTTCTGTCAGTCGATTCCAGAAGTGCACGCGCAGCTTCTTCGGTCATATGAAACTGGCGCTGGATACGGCTGAGACGGACATCATTCGGCGCAACGATGCGAACATTGATCGCACTATCATGGTCGGCGAAGAATAACTGGGAACCGAAGCCGAGAAGGATCGCCGACTGGTTTCTTGCAAGCTCCAGAAGGGAGGACTCCAGCACTTCGCGGAATGTCTTGCCGTCTTTGTACTCGGAAAGGTAGAACTTGGCACTTTCGGCCAGGCTTCGTCTCTGTTCCGGATTACTGTCAGGAAAGAATCTTTCCATTAGAAGGTCTCTAGTGATCAATTCCCAGCCGAGCTTACTGGAAAGGGCATTTGCGACTTCGTCACCAAGACTGCCCATCTGACGCGAAATGGTAATGATCGGCATGAAAAAGACCTCCTTCGATTACTGATTCCATTATATCATTCTTTCAAAATATATCCCTTGCGCAAGGAAAAAGAATTGTGACTTTATGCATGTTGGAGAATGTACCCGGAATGCGTTGTTTTTTTCATATATATATGCGAGAATAAACACGTTCGGGCGAGGAAAAAGCTCGCTCGGGAACACTAGTGATTTTGAAGGGTAGTATTTTCGAAGGAGTGAAATTATGGGTGTTGTTTACTATGGTGTAAAGTCTTTTAAGAAAGTATACGGTCCGAAGGGGGACGTGAAGGAGTGTTCCTTCTGCCACAAGGCGTATCAGGAGACATATGTAAAGTTCAATAAGTGGGGACATATTGACTTCATTCCGTTGATCCCGCTTGGTGCGGATTATTATCATTTCTGTCCGGTTTGCTTCAATGGTGACAAGTGCATCAAGGAAGGCAAGAAAGAAGCAAAGCGTATCGTAAAGGAGAATACTCCGGTCACGACCAATCTTGTTCCGCGTGGAGTACATCACGTTGCGGAGAAGACCTACGATCTGTACCTGGATGATAAGAATTCCGGTGAGAGCTTCCCGATCAGTACCGGTATGAAAAAGAGTGACTATAAGGCACTGAAGAAGAACCGTTTCTACAAGAAGATCGAAGAAGTGGATGCATAAGAACAGACGTAAAAGACAAATAGGGACCTCGGCCTGAGGTCCTTTTGTATAAAGGAGAAGAGCTATGAAAAAGTCGGTGAAGATCCTGGCAGGAATCCTGTCTCTCAGCATTCTTGCTGCGTCCTGCAGTAAGAAGGAAGAGGAGACGCGCTCAACACGGACGACTAAGGAGAGTGAGACTGCTGAAGAAACCGTGGAATCAACGACTGAGGAGTCTTCTTCAGAGGAAACGACGAAAGAAACAACTAAAGAAACTACAGAGGAAACGACTACGGAAGCCACTACCACGGAGGAGACCACATCTGAGTCTACCGCTGAGGAGACCACAGAAGGCTCGAGCGAAGAAACTTCTGCGGAGAGCACATCGGCATCCTCATCTGCTTCCAGCCGTACTTTTGATAAAGGTGCGACAGAGAAATACTTCGATTCAATCAAGTTCGATGGCGTGGCTCTGGTTTCCCAGAATAGAAACATTATCTGGACAAAGGAATCAGGACTGGCTGACCGCGAGCAGGGGATCCCGAATTCGATGGACAAGGTATATGAACTGGGTTCGATCACGAAGCAGTTTACGGCGGTAGCCATCATGCAGCTGGTCGAACAGGGTAAGATTTCTACTGAAGACACTCTCGACAAGTATATTCCTGAGTACTCTCACGCAAAAGAGATCACGATCCATCAGCTCCTGAACATGACTTCCGGTATCTCGGATTACCTGGAGACAGGTACTCTCGGTATTTCCATGTCGGACCTGATGCAGATCGATTTTACCAAGCTTGATGCACTTGAACAGACCGTGCGGTCTGTGGTGACCAAGCCGATCACCGGCGACTGGATGATCGAGCAGATGTCATACTTTGATCTGGAGTTTACTCCGGGCACACAGTTCAAGTACTGCAATACCAATTACTATTTCCTCGGTATCATCATCGAGAGATTGACCGGTATGAAGTACGATGAGTACATCAGAAAGAATATCCTGGAGCCGCTGAATCTTACGGAACTCTATCCGGATATCGATCATCTTACTACCAAGGGTAGAACATCACTCCTTTTCTGGGATTTCGATTTCCCGTCTCAGGATCCGACCATCAGCTATGCCGTCGGCGTCATGACCGGTACGGCAGAGGGCCTTCTGAAGTGGGAGTATGCGGTACTGGACGGTGCGCTGCTCACAAAAGAAAGCTGGGATAAGATCTTCGACGGCGGTGCTTTTGGCTATGGATACGGATTCTATGTGGAAGGACATTGCCTGGAGCATTCCGGTATGACACTCGGATATAACACGGATGTGTTCGTGGACAGAGATACAGAGGATATCATCATTATCCTTTCCAATACACAGACGCTGGGAACGGTTCCGATGCAGCCGTTGAGCGGAGACATCAGTGAGTACATGCAGAAGAACTGCCTGAAGTAATGATGAGGCAGTGCGGAAGGAAGGCTTTTCATGAAGAAAGAGAACAAGACGAATGCAATGAGAATGCTGGATAAGGAGAAGATCCCTTACGAAGCGGTATATTACGAGTGCGATGAGTTCATCGATGGCGTGCATATCGCGGATATGCTGGGACAGCCTTATGAGTCTTCTTTTAAGACGCTGGTCATGCAGGGCAAGTCGAAGAATTATTTCGTGTTCGTTCTGCCGATCGCGGAAGAGGTGGACATGAAAAAGGCGGCGAGAGTCGTCGGGGAGAAGTCTCTGGAGATGCTGCACGTGAAGGATATCCAGGCCGTGACCGGATATATCCGTGGCGGTGTTACATCCATCGGCATGAAGAAGAAATATCCGACGGTTATACATGAGACCGCGCAGCTTTTTGATACGATCATCGTAAGCGGGGGAATGCTGGGAACGCAGATCCATCTGAAGCCGGATGATCTTTGTAAGGCGGTGAACGGACAGTTTGCGGATATCATTGCCGATCACTGAGAAATAAGATCGATAAGACAGTAAAGAAAAGAGGTCGTCTCTTGTGATTTTTCACTCAGAGACGACCTCTTCTTGATTCTTCAGTTTCTTTATAAGATCAGCACTCTGCCAGGACCAGTGTCCAGTAGACGGTTCCGTCTGCTGCGACGAGGCGTCCCATAGCGGCGCGGTTATAACGAGGATTGAGAAGGTTCTGACGATGACCTTCGGAATTCATCCAGGCATTGATGACCTGATCTAATGTGTCCATGCATCCGCCTGCACCTGCTGCGATATTCTCTGCGCTTGCACCGAATGCGATGCCGAGATTGCGGCCGACCTGACTGTACTTGGAACCGTCCTGTCTGTAGTGAGAGAAGTAGACGGAGATTTCCTGAACACGGATATCTGCCCATTTCTGCATCATGTCTGTGGTCTTGAGCGGCTTGCCGCCTTCTGCTGCACGGAGTTTGTTCACAGCTGCGATACGGTCATATACTTCTGTGGAAGGAAGATCCAGAGATCCTCTGCCGATGCCGTACTGCTTGCAGATCTTGGTAAATTCAGGGGAATGGATAAAACCGCTGAAGATCGCCTCACGCGGAGCGCCGGCCTCGATAAGGGAGAGCCAGTATGCCATTCCGGCTTCGTCCGGTTCTCTGTCCATGAAAGCACGGTAGAGTCGGGAAAGGAATTCCTCATTGCTGAGCTTGAGGTTCTTGAATTCTTTGCTGAAAACGAACTGCAGACCGAGTGTTGCGCCGTCGATGTTGCCCTTCAGAAGCTGCTCTGTCCAGAAGAAGAGACCTTCTGCTTCGCTGTTTCTTCCGAGAATGATCTGATACAGACGATCGGTAAAAAGAGCTACGCTCGTGTTCTGGTCAGGTGTATGGTTCGGATCGTAGTAGCCCTGCAGCATACCGTAGCTCTGGCAGATCTTACGGAATTCCTTGGAATTAACGAAACCAATGAAAAGTTCCTTCTTCTTGGCATCGGTGTTCCAGTTGTCGCCCATATGACCGACCCAGAAATCCAGACCGGCTTTTTCCGGTTCACGACCCATGAAAAGGTTATAGTGGCAAGTGATATACTGTGTGCTGGTCATCTTTTCCTTAGCAATACGATTCTGGAATTCAGGCCCGAAAATGAACTGATAAGCAAGACCGCCTGCGGTGATCTTTCTTTCCGAAACCTGCTGACACCAGTATTTGAATCCGCCTTCTTCAGGTTCTCTGCCCAACGTGATCCGGTACATGCGTGTAACGAATTCTTCGATCTTCGTTGCAGATGTTTCATAACCCGTCTCGCTTGACACGGAAGTATTAGCAAAACAAGTCGGACCGAAAGTGGAAAAAGCGATACAGAAAACAAAGATAAGCGGCAAAATGCGCTTAAAAGTAAATCTCCTCATAAATTGTCATCCCCTAAGTTTTTACTGTTTTAATTATATAGGAAAGCGATTTTCATTTCTACAACTATTTGAGGAAAAGTGTCGTATTTATGTTCGATTTTTTTGACAAAAGCACTTTCTCTGAAGAAACAGCGTCTAAAGTCGGGGAAAAGAGGCTTAAGTCTTGTAAAGTTTGGCGTAAGCGCCGTTTTTCGCCATGAGTTCTTCGTGGCTTCCGCTTTCTTCGATTCCGTTTTCGGAAAGCACCAGGATACGACCGGCATTGCGTATCGTACTCAAGCGGTGGGCGATGACAAGAGCGGTGCGGTCTTTGGCCAGTTCTTCCATGGATTCCTGAATCACTTTCTCGCTCTCGTTGTCCAGAGAAGACGTGGCTTCATCGAAGATCAGGACCGGCGGATCTTTCAGGAAAACACGGGCGATGGAGAGACGCTGTTTCTGACCGCCGGAAAGCTTGACGCCACGCTGGCCGATATCAGTGTCATAACCATTCGGGAGCTCCATGATGAAGTCATGCGCATTGGCCTTCTTGGCAGCTTCCACGACTTCTTCGAGAGTAGCATCCGGACGACCGTAACGGATGTTTTCGAGGACCGTGCCGGCAAAGAGATAAACATCCTGCTGTACGATTCCGATTTTTCTTCTCAGGGAACGCTGTGTATACGAGGTGATCGGTGTCCCGTCGATCAGGATCTTTCCTTCCGTCGGTTCGTAGAAACGCGGGATAAGACTGCAGATCGTGGTCTTACCTACACCGGAATGACCGACCAGAGCGACATACTCGCCGGCATCGATATGCAGATCCAGGTGAGACAGAACATGTGATTCGGATGTCGGATTATCCCCGTAGGAGAAGGAGACGTCCTGAAAGTCGATATCACCCTTGACTTGCTTCAGTTCAACGGCATCCGGGGCATCCTCGATATCGGGCTCGATGCAGATCATCTCATAGAAACGCTCAAAACCGGACATGCCGTTCTGGAACTGTTCGGTAAAGTTCACGAGCTTTCGGATCGGTTCGGTGTAGTTGTTTACGTAGAGAAGGAAGGCGATGAGATCCTGAAGAGTCAGGGTATTGTGGCCGATCATAATGGAGCCGACGGCAATGACGGCTACGGAGATCAGACCGGTGACGCACCAGAGCACGGCATGATAGATGGCCATGTAACGGTAGTTGTCCTTCTTGCTCTGCAGAAAAAGGTTATTTCCTTCCGTAAACTTATGGATCTCGGTATCTTCACCAGCGAAGGACTTGACGACACGGATGCCGGACAGACTGTCTTCCATACGTGTGTTGATCTCGGCGATCCTCTCACGGTTGCGCTTAAATGTGCGCTTCATCTTGCGGTTCAGTATTGTTGCAAAGACGACCATGAACGGAACAGGTACAAAAGCAACCAGTGCCAGCCGGATGTTGATCACGCAAAGGATGATGAAAGAGCCGATGAGCTTGATGATGGAGATCAGAAGGTCTTCCGGTCCGTGATGATAAAGCTCGGTGATCTCGAACAGGTCGTTTGTGACGCGGGACATCAGGCTTCCGACTTTCTGGTTATCATAGAAACGGAAGGAGAGTTTCTGATAATGGGTAAAAAGTTCATTTCGAAGGTCGTACTCCATTCTGGCGCCGACCATGTGACCGACATAGGCGATAAAGTAGTTGCAGCAGAATTCCAGGGCAAGAAGACCGAGCATGACGCATGAAAGGATCAGAATGGTCTTCGAGGCATTGGAGAATCCGGACTCCAGTACGGTTCCGGTAATGTATCGGGTAATAAGAGGAATGACGAGGGACGTTCCGGCACCGATGAGTGCAAAAAACATATCCGCGATAAACCCTTTCATGTAGGGCCGGTAGTAGGAGAAGAATTTGCGCCATTTTGCATTCATAGATCGTGCCTCGCAATTATCGTTGATTCGTACCCGGATGTCATTCGGCAACTTGAAGTTGAAGGTATTCTATCAGATTTTCCGTTGACTTTCTATCAAAAAAGAAGCCATAATATTAGCGGTATAAATTCTTATATGCGAGGTGGAAACTATGTCTGCAGAAAAGATCGTATTCGATACAACAAAAGACGGAAAAGTCGTCGATGAATTCGTGGTTACAAGACCGAACGGAGAGAGCTTCTCTATTCTTACATATGGTGCTTTGATCCATACTTTGAAAGTTTTCGATAAGGATAACAAGCTCGATGATGTCATGCTCGGTTTTGATACGATCGATGCATACCTCGCCAGCGGCGCAGGTCACGGATCCGTAATCGGAAGAACCGCAAACCGAATCAAGGGCGGAGCTTTTGAAATAGACGGCGTGAAATACCAGATGCCGAAGAATGAAGGAGAGAACAACCTTCATGGTGGTGCCGGCAACTTCCAGAACAGCTTCTGGGAAGGAAAGATCGTCTCCCGTGACGAGGCCGAAGCTTTTATCGGTGATCTGAAGATCGAAAATGACTGGACGATCGAGACAGAAGGCGTTCTGCTTTCTTTCCTCCTTGCGGACGGCGTCTGCGGTGTACCGGGCAACATGGACATGAAAGTGCTCTATACTTGGACAACAGACGGAACGCTGGTGATCTGCTACAAGGCGAAGTCCGATAAGAAGACTATCTTTGCACCGACGAACCATTCCTATTTCAATATTGACGGTCAGGCAGCCGGACGTATCGGCGAGCAGCTCCTGTGGATCGATTCCGAACAGATCACGGAGAAGGACATGGATAATGTTCCGAATGGTAAGTATATCGATGTTGCCGGAACCGAGTTTGACTTCAGAACACCGACAGAGACCGAGCGTGTGCTGGTAAAGACTTCTTCGAACCCGCAGCTGAACTGCTCCAAGGGTGCAGACTCCAACTTCGTTTTGAAGACCACACAGGATAAGGTTTCGCTGGTGGCTTCGGTAGAATCGAAGAAGACGGGAAGAAAGATGGAAATGTTCACGAACTTCCCTGGCGTTCAGCTCTATTGTGCCTGCAACCTCGATGAGGACGGCAAGGGCGGCGTACACTACAGCCCGTATGAGGCGATCTGCCTCGAGGCGCAGATGTTCCCGGATGCGATCCATCACGACAACTTTGCCAGTGCGGTGATTGACAAAGATGAGGAAAAGGGATATCTTTGCGGATATCGTTTCTCTGCCAAGTAAGCGATAATCCGGAAAGAATAAGGACGGTCGTCATTCGTGACTACTAAACAGCAATTTACAAAAGGACTTCGGGATGGTCTGCCTATATGCCTGGGATACCTCTCGGTGTCCTTTGCTTTTGGCATTTTTACAGTCGGACTGGGTCTTTCGGTCTGGCAGGCGATCCTTATCTCCATGACGAATGTGACCAGTGCCGGCCAGCTTGCCGGTGTGCCGATCATCGTGGGCGGTCTGCCTTTGGTGGAGATGGTGCTGACGCAGTTTGTCATTAACCTGCGCTATTCTCTGATGTCTGTATCCATGTCGCAGAAACTCAGCAAGAAAGTGCGTTTTCTGCATCGTTTTCTGATCGCATTTATGGTGACCGATGAGATCTTCGCTGTGTCCATAAGCCAGAAAGAAGATCTGGAGACACCCTATATGATGGGTTTGATCGTGACGCCGTTTTTCGGCTGGGTCAGCGGAACGGCACTGGGAGCCATAGCGGGCGACGTGCTTCCTGCTTCGGTCGTATCGGCTCTTGGTCTGGCGCTCTACGCCATGTTTGTAGCCATCGTGATCCCACCGGCAAAAAAGAACAAGGCAGTCGCCGGATGTTGCCTTCTGGCTGTGGCGTTATCCTGCATGTTCTATTATGTGCCTTTGTTCAAGAATCTTTCGAAGGGCATCGCCATTATCGTGTGCGCTGTGGTTTCCGGCGTGATCTTTGCGATTGCCTGCCCTGTTAAAGATGAGCAGGATAAGAATGAAGCAGAGGAGGTGCAGGCATGATCGATACCGGTACATTCTTTTTGTATCTTGCCGTAATGGCCGGAGTAACGTACCTGATCCGTATGCTGCCGCTGGTCCTTTGCAAGGAGAAGATCAAGAACAGGTTTGTGATATCCTTTTTGTATTATGTGCCGTATGCCGTGCTTTCGGCGATGACGATTCCGGCGATCTTCTTTTCAACGTCGTATCTTCTCTCGGCAATCCTGGGACTTACTGCGGCCGTGATACTGTCGTTGTTTGAGAAGAAACTTCTGACGGTAGCGATCGGTGCGTGCTGTACGGTTTTTGTTGTAGAATATATTGTGCAATGGATCGCATAAGTGCTTCGGCATCGTTGGCGATCCGGGAAAGAGAGGACTTCGTATGGAAGAGATCCGAGATCTGGAATGGGCAAGAAAAACATTTGCTAATGACCGTTTTGCAACAGAAGCGGCCGGTGTAGTCATTGAAGAGGCAGGGGATAAGATATGCCGGTGTTCCATGAAGATCACTCCGGTGCATAAGAATGCGGCCGGCGGTGTGATGGGCGGTGCGATCTTTACACTCGCGGATCTGACGTTTGCGGTGGCAGCCAATTTCGGTGGGCGCATGACGGTGTCGATCTCGAGCAATATTTCGTTTATCGGAGCGTGCAAAGGTGAGGTACTCTATAGCGAGGCACATTGCGTGAAGTCGGGAAGAAGTACCTGCTTTTACGAGATCGAAGTAAAGGATGATCTGGGAACACAAGTTGCGATCGTAACGATCACGGGATTTGTTAAGGATCAGTCTTTCTGATCGTTTAACTCATAATTTTTCAGCATAAAAAAGGAGAGCCGCCGTTTGGCAACTCTCCTTCTTTTATGCCTTTTACGTTATCGGAAGTGATCCGTCTTAGATGGTTCCTCTGTCGATACCGTATTTCTTGCAGATGTTCGTGAATTCCTCACTCTGTCCGAAGAAGGCCAGAACGCTGTCACGTGTCTGCGTACCCTTCTTGATCTCGCCTGCCCAGTAAGCTACTTCGGAATCTTCCGGCTGACGATCCATGAAGGTCGTGTACAATCTCTTGATGTAGGCATCATCCTGCAGCTTGAGGTTTACGAATTCGGCAGAAGTGAAGAACTCCTTCGCAGCCGAGCAGCCTGTCTGCTCCAGGTTAGTCAGTGCCAGAGACCAGTAGTTCAGACCGCCCTGTTCCGGTTCTCTTCCGAGACAGCAGGTATAAAGGCGGGTAGCGAAGTTGATGGCATTCTTGGATGCGATCTCTGCCTTGGCATTCGGAGCACCGGACTTAACGCCGTACTTCGCACATACATTGCACCATTCTTTCGAATCGATGAATCCCATGATGACCTGATCTCTTGTCATGGTGCCGTTCTTGAGCTGGCCGACCCAGTATTCCTTACCGGCCGGTTCAGAGGCACGATCGAAGAAAGTCGCATACAAAGTCTCAACGAAATCTTCGTTGGTCAGATTTCTGTTTCTGAATTCCTCTGCTTCGATGAGGAAGAAGTGAGCGCAGTCACCACCGGTACGGTTACCATCCTCGATCTCTTTGACCCAGTATGCTTTTCCGGCTTGTTCTGCAGGACGTCCCAGAGCGATGGTGTAGAGACGTTCTACAAACTCGCCGACAGAATGTTCTTCGCCCGGATTCGGTACAGGAGTCGGTGTCGGTTCACCGGGTCCAGGTGTCGGAGTTACGATCGGTGGCTCGCCCTTATGTGAATCCACGACTTTCTGGATGAAATCCAGGAAGATCTCCGGCTTGCATGCTTTATACGCTTTCTGATAGTCATTCCAAGTCGATTCAAAGTTGTCGGAAACAATAAGCTGCGGGAAATACTCACGTTTGCATTCTCCCATTCTGATAAAAGAGCAACCCTCCTCCGTATCTGTCATCAGACTGTTGGAGACGGAATATAACGGGTACCAAGGGTAGACCGGCTGTGTCAGATCAGAACGCAGGAACTCCCAGTACGATGTGTAACCATAGGCATTGAAACACTTTTTCAGCGGTTCTGCCATAACGGCGAACATTTCCGTAACAGCATCACGCGGATGCATGGGGTTGATCCCGTCACGGGACATGCCGCAATACTGCGGGAAGTATTCATACGTACAGATGTGTGAATTTTTATAGCTTTCTGAATCCCAGTTTTCGCGCATAGCGTCTGTTCTATAGAATTCACCCTTTTCATTTACCAGATAGTCGGTTCCTTCTACGCCCCAGAAACGAAGATTGTGAATATCCTGATCAAGAAGACGGTTCATGAACTGGAATGCAAGATCGGGGTTCTGACAACTTGTTGTTACGGCAATGCCGCTTGAAGTATTGACGGTATCGTAGTGTCCGATGAGATAGCGGTTTGGCATGCCTTTGTCGATCGTCAGACCCAGAGGTACATAGTTGCATCCCTGTTTGTCTAATCCTCTAGCTGCAAATGTATCATTAACATAAGCAAAATCCCACCATGTGTCACTCATGCCTAAAACTGCGCCTGAAGCCAGTTTGTCGATATATTCATCGTAGGTCTGAACGGCAAAATACGGATCTATCATTCCCATGAAGTAAATGCTGTTGAGCTTTTGCAGATACCTCTTGGTGGTAGGGGTAACATTATAGTCAACCACTGTTGGATTGGTGGCCGGATCCTTAACGATTACGCATCCGTCATCCGGATATCCGTCAAGGTACTGACCGGCATTATCAAGACAGAAGAATCTCCAGTCCTCGCACAAAACGGTATAAGTAATGACTTTGCTGCCGTCCGGGTTTGTCGGGTGTTCCTGAGTATATCTTACAAGAAGATCGAAATAATCATCCAGAGTCTCGATTTTCGGATAACCGGCCCATTCGAGAACACGTACCTGGATCCAGAACGCATAGTCGTTGTAATAACGTACGGCCGGGCGACCATTGTAACTGTTATTGAACTGGTTCGCCCAGTAGATCTTTCCATCGCTTTGCCTGAACATATCCCATTCTTTTGCCGAATACATCTTGTTCAGATTGGCGTACTCCGGTTTAGAAAGATACTCATCCCATGCTACAAGCTTTCCGGCTTTGTATAGAGCTGTGTTTGCACCCATGCCATCGATGAAATCCGGTAATTTGCCGGAAGCGATGATTGCTTCGATGGCTTCGTCAGACGATTGCTCCGGTTCAAGCCAGCTTTCTTCGACGCGGACGCCGGTTTTCTGGGCAATGAGCTCCTGAATATCATTGCCATTTGCAAGGTCAAATCCGAATGTGGCACCAAAAAATGTCATGTCCGAAATGCTGCTCTGTTGCTTGCTCTGACCGGCTAAAGAACTTACCGCCATAAGACAAGCAGTGGTTAAAGCTAACGCTTTTGTAGAAAACATGTAATAACCTCCCTGACTTTTATTATTCGGGACCGCCTCATGACTTTCAGTCCCGTGGTCTATAACCCTTATAACTAATACTAAATTTATGTTTTACAGGTGTCAATGTATCTTGAGGGAATGGTTAAAATCTTGTATCATTATATATGTTTTCTCCGCCAAAAGCACTGAAGTCAGGGCATCGGCGGGTCCGTCGCAATTATCTTTCAGATTTTTTGGGAAATGTTGTTGACAACTCCTATTCGTTTCGGTATACTCTTTCTTGCGCTTCAGAAGTGCACCCGGCAAATGGTGGATATGGAAGATTAGCTCAGCTGGGAGAGCATCTGCCTTACAAGCAGAGGGTCACAGGTTCGAGCCCTGTATCTTCCACCATTACGGCGCAGTAGTTCAGTTGGTTAGAATGCCAGCCTGTCACGCTGGAGGTCGAGGGTTCGAGCCCCTTCTGCGTCGCCAAGATGATCGGTCCGGAAGGACCGATTATCATTTGCCCAGATAGCTCAGTCGGTAGAGCAGGGGACTGAAAATCCCCGTGTCGTTGGTTCGATTCCGACTCTGGGCACCAAATAAGGATCGGTTGAATGACCGATCCTTTTTGTTTCCCTATTTCGCATAATAGAGCAAAAATCATTCCGCTAAGTGCAGGTGTAGTGCTTTTACTTAAAGTTTTATTGTGATATATTCTTTACGCACGGTTGTGCATAGGATGGGAGGTAGAAAGATGAATCATCCATTTTCAATGAAGAAAGACAGTGTCATTGACGAGCTGAAAACGAATGTGAAGAGCGGCTTGTCTACCAGCGAGGCGGAAGCCAGACTGGCAAAATACGGCCCGAACTCTTTGGGCGAAGAGAAGAAGACGCCTCTTTGGAAGAGGTTCCTCGGACAGTTTGCGGATGCGATGGTCATCATCCTGATCGCGGCAGCTGTCCTTTCTGCTGTCATGGCAGTCCGTGAAGGTGGTTTTGAAGGATGGATCGATGTTATCGTTATCCTTGCTATCGTTATTATCAATGCGATCCTGGGTGTGTATCAGGAAGGTAAAGCAGATGAGGCGATCGCGGCGTTGAAGAAAATGAGCTCGCCGCAAGCCAAAGTCGTTCGTGACAATATCCAGAAGATGATCGATTCCGACAAGCTCGTTCCAGGTGACGTGGTCGTGCTTGATGCCGGCGATCTTATCGCTGCCGATATCCGTCTTATGGAAGCCAGCTCCCTGAAAGTAGAAGAAGCATCCCTGACCGGTGAGTCTGTTCCGGTAGATAAGGATGCCGAAGTGGTCCTCGATGTCGATTGCGGTATCGGTGACCGTAAAAATATGTTATATATGGGTACTGCGGTAACTTACGGCCGTGCCCGTGGTGTTGTAGTAGAGACCGGTGCGACTACGGAACTTGGTAAGATCGCGAACCGTCTTTCCAATATCGACGATGAGGAGACACCTCTCCAGAAGAACCTGACCAAGCTCGGTAAGATCCTTGGTGTCGTCTGCGTGATCGTCTGCCTGATCGTTTTCGTCGTAAATGTTCTGATCCAGGGTCAGCCTTGGGAAGATGGTCTTATGACAGCAGTCAGCCTGGCTGTTGCCGCTATTCCGGAAGGTCTTGCTGCTGTAGTTACCATCGTACTTGCTCTGGGTATGACCAAGATGGCAAGCAAGAATGCGATCGTCCGTCGTCTTCTGGCTGTTGAAACGCTTGGTTGTGTAGATGTGATCTGTACCGATAAGACCGGTACACTGACACAGAACGAGATGACAGTCCGTAAGGTCTTTGACGGTCAGGATTCACTGGATGTTACCGGTATCGGTTATGCTCCGGAAGGTCAGATCCAGGATGCAAACGGAAACAAAGTTGAGCCGAATGCACGTATTACGAGACTTCTTCAGTCCTGCGTACTCTGTAGTGACGCGGTCACACCGAAGGGCGATGACGGAAGATATTCCTGCATCGGTGACCCGACAGAAGCAGCCCTGATCGCTCTGGGTGCCAAGTCCGGTCTTCCGAAAGAAGAAACAAACAAGAGCTTCCCGCGTATTGCGGAGCTTCCTTTTGACTCCGACAGAAAGATGATGACGACCTATCATCCGAATATCATTGACGGCGCGATCGTTTCCTTCACAAAGGGTGCGCCGGATATTGTTCTGGACCGCTGTGTAGAGTATTTTGACGGCGAGAAGAATGTTCCGATGACCGATGAACTGAGAAAGAAGATCTCCGAGATCAACCACGGATATGCTACAACAGCTCTTCGTGTTCTGGCTTTTGCTTACCGCTCTTTTGAAGGAAAGACAGAGATCGAGGCTGATTTCGAACATGAGAAGGATATGTGCTTCCTTGGTCTTGTAGGTATGATCGACCCGGCCAGAACCGAGGTCAAGGACGCGATGGCGGTCTGCCGTGAGGCGGGCATCCGTGCCGTCATGATCACAGGTGACTATAAGGACACTGCTGTTGCGATCGCCAATGACCTTGGCATGATGGATGAGAACTCCGGCAGCCTTTCCGGTGCGGAACTGGATAAGGTTTCCGATAAGGATTTCCAGACGGTCTGTGAGACCACGAACGTATATGCCCGTGTTTCTCCGGATCACAAGGTGCGTATCGTTACTGCACTTCGTAATAACGACCATATCGCTTCCATGACCGGTGACGGTGTTAACGATGCGATGGCCCTGAAGTCTGCCGATATCGGTGTCGCTATGGGTATCACCGGTACTGACGTTGCCAAGAATTCCGCGGACATGATCCTGACGGACGACAACTTCGCAACTATCGTTTCTGCGGTAGAAGAGGGACGTGTTATCTACAGCAATATCCGTAAGTTTGTCGGATTCCTGCTTTCATGTAATGTCGGTGAGATCCTGATCATTTTCCTGATCTCCCTGATCCCGGCAAGCCTTGTTGCCAACATCGCAACTCCTCTTACTGCGATCCAGCTGTTGTGGCTGAACCTTGTTACCGACAGTTTCCCGGCATTGGCTCTGGGACGTGAAAAGGGTGAGCCCGGCATCATGAAGGAGCCGCCGAGAAAGAAGTCCGAATCGATCATCAACAAGTCCATGAAGATCAATATTCTGGTACAGAGCCTTGCGATCTTTGCAACAGTATTTGCTTCCTTCATGCTTGGATTGACAGTGTTCTTCAAGGATGCGGCCGCTCCGATCGAGGGGGCAAGGACCATGGCCTTTGCGACGCTGATCCTGGCAGAGCTTTTCCGTGCGTACAGCGCGCGTTCCGAAAAGGTCAGCGTATTCAAACTGGGACTTTTCTCCAACCGTTTCATGAACATCTCGGTGGCAGGTTCCATCGCATTGCTTCTGGCAGTAATCTATATTCCGGGTGTCAACCATATTTTCGATAATGTGATGCTCAATCCGGTACTCTGGATCCCGATCGTTCTTCTGGCGCTGATCCCGTTTGCGGCCAGCGAAGTGCACAAGTTGTTCAAGAATCGAAAATAACAGTTGATTCTGAAAAGGTCTTGTGTTAATATCTGATAGTTAATATTTGAGAACAGTCTTGGAGGCTGATATAATGAATACTGTAGCAATTGTACTTACGTGCGTGGATATTGTAGTCTGCATCGCTTTGATCATTCTGGTTATGTCCCAGGAAGGTAACGACCAGGGAATGGGTGTTGTAGGCGGTAGCGGAACGAATTCTTTCTATGAGAAGTCTAAGGGCAGAACGCTTGACGAGAAGTTGAAGAAGTTCACTTTGTTTGTAGCTGTTCTGTTTGCGGTACTGACAGTTGCACTCTTCCTGCTCCTGGCGAGAGGCTTCTGATCATAGAAGACATTTACGAGCGTTTTCAAGGGCTAAAGTCCGGTTGGGCTTCAGCCCTTTTTCTATCCGCGGATGTGCTTGGAGGTTGGCATGGCTAGACAGAAGAGAAAACATATGAAGATCCGTCCGGTGGCGAGCAAGAATATCGTGAACCGGCCGAAAGAACGGGAAGTAACCGTCGCGGATACGTCGCCGAGAGGTCCACAGGCGCTGGAAAACCAGTGTGTCGGTATCCTTCAGAAGGGTGGGGATAACGGTGTCGTTATCCCGGATCCGGGTTATCCGGCTGCGACGTACGGTCAGATCATCATCAGAAAGAATCAGCAGAACGGTGCGCCTTTCGGAATGAAAGTGGTCTGCGAGATCATTAATCCTGCTGCGAAGAAAGGGGACTATGAGGGACGTATCATCGAAGTACTGGGCGATCCCGGAAACAACGATGTAGCGATGCTTTCGATACTCCGTCAGTTCGGTCTTTCTTCCTCGTTCCCGGTTCCGGTACAGGAAGAAGTGGAGGATCTCCCGCTGACTCCGGAAGAAAAAACGATTGAGGAAGCGCTGCTGCACGGCCGTAAGGACCTTCGTCATCTGACTACGATCACGATCGATGGTGAAGAAGCAAAAGATCTCGACGATGCGATCTCTATCGCCAAGCTCGATCATGGGCAGTATCGTCTCTGGGTCCATATCGCCGATGTTTCCGAGTATGTAAAGGAAGGAACGGCGCTCGATAATGAAGCGGCGCTTCGTGGTACGTCCGTCTATCTGGTGGATCGTGTCATTCCGATGCTCCCGCCGAAGCTTTCCAATGGTCTTTGCAGCCTGAATCCGCATGTTCCGAGATTCTGTCTGACCTGTGAGATGGTTATCGACGGCGCGGGCAATATCGTGGAGGATTCGGTTTATGAGAGCTTGATCGAGAGTGACGCCAGAACTTCCTACAACGAAGTGAACCGGGTGCTTTTTGAGAATGAAGAGATCGAAGAGTATAAGAGCCTTAAAGGGATGTTCCAGACCATGCTCGATCTGAAGAGGATCCTGAAGGATAAGAGAAATAAGCGCGGTAATATCGACTTTGTTTTCCCGGAGACACACGTGGAACTGGATGCGGAGGGCAAGCCTGTGGATGTGTATGCCTATCCGATCAATGAGATCCATGGAGTCATCGAAGAGTTCATGATCGCAGCTAATGAAGCCATCGCCGAGCGTTTCAATAAGATGGAGTATCCTTTCGTTTACCGTATCCATGATGAACCGGATGATCTGAAGATCGCGGAATTCCTGCATGTGGCAAGGCTTTTCGGTGTGCATGCGCGCCCGAACGGCAAAGTGACACCGAAGTTCCTGAGCGGGATCCTGGAAGAGATCAAGGGCAAGCAGTGTGCGCCGGCTCTTAACCAGCTGATGCTGAGAAGTATGGCGAAAGCTATCTATTCGGAGACGAACTGCGGACATTTCGGTCTGGCTTCGAAGTTCTACTGCCACTTTACTTCGCCGATCCGTAGATATCCGGACTTGTATATCCATCGCATCATCAAGAGTTATCTGCACCAGAAACACCAGAAGGATCACTTTGCGAAGCTGGTGTCGGAGGTGGCTTACCACAGTTCTGAGATGGAGAGAAACAGTGCGGATGCCGAGCGGGCTTCCGTGGATTATAAGTGTGCCCAGTATATGCTGGAACGTCTGGGTGAGGAATTCGATGCGGTTGTTTCCGGCGCCTGCAATGCGGGAATCTTCGTACAGCTCGAGAATACGATCGAGGGTATGGTGCCGTTCCACTCGATCAACGAGTATTTCGTTTTCGATGAACAGAAGCTGGAGGCGAGAGGCTCAAGAGGTACGGTCTTTAGGATCGGGCAGAAGCTCCGGGTCAAGGTTGTAGCGGCAGATCCACTGATGCATCACATCGATTTCAATCTTGTTGAGTAATCAAAAAGGACTACCGATACGGTAGTCCTTCGTTTATCGATTCTAAGCTGTGATCACTGTTCTTCGGAACGGAAAGGAGTCAGTGCTTCGACAAGATCGTCACAGGTGTTGCTATGGATCTCGAGGTTGATGGCGCTCTGGAGCTCAAGGCTGAAGATACCCATGATCGATTTCGCATCGACCACATAGCGGCCGGATGACAGATCAACATCATAAGGATAGGAATTAACTATCTGTACAAACTCCTTTACATCGGAGATGGACTGAAAACGGATTGGAAAGCGAACCATACTGATCCTCCTTGTTAATCAACACTATGGGAATAGTTTATCACAGGTCAAATGGATGTCAACGATGTCGGATAAAAACTTGCCGGTGCTTTGAAACTTCCGTGAATATGGGTATAATAGTTTAAATTTCGTGATGCGAGGTTGTGTATGGCATACAAAGTATATTTCTTGACATTGGGGTGCAAAGTGAATTCATACGAGAGTGCCGCCATTGCCAAAATACTCTCTTCGAAAGGCTTTGAAGAGACACAGGATCCTTCTTCGTGTGACGTGTATGTCGTCAACACCTGCGCCGTGACGGCCGAAGCGGACAGGAAGTCCAGACAGATGATCCGGAAAGCCCGCCGTGTCGCTCCTTCTGCGGTCGTTGTGGCCATGGGCTGCCATACCGAAATGTGTAAAGATGAAAACGGTGCGGACATTACTGTAGGAACCAGTGACCGGCCGGCCCTCGTCCCGCTTCTTCTGGAGAAACTCCATCTTCGTGAACAAAGCGAGACGGAAGAGGGCGCATACGATGCCGGAACCCGTTTCTTCGAATATGGCGCTGTGCTTCTTCAGGAAGGAACGCGCGCGGTCGTCAAGATCGAAGATGGGTGCAACAACTTCTGTACCTACTGCATTATCCCATATTCCCGCGGCCGGGTGAGAAGCCGGAGCCGGGAAGCCGTTCTTGAGGAGATCCGGGATCTGGCCGGAAAGGGATACTGCGAATTCGTCATAACGGGTATCCATCTCTGTTCTTATGAGAGAGAACTCGGGCATGATTCTACGGCCCTGGGTGAGCTTTTGAATGATGTTGCAAAGATCGAGGGCGTGAGACGTATCCGTCTCGGTTCTTTGGAGCCGTATTCCATGTCGGACAAGCTGATCTCTATGCTGAAGGAGAACGGGAAGATCTGCCCGCATTTCCATCTGTCGCTGCAGAGCGGTTCGGATACTGTTCTTAAGAGAATGAATAGAAAGTACGATACGGCTTTGTTCCGCGAAGTGGTCAGAAAACTCCGGAACGCATTTCCGACGGCCAGTTTCACGACCGATATGATCTGCGGGTTCCCAGGCGAAACAGAAGAAGAGCATAAAGCGTCCTGTGCTTTTGCCGAAGAAATCGGATTTACGCACATTCATGTTTTCCCGTTTTCGCCTCGTGAAGGAACCAAGGCGTTCACCATGGAAGACCAGATCACGCCTGACGTGAAGAACAGAAGGACAGCGGAACTTCGGGCGATCTCGGATGAGATGGAGAGTGCAAGAGCCAAGGATTTCACAGGGCATACTGTCGAGGTGCTGGTCGAGAAAGTGCCGGAACCGGGGTGCTTCGAGGGATATTGCCGCGAGTATATCCGTGTTCTGGGAACGTGTAACAGCGGAGATCTTGTTCCAGGTGAGATTTTATACTGTAAGGTTAATGTTACAGACGGATTTACCTTGCGCGGTGAGGGTTTTCGGGAATTGACACCATAGAGTTTCCATATATTTTGATTTTTGTTACAATATTCTTGTGATTTATTGATTTTTTGTGTGGTAGAATATATCCATTGACGTGGATGTATAAATGAAGGAGGTGTGTCGACAATGCAGGATTCGGGCACAGCTAGATTTTCTTTTAATATGGATCGTTCTGAGGATGCGAAGGAACTCATGATGCAGGTTCTCGATGCATTGCAGGAGAAGGGATATAACCCGATCAACCAGCTGGTTGGTTACTTTATGTCCGGTGATCCGACTTACATCACCAACTATAAGGGCGCCAGAGGAATCATCCGCCGTATGGAAAGAGATGAGCTTCTCGAAGTGATCGTGCGCGATTATTGCGAGCGTCTGGCAGACGAGTGATATCCCATAGGAGATGCGACAGAGAATGGGTCGGGTCATGGCGATAGATTTCGGTACCAGAAGGATCGGAGTAGCACTCAGCGATCCGCTTGGTATCATGGCACAGGGATATGAGACGATTTCCTGGAATGGTCAGGATAGTGAATATGCGTTGACGCGTCTGGCCGAGATCGTTTCTGAGAAACAGGTTTCCACCATAGTGCTTGGTAAACCGAGCAGAACAGACGGAACGGTGAGCGAGTCGGAAGAGAAAGCAGTTGCTTTTGGCAAAGACCTGGAAGAAAGGGTCGGGATCAAGCCGGTATTCCGGGATGAGCGTTTTACGACAGTGATAGCTTCCCAGTATCTTCGATCCACAGGCGTTTCCGGCAAGAACAAGAAGAAGGTCGTAGACCAGGTTGCGGCGGAAATCATACTTCAGGAATATTTGGATATGCATCGCTAAAGCGGTAATATTCTGATATAATAAATTACTCGAGAGAACGAAGAATCTTTTTCGGAGGTGCGTTATGTTATTTGATTGCGAAAAGAATTGTGACGATTGCGAGATGAACTGCGCAGAGGGCACAGAAGAGTGCATGAATGAGGACGAAGCGATCATCACGATGATCGATGCAGATAGCGGCGAAGAATATCAGTTTGCTTTGGTAGATGATTTTGAGTATAAGGATCAGTCTTACTGCGTTCTTGTTACTACAGATGAAGAAGAGCCGGAAATGGTGATCACCAAGGTAGTGACCATGGAGAATGGTGAAGAGGGCCTGATGAGCCTTGACGAGTCCGAAGCAGATGAGATCTATGCTGAATATGACCGTCTTTGCGACGAGGCAGAGCTTGAAGATGAAGAAGACTACTCAGACGAAGAAAATTAAACCTAATAAAGCAAGTAATGTAAGATCGACGCATCATTCTCCGAAGGAGGGTGATGCGCTTGCTGTTATCCGCGATGCTTCGAACGGAAAGGAATACTACCTTTCCATGATCGATACCTTTACTATTGAAAATATCGAGTACGCGGTAATGTATAACTATGAACCGGACGATGGAAACCATGCGGATCCGGAACTGGTGATCATGAGGACAGAGTTTGCCAAGAATGGTGACCAGTATTTCTATTCCATCAAGAATGAGAGCGAACTGGAGGCGGCATTTACCGTGTTCATGCGCCGTTATGCGGCGGACCGTAATGCCAGAAAGCCGAAGGCCGCTCCGAAAGCAAGACCTCAAAAACCGGAGGAGACATGAGCAGATTCGGTAAAGTCGTATTACAGTATGTACTTGTTCCGTTAGTTTGCATGATCGCTTATTACCTTCTCATATCGATCGCTCTGGAGATCGTCCGTGCTTTTGCCGGAGAAGGATATATGGATTATGACTATGCGATCTATACGATCGAAGGAATTGCCGGTATCGTTCTTTGCCTTGTCTGGTTTCATATCTATAAGAAATACGGGTACCAGGAAGTGCCTATTTCAAAAGGAAAGCCCGAGGACTGGGCGTTGGCATCTTTTGCCGCATTAGCGATGCTCGGTGTGTCGGTCCTATATTTCATGGTCGTGACCCGTATCCATACTCCTTATGTGGAAAAATCACTGAATGAATACAACGAAATGATGGAGGTGACCACGAAGCGTTCTGCTCTGGGTTTGTTCCTTTCTGTCTTTTCCAGTTCCGTTTTGATTCCGATCCTGGAAGAGATGGTCTTCCGCGGAATCGTTTTTCAAGGTATGCTCCGTGTCGGTGAGCCGATATCGGCGATCTTTGTCAGCGCACTTTGCTTCGGTGTGATGCACGGACAGGTGATCCAGATCGGATATGCCTTCCTTTGCGGCATTTTTCTGGCTGTCGTATACTATGTATCGAAGAATCTGGTCATGACGATCTTTACGCATATGCTCTTTAATATTCTCGGTGGCGGGATCTATGAGATCTTCAATCCGCCGGAGCTGATGACCTATATTCTTATGGTAGTGGAATTTGCAGCGATCCCGATCTTTATCGTGATGGTGATCCTGCTGCTTGTCTATAGAAAGAAGCACGAGAAGAAGAAAGCGGAGTTGGCGTCCGCTGAAGGAAAAGGAGAGGCGTGATGTTCGATCGCATCCGACATCTGTTCACACGAGACGAACGAGTTCATAAGCGGCCATTTGTTACGGCTGTTACGGTACTTGCCGTCTTTTTGATGGTTGCGGTCATCCTTTTTATCGGTCTCGGTGTGTTCCGCATGGAATCGGATTATCCGAAAGTTTCCGTTTCACAGAACAGAAATGGTATGGCGTCTTCCGGTCTTGGCGTGAATCTTTCCTACATCCCGTCAACGAACCTGGTATGGGATGCTTCTTTCGAGAATAATTATGTTGAAAATGTCTTTAGTGTTGCAGAAGCAGAGGGGGATGCGATATTCCTGCATCGTTCTTCTTCCGCAACGGAAAAGATCCTCGATTCCTATTTCAAGAGCGGTACGCTCCGCATCATGGCGTACGATGAAGAGGGAAGGCTGAACCAGATCCTGAATGCCAAGGTTACGGATTATTCGAAGAATCAGCTGGGAATCTGGAAGAACATGGAAAGTGAGATCAGCCGTTCGGAAGAGGTGAAGATCTGCAGTAGCGATGATTATACCGTGGCGATCATGGACAACGGCAGAATGATCACCAATATCCATACATCGACACACTCCCTGGTGACGGCACCGAATCCCGAGGATCCGTTTGTTGATTCTGTCCGTTCCGGCAGCCGTGAATTTGCCGTGACCCGGCAAGGCCGCTTTTTCTCCTCCATGGGAGGACGTGTATGGAATGCATTTCCTGATGAGAGTTTTGTTTCTGAAGAGAACGATATCCGTGCTTTGACCGCGATCGGGCAACTGGCTGTTGCCTGCGGAGACCATGGTCTTATTCTGGTTTTTGACGGAAACCGCGTTTTCTGCCCGAAGACCGGTCTGGAGTGTTCTTTCTACACGGCGGTCAGTAACGGGGAACAGGCGCTCCTCTGTGCGGATGGGGGAAAAGTACTGACAACATCGAACGGAAGTATTTTCCGTATGCTGGGTCAGGATGAACTGGCGACGAGGGATGACGATGTATGGGTCCTTTCTTCGTACAAGGATGAGAAGATCACACTGCTTGGTTCGAAAGGACAGTTGGCGATCGGAACATACGATGCCCGCAAGGGAAAATGGTCTTTTACCAGATATGAGGATTCACTCAAAAAGTCGTATTCTCCAAAACAACTTGTCTGCTTTTCGAATGGCGATACCTGGATGCTGACGTCCGGAGGATATATCTATTCATTCTCTTTTGAAACCAGTAAGTGGGATCGGTTGAACGATGAGAGAAACAGTGAGATCAGCGCTATGGGCATCGCTTCCGACGAGAGCCTGCTTTTCGTAAGAAAGGGAGCGCTTCTTACATCTTCGTTGTTTACTAAAGTAACCATCGACCGTGAGATCGGGGATGTGCTGATCCAGAACGGAGATGTCTGCTATATCACGGTGGCCGTGCCTTCCATCAATCAGGATGGTATGAGTACCTGGGAAGTGTTCGGTAAGGATTCCGTGGTTCAGAATGCACAGTCTGCTCCCAAAGGTGCGGGTGACCGTTCTTTGCACATCTTTTCTTCCAATACTGATGAAAACGAAGCGCACTTTGTTTCCCAGGTGATCTCCAGAGATGTGGTGAGCCCGATGAAAGACAAGGTGTTCTATCATGTCCGTCTCTGGCTGCGGCAGAACGATCTGAACAAGGGACAGGTCATGGTCTGGCTGTCCGGATTGAAGGAGCCGGTCGGTACGACTTTTACAGAAGTCAGCAACAACTGGAGAGAGTATAGTTTCACTTTTGCCTGGCCGGCCGGATATGTTCCGTCTGAAGAATCACAGATCAGGCTGAACATCGGTTTTTATGGTTCCGGTGAACTTTATTGTGACGGAGTTCGTCTGGAGAGAGAAGGCTATTCCGATGCGCAGATCAAGCCGCAGCTTGTGAAAATGCTGGAGAATTGCGAGCCCGAATTTATCCGACTCGAGAATCTCGGGTACGGAAAGCTCGGACAATCTGTAAGTTCCAGCCTGCTTCTTTCCGGTAATGAGAGACTGGATGTGGATTCGGAAGGTGAGGTCCGCAGCACCGGTGTGATCTCGCTGGAGTCGACGCTTCGTATGGTCAAACAGGCGAATGCGAATCCATGGTTTGTGGTCGATTCTTCTTTTGACCAGGAAGATGCCGATATTCTTTTGAGTTACCTTTGCGGAAGCATCACGGAGAAGTACGGAAAAGTGCGTGTCGATAATGGTACCGCTGTGCCGTGGGCGAGACAATTTGACCGCATAATGATCGAGGTGACCGATCGAAACGGATTGTTCGCGACGGATATGGAGAGAGGTGCGTATGTGGATTATGTGATCTCTCTTCTCAGAAACTCCAAATACTACGTGGATATGAAGGATAAGGTGCTCCTGATCGATGGTATGGACTATGAAGGTGGAACGATGAATTCCCAGGCGGATTATCATGCTTCCTCCTTGCGCATTTCAAACGATGTCACTTCGCAGGAACTTCTGAATGCGGATCTTTCTCCGCTTCTCGATTCGCTGTATCAGGAATACCAGGATTCGATCCCGAGGATCCCGGCTTCCTATATCCAGGAGTCCAAGGGTGAGTGGATCTCTGAACTCTCTCTTTCCGTGATCAGCAGACAGGTCTATGAGAATAACGTCATTACTGTGGAACAGCCACTGGATGCGGCCACGATCGCCGAGTGCATCCTTGAAGATCTGGGTGAGCATACGTCTTTCGTGACGGTCGATCTTCCGATCAGCCGCCTGGATGGAGATGCGGATGAGGACTTCCTCTTTGCCAATGACAGCGACCGGATCGAAAACAGATATACCACATCGCGGAATATGGAGACGGCGATCAGAACGGTGGGCGTTCTTCATACCGTAACACAGGGCTACCGTGTCGAGACGAACTGGACTGTGCCGCTTTCCAAACAGCGTGAGAGCGACTATAAGGTTCAGCTTATGTCATATGCTTTCTATTCAAATGGAAATACATATCTTATCGTAGTGAACCCGACTTCTGAACAGCAGCAGTTCCTGATCGAATCGGATACCCCGGTCCGCGATATCGTGGTCAGCCGTTATTCGGCGGAGTGCAAGAAGATAGCACTGGCTTCAACAGGTAACATTCTGCGTCTGAATGAGAGAAGGTACACGTTGCAGGCCGGACAGATGTGCGTCGCGGTCATTCCTTCGGAAGAGAAGACGTAAGCTTTTCAAGTGCTTTTCGATAGAAAATATATGAGAGAACGGTACCGATGGTCCATCCGATCGGCCATGAACACCAGATGCCGGTCGCGCCGAGTGCTGTCCGGGACAGAATAAATGAGAGCAGCACGCGGAGAATCAGGTCGGTAAATGTGGCGGCCATGAATTCGTTCATCTTGTTGGCGCCGCGTAGTACGCCGTCGGAAACCAGTTTTATGGCAGCAATGAAATAGAACGGCGTTACGATCCGAAGGAATGTGATTCCCGTCGAAATCGCTTCGCCTGTCGGGTGCTCCATGAACGGCAGGAGCAGATATCTTCCGAATACCAGATACAAAAGCAAAAGAGGGAGGCAGAGGAGCCACTCAAGCTTGATTCCGGCGCGGTGGCCTTCCCGGATGCGCTGAGGTTTTCCTGCGCCGATGTTCTGGGATGTGAAGTTTGAGATGCCGTTGCCAAGTGTCGTAAACGACGAAACCATAAGGTTGTTCAGTTTGATGGAAGCGGAATAGCCGGCGACAACAGCGGTTCCGAATCCGTTGATGATGCGCTGCAGGATGATGTTTCCGATCGAGATGCTGCTCTGCTGCAGGAGACTCGGGATCGCGATGGACAGGATCTGTTTCAGAAGCGGCCCGGAAAAAAGCGGCGGCTTATATTCGCACTTGATCTTCCGCAGGGAGAGGAATACGACCAGTAAGGACAGAAAACAGCTGACGGCCTGGCAGATCAGTGTTGCCCAGGCGATGCCCGGTACACCCCAGTGACAGAATCTGACGAATACATAGTCGAGGATCACGTTGGCCGTGGACGAGGCAGCGAGAAAGAGAAACGGTGTACGGGAGTCTCCGATACCGGAGAAGATGCCGGTGGAGAGGTTATAGAAAAACATGAAAGGGAGACTTGCGGTGTAGATCAGAAGATAACTTCGTGAGTCGGAGAATATGTCGGCCGGAGTTTTGATCAGTTTCAGAAGCCATGCATTTCCCAGAAAACCAAGTGACATGAGAAAAGCACACATGACCACGACCATGATGATCGATGTGGAGACGGCGGTCTTCATCTGTTCGTAACGCTTTGCACCGAAAAGTCTGGAAACCACGACAGAACAGCCGATGTTGGCGCCGAAAGCAAAGGCCAGGTAGATGAAGGTGATCTCGTAGCTGTTGCCGACTGCGGCCAGGGCATGTTCACCGATGAAACGACCTGCGATCAGGCTGTCTGCGATGCTGTACATCTGCTGGAAAAGCATGCTTGCAAACAGCGGAAGACAGAAGCGCCAGAGAACAGATGCGGGTCTTCCTTGCGACAAGTCGTTCTGCATGAGATTTCCTTTCAATAATACTTGCTAAAATTCACTTTAATCATGATATAATAAAACGTGTCTTGTTTAACAAGTCAATTCATAGAATTTTTGGGGAGGGTACGAATATGATTTGTCCAAAATGTGAATCTTCATTACCGGATGGCGTCAAGTTTTGTCCGTCTTGCGGAGCCAGTGTGCTTTCGGAAGCAGTGCAGGGAGCTGTTTCTGATGTGGCTTCTGAAGTAAAGGATGAGGTTGCACCTGAAGTTATAGAGGAGAAAGCAGAAGCTGTGGTTGAGGAGATCAAGCAGGAAGATGATCTTCCGAATGCTTCTTTTGATCCTGGCGCCCCTATTGCTATACCGAAGAAGAAAGAAGAAGCAGTTGAAGCTTTCAGTCAGCCGATCAGTGAAGCGGCTCCTGAAGTGGCAGCTCCTGTAGTTGCTCCGGTTGCGGAATTTGCTTCTCAGCCGGTCGATCAGCCGATCATTCCGACACCGGCACCTGCACCGGCTCCGTCTTTCCAGCCTGCTCCGGAAGTAAATACTTCTCCGGCAGGTGTTGCACCGATCCCGGTACCGGCACCACTGACACCGAGTACTTTTCCGCAGCCTTCTTATACACCGGCTCCGGTTGAGGAGAAGAAGGGTAAGAAGTCCAAGGGCGAGGCCGATACAGAGTCTAAGCCTCTTTCTACGGGCGGCGCTTTCTGGCTTTTGTTCCTGTTTGCGATCCCGGTCGTTGGTTTCATCAGTTCCATCATCTTCTCCGTTTCCGGTAAGAAGCAGAGCCGCAAGAACCTGTCCCGTGCCGTATTGATCTGGAAGATCATCGGTATCATCATTGTTCTTGCAACATGCATCTTGCTGTACTTCCTCATTAAGCCTGCATTTGAGGCGATCATGGAAGGCGATTATAACGGTTTCATTGACGAACTGTACGACGCATTCGGTCTGTAATATTTCTATAACACCTGCAATACCCTCTGAATTTAAAAGGGAACGGAATTGCTACATGGCTGTTTAGAAGTTGTAACATTGTCTCTTTAAAATGATAGCTGTGGATGTTTCTATAGGAAACGTCTGCAGCTATTCTTTTGTGAGGTGAAAAAGCCATGTTTGAAAATGAAGAATTGATTTCTAAGAAGCAGCTCTTGCGTGTGGCACGAATTTCTTACGGAACACTTTATCGTTGGAAAAGAATGAAATTGATTCCGGAAAGCTGGTTCATTCATAAGGCTACGGCTACCGGTCAGGAGACTTTCCTTCCCAGAGACCGTGTTCTGGCTCGTATCGAGAGGATCCAGGATCTTAAGGGCGAACTCACTGTAGAACAGCTCCAGGAGATCTTCTCTCCGAACGTGAAGAGCTTCTGCATCCCGATCGCGGATTTCATTAATCTGAATCTGGTATCCAAAATTGCCATGACAGTATTTACATCTTGTTTCCCGGAAAAGAAGAACATGATGTTTGATGATGTTTTCGGAGTATATGTGATCGACCACCTGATGCGTCTGTCCGGTATCTATCTGGAAGATGCCAAGCAGGTCCTTCGTATGCTTAGTAAGTATCTTGCCAATCAGCCGAGTAAGGAATATCAGCTGCTGCTTCTCAGAAAGCTCGGTGTTCCTATGACCATGCTGGTGAAGGCAGATGAGGATATCCTTCTGGAAGACAACACAGAGGTAGTGGCCTGCGCGAATCTTTCTGATTTTGAAGAGGCCTTGAAAGGACAATTGATCGCATAATTCCGGAGGGGTTCTTTATGGTGGGTACAAGTGAATATTTTGCGGTCATGGGTGATCCGACCAGAATGCAGATACTGCACGCCCTTTCTGATGCGAAGCTTCTTCGGGCGAAAGACATTCTGGAGCATGTTGCCATTTCTCAGCCGACCCTGTCTCACCATATGCGCGTTCTTGTCGAAAAGAAGATAGTTAAAGCTAACCGTATCGGACGGGAGTGCTTTTACAGCATTGAAAGCAAAACTATTTCTGAGTTGATCGAGGAATTGAAGTCACTTCAGGCAGTTAAGGAAAAGCCTGTGCGTGCGGAGTTTTCCGAGGTTTCTGATGTGAAAAAGAAGAAGAACAAAGGCAAGAAGGAAGACAAGGAAAAGCGCGACAAGAAGAAAAAGAAAAAAGAGAAGAAGTAATGCTTCACTTTTCTCATGTTTTGATATAATCAGGTTAGCATTATACATTGAACGGAGGGTATGTTTATGTGGAAAGATTTTAAGGCATTTCTTTTGAGAGGAAACGTGATCGATCTGGCTACGGCTGTTGTTATCGGTGCTGCTTTCGGTAAGATCGTAACAGCTCTTGTAGACAATATCATCATGCCGATCATTGGCGTTCTTACATCCGGAGTTGATTTCGCGAACATGAAGTATGTTATTAAAGAAGCGGAAACAAATCTGGTTGGTGAAGTGGTTAAGGAAGAGGTGGCTATCGGTTATGGCGTCCTCATCAATGCCGTTATCCAGTTCATCATCATCGCTTTCTGCATTTTCCTTGTTATTCACGCTATGAACAAGGCAAAGGCAAAGTTTGCGAAGAAGGAAGAGGAGAAGGAAGAAGAGACACCGAAGGATATCGAACTTCTTACCGAGATCCGTGATCTTCTGAAGAAAGAGAATGCTTGATATTTAATTTCCGTTAAAGGGTTACACAGAGCCCGCCTTATGCGATTCGAAACGCGTAAGGCGGGTTCTTTTTGCGCATCTTTCCTGTTCAGACAATGGATTCGATAATTCTTACTTGTAATTGATATTTTATTTTCTGTATAATCCTAAGGTGTGATTTCATGTGGAGATGAAATCGCATAAAGAGTATTGGCATTTCTTTTGAAGAAGAAGGAGGAAAAAATGAAAAGAGGAAGTCGAATTCTGTCTGCCGTTCTATCATTGGTAACGGCAGTGACTTTGGTTCCGAAACAAGCAACCAGAACTGTGGTTGAGGCTGCTTCGGACAAGGTCTACGATGGTACGTTAACTTCGTATAAGATCACGGAGAGGTACAACTCGGGATGGTATTTTGAGCCTGTTGCGGAAGGCAAATATCCATCAGTGATCATGGTACATGGGTCAGGAACCCCGTACAATTTCAAGACACATCTTCCGGGATTGATGGATCAATGGGTGAAGATGGGCTACATCGATCCCATGAATGTTTATATTCCGGAAATCAAGATGATCAAGGAGCCGCAGTGGGGTATCACGGATTTCGGTGAGTTTGTCTCCGATGGTTATTGCAGGACCCTGGCTCAAAACATTATTTCAGGTAAGCTCGGCAGTAAGGCCGATGGCAGCAAGACACTCTCGATCGGCGGCTATTCCATGGGCGGATCGGTAGCTTTGTTTGCAGGCGTTCACGATTCCGATATCTTTTCCAATGTCGGTGCCCTTAGTCCTTCTTGGTGTTTCTATAATGGTGAGGGTGGATCCGGTTATGTGAAGTATGCCAAGGATATGGTTTTTTCTACTGCGGAAGATGGTCACTTCCTGCTCTCCTATGGTAAGGGCGAAGAGCAGCAGTTCCACGAGAATGCTAAGCGTGACATTGCGGCAATCGAAGGAAACGGAAAGAACAGGAAAGATCTCTTTAAATTCGTTGAATACGATGAAAGCTGCGGCATTCATGAGTGGAAGCTTTTCAAGAGAGAAGTGTTCGTATACTTCTATTATCTGAAGTACAATGAACTCCCGCATGAGGATGTTATCGCTGCGGCAGTGGATGGTGCAAAGGTACCGTCTGCTACACCGACTCCGAAGCCAAGTGTGGAAGTTGTCCGGATGCCTGATGTTATGGGCATGCATTACGAAGATGCGAAAAAGACGATCAAGGACCAGCTTCGTGCCGATGGGTTCACAGGTGAAATTGAGATAAGGATCGCCTGGGTCCATAATAATGATCCTGAAAAGACCTGTAAGGTAGTTCAGCAGACTCCGAATGCGGGATCAGATATTCCGTGTAACGAAGATCTTGTTGTCGATCTCTGTGTGGCCGAGCAGGGAATCAATCCGACGCCGATCACGACTGTTTACAAGATGCCTGATGTAATGGGTATGCATTACAAGGATGCGAAAAAGACGATCGAGGATCAGCTCCGTGCCGATGGATTTACCGGCGGTATTGAGATCAGGATCGCCTGGGTCCACAACCTTGATCCGGACAAGACATGTACGGTAGTTCAGCAGACTCCGGCTGCAGGAGCGGATATTCCCGGTAATGAAGATCTTGTCGTCGATCTTTGTGTAGCCGAGCAGGGACTTACCCCGACACCGGTGACACCTACTCCGGGTGGAACGACACCGGTACCTCCGACGCCGACCATGGCAGTCGTGAAGATGCCGGATGTTGTTGGCATGCATTATGAAGATGCCAAAAAAGAAGTAGAGGATAAGCTCCGTGCAGATGGTTTTACCTGTGGCATTGAAGTTCGGATCGTATGGGTCCACAACAATGATCCTGAGAAGACCTGCAAGGTAGTACAGCAGGATCCGGAAGCAGGAAAAACCATTTTCAGCAACAAGGATCTCGTTGTGGATCTCTATGTAGCAGAACAAGGCATTACCCCGACACCGGTGACTCCGACACCCGGTGATCCGACTCCGGTCACACCTAAGCCTGGTGATCCGACTCCGGTCACTCCTAAGCCGGGTGAGCCGACGCCGGTAACTCCGACTCCGGGCGACCCGACACCGGATCCGGAGAAGGAACCTTCCATCGCGGATTTCGTAGAGCGTCTTTACACGATCGCACTTGACCGTGAGTCTGAGCCGGAAGGAAAAGCATTCTGGATCAACGAAATTGAAAGCGGCAATAGAACCGGCGGTGACTGTGCACACTTCTTCCTGATCGAGGCTCCGGAATTCCTGAACCGCGGCTTAAACGAAGAAGACTTCGTCGAGACCTTGTATCTCACATTCTTTGACCGTGCATCCGAACCTGCCGGAAAGAAGTTCTGGGTAGACGGGCTTAAGTCCGGAGAACTGACAAAAGAAAGCGTCATTATGGGCTTCATCGATTCGAAGGAATGGTGCAATGTTTGTGCGACATACGGAGTGAAGTCCGGTGCGCCGACAGCCAAGGCGGAGTTTGCCAGCAAGAACGCGATCAAGTTCGCGACAAGACTTTATACTGAGTGCCTCGGACGTGAGCCGGAGGAAGGCGGACTGAAGTACTGGTCGTTAGCTTTGACTAACCTTGAGCAGACAGGCTGCTCGGCCGCGAAAAACTTCTTCACGAGCGACGAGTTTGTCGGGTTTAAGCTGAAAGACGATGAATACGTCAGAAGACTGTACACGACCTTTATGGGTCGTGATCCGGAAGCTTCTGAAGTTGCTTACTGGGTAGGCGAGATCAAAGCAGGACGCCAGACCAAAGACAGCGTCATGGCGTTCTTCGGACAGAGCGAGGAGTTTACAAACATCTGTAAGATGTATGGTATCGATCGCGGCACGATCTAAGTGCTTTTGGAGAAGAAAAGATGAAAGAAGGGACTGTCTCAAAACAATGAGGCAGTCCTCGTTAGTTTAGGCAAACTTCGAGAAGCGCATAAGTCGGGAATCCGGATTTCGCCATTTGCGACTTACTGTGATCTCAGGAGGGAGAACAGGATTACGTGTTTTTTTCGGAATTTGACCGATAAGACTGTATGCTTTTAGATGTTACGGTTTTATTTTCAAAAATGACGATTTCGCACGTAATCAAAATGGCCTGTTGCAGTGAAAACCAGTGTAACTATCCCTGATTTGATCAGACGCTAACGGATATTACGTGCGTAATGTTCATTTCCCCAAAAAAGACTGTAGACTCTTCATCTGTATACAGTCTAAAAAAGGATTTTTGAAAATAAAACTGTAGTCCCAATTTGGAT
>JAFZZM010000075.1 GCA_017615755.1 Clostridiales bacterium | reverse complement strand
GGAATTGAGGACAGGTGAGACTTATCGTGGAGTATCGTTTTATAAGTGTTCCATAGGATGAAAAATTATCGACTGTCCCCAAATTGTCCCCCAAAACGTGAAAAAGAAACATTTTGAATCTAATTTCAGAAGAAACAAGAAGCCCCGTAACCGTTGCGGTTACGGGGCTTTCGCTTTGGAGCCGATTGCGAGACTCGAACTCGCGACCTGCTGATTACAAATCAGCTGCTCTACCAACTGAGCTAAGTCGGCAAATCACTTTTTGTCGTGACGCAAGAGATATTTTAAGATGTGCAGTAGGGTTTGTCAAGCCTTTTTTGAAAAGAATCGAGGGTTTCGGATAGTAGAAAGGGTTGCCTCAGAACGTGCTTCACGTGCTAGACGTTCCGAGGCAGCCCTGAAGGGGAGATCATAAGTCAACTTCCATCCGCTGGTACAGACGATGGTTTTCAAAATCTTCGGAGGAGGCGAAGCGGTAGCAGGTCGTCAGATTCTTCGGATTGTTTGCGTGGAATTGTCCCTGGCACTGGATCACGATGTATTCTTTTCCGCCTTTCGTGATCGTCGGGTATTCCAGATCGTAGGTACATGTGCCGCCGTCAAGCTCAGAATAGAAAGAGTTGAATGCAGGCATGTCTTCTTCTTTCGGGATAAGGAAGAGAAGAGAGTTTTCAGGATTGTAGAACATCGGCTGCAGTTTCAGTCCGAAGTCGCGGTAGGAATACGAGGAATCGTAGACTTCGATGGGGAGCTTGCGACCGTCAAAGATCGCGGTCTTATCTGCCGGGTATACTTCCAGAAGTCGTGTATCGTATGTCCTGCAGGAAATCGAGACGATATGGATCTGGATATGTTTCGTATCCTTATAGTGGATCGACGGGAGAATGTAGCACATCGAGCCATCAGCAGCCTGACAGGCTTTGTAGGAATTGTTACCGGAGTAGCTGTTGTGTTGGCGTGGGTCGGAGATGACTTCGCCGTTTTCGTCCGTGATATAGAAATCCAGGCCGGATACTTTAAATCCTGCGTCATTCGGGAAGCGGACGAAAACTTTGGTCGCGGTCTCGGAAATGAGCATGTGTGTGAAGCGGATATCGTGATCCTTGAACGTGAAGGCACGATCCAGTTCCACACGTTCAGACGGAGTGATCTGAACATTGCGGAATTCGAAATGGTACGAATCCACGCGGCGGTCTTTTTCGGAAGTGCAAAGACCGTTATCCGGGTAAAGGTTCGGGTCCAGAAGATCAAAATCGAGAGCGAAGTCCGTAGCCGGTCTATCCCAGTACAACTGACAGAACGAGGCGATGCCGCATTTGTTGAAGCATTCCGCATTCTGGCTTCTGTAGATGATCTCGTTATTCTTCAGATCGGTAATGCGGATATTCTCGCAGGAAAAACCGTCTGCAGCCAGCTTCAGATCTGTCTCAAGGATCGAGAAGAAAGCAAGGGAAGCCTCGTCGGCCAGATAAGAGTCGATCTTATAGGTGAAGAGCTTTTTATTGCCGGCATCGGACATGGAAACCTCTACAAAATCGCCTGCGGTGACGGCGTCTTCGATGTCTTTGTTGTGGCGGATGGAATCCCGGATCTCCTGCCTGAGGACCATGGCCTCGCTGAGCCCGCCGATGAGGGGAAGATCGGAAGCGGCCCGGGCAAATGAAGCGGACGTATTCACGCCGATGAAAAGAGAAAGAAAGGAGACGCAGATAAATGCCAGAAGCGATCTTCCGGTAACGATCAGCGTGTGAATGGTCTTCCTGCGCTTCGCGGTTTTCCGGATCCGGTCGATATTCATTCGGCTCGGAAGCTCGTGTGCTTCCGAAGCTAAGTTTTTCAATTCGTCATCTATGTTCATGACTCGCCCTCCCCGAGTTCGATGCGTAACAGTTCAAGTGCTTTTCGAACACGCGTACCTACCGTACCCATCGGTATGTCCAGTAATTCGGCGATTTCCTTGGTGGAATATTCACCGAAATATTTCAGTGTGATGATCTTCTGCAGTTCGGAAGGAAGGTGGGAAACCGCATCCATCAGCTCAAACCGGCTCGTCGCCATCTCGGCGGAAGGCTCGTGTTCGACGATGTACTCCTCGAAACTGCGGTGCTTCTTCATCTTCTTGTACTGCGTGGCGCAAAGGTTCATCAGGATGCGGATCATCCAGGTCTCGAAGAAAGCCTCTTCCTTAAGAGAGTTTTTCTTGAGATAGCCCCGGTACACGGCGTCGTCCACCATATCACAAGCCATACTCTCACTATAAAAGTAAGAGTATGCGATGGCGTACATCTTGCTCCGGATCTTCTCGACCCGGGTAAAAAACGCTTCGTCCTGCATTCCCGTTTGTCCTTTCACCTGGTGGAGAGGAGCTGCCTCTCACTTATTAGACATTCTACATGGAGGATTTTTTTCGAAATCTCCTGTTTATGATAGCAAAATTTTCGTTCGAATACGATCAGTTACCGTTCCTTCGGAAGAAACCGCCCGATTATGGCGCGAAAAGCACTTCTGCTACTTGACGGAGGTCTTTTCCTGTAGTAACATAATCAGGCACGTGAAGTCCGGTTTGGCATACGTGGTGAAAGAAATTACGCGCCAGACCTTTGATTGAGAGGTGAAAGAAATGAAAGAAGGCATCCATCCGAAGACACAGGTTGTCACAGTAAAGTGCGCATGCGGCGAGACTTTCGAGACAACTTCCACGAAGAGCAGCCTGCGTGTTGACATCTGCTCAAAGTGCCACCCGTTCTACACAGGTAAGCAGAAGCTCGTAGATACAGGCGGACGTATCGATAAGTTTAAGAAGAGAATGAATCAGGGTCAGAACTGATCACTCGTTTAACAAGAACTTTCAAGAGACTGTCTCGATGAGACAGTCTTTTTTTGCGTGGTTGCGGGCAAGTGCTTTTGGAGCGGAAGCATCATAGACAGTTTGATCGTTCATTTGTCTTAGACTCCCCACTTACAGTCTTTTTTGAATATTCAAGTATAAGACTGTAATTTTTCGAGGTATTACGTGCGTATTACAAAAAAAGGCTTAAAAAACTGTAATTCTTCTGGGGGGCTACAGTTGAAAACACAAAAAAGCTTGTTTCGACTGTATCCCAATGAAGTGTCTACAGTCGTTTTTCACCAATGGAGTACTTACGCACGTAATCATACTCTCATGCGGCCAGTCATGCCGACTTGCGACAGGCAAGAGTCGATATAAACTGAAAAACCTTAATCAGCCATTTATGCCGTCAGGCAACTGAAAAATGACGGCATGATTGGTAAGTGCTTCTATATATTCAATTTTCTGAATATCTGTTATTATGAATGGTAACGTGTATACGTTTTGGAAAGGAAATCCTATGAGTGATGAATTCAATGAAAATATAGAGAAACAGGCAGAAGCGGTGCAGAGTGAAGTCACGGCCGCAGAGACTGTCGCCGAGGAAGCGATCGAGACCAGATTCCTGATCGAACAGGAAGAGGCGGCTGCGCGGGCAGCGGCGGAAGCAGAGGCTGCCG
>JAFZZM010000074.1 GCA_017615755.1 Clostridiales bacterium | reverse complement strand
TCTGCCGTACAGAGCACATGTTCTTCGGTGACGGAAGAATCGATGCTTTCCGTGAGATGATCTGCTCCGAGACAGTTGAAGAGAGAGAAGAAGCTCTCGAGAAGATCCTGCCGATGCAGCAGTCTGACTTCGAGGCTCTCTATGAGGCTCTTGAGGGTTACCCGGTAACCATCCGTTTCCTGGATCCGCCGCTCCACGAGTTCGTACCTACAGAAGAAGCAGACATCAAGAAGCTTGCTGATTCCAAGGGCAAGAGCGTCGAGTCGATCAAGGCTATGATCGATTCCCTCCACGAGTTCAACCCGATGATGGGTCACCGTGGATGCCGTCTGGCTGTTACTTATCCGGAAATCGCTAAGATGCAGACAAAGGCTGTTATCCGCGCGGCTCTGAATGTTAAGAAGAATCATCCGGATTGGAAGATCGAGCCGGAAATCATGATCCCGCTCATCGGCGATATCAAGGAGCTCAAGGTTGTTAAGAACATCGTTGTTGAGACAGCGGATGCTGAGATCGCTGCTTCCGGTTCTGACCTCAAGTACGAAGTTGGTACCATGATCGAGATCCCGCGTGCTGCTCTTACAGCTGACGAGATCGCAAAAGAAGCTGCATTCTTCTGCTTCGGTACAAACGACCTGACACAGATGACATTCGGTTTCTCCCGTGACGACTCCGGTAAGTTCCTCGAGGCATACTACGAGTCCAAGATCTTCGAGTCTGACCCGTTCGCACGTCTCGACCAGAACGGTGTTGGTAAGCTCATGAAGATGGCTATCGACCTCGGTAGAGCTTCTAACCCGAACCTGCACTTCGGTATCTGCGGTGAACACGGTGGTGACCCGACGTCCGTAGAGTTCTGCCACAAGATCGGCCTGGATTATGTATCCTGCTCGCCGTTCCGTGTACCGATCGCAAGACTCGCTGCTGCTCAGGCTGCAATCGCTGAGAAGAAGTAAGATCGATAAAGAGAAACATTAAGACCCGATTGTTGGTCTTTGGCGCTCAGACAGTATTTGCCTTTGGCAAATAACTCGCGCCTCAGAACAACAAATCGGGTCTTTTTCTTTGCTTCAGCGATCTTACTTCTTCTCCTGTGTAAACTTATGAAAAAGCACCCGCCACACAGAGGCACAGGTGCTTTTCAATGCTATAATAGAGGTTAGGTTGTGAGCGCGTCTTTCCGCGCTTAGTGGTTTATGCAAAGTTGAGGGATAATTTATGTTCAAGTTAAAGCGAAGTTTTTCAAAGTTTGCGTCTTTGATCGTGGCGGCCGCGCTTCTGGTGCCGCTGTTTATTAGTGCCGGGGCGGCCAGTGCGTCCGTGATCTCAAGCGCCGCTGCAGGGTTGGCCAGTGCCGCCGCACCCGCCGCAGCCGCCGTTCCCGACGGCACAAAGACGGTCAGCGCGATCATCCTGTCGAGCAGCGTTACCTCGGTGAAGGCCGGCGAACTGCAGCCGTTCACCGTGACCACGACGACGTCAAAAGCACATGTCGAAGCTTACGGCTCGAATACGAGGTGGTTGAGATGGACGACGGCCGATGGCAAGTGGAGTGGATTTGGATACGATACACCCTATGCCAAAAACGATGGCAGCACCCGCTACGGCTTGCAGGTACGCGTAAAACTGGAAGCGGGGAACGCGTTCTCCTCTAATCCGACGATCTATTACAACGGAACGAATATCACCTCTGGCACCTATACCGAGTACAGAAAAAACGATGACCGGTCAGCGATCATCACTATCGATCTGGGAAAAGCAACGGGGAGCAGTTCTCCTGTTTGGCGTACGGTTACCTTTGATTCCAATGGCGGCACGGAGATCAAAGCGAGCAAGATCGTCAATGGCTACACCGCGGCGAAGCCTTTAAACCCGACGAAGGGGGATTTGGTTTTTTGGGGCTGGTACTCCGACCAGGGACTTACACAAAAATTCGACTTTGATACCCCGATTACAAAAAATACCACGCTCTATGCAAGATGGGAAACTTACTCAAAATACATCGACAATGTCGATATTTGCGGTGATGTGGTCACGTTGAATCCGGGAAAACTCCCGTCTTGTAATTTCACATCGGAAACAGAAGATGTGCACATTTTACCGAATAATTCTGGATATACATGGATCCAATGGTCCGGGTATGGCGGAAACTGGAAACCGGTCGATTATTATGATATGGATCTTGTTGCCGTAGATGATAACGTCACCCACTACGGCGTGCGGCTGTACCTGGAAATCCCGGACGGCTATCAATTGTCCGAAATGGCCAACATCTACTATAAAGACCCGACCGGATACAGCCGGCAGATCTCATTGCGCACGAATTTTGACAGAGAGTGTTACATTGGTAAGGGATATGCTTTCGTCTGCATTGATTTTGGTATGGCAAAAGCACCTACAGATGTGGTCTTTGATTTCTATAACGGTACAGAAAAGATCAGTGCTTTTCAGATGGACGCATTGGAATACCTGGTGGAGCGGGGAGCCGTCAAATGCACTCAAAAGTCTGACGGAAGCTTCGTGTATAAAGTCGACACAAGCCACGATGATTTTCAGGTCTGGCAAAAAACGGGAAAGATGAAATTGGATAGCTTTCCTGCGCAAGGTACGATCACAGTTGACAGTTCGAAACTGCAAGGAAGCCACTTCAAGTCCGTTAAGTTCGACTTCCCATATAGAGTAAATACCTATCTTTATAACGGGGAACTGAATCCCGATGATAAAACAAGTGATATGCTCACTATGCTGGCATTTTCAGATGTTGTAAATGTGCAGAATCTGGCTGGTACGATCATCCAGTACGATCTCGATAAGAACGGTTCCTATGACATTCAGTGGGATAAGTCACAGAACATTCTGAAGACGCTTCCTTCCAATTCGATCCAAAACGAGTGGCGTTGCGACCCGGATCTGCTAAAAGAAACGAAATACACTTGCATCAACTTCTTCCTGCGATACTCGGTGGATTTCGATCTGAGCGGGGATTCGTACCATATTAATGCATCCGATAAGAAAGCACTTAATTATCTGGTTGACAATAATATCATCAATTCTAAGAAATTCGGTGAGCATACCGCTTACGACCTGGACAAGGATGGAACTTTCGATGTATCGCTGAGCGCAGCGGACACTCTCAGCAAGCTCCAATCCACGAACTTAGGCAGCTTCTATGCGATCGACAAAAGCCTTCCGATGGACGGCGTTCTTGAGTGTGTCACGTTCATCTTCTCCTATGATGTTGTTTTAGATTTATCTTCGGGCACGGCTAACATAACCTACCTTTATTACGATGATGCGCTGTGGAGATTGGAAGCGCGTGGTCTCATCACGTACCATGAAACCGACAACGTGTTTTATTTCGATCTGGACAAAGACGGAACCGACGACTTGAAGAATGGGAGATACTCCGAAGTTCTCGAGATGCTCCCGACCAGCAGTGTCGAAGGAGAATACAAATTCTCCTCTGGGCTGAATTACGATGATCCGGACCGTACCTATTACAAATCCATCACCTTCATTCTGCCGACCCGTATTTCTTCCGTTGCTCTTTCGGTAAAAGCACCCGCCGTCGGCGAGGCTCCGTCTTTTGATGTGACTTTGCCGTCCGATGCGAAATATGAGACGTCGAACAGTGCTTTTGACGATGGAACATATGCAACGACCGGTGTGATCTGGAAGGTTTGCTCATCAGGCGAGATCTTGAATGTTACCGGCTCTGTCTTCAGAACCTCCCGCGAATATGAAGTGGCGATCGGCCTTTCCACGTTGAAGGGATATCTCTTTAAGTCAGATGCAAAAGTGACGGTGAATGGCGTTGAGGCAACAAAGGTGATCAATAACGGCGACACCCTGGTTGCCTACATGCGCTTCGCACAGATCAAGCCGACCGAAAAGCCTACCCCGACGGATACTCCGACGCCGACACCAACGAAGAAGCCGGCTACACCTACTCCAACGAAGAAACCTGCTACTCCTACGCCTACGAAGAAGCCGGCTACGCCTACCCCGACGAAAAAGGCTACGGTAACCCCGACGCCAACCAAGAAGGTTACGGTTACGCCGACCCCTGCCACGAAGCCAGGTACCCCGACGCCGACTCCGAAAGGTGGCACGCTAACGCCGACCAAAGCTCCTTCCAAAGCACCGACCAAGGTGCCTACGAAAGCGCCTACAAAAGCACCTACTATGGCTCCGACAAAAGTGCCGACAAAGACTCCTACGAAGGCGCCGACTAATACTCCGACAGTTACTCCTGCACCAACGTTCAAAGATTTTGTTGAGCGTCTCTACGTCGTCGCCCTCGACCGTGCATCCGAGCCGGATGGCAAGAAGTTCTGGGTAGGAAAAGTCGAAAACGGTGAATTCACCGGCGCCGACTGCGCAAGATTCTTCCTGCTCGATGCGCCTGAATTCCTGAACCGCGGCCTCGATGACAGCAAGTTCCTGGATATCCTGTACCGCACTTTCTTCGACCGTGAATCTGACGCAGCCGGAAAAGATTTCTGGATGAAGCGCCTTGCCGGTGGAACTTCCCGCCGCGACGTAGTCAACGATTTCATTGAGTCCACCGAGTGGTGCAATATCTGCGCAACTTACGGCGTCAAGTCCGGCGCGGTTTCGCACAAAGCCGAGTTCGCATCGCAGAACGCGATCAACTTCGCAACACGCCTCTACACCTGCTGCCTCAACCGCGCACCGGAGGAAAAGGGCTTGAACTACTGGAGCTTAGCTTTGACTAACCTCGAGCAGACGGGATGCAGCGCAGCGAAGCTTTTCTTCACCAGCGAAGAGTTTGTAAACTTCAAACTGAAAGATGATGAGTATGTGAGAAGACTCTATACAACATTTATGGATAGAGAACCTGCATCCGCCGAAATCTCCTACTGGACAGGGGAAATCAAAGCCGGCAAGCAGACCCGCGCTTCCGTTCTCGCCTTCTTCGGGCAGAGCGAGGAGTTCACCGCGATCTGCAAGAAGTACGGCATTGACCGAGGAGAGATCTGATCGTCTGCTTTTACTAAAATGAAATAATCCTCTGCGATGTAGAGAAGGAGCAAGGAACATGAAGATTCTGGTTTTAAATGGTAGTCCGAAAAAGAAGAGTGATACATTCCGCCTGACAGATGCATTTCTGAAAGGGATGAATAAAGCGGAGAAACACGATGTTACCGTGATCAACGTGATCGAGAAAAACATTGCGCCGTGTCAGGGCTGCTTCGGCTGCTGGGCGAAGATGGACGGGCATTGCGTGATCAACGACGATCAGAACGCGATCCTGGATCTGTACAAGGATGCGGACCTGATCATCTGGAGTTTTCCTCTGTACTGCTATGCGATGCCTTCGCATCTAAAAGCACTTCTCGACCGTACGATCCCGCTTGTGAAGATGAAGATGGTCCAGGGCGAGGACGGGACGGTCACCCACGAGCCACTGGCAGATTTTTCGAAGATCCACACACTGGTGATCTGCGGAAGCGGATTCCCGGACTGGGAAGGCAACTTCGACGGACTCAAAGCGATGTGCAAACAGTGCTTTTGCGGGCCGGACATGATCTGCGTGCCGGAGACCCCGCTCCTGAATGTACCTGCAGCCGCTGTGATTGCAGATCCGCTTCTGGCGAAATTCGAGAAGGCCGGCGAAGCGTATTCGAAGGACTTCACACTCACCGCGGAAACGATCGCGGAGCTGGAACGCCCCATGATCTCCAAAGAAGACTATATCAGAAATGTGAATGGCATGTGATGCGAAGCCGCTTACTCGATCACGGATCCGCCCCACTCAACAACAGTGAATCCATCGCGTGACGGGCGTTCAGGCAATTCAAGTTCATGCCCGGCTTCGATCTCGACAGCTTCCGACAGGGGCTTAAAGACCATGTAGATGCGGATCTCAGTATCCGGCTGCGGGAGAACTTCGAGCTTGGCCCATTCGCGGTACTGCTCGCTCGGGAAGGAAATCAGGTTGTACGGGGAAGCCTGGAGCTTCGGGAGCCAGAAGGAAATGAAATCGTCGATCTCACTGTCGTTCAGGCCTGCGGCGGTCAGGTATTCTTCGAGGAAAGTAGCTGTGTCTTCGGAAGCGACACAGGCGGCGTGGTCAAAATCGTCCGTAACAGAAGAGGTCTTTCCCTCCCAGAAAAGATAATCGTAATAACGGCAAGTGCTTTTGTCGTAGAGACGGCCGTCCGGGAACGCCGTGACATTCCAGCCGTCGCCGTATTCCGGATAGGTGCAGGTGAGCTTGCCATTCAGATCCAGCTTGACGGAAACATCCGTTGCGACTTCCGGATAGAGGTAGATCACCGGCTTTGCGGCGGTCGTGTCCATCGGGGTGGTCGTCGCCTCATCCTTCGAGACGATGCCGATATCGATGTAGTCTTCGACCGTGTTATCGGGTCTTGCAAGGACAATCGTGTACGAACCCGGCTTGACCGAAGACGGAAGAGACATGGTGAATGTGTAGTCGTTATACGGGTGGTCGTTATGGAGATAATCGTGCTTGAGCGGCGCCACTTTCTGGGAAACAATCGCGGATTTGGTATTCCACTGGTGCTCCTTCGTATACTTAAAAAGGAACGCGCGGAGTTCGTACTGATCCACGTTCTCGGTGGTGACCGTTGAAACTGTTTCCTGCGTCATGATCGCGCGCACGAAGATATCTTCGCCTTCCGGCAGGCCGTCATCACAGTACGGGCTGTCGATGTACGCATTTCCGATCCAATGGGCTTCGCCCTCCTTCAGACTTTCTGCTTTCAGGATCGTCCCGGACTTGCAGGCGGGAAGTATCAGCCCCAAAGTTAACACCAATATACAAAACACCAGGCAGTATTTTTTATTCTGCATATGCGTACCTCGCAAATTTTCCTTTTTCCTTCTTATATTATATACCCTGTTTTCGAGTCTGACCCGTTCGCACGTCTTCTTTTTGTTCAGCGTTCTTGTTTGCTTTTTTCGTTTCGCAAATTTTAAAATTGTTTAAATTTGCGAAATGAAGTATACTGTTTACGAGGTGAAAATCTATGAAACTAATTCAACGAAATTGCTACTTGAACACGCTCTTAGCAGTTAAAGATATTCCGGACATTAAAGTAATAACAGGCGTACGTCGTAGTGGAAAATCAAAACTTATGGATGCGTTTATTGATGCTATTGGCCAAGATGACTCTGCTAATATAGTGCGCATTAAACTGAATCTGAAAAAGTATGAGTCGTTACTTGATGGTGATAAGCTCTATGAATACGTTGAAAAACACTATGATCCTGAAAAGAATAACTACCTTTTTATTGATGAAGTTCAAATGTGTGATGGATTTGAAAGGGTGATCAATAGTATATATGAGGAAGAATTGTATGATATATATCTAACGGGATCCAATGCATTCCTGCTCTCTAGTGATCTTGCAACATTGTTTGGA
Organism: Clostridiales bacterium; assembly: GCA_017615755.1. Taxonomy (GTDB): domain Bacteria; phylum Bacillota; class Clostridia; order Saccharofermentanales; family Saccharofermentanaceae; genus Scatonaster. The sequence goes on along the minus strand of JAFZZM010000074.1, from coordinate 32,020 downwards.
GGAAGAGTATTTGAAGTAAAACTTTATCCGTTTTCTTTTGATGAATATATGAAATACTTCCCATCGGATAATGTGGATGATGCTTTTGATGATTACGTCAAAAAAGGTGGTATGGCGGGTTCATATTTGTATAAGACAGAAGAAGATGCCAGAAAATATGTCAACGGTATATATAGAACCACGATCACGAAGGATATAGTTACCAAGTTTAAAATCGAAAATGAAGATTTGCTTGTTATGATTGGTAATTTCTTGATGGATAATGTGGGGAATCAGACCTCTATAAGAAATGTTGCGACAAAACTAACATCCGGCACATATAAAACAAACGATAAAACAGTTGGGGCTTATATTGATTATCTGTGTCGTTCTTTTTTGTTTTACCCGATCCGGCGATATGATATCAGGGGAAAAAAGTATCTAGAGTCGGACAAGAAGTATTATCTGTCTGATTTATCATTTCGTTTTGCCGAATTAGGAACAAAGGATGCGGATTATGGACATTTGTATGAAAACATAGTGGCTTTGGAACTTTTGCGCAGAGGATATGAAGTATATGTTGGAAAACTATACGAGAAGGAAGTTGATTTTGTTGCTATCAAAGAAGGAGAAAAATTATATATTCAGGTTTCTGATGATATTTCACGAGAAGAAACATATAAAAGGGAACTAGCTCCTCTTCTAAGTATAAAAGATGCATATCCTAAAATGATTATTGCAAGGACAAAACATGACGAAACACAGCATGACGGTATAAGAATAGTTGATATTGCGAGATGGCTTTCTGCTTCGCATAATTCAATTCAATAGAAGAGTATAATAAAGAAAAACGAGCAGGAAGTGAGAAGGAACATGACATCGAATCCGGGAACTAAGGAAACCAAAACGATCAAGCGCATCCGCGAGATGGAAACGATCCTCGATACGGCCAACGAGAAGCTCGATGCCGTGTCAAAAGCACTGACCGACCTTCGTGCTTATCAGTCCGAAATACAGAAGCTCGAAGCCTACTATACCGGCAAAGACTGGAAGAAAGACTTCGCCGCGGACGAAGCAGGAAAACTCCCGAAAGATTTGAAGAGGGGAGTGCTTTCGGAGGATGGCATTGACACAATGCTTGAAAGAAACAGAGAATACAAAGACTTGATGGAAGAGGAGTAGGCGCGGCATGGAGAAGAAACGGATCCTTATCGTGGACGATGAGCGGGATCTCGCGGGGATCATCTCGGAGATGCTTTCGGGCTGCGGTTTTCTGACCGACGTCGCGGGCTCGGCGGAAGAAGCGTTTACGCTTCTGACCAACACGAGCTACCACCTCGTGCTCCTCGATATCAACCTGCCGGACCAGACCGGTTTTGAAATATGCAAAGAACTGCGCCGTGTTTCGAAAGTGCCGGTGATTTTTGCGAGTGCGCGCACAGCCGAACACGACCGCATCACGGGCTTCGATATCGGCGGCGACGATTTCCTGCAGAAACCGTATTCCATGAAAGAACTTCTTTCTCGAGTCAATGCACTTCTTCGTCGCGCGTATGGTGCGGAAGAGGAGACGGCGAAAATGGGATTCGGCGATGTCGTGATCGACCCGACTGACCGCACGGTGACCAAGGGCGGTGCGCCAGTTAAGATGGCGAACCGCGAGTTCGATCTGCTTCTTTACCTCTGCCGGAACAAGAACACCGCGATCCCAAAAGACACGATCATAAAAGACGTGTGGGGTGCTTTTTCCGAGGTCGAACCGCTCACACTGACCGTACATATCCGCTGGCTTCGTGAGAAACTCGAGGACGACCCGGCGAACCCGAAATACATCAAGACCATCTGGCGCATGGGTTACATGCTGGAGGACGCAACATGAAGCGTCTGGTCACGGTAGCCGCGTTTTTCTCCCTGATCCTGATCGCCATCGCGGGCGTTTTCTTTTTCATGTCCAATAATTCGACTGACCACACCGAGCAGTACGCCGTGGAACTGAACGAGATCGCAAACGAGATCGAGCTCGGGCACACTGACACGGCGAAAGAAAAGACCGATGACCTTCGAAAAGAAATGCGTGAGGATAAGGTGGCCTCGTCCGGCCACGGCGAGATCTTCTTGCTTTGCGGCATCTGCATTTTGTTCCTTGCGGGTGTGAGCATCTATTGTTATGTGACGATCATCCGGCCGTTCCGCCGGCTTTCCGAATTCGCCGAGCACGTGGCGGGCGGCGACCTCGACATTCCACTCGAGTACGAGCGCAGCAACTATTTCGGCAAGTTCACCTGGGCTTTTGACAACATGCGTTCCGAGATCAAGAAGGCGCGGGCGTGCGAGAAGGAGGCCATCGAGAACAACAAGACCGTCATCGCCGCGATCTCGCACGACATTAAGACGCCTGTCGCGACGATCCGCGCGTACGCCGAGGCCCTCGAGATGGGCATGGACGCGGACCCCGAGAAGCACAGCCGTTACGTCGAGACGATCATGAAGAAGTGTGATGAGGTAAAAGCACTTACCGAGGACATGTTGACGCATTCGTTGACGGAGCTCGAGCACCTGAAGATGAATCCCGAGAAGTTCGAGTTGAGCGGTTTTCTTGAAGAGACCCTGTCCGAACTTCGCGCGGAGTACGACGACATCAACTACGAAAAGCCCCTTTACGACATCGACGTCGACCTCGACAAGAGCCGCATCGCGCAGGTCATGGAGAACCTGATCACCAACGCGCGAAAATACGCCAAGTCCAAGATTGCTGTCTCACTTGCCCGCGAGGCTGGCGACGCGGTCATCCTCGTGCGCGACTTCGGCAAAGGCATCCCCGACGAAGACATGCCTTTCGTCTTCGGCAAATTCTACCGTGGCAAAACCACTTCCGCCTCGGAGAGCGGCGCGGGCCTCGGGCTTTTCATCGTGAAATACATCGTCGAGCAATCCGGCGGAACCGTGAGCCTGCGAAATCTCGGGCGCGCAAAAGAAGACGACACTGCCAAAGCAGACACAGCCGCGAGCCTTGACGCAACCGGCCTCGAAGTCCGCATCGAACTTCCGATCGCGCAGACTGACCCCGCCAAGTAGCAGGCACTCGCGCGGGCGAGAAAAAATGATTCTCTTAAGTCTTTCTTAATGGTTGGACCTCTATACTGAAACCATAAGATGCGATTATTAGGAGAGTCACTATGAAAAACACAATTCTTTCAGCACGAGGACTTTGTAAGAGTTTTGCCCACAACGGTGGGCAGGCGCACATTCTGACCGGGATGGACGTGGACATCTACGAAGGCGATTTTACCGTCATCATGGGCGCGTCGGGCTCTGGAAAATCCACTACGCTTTACGCACTTTCCGGCATGGACCGCGCGACCGCGGGACAGGTCCTCTACAGAAACGAAGATATCGTGAAGATGAACGAGAAGAAACTCGCGGGCCTGCGATCGAAGGACTTTGGTTTTATCTTCCAGCAGATGCACCTGGTCAGCAACCTTTCGCTACTCGAAAACATCACGGTGCCGGGTTACCTCAATAAAGAAAAATCAGCCAAAGAGATCGACGACCGCGCGGAGATGCTCCTGAAGAAAATGGGCATCGACCACATCAAGACGCACCTGCCGTCCCAGTGTTCGGGCGGTGAGATGCAGCGTTGCGCTATCGCCCGCGCCGTGATCCACGAACCGAAGCTCCTCTTCGCCGACGAACCGACAGGCGCCCTCAATAAGAAAAACACGACCGAAGTGCTGGACCTTTTGACGGACCTCAACCGCAACGGCCAGAGCATCCTCATGGTTACCCACGACGCCCGCGCCGCCTGCCGCGCGAGCCGCATCCTCTACATCGAAGACGGAAAGATCATCTCGGACCTCGAGCTTTCTCCTTACACCAAGGAAGAAGAGAAGAGCCGCGAGACGCAGGTCAACGCCTGGCTGACCTCGCTGTCCTGGTAAGGAGGCCCGACCATGCGCAGTATCCTCAAACTTCTCAAGGCCAATCTCCGCCACGGCAAAGGCAGCTTCAAAGGTGTGATCCTCCTGATGGCACTTCTGACCTTTTCCTTCTCCGGCACGATCAGCAACAACGACCAGCTCGACAAAGCCCAGAAGCAGCGCTTCGAAGAGGGCAACGTCGGCGACTACATCATCTTCATCAACGAAGAAGCCCTGACCGACGAAATGACGACCTGCCTCGACCAGGCCCCGTCCGCCGAAAGCTACCAGACGACCGAGATGCTCATCCCCAAAGACACCATCCGCATCGACGGCGAAAGCTCGGAGACAGTGCTTTTTCTGCTGCCACAGAGCGACCGTTACAACATTTTCGACGGCAAAAGCACTCGTTTCGATAATTCGGTGGTCCTTAATCCGGGGGAGATCCTTCTTTCGTACAAGCTCCATCTGTACGACGAGTTCAAGATCGGATCGAAGATCACGATCCACACCCACGACGGCTGGGACGAAGAATTCACGGTCAAGGGCTTTTTCGAAGACTATCTTCTCGGCGGCATGACGATCCTCGACAACCGCTGCATGATCGCGCCTTCCGATTTTGAGCGTCTGAAGACCGAGAAGACTGACCGACAGGATGCGGAGGCACGCTTCATCGTACTCGAAGATATCATTGAAGTCTATGCCAAAGACGGCGCGACGGCGGAGGATATCCGCACGGAACTGAACGCCGGCTGTGACATCATCCGCGCGTCCAATGCCGCCACCACGAAGCAGTACCTGGCCGATGCAATCCAGATGTATTCGTCCAATGGCACGAAGATCGTTTTCGTGTCGGTGATCATGCTTCTTCTCGTGATCCTGATCTCGATGCATAACAACATCCGTTCCTCCATCGACATGGAGTACCAGGAACTCGGTATCCTGAAATCCCAGGGCTTTACAAGCCGCGACATCCGCATGGTGTTCGTTCTCCAGTACGTGCTCGCCCTCGTGATCGGCTCGATCCTCGGCCTGATCATCTCAATCCCGGCCCTGCACTATCTGATTGGCCTTTGGACCAACATCTCGGGCATCGTTTCCGAGACCGGCGTGTCCTTCGGCAAATGCGCTCTGGTGTGCCTCAGCGTGATTGTGATCTGTATCGGGTTTATCCTTCTTGCGACAAGAAGAGTCAGCCGCATCTCACCGGTCGTGGCGATCTCCGGAGGAAAAGAAGAGGTCTTTTTCGACAGCCATGTGAAGACGAAGATCCGCAAAAAGCCACTGTCGTTCTTCATCGCGCTGCGCCAGATCCTTTCGTCCGTGGGCAGTTACATCGGTACCGGCCTCATCGTCACGATGGTCGTTTTCTTCGTGATCACCATCTCCATCTTGAGTAAAGGACTCTCGACCGACGCGCTCTTTTCGAGCATGAAAGGTGACCTCGTGCTGGTTAACTATGGCGGCCTCACGATCAACAACATCGAAGAATACGAAAACACCATCCGTTCCGTCGACCCCGGCGCGGAACTCACCACCGAGAGTGGCCGCCGTATGGAAGTGGAAGGCGATCTGATATCCGTTTATTCCTACCACACCAGCGACCCGATCAATAAGCCGACAAACGGCCGCGCCCCAATCTATGCCAATGAGATCATGATCGGCGTTGGGCTTTCCGATTCTTTCGGCAAAAAAATCGGCGACACCATCTCTGTTACCAACGTTGACCACACTGAAGAGTTTGTAATCACGGGCTATTTCGAAAGCGCCATGAACTTCGGCCAGCTCGCCGTCGTCACCGACGAAGGCATGCTCGGGCTCGGATACGACTCCGTCGGAAGTGCTCTCGTCAAGGTATCTGAGGAAGGGAAGATCGACGCGGTCCGCGCGGCCCTCGAGGCGAAATACCCCGACGCCATCCGCGTGAAAGAATACGAGGAGAGCCGCACCATGAGCATCCTCAAAAAGGTGATCTCCGTTGTCATGGACGCCCTCGCCTACGCGCTCTATGTGATCGTGCTCATCTTCGTCATCGTGGTCGTCAGCATGGTCTGCAAGCGCGCGTTCATCAAAGAACGCAAGGACATCGGCATCTACAAAGCCTTCGGGTTCACGTCGACGAACCTGCGCGTGCAGTTCGCCCTGCGCTTCGCACTCGTCGCCGGCATCGGCGCGGACATCGGAAGCATCCTCGCGATCTTCTTCGCCAAGCCCATGATCCGCATGATCCTCAGCGCCGTGCACATCTCCGACTTCGTCAGCGATACCGGCGTCCTCATCTACGTTCTCCCCGCGACCTTCATCTGCGTCAGCTTCTTCCTCTTCGCGTACCTGATGTCGCGCAAGGTAAAGAAAGTCGAGGTTCGGGAACTGATCAGCGAGTGACAAGGGGTAAGGATGGTTGAAGTGAAACAGAAAAGATTTGAGATTGCGATTTGTTTATGATATAACGAAATTGATAGAGATTATTCTTTCGTAAATTACTCGCAATTCTGCGGATATTTCATGGTAACAAGAAGCTGAGGTAAACAATGTGAAGAAACGGTTATTGCTACTTCCAATATTTTTATCAATTATTTGTATATTCCCTAGCTGTTCAACTATTCTGAATACATCGTCTGTCTCAGAAGGGACTGAATCGCAGATTCTGAAATCGAAAAAAATATCTATTGAGGAGATTAATAAGATAAAAAATCAAGACTCGATTACTTGGAACGATTTTGCTCTTTATGAAGGCGAAGACATCGGAAGTGGCTTATTTATTTTTCGATATGACGTAGAAAATGGCGGATATTTGCTTGTTTCTGGGAGAAGTATGGATAACGATCCTGAAAAAATAATCTTTGTTTCTTCTGACGGGAAGGAAGAACGAATAGGGATCACTACGAATCGGTAACGAATCCCCTCCACCTTTGTTTAATACACAGAAACCATGTATCATGAACATAAGGTCGGAGGGTTTTTCATGAAAAAGAGAGCACACAAAAATTCGAATCTTCTCGCGGCGCTCCTGACTGCCACCATGGTTGCAGCCATCGCCCTCGGCATGACGGCCTGCAGTTCCGGCGCCAAAAATCGGAAGTACACGACCCGCTATTTCAACATGACCGTCCCGGGCAACTATGTCCTCAACGAAGACAAGAAAGACGGCGAGTCCATCTGCGAAATGTATTTCAAGGATTCGACGACCTACGAGACCAACCGGACCATGTTTTTCAAGATCACCGTGCAAAAAGAACCCGCCTCGGAGTTCCGTTATCGTGAAAGATGGAGGGTGGATCTTCAGAAATACTCCCAAGGCGAGCTCCCCACCACCATGATCGGCGGTCTGCCGTTTGTCGAGGGAAGCACATTGCCCTCAAAAGACAATTACTACCTCTGCCGTGATGAAAAATCAGGCACGAGCATTACCATTGCCCATTCAAGAGAAGGTCTTTTTGCAGATGAGATCCTTAAGAACATCAACTTCACGCTCCCTGACCTGGGTCAGACAGACCCATTGTATTCATGGGAAACGCCGATGCGGCAGATCGAAGATAAAGCGAATCAGATCGGACGCTTCAAGATCGAGACGCACCAGATGGAATTTTCAGAGCGGATCTTCTGCAACGGGTCGGCCGACAACGCCGCCTACCACGGCGCGGCCTCACAGAATTACCTGTACACCGTAAATATGGGCTCTGACCCCTATCTGCTTTCAATCTACAAAATCAAAAACGACGTTCTGGAGTTCGTCGATACGCTCGACCTGCCCGAGGACAGCGATATTAATACGCGCCCGATCGTAGACAGCGTGTCCTACGAAAGTATGGGTGCTTTTAAAGATGGAATACTTCTGATGGAGAAAGACGCAGCAAGCGGAAAGACGACGATCATCCCCCTTATGTACGGCGTCGCCGTATCTTACGACCAGAAACTTGTTCTGGGCACGGATCCGACGGCGGGGCTGCTCATCCGGCTGGGATTCGAAGATGGCCGCGACGGCTCGCACTACTGCACCACGAAAGAAGCATTTGAACTACAGGCGCCCACGACGGCAAGTGTTTTTGACGGAATGGTATACGCAACCGAGCACTACGTCATCACACAGACGATCAAGGACAACCAGGTCTACGTGTTCGATCACGAAGGCAATTTCCTGATGAAACTTGCCGGCGGATACAGTTACGCATACAATTTCTTCGAAGTGAACGGCTGCATCGTCGGACTGTTCAATTACCCGGCGCGCCTTGTCATGTGGGACGAACACGGCACCCTCCTCGGAAACGTAGCTCAGGACGAGCTTCTCGGACTCCCCCTCTCGAATCGCGAAAGCGATGAACAGCCGATCTCCCTCGCTCTGGTCGAGAAGCACCCGGCCGCAGACGGCTCTGCCGAATCTGCTGAGTTTATCCTCCTCATCGGTTATACTGATGAAGACGGCATCGCCGAGACCCTGCCGTTTAGGATCACGATCACTGGCTGAGGAAAAAGAGGTGTTATATGAAAACGGGTACGCACAAAATAACGAATCTTCTCGCGGTGCTCCTTATCGCCGCACTGGTCCTCGCCATGACGGCCTGCAATTCCGGTGGAAAGAAATCATATACGACTCGTTATTTTACTGTGGACGTCCCGGGCAACTACAGTCTGACTTCCCAGGGTACGAGAGACACTGAAGAAAGCTGCACGTTAGATTTTATCGATGAAACAAACAATGGCGTTTTCTGGATATGGGTTCGAAAAGAACCCGCCGAGGAGTTCCGTCACAACATGATCGACAAAGTGGACCTGAAGGCCTATTCTTCCGGAGAACTTCCGACAACAGAAATCGGCGGACTTCCGTTTATCGCTCTCATTTCAGAAGGTGCGACACAGCCGACATATTTCTGCCGGGATGAAAAGTCAGGTATGAGCATCACCATATTCTGCGGCGACCAAGCGCTTTACATAGAAAAAATCATTTCTAGCATCCGCTTCACGCTCCCGGATCCGGGCCTGACCGATCCGCCGTACCCGTGGGAAAAAGAGATGATTAGAATCGAAGACAAAGTCGGCTGGGTCGGAACATTCAAGATCGAGACCAGGCAGCTCTCGTTTGATGAACGTATCTTTGCGAGCGGCAGCAAAAAGAACTGCTACCCGGACGCCGCTGCCTACGCCGCGGCTTCGAAGAACTTTCTTTACACCCTCGATCCGCACGATGACAAAGACCAGCTCAACATCTATCGCATCGGCGAGGATAAGTTGGAACACGTCCGCACGATCACCCTCCCCGAAGAAGGGTACATGGTGGAAGAAGAGCCGGTAGATGGTGTCTTCTTCGAAAGCTACGGAAACCTGAAAAAAGGTATTCTCGTTTGGGAACACGATACGATAAACTACACTCAGACGATCGTCGCGCTTCTTGACGGTGCCTCCGCCGCCCCGGATCAGAGCCTGGTTCTTTTGCGCGATTTTTCAAATGCCGAAGACGTCCATCAGATGATGTTCGGCGACAAGCGAAGCGGCGGCGTGCCGTTCTTTTCCTCCATGCAGGTCGATCCGAACGGCGTGGCTTTCTTCCTAAGATTCGGTCAGTTTTTTGCCACCGAAAACTATGTCATTATACAGGGAAGGGGCGACACGGTTGCCGTGCGGAATCACGAATTAACATCCGAGAAATATATCTATGGAGGATCTGCTCCGGGCAAAGACTTCCTTGAAATCAACGGCAGCGTCATCGGCCTGTATGACACTCCGATGAAACTGCAATTCTGGAATCTAGAGGGGCAGGCCGGCAAGATCGGTGAAATCAACCAGGAAGAACTTCTCGGTCTTCCCAATACTGACGACACGGATCAACCCGTCTCCCTCTTGAAAATCCAGGAGACCCGCTCCGCCGACGGCACGACCGCCACCGCCGAGTTCATCCTCCTCATCGGCTACAGAGGCCACGAAAGCATCTACGAGATCCTGCCGTTCAAAATCACGATCACCGGCTGAGAAATGACTGCACCAGTCAAACCATCTCGCACCCTTGGGGTATAACACCTGGTCAGAAAAAACTCTATCTGACTTTTTCAATACCCGCTTGTCTATAAGAATACTGATTCGCTTTAGCAGTCAATACCGAAGCCGCACTGCGGTGCCTACGGCAGTATTGACTGCAATCAAGCGAATCAGTGCAATAAAACCAAGCGGGTATTGAAGAAAGTAAATGCTCAAGTGCGTTTGTGGCGTGCGAGAAGAAGATACTAGAGAACGCACCTTGTATGCATACCTAAAGTAAAGGCGCTTTGCCACTCTTGATGGTCTAACACCTGGTCAGAAATGCCCCGTCAATCTGACCCACTTTCTGACTTTTGGGGCAAAAGTCTAATACCTGGTCAGAAATGCCCCCTCCATCTGACCCGCTTTCTGACCAAACGTCGCAGATGTCTGAATCCGAGTCTGAATTGCACTTCGATTCAGACACACTTTTAGACATTTGGGCTATTTGTCTGAATCCGTGTCTGAATTGCACTTCGATTCAGACACACTTTTAGACATTTGGGCTATTTGTCTGAATCTGCGTCTGAATTGCACCTTGATTCAGACACACTTTCAGACATCTGTCCGAAAGAAGAGAAAAATTTTCTGTTGACAAATTATGTAATACGTTACATAATAAGGTAACATGTTACATAACAGGCGAGGCGCGCCAAATCGAAACCTGACATGCACATGAAGCAGAAAGGGAATTCTTATGGATTACAACAATATCTCGGCTAGTAAATACGTCACCTTTTCGCAGATGCCCCCGGGACAATTCCTCCTCGGCATCTTGAGCGCATTTGATAACCGGTTTCAGGCAGTCGCAGACGGCTTCTTCAAGGAAATCACCTGGAAGCAGTTCTTCGCGATCATCTGCCTCAGCGTGTTCAGCGAGCCGCCGACGATCAACGAACTTTCAGAGGTCATGGGCAGCTCCCACCAGAACGTGAAGCAGATTCTTCTGAAACTAGAAAAGAAAGGTTTCGTAGAAGTCTTCCCGGACGAAAAGGACAAGCGTAAGCAGCGCATCCGCATCAGCAAGCAGGGCCTGAAGTTCTGCCAAAGCAACGATGCCGAAAGCATGCGCCTGATGGGCAAACTTTTTGAAGGCATTTCGGACGCCGAATTCGAAACTGCCATTGGCGTAATCGGTAAGATGGAGAAAAACGTAAAGGAAATACAGCAACTGGAGAACTGACATGAAGACGATCATTGTTTACACATCACAGACAGGATTTACAGAAAAATACGCGAAGCTTCTGGGCGAGAGACTGAAAGGAGAAGTCCTCACCTTGAAGGAAGCAAAGAAGAAACCAAAGGACTATTTCGATGGTGCAGACGCCATCATCTACGGCGGATGGGCCATGGCCGGAAAAGTCTCCGGCGCAAGCTGGTTCACGAAGAGAGTCGACAACTGGAAGGGTAAGAAACTCGGCTGCTTCTGCGTCGGCGCCAGCCCGATCGATGCACCGGATGTTGGTCCTTGTATGGACAAAGTTTTCAACGATGAGCAGAAGAAATTCGCGAAGACATTTTATTGCCAGGGCGGCCTCTGCTATGCCAAGATGAGCGCGCCGTCCAGAATGGCCATGAAGGCTTTTGCTTCCATGCTCGCCAAGCGGAAAAACCAGACCGAGGACCAGAAGCTGATGGCCAAGATGGTCGCACAGGACTACGACATCTCCGACCCAAAATTCCTTGACCCGATCGTTGCGTTTGTTGAGGGATAAACCACAATGACAAGCAAAAAGAAAAAGACGATCCTGGGCATCATCCTTGCAATCGTGGTGCTCCTGATAAGTTTTGTCGGCATTATGCTCCTTCGCATGAAAAAACAGCTGGACAAGATCGACAAGACTCCCGTCGACGTCTCGCAGGTCGCCGACGGTGTCTACGAAGGAGAGTACGAAGCCGTCCTCGTGAAGGTCAAAGTGCAGGTCACCGTTTCCAATGGTGAGATTGCCGACGTCGAACTCCTCAAGCATGATAACGGCAGGGGCAAACCTGCCGAAGCCATGATCGAGGAGATGGAGAAGAACAACACCGCCGAAGTCGATGCCGTCTCCGGCGCCACGGTATCCAGCGAAGTCATCAAGGCCGCGGTGCGCGATGCGCTACGAAAAGGACTGTGAGGAGGTGACGAACCTCTAAAGAGTGCTTGCGTTTGCAAGCGAACGCAAGTATACTATAGGTGAAAGGATGGTGATTGAAATGGCAAATACTTCTGCAGTTTATGCGCGTATAGACACCGGTCTTAAGGACAGCGCGGAGAGTATTTTGGCTCAACTTGGCATAACTCCTTCTAGTGCGATTCAGATGTTGTATAGTCAAATCGTGCTTCAAAAAGGTATGCCGTTTGATCTTCGCCTTCCTGATTCCAAGCCTACAGCTATAGGCGGTATGTCTCGCGAGAAATTGGATGTTGAACTCTTGAAAGGAATTGAATCACTTAAGAGTGGAAAAGCATACACGGCTGATGAAGTGGATGCAGAATTGGCTAGAGAGTTTGGCATATGAAAAAAGAATACAAAGTTGTGTATGCACCGATTGCGAAAGATGATCTTCGTGCAATCTACAGGTATATCGCGCTTGAGCTTGTAGAGCCTGCTGTTGCAAAGAATCAAGTCAATCGCATCCGGGCAGCAATCAGGAATCTCGGAACATTTCCCAAGAAACATACAGCCGTAGAATGGGAACCATGGGCGTCCATGAATATGAGAAAACTTCCGATAGATAACTATGTTGTCTATTATCTTGTAAGTGATGAGCATCAGAAAGTTACAATCGTTAGAGTATTTTATGGCGGCCGCGATGTAGAAAGCATAATACAGTATTAGGGGAGATCTAAACATGCGTACAGGAAAGAGAATACTTGCACTTCTTATGACAGCCGTGATGCTGTTTTCAATTGCAGGATGTAAGAAAACAAAGAAATCTACCGGAGCCAAGTCCGTAGAAGAACTGGTCACCAAGATCATCGATACCATAAACAAAGGCAAAGATTATAAAGAGATCGAGGACTGGATGGACTGGGATGCATGGGTCGTTTTGTCCGCGATGCCGGATCTTTCCAAGCAGGGAATCTCATTTGTGGAGATGCGTGATGTCGTAGAGGATATTGGCAAAGGCAAAGACCTGGACTATATCACGAAGAACCATAAAGCATTTATCAAGGCTTGGGAAGAGGAAAAAGGACATTCTTTCAGCGAGGAGGATTACGATAAGCTTTTGAAACAGAAGAAGGAGCTGGATGAGTTTATGGCGGAATCGGATGTGATCGCTGAGTTTAAACCCTTAGCTCCGTACGATGATAAGTACTCCGAGAGCAATAACCGTTTGTATGATAGTGGAGATTGTGGCTGCTATTCTATCGACATCGATGACGAGGACTATCACGCCCTTGAGATCCATTACTACATCAAAGACGGAAAGTATATCGGCATCTGCATTAATTTCGTAGGCTAAAGCGATACAATAACAGCCACGTTAACCTCACCCCGGGAAATCCTCCCCAGGAACATAAGTCACGAATTCGAAATCGTCCAAAGTCAAAACGGTGTCGGAGTCGTCCGCCCATTTGTGGTGTATGATCAAGCCCTTTTCAGGATCGTATTCTTCGTAGTGTTCCGCATTACACAAATTTGTATTAAAGTAGCCGATTTCCACCGAGTCGTTATTGGTTCTATAAATGTAAACACGTCTTGCACCATCTGCACTATACTGGAAATTGCTGATCAACTCATCCTCTCCATCATTGTCGAGATCTTTATAATAGATATTTTCTTTACTTATAATTTTTGCCTCAACATGAACACCATTAAAAATAATATTCAAAGCCGATGGATCGATGGTTTCATCGTATTGGATGTAGAACGTTTCGTCCGCATCAGTTGATTCTGCTGCAGTTGTCTCACTCGTTTCGGCTGTCGTCTCACTTGCCGCCGTCGTCGTTTCCGTAACTTCACTCGAAGCACTTGTCTCTTGCAAAGTCGTACTCTCATCGCTCTTGCCCGCCGCCGCATTTGCATGCGCACAGGAAGACAGGACCATGGTTCCACCGACCGCGATCACGGACACCAGGACCGCCACGAGTTTCGAGTCTTTCTTATATCGGATTAAATTCTTGATTCGCATTTTAACCTCCATTCCGCTAAGAGTTCTCTTAGCAAACGAGGCGCCGGACACTTTATATCTCGCACCGCTCATCGCGTGATTTACGATCGACAGGCAATAATCCTTCTTGATCGACGCACCGATCCGGTCGATGACCTCTTCATCCACGCGCATTTCGATATCGCTGCAAAAGCACTTGTACGCGACCCATACGAGTGGATTGAACCAGTGTATGCATACAATAAAGAGTCCAAGGGCTCTCGTCAGATTGTCTTTGTTCTTGATATGCACTTTTTCATGGCAGAGGAGATACTCTCTTTCACTTGCATCGACGACCGAAGGCAGCACGATAACAGGGGACAGGATGCCCGCAACAAACGGCGTTCTGACTTTCTCGGAAATGAGAACGAGGTTCTTCATAGGAGGATGGACACCGTTGGATTTGGATCTGTAAATCCTTCCTCTTTCGATTCCTTCTTTTAAAATCTTTCTCGTTATTCCATTCTGGTGCAAAAGCACTGCGAACAGCAGCATCGCTACACCCGCCCAGATAAGGAACGCCAGAGTAGAAGAGGAGAGGAGAGGACCACGGGTCTCGCTCTGCGTACTTGCCACCACCGGAATTCCTTCCACAGTGTCTGCGTCTCCGCCCACGTTCGCGCCCACACTGATGGCCGCGTTGGGCTCTTCACTGAGATCCGCCTCGGCAAACTTGGCAATTGCAATCCCGGCCAATACTCTATCGGGAACCGAAGTCACAGGGACAACGTTTGACGCCGGCGCGTCGTTATTCACAACCGCCGCCTCCGCCGCTGCGCCAGCATCAGCCTCGCTTGCCACAGAAGACACAACCCCGGAAATCCCCGGGATCAGATCCCCCGCGCTCACGCCCATGCTGAAATTCACAGGGCAGAGAAGACGCACTGCAACAACGATCCAGAAAATACAGGTGACCTTCTTCGAAACCTTACGGAACAGCAAACGGCATATAAGCACCAGCACGATGGCGATGCTTCCGTAAAACGTCATCTCGAGAAGCTTTTGCAATAATCCATCCATAGGTTACTCCTCGATATGTTTGCCGATCATGTCGATCAGCTCCGCGGCTTCTTCCTTAGTGATGTTGCCTTTCTTCAAAAAAGCACTTACGAAAGCAGGAAGCGATCCGCCGAAGCTTTTATTGACCATCTGCTCGCTCTGCGTCTCCTGCACCTGCTCTTTTGCGATCAAAGACGTCACGATGGAATCCTCATTCCTCAGCACGCCCTTCTCGCCGAGTTTCTTAAGCACGGTGTAGGTCGTCGATTTTTTCCAGGAAAACTTCTCGGCACAGATCTTCACGATGTCACCGGACCGCACAGGCTCTTTCTCCCAGACGATCTCCATCAATTTGTATTCGCTGTCGAACAAGATTAAATCTTCCATAGTTTCTCCTGAAAAGCACATATCTTACTTTAGTTTCTTTTTCTATTCTTTCTTGAAAAGTATTCCGTTCCCGGCCGGGGAGTATGCATCCCGTCACCTTGCGCACAGGCAACGTCATGCAAAACGAAATACGGGTCTATCGCGTTAGACCTATTGCAAGTCTATCACGCTAGACCTATCGTGTCAACACCAAACCTTCGCCTGTCACCAAGAAGTAATAAACACCCTCGTGATAACTCCCGCTTATAACGCTCAATAAAATCCCGGTATTTTTCAGAACGCCCCGCCCGTGTTAGCATAAGTTCATGAAAAAACGAAAGGAGGAGCCACCATGAAAGCCGCAAATGCATTCGTTGAATTTGAAATCGACGAGCAAGAAACTGTCCCCGAGATATTCGAACTGAATATCGTCAGCGGCGGCTGCCACATCTACGGCTATCTGCTCACTCCTGACAAACGCATCCCGGGCCCCTATCCCACGATCATCATGTCGCACGGCTTCCCGGGATACACCACCAACAACGACCTCGAGCTCGCCCTGATGCGCATGGGCTGTGTGGTTATTCACATGAACCACCGCGGCGCCTGGGGCAGCGAAGGCTACTATCTCTTCACCAACCTCAAGGACGACCTGACCGCGATCGCCAAGTGGGCCCACAATCCCGCCATCGCCGAGCAGTATGACATCGACACCGAAAACATCTTCCTCGTCGGTCACAGCATGGGCGGTCAGTCTGTTCTTAACGCTGCAAAAGCACTGCCGTTCATCAAGGGCGTCGCGGCTTTGGCGGCCTACGACATCGGCGCCGCTTTTCGCTATAGAATGGAAAAAGATCTGTTCCTCATGATCGAAACAGAAGGGCAGTGCCTGAAGATGACTTCGGCCAGCGATGTCTACGAAAATGCACTGACCAACCAGCAGGAACTGAGTATCCTGAATCAGTACGAGGAACTGACCAAGCACAATGTCCTTCTCGTGGAAGCGACTATGGACACCATCGCCCCACCCGACAAGATGCTGCGCCCCCTCGCCGAAAAACTCCAGGAAGCCGGCGCCCCCGTCGAATACACCTCGATCAAGACGAACCACAGCTTCGTCGGCCAGAGAATGCGCCTCACCCGCACCGTCGGCGAATGGATCGAGAAGATACAAGGATGAGCATCACGCCGCAAAAATCTTGTCCTGAAAAATAATGAAAAGCACTAGCAGCCTCTTTATTCTTTCTTTGTTTCCGGTTGACGATGTTTTTACTTTTAGACATTAAGATGGAATCATGAAGCCGGAAGAAGAGCTTCGGAAAAGAAGGAAATGACTATGAAAGAGTACTTTGAAAGCCTTAAGACAGAAACGAACTGGTTTAAACTGTTCCGCCCAATCTGTATCGGAATGACGATCCTCCTCGAGATCGGGACACCGATCATCCTATATATCATGCAGGTCCTGATCAAGCATCAGGAGCTGAATCTGCCGAGCTTCTGGTACGGACTGATCGTCGCCTTCCTCTACAGCGCCATTCTTGCCTGGGTGATAAGCAGTGTGCATCGGAAAAAAACAAACGCAGGAGAATAAGTAATCTGACATTTTACTTGAACGATATTTTCAAGATAGTGCATCGTTCAACATAAAACAAAGAAAGTATAGCTATACTTATGGAAAAGCCAGGCCCGAAAGAGTCTGGCTTTTCTATTCCTGATGTAACTTGATCACTTGTTGGGAACTTGTGCCGATCCCGCTGGCGGAGAATTAATTATGGGTGAAGGAGAGAGGTTTGTTCGCGTAGTTTAATTGCCTCATTTTGGCTTCAATTGCATCATTTTTGTTAATAATGAGGCAATTGAATTGACAATGAGTATGTTGTGAGGTTTATACTATGGATCTGAAACTTTACAAATTTGACAGCTGCCCCTATTGCCAGAAAGTGTTCCGTGAAATCGAAGATCAAGGAAGAACAGACGTTGAATATTGAGACATTCGCGAAAACAATGAGTATTACCAGGTGCTGCTTCGAGTAGGCGGGATCGATCAGGTCCCCTGCCTTTTTATCGATGGAAAAGCACTCTATGAGAGCGACGATATCGTACAGTGGCTGAGAGAGCATAGGTAAAGAAGAGATACGGTTCTATCTTTAGCTATCAGGGACTCCGAAATCCTGATAACGAGAAACAAGAAAGAGCTTATTACACATTGTATTGGTGATGAGTAAGGAAGAAAGATTATGAGTACTGTGCGAAGAAGTGTAAATGATTTAGCAACAGTGTCCCCAGATCTTGCATCTGAATGGGATTATAGTAAAAACGCACCGATTACTCCTTCGGATGTTACGTTTGGTTCGGGATTAAAAGTATGGTGGATAGGCAAATGTGGCCACAGTTGGCAAGCAAAAATATCAAATAGGAATCATGGACAAAAGTGCCCCTTTTGTTCGAACCGAAGGCTTCTTGAGGGGTTTAACGATTTGGTAACTGTTGCTCCAAGTGTTGCCAAAGATTGGAATTACGAGAAGAACAGTGGCTTGTTACCCAATATGGTAATCTGCGGTTCGCATACTAAAGTTTGGTGGAGATGTGCTAATACCCATGAGTGGACGGCGACCGTAAGGGACCGTGTTAATGGGGGTGGATGTCCAGTCTGTTCAGGGAAAAAAGTACAACCAGGATTCAATGACTTATCTACAACAAATCCCACCCTAGCCGACCAGTGGAACTGGGAGAAAAACAGTATATCTCCTAATTCGGTAACATCGGGGTCTCATAAAAATGTCTGGTGGAAGTGTTCTGAAGGTCATGAATGGATGGCCGAGATAAAAAGTCGTCAAAATGGTAATGGATGTCCCTTTTGCGCAGGGCAAAGAGTTATTCCAGGGGAGAATGATTTGCTGACAATGGCTCCGGAAATTGCAGAGGAATGGAATTACGAAAAGAACAAAGATTTGCTTCCGTCGATGATATGTGAAAAATCGAATAGAACAGTTTGGTGGAAGTGTTCTGAAGGCCACGAATGGCAAGCAAAAGTTTGCAACAGACGAAATGGCAGAAAATGCCCATATTGTTCAAACCGTAAAGTGTTAAGAGGATATAATGATTTCGCTACAGTATACCCAACACTTGCTGAAGAATGGGATTATAGTAAAAACATTCTTTTTCCAACGGATTTGATTGCGGGAGCACATAAAAAGGTATGGTGGAAATGCAAATATGGCCATAGTTGGAATGCATATGTTGATAGCCGTGTCCAAGAACACGGATGTCCTTATTGTGTTGCTAAAGGCACTTCACTTCCTGAACAAGGAATAGCGTACTATCTTTCAAAAATAACGACAGTTGAACAACGTGCTAAAGTCAACCGAAAAGAGATAGATGTATTCTTACCGGAATACAATATAGGAATTGAATACGATGGGGTATATTATCATAAGAATATAGACAAAGATAGGTTAAAAGAAAAGGCTATATCCTTAGCTGGGATTACACTTATTAGAGTTAAGGAAGCTGATACGAATAAAGTACTTGATGATAATACAGTTATCTTTAAAACCGATAATATGGGACAGAATTATGCATGGGCTGTTCAGCAGATGATGGGTCTACTTTATCAGCATACTAGTGATAATATATTTCGAGATATCCAGATTAATCTTGATGAAGACAAAATAAGGATAAGGGAACATTTTAATCTTGTCGAAAAACAAAACAGTATATCAACAAAGAATCCGGCAGTTCCAAAGGAATGGAATTACAGTAAAAATGGGAAGTTGTCTCCTGAAATGTTCGCTGCTAATTCTAATGAGATTGTATGGTGGAAATGTAATTATGGACATGAGTGGAAGGCTGTAATCGGTAGTCGCAATAGAGGAAATGGTTGCCCTTATTGCGCGGGATTCAAAACTATCCACGGCTTCAATGATTTTGAAACGCTATGTATTCAGAATGGCAAAGAGGAGTTGTTATCTGAATGGGACTATGAACGCAATGAGATATCTCCATCAGAGATATCTTCGCGAAGTGATCGACAGGTATGGTGGAAGTGCCATCTAGGGCATATATGGCAAGTGCCAGTAAAATGCAGATTCAGAGGAGATGGATGCCCATATTGCTCAAATCACAAAGTGTTGGTTGGATATAATGATCTGAAAACTACAAATCCTGTCCTTGCAGAAGAGTGGGATTATGAAAAAAATACTGGGTTGAAAAATAAAGTTGGAGTTGATGTTTCCTCTCCTGAAAAAGTAACACAGAGTTCTAGTCAAAAAGTGTGGTGGAGATGTAAAAAATGTGGGCTTTCATGGCAGGCGGTTATTTACAGCAGATCGGTAAAAATGAACTGCGGTTGCCCATATTGTGCTGGTCGATCATTCATTGCAGGTGTCAATGACTTTAAAACTTGGTGTGATAAAAATGAAAGAAAAGTCTTTTTGAAAGAGTGGGATGCAGAGAAGAATACGCTTATACCATCGGATATATCTACGCATAGTACAAAGAAAATATGGTGGAAATGTGAAAAGAGGCACGCTTGGCAGACAACTGTAGTGCAACGTATCAATGGAGCAAATTGCCCTCAATGTAGCCATTTCATAGGCGGTTCCAAGCGGAGAAAACCGGTGATAAATTTGGACACTGGTGAAATCTATGGCGGAGTTCTAGAAGCACAAAAAAGGACTGGGATATATAACATTTACTCGGTTTGCAAGGGAAAAAAACAGAAGGCCGGTGGCTATAGATGGGCATACTTTCAAGATGACAAGTTGGAATAACTGTATAATTCGTTTATGTAAACATTCCATGAATTATCGAGCAATCCGTGTAGTTTGAAAACAATATCGTCAATTTCAACTATAATTATAGTGTAGTCTGTGTTGTGCGGCTGCATAATCATTTAAGTAATCGAGGTTTGAAGGATGCTGGTATATTCAGGAATAAAAACTGACTTTTTACAGAGCGTAGAGGATGGTACGTTAGCAGAAGAGGTTCGTCAAACGATATTCGAAAAGATGGGACGAAGAACCCCGGAGAGTGAGTATAGAGCTTTTCAAAACTCACTTACCAGTATGTATATTGTTATGAATGATTCGCATATTCCTAGCAATTCTGGTGTGGCGATCGAGTACAACATACCGCAGACGGCGAAGCGGGTTGATTTTATTGTATCTGGGTATGATGGCGAGAAGCACCCTTCCGTTGTAATAATCGAGTTGAAACAGTGGGATAAACTAACTGCAATTGATGGCGTGGATGCTTTGGTTGAGACTTTTACCGGAGGCGCGTTGCGACGTGTTGTGCACCCTTCTTATCAGGCATGGTCATATGCGCAACTTATCAAAGACTACAATTCAACGGTTCAGGATATGGAAATACAGATTCGGCCGTGTGCTTATCTCCACAATTATGTGAGAAAAGAAAACGATCCTATCGATGAATCGTGGTATTCGGAGTATCTGGAAGAAGCACCGGCATTCACAAAGCATGATAACAACAAACTTAGAGAGTATATTAAGAAGAGTATTGTAACTGGCGACGATAAGGAGATTCTCTATTATGTGGAGAATGGAAAGATACGTCCGTCAAAGAGCTTGCAGAACTCAATTGCGAAGATGTTGAAAGGTAATTCAGAATTCATCATGATTGATGAACAAAAAGTTGTATACGAAGATGTGTTGCGCTTGTCTGGCCTTTGTCAGAAAGACGGTCGCAAACGTACTATCATTTGCCAAGGTGGACCAGGCACAGGTAAGACAGTAATTGCTGTAAACCTGCTTGCAGAATTAACACAACGGAATCAGCTCGTACAATATGTTTCCAAAAACAGCGCGCCTAGACAAGTATATCTTCAGAAACTGAAGGGGTCTTTCAAAAAAAGCAGCGTAGATAATATGTTCAAAGGATCTGGTCAGTTTTGTGATGCTCCGGAAAACATGGCAGGAACACTGCTGGTTGATGAGGCACATCGTTTAAATGAGAAATCCGGCATGTTCCACAATCAGGGTGAAAACCAGATCAAGGAAATCATTCATGCATCTTTGTGCAGTGTATTCTTCATCGATGAAGACCAGAGAGTGACGATGGATGATATCGGAAGTGTGGATCAGATCAAACGCTGGGCTCGTGAAGAAGATTCTGAAATCTACGAAATGGAACTCGTTTCTCAATTCAGATGCAATGGCTCCAATGGTTACTTGGCGTGGGTCGATAACATTCTTCAGATTCGCGAGACAGCCAATTTTGATTTGGAGGATATTGATTTCGATATTCGAATCTGCGATACGCCTGGTGAAGTAAGAGACATCATCTTCGAAAAGAACCGCACGACAAATCGTGCGAGAATTCTCGCGGGGTATTGTTGGAACTGGAATAAGCAACAAGCCAAGAATACTTCATACCATGACATCAAAATCGGCGATTTTGAAATGAGCTGGAATCTGGATGGCGGCGAGCCTTTTGCTGTATCCGATACTTCTGTAAACGAAATAGGATGTATACATACTTCACAGGGCTTGGAGTTTGACTACGTCGGAGTAATCATCGGTGAAGATATCCGCTACGTGGACGGCAAAGTAATAACCGACTTTACTAAACGTGCACAAACTGATCAATCACTGCGTGGAATCAAAAAACTGAATAAGGAAAACCCTGAAGAAGCACGGGAACGTGCAGATCAGATTATCCGGAATACATACCGAACACTTCTGACACGCGGCATGAAGGGTTGCTATATCTACTGTGTAGATCCAGAATTGGAACGGTATCTAAAAGAAAGAATAAATGCATATAACTCAAAGAAGGTGAATACATGAATGATCAGACAATAGCAAGAATTAGAAAGTTCAAGGAAGATAGAGACTGGGATAAATTTCACTCCCCGGCCAACCTTGCAAAATCAATATCCATCGAAGCAAATGAACTGCTCGAGTGCTTTCAGTGGAGCGATACCGAATACAATCTCCAGCATGTAAAAGAAGAACTCGCAGACGTGTTGGTATACTGCAGACACATGCTGGATAAACTCAATCTCGACGAAGATGAGATTGTTAACATGAAGATGGATCAGAATGAGGCGAAGTATCCGGCGGAGAAGGCGAAAGGGAATAGTACAAAGTATGATGAGTTGTGATCAATAATCAGTTTGAATACTAAAATGTAGTGTTGAATATTCAGGAAGGGTAAACGCATTTAATCTGTCTTTGTATACAAAAGGAGTACCCCATGGAAATAAAGTATCAAGTTTTTATTTCGTCAACTTATATAGATTTGAAGAATGAACGACAAGGGATAATAGAGAATTTGTGGAAAGCAAATTGTTTTCCAGCTGGTATGGAGGCTTTTGTAGCATCTGATGATGAACAATTCAACATTATCATGAGAGTTATAGATCTTTGTGACTTCTATGTTCTCATAGTTGGAGATAGATACGGCTCAATTAATGAAAAAACGGAAAAGAGCTTTACAGAAATGGAATACGAATATGCCTTATCCAAGAAAATTCCGATACTTGCGTTTGTAAAAAATGTTGATTTCAATAATGTAATAACTTCTGAATCACTTGATACGAGGGCTAAGTTAAAAGCCTTTGTTGAACGAGTAAAAAAGAACAGAATGTGTTCTATGTGGTCTTCTTCGGATGAATTGATTAGTGCTGTCGCGATTTCAGTAATGAATGCGATAAAAGAGTATAATCGTCCTGGCTGGGTAAGAAATATTGGATTTGCTTCTGACGAAAAAAAGAGTGAAATGAATGTTCTAAGAGAAAGAGTAAAAGCTCTGGAAAAAGAAAATGCTGAATTGAAAGCAATCGTATCAAAGGATAACAATATGATAAAGACTGTAGAGTGTCCTGATCTTTCACAGTATAAAGTCAAACTTTGTTTTACAGAAAAGAGGTTATGTTTTTTCGACAGTGCTCCGCCAGCGCAACAGGTTGTGGTTGAAGTGGGTTTGGAAGAACTGTTTAAGTTTGTTTCGGTCAGACTTTCTGGAACAGTTGATGACAACAAATTTGTCAATGAAATGAGTGCGTACAAGCCTGGGTATTCAGTAGATAGACAGCAAGCTCTTGTTATTAAGAGCCAGATGGTTGAGATAGGACTCTTGGAAGAGGTCGAAATCGGTTCTTTTGTTCATGTGAAATTGTCGGCGTTAGGGAAAAAAGTAATGCAACAATTAATTGCACTCCCTAAATCATAGATAGAGTTTGTTGTTGCGTGAAATAACGGTTATAAATATATTAGAAAAGCGACACTACATTTTTGAAGAGGATGGGAAGATGGACGTTAATCAGGCAATGCAAATCATACAGGACAACTACAAGTGTGAGAGGAACAGTTTCATATACTATCTCCATGAGAAAAGTGCTTTTGATAAAGAAGGATTCTGGGCGTTCTACGATAGTCTTGTGGCGTTGGTGGAGTGTGAGGAGGTGAAGACTCCGGAGTTGACCAGGCAGATCACGGAGATCTACCAGAGGATACTGAAGTATTTTATGTTCCATTTTGATCCGGCGGATCTATATACGATCGAGGGGTTCCCGAAGGTGTATATCGGGTACATCGAGAGGATCGAGTATGCTTTGATGGCGTACTATAGTGGTAATATGAAGCTGGTGATAGAAGACGACTTTGAGTTGAAGAGGTGAGGGGGAGATCAAGATGGAGAATGGTAATCTGGGTAAGCAGTTTGAAGAGGTGGTTACCGGTGAGGTGATCGAGAGATTTTCGAAGTGTGATTACTGTGGGACGATGCAGAGGATCGGTGCAACGGAGGATGCGGAGACGTGTTGTCCGACTTGTGGTGCGAAGCGGCACGAGGTGCTCGAGAAGAGGCTTCTGAAAAAGCAGGTCGAGATCAAGAAGGAAGAACCACCGAAGCAGCCAGAGCCTGTGAAAGGTGGGTTCGCGTGGAATGGACTCGGGAAGATCCTGCTTTTCATTATAGTGGTGATCCTGATCGGATCGATCGTGTATGTGATCTCGGCGATGAAGTAAGAGAACGCTTCTGGATTCTTGAAGGATCGGATGGAATGTGATAGAATTCTTAAAACCTATCAACATAGTAGGTAATAAGGACAAGGAGCGCGATCCGGATGATTACACGAGATGAAGCATTTACACTTTTGAAGAAATATAACAAAGACTCTTTTCACATTCAGCATGCGTTGACGGTGGAGGCTGTGATGAAATGGTACGCCGAGGAGCTCGGTTACGGGGAGAATGCGGAGTACTGGGGCATCGTGGGTTTGCTTCATGATATCGATTTTGAAATCTATCCGGATGAGCATTGTCTCAAAGCACCGGAGCTTCTTGCTGCCGGTGGTGTGAGTGAGGATATTATTCATGCGGTCTGCTCGCATGGTTACGGAATCACGGTGGGAAATGGAACCACGATCGAAGTCGAACCGATACATGAAATGGAAAAAGTGCTTTTTGCTGCGGATGAATTGACCGGGCTGATCGGTGCGGCAGCGCTGATGCGTCCTTCGAAAAGCACCAAGGACATGGAGCTGAAATCGCTGAAGAAAAAGTATAAGAGCAAGGGCTTCGCGCCGGGTGCTCCAGAGAGGTCATCGAGCGTGGTGCGCAGCAGTTGGGCTGGGAGCTGGACAAACTTCTGGAGATGACGCTTCAGGCGATGGCGGCGACGGAAGATCTGCTGAACGAGGAGATGGCGGCGGAGGCGTAAGCGTGGCTTCTGCCTGAGTCGGAGAACTTCCTGAAAAACAATTCATTAAATTTTTACATTATGATGATGAATAGACATGATATATGTTTAGAATGGAATCAGTGAATTGATGCTATTCTGTTTTCGCGCGCCTTCGGGGACTGGGTTTTCGGGGCGATCGGCGATAGGAGTGGAAAGGGGACACTGTGGATTTTCAGGGGTTTGTGGATTCGTTTTTTGCGCCGACTTGCGTCGTATCTGTGAGAAAACTCGCGGATGGCGGGTATGGCGAGATCCGGCTTGTTGCGGGTAACAAGAAATATACAGACATGGCGGTCCGTCGTGTCCAGGATGCTGTCGGTGGAGAGCGTCCTGCGTTTGTGCCGAATTCACTTTATACCGATTATTTCCCGATGAACCGGAGTTTCGATGAGGTCTGTTATCAGGCGGCGGTCGAGAAGAAGGAAGTCCACACGTGTGCGCACATCAGTAATATCGATGTGTGGTTTGACATCAGCGCGATGCCGCTGGAATACGAAGACGGCGAACTTTGCTACTGTATCTATATGTCGACACCGGCCCAAGGAGTCGATAAGCTGGTCGATACGTTTAATACTTCCAAGACATCGAGCGATGTACTGAAGACCTGTATTAAACTGCACAAAGCGGCGAACCTGAAAGAGGCGATGGAGAGCGTGATCTCCGAGATCCGCATCACCTGCAAAGCAGAAGGGTGTACAGTGCTTTTGATTAATAACGACGAAGAAGAGTACTCCATTCTGGCGACGGATTATGTGCCGAACAGTTCGATCAAGCGCGTGACGGAGTTTAAGAATTTCTATGCGGTCGCCAATTCCTGGAAGGACATGATCGGCGAGCAGGGCGACTGCATCATTATCCGCGACCAGGCGGATATGGACTATATTTCGAAGATTAATTATCCGTGGTATGCGACGCTCGTGGAGGCGGGCGTGAAGAGTGTGGTTTTGTTCCCGCTGCGTCAGGGTGATGAGCTTCTCGGTTTTATCTGGGCGATCAATTTCGATACGGAAGATACGATGCGCATCAAGGAGACGCTGGAGCTGACGACGTTCTTTGCGTCTTCGCATATTGCGCGGTATAAGGTGCTGCAGCGATTGGAGCACATGAGTTATACCGATGTGCTGACAGGGCTTCCGAACCGGTTTGCGAGTATCGAGTATACGCAGGCACTGGTGAAGGCGGGCGAGACGTTTACGGCGGTGTCCGTTGATCTGAATAATCTCAAGCGCATCAACGATTCATTTGGTTTTGATGCGGGCAACAAGGTACTGATCGATGTGGCAAAGCGCTGGAGTGCTCTGGGCACGAGTGGGGATTCTTCGGTGAAGCAGTATCTGGCGCGTATTGCCGGTGATGAGTATCTCGTGGTTTTGAGTGAATACCAAAGTGAAGAAGAGCTTCGGAGTGTGATTTCGAAGTATGTCGAGGCGCTGAAGGAGAATCTGACAGTGGATGGCATCGACCTGCACGTGTCGGCGAGCTTCGGCTATGCGGAGTATCCGACGGATGGCGCGACGCTCGATACTTTGATCTCGCACGCGAATACGGCCATGAAAGAGATCAAGTGGGCGAACAGCAGTGAGCATGTGCTGAGATTTGCGCCGGAGATGCTGCGTGAGGAGCGCTTGATCGAGATCGAGAACAAGATTATGGCGGCGCTCGAAAATGACTTGATCTATTTCAATCTGCAACCGCAGTTTGATATGAACCATAAACTGCGTGGCTTCGAGGCTTTGGCCCGCATGAAGGATGCGGACGGAAAGTTTATCAGCCCGGGTGAATTTATTCCGGTGGCGGAGAAACTGGGCCTGATCGATCGTGTGGACGGGACGGTGTTCCGGAAGGCGATGTGTTTCTTCGGCGAGGTGCTGCGTAAGTCGGGTGCGGACCTGATGCTGAGTGTCAATGCATCGGCGCGGCATCTCATGAAGAGTGATTTTGTGGAGGAGATCCGCGGGATCCTGGCGGAGAGCGGTGTGCCGGCGTCGAAGCTCGAGATCGAGATCACGGAGTCGATCATGCTCGATTCGGAGGACAAGGCGTTCCGTTGTATCGATGAGCTGAAGAGTATGGGGATCCAGATCGCGATCGATGATTTTGGTACAGGATATTCTTCTCTGAGTTATCTCAATAAGCTTCCGGCGGATATCCTGAAGATCGATAAGGCGTTCATCGATGCGATGAATACGAGTGATTCTTCGAGACAGTATGTCGCGGCGATCATTTCGATCGGTCACATCATGGGCTTCGATGTTATTTCAGAAGGTGTGGAGGAGCCGGACCAGCTCGAGACACTGCGTGATATCGGGTGCGATTTCGTGCAGGGGTATATCTGGGGACGGCCGCTGCCGGCAGATGAGGCGGAGAAGATTGTGATGGAGAGTTGCGTGGAGAAATGAGCGCTGGACGCGGAATGGCTCTCTGGGCAAGTGATTTTGATGGCGAGGTTGATGACCTCGCCTTTTCATTTGCGGAAAGGGTGTATGTATGCAATAATATCTGAAAATTGCTGCTTAAGGAGCTCATATGAAGAAGATTGGTTTAGTCGGTGGTACGGGGCCGGAGTCGACGGTGATGTACTACAAGGATCTGAATACGGAAATCGATGCGCGCACGGGCGGAAAGGCCATGCCGGATATTGCAATCGAGAGCGTGAACTTTCGTCGTGCGTGGGAGTATGTATGCAATGAGCAGTACGATCTTCTTGCGGATTATTTAGAAGAGAAAGTAGAGTGTCTGGTTGCGGGTGGTGCCGAGGTAGTCGCGCTGACGGCGGTGACCATGCATGTGGTTTTTGATGCGATTCAGAAGCGGACGAGTTTGCCGCTTGTCAGTATTCCAAAGACGGTCTGTGAAGAGGTCGTTTCTCGTGGATGTAAGAAAGTCGGACTTCTTGGCACGATCTTCACGATGGAGAAAGACTACATGAAGAAAGACCTGCAGGAAGCAGGTGTTGTGGTTCTGGTACCGACGGAAACGGAGCGTCAGCTCGTGGCGAAGCGGATCTACGAGGAGCTCGAGCAGGGCATCGTGAAGGAAAGTACGCTGGCGGAACTGGTAGGGATCATTACGCGGATGCGTGACGAGGACGGCATTGAAGGTGTCATTCTCGGGTGCACGGAACTGCCGTTGATCCTGAATTCGGAGAACTGTCCGGTGCCATGTTTTGATTCGGTGGAGATCCACTTGAAGAAACTTGTTAAGCTGGCAATGGAATGAGGAAAGATATGGAGATAAAAGCAGTCATTTTCGATTTTGACGGCACGCTTGCGGATACGAAGAAAGCAATCGTTGTGGCGAAACAGGATACGATGAGAAAGTTCGGTCTGGATGTGAAGGACGAAGAAGCCTGCGCTGCGACGATCGGGTTGACCGCGCGGGCGGGCTTTGAGAAATTGTATCCTGAGTTGAACGACGAGGCGCTGCTCGATGAACTGGTCGTTGCGTATCGGGCGCGATTCGATGAACTGAAGAAGATCATGCCGCCGGAGCGTTTCCCGGGAGTGGATCACGTGCTTGCTGTTTTGGAAGAGAGGGGCATCGTGAGAACGATTGCGACGGCGAGAAATAAGAAGTCCTTGTTTGAGTTCCTGGCTGCCTGGAATCTGGAGAAAGCGTTTCCTTATGTTCTGGCCGGGGAGGACACGACCCGGTTGAAGCCGCATCCGGATGCGGTCCTGAAGACGCTCTCGGATCTTTCGCTTAGTGCGGATCAGGCTATTGTCGTTGGTGACATGCCGGTGGATATCGCTATGGGAAAGAGCGCCGGTGTTCGGACTTGCGGAGTCACATATGGCAATTCGGACCGTGCGGACCTTGAGGCGGCGGGTGCGGACTTTGTCATCGACAATATCGAGGAATTACTCGAGGTTTTATCCGTGTAACAATGTTACATTGTTGATGTTTCAAGTGTTAGCGGGAGCAAGTGCTTTTCCTGGATACGACTGGATGTCACAGGCGGTGAGTGATTTGTCTGCGGAGTCGGCGCCGTCGCGGATGCTCTGGGAGCAGCTTGCGGCGGGGCTCTCGGTGCTGACGCTGGTTTGCATGGCTGTTGTGTGCGTGTTTTTGTCGGAGAGAAAAGTGGGCACGAAGCTGTTCCGCGTCGGCGTGAGAGGCGACCAGTGAGAGCGCTTTTTGAGAGGAAGACGTGGGAAGGAAGAGTGAATACATTTCTAAATGCTGATGTCATGTTAGTGCGTTGAAAATGCAATCAAAATGCATTAAAATGTAATTAAATAGCATGAGTGGAGGTGTAGCCATGTCCGCAACGATACAAGTTCGAGTAGATGATGAATTAAAGCAAAAATCTGATATCCTGTTTAAGGAGTTGGGAACGGATACTACTTCGGCGATTCGAATGTTTTTGACGCAGGCGATTGCGGCGAATGGGTTTCCGTTTGAAATTAAGAGAGTGACCTCTAATCCGTATGAATCTCTTTCAGAAGAGGAACTTCTATTGCGGCTTGAGCGTTCACGAACAAGTTCCCAAAAGGAAATGAGTCGCTTAGCCGATCAAGTGATCTCGGATATGAGGTCGAAGTATGGCCTATAAAGTTTTTATCACTCCGGTTGCGGAAGAGGAACTTGATAGGTTTATCAGCTATCTGATTAATGAGAAAATGAGCGCACGTGCTGCAGGAAATGTGCTCAATGATTTTGAAGAGACTGTCCGCTGTCTTACAATAGTTGCGGGAAGTTTGAAACTTTGCGAGCAGCCCAAATTGAAGAAACTAGGCTATAGAAGAATGAATTTCTTAGCCCACGATTATTTTATGCTATATAGAATAGAGGAAGATACCGTTATTGTGGATGCAATTTTCCATGCTTTGCAGGACTACGAAAACAAGTTGAAATAGCGGTGGCAGGCTTTAGGTGTCTTCGAAGCCTTGGATGCCTTCGGGGACGTCTTTGAGTGTGGTGTGTTCGAGGTCGATGGTGATGCCGGTGATGAGACCGTCGGAATTGTAACGGATGCCGAGGACGCCTTTTTTGAGAGCGTGGCGGACCCGGGCGTAGTAGATGGTGGTGCCGTCGTCTTCGATTTCGTACCAGCCTTCGTAGATATCGCGGGAGCGTTCGTCAACGAAAAACTTGGCGAACGCGTCTTTGTCTTCCTGGGCGAGAGTGGCGAAAACACTCGGGTCCCAAAGGTCGGACCAGGTGCTCTCGTCGGGGATATTGTAGGCCGGTTTTTGGTCGGTGGCTTTGTGGTCGGTGAGGTAGAGTTTGTCTAAGGTGAGGATGGCGGCGTTATACTTGCTGCGGGAGGGAGTGTAGAGGCCTGCGCAGGTGTACAACGGATCGCTTTTTTCATCGGATTTTTCTGTGACATTGATCATGTAGACGCCTAGCATCTGCTTGTCCTCGTCGAACTTCATAAATTCGACCCAGAAGACTTTGTACTCCTGGTTGTCGACAGTGAAATAGCAGTATGCATGGAGCTCCCAGATGTTCTTGTTTTTCTCGATGTGCTGGGTGGAAGAAGAACTGCTTGTGCCGACGGTGACTTTTTTGCCACCGCAAAGGTCGAAAACATAGTCGATGCTTTCATCCAGGTCGTCAGTTCTTTTGAGGGCGCGGGAAGAGAAAAGACCCTCCATCGCATCATGGTCTTTGGATTCAAGTGCTTTGAAAAAAGCCTCTTTAAAAATGTCGATGCGTTCGTGTTCTTGCTGCACCTGGCCGGACAGCTGGCCGGCGCGGCCAAATGTGCTGCACGAGGTAGCTGAAACTAACATGAGCAGTGCGAAGATGCATGCGATGGTTTTGCGAAGATGCGACATGGTTTTTTCTCCTTGGAATGGTGTACACGCTTATAGTATCACAAATGATATAATGGACGCATGCCGCAGATGGGGTGCGTCCTTTTTTGCGGTGGCGGATGCGCCGGAAGGAGTAGTTTGATATGGAGTTGCATGTGAAGAAGTTTCAGGATCTGACGCCGGAGGAAATGTACGGCATCTTGAAGCTTCGTGTGGATGTGTTTGTGGTGGAGCAGCATTGTCTGGCTCCGGAGCTGGATGACCGGGATCAGGAGGCGATACATGTCTGGATCACGGATGAGGACGGTGTACAGGCGTATCTGCGTGTGCTCGATAAGGGCGTGGAGCATGAGAAGTATCACGCGATCGGGCGTGTGCTGACTTCGGAGGCGAAGCGTTCGGCCGGGTATGGTCGGGCGGTCATGGAGGAAGGCATCCGTGTGCTGACGGAAACCTATGGGGATGTGCCGATCTATCTTGAGGCGCAGACGTATGCGGAAGGTTTTTATGGCAAGTTCGGGTTTAAGAAGATTTCAGATGAATTTATATTGGATGGCATTCCGCATTATAAGATGCTGAGAGGCGTGGGGGCGGACGAAAGCGAGGGCGCGAGTGCTTTTGCGTGCGAGGCGTCGGCAGGTGTGAAGTTCCGGATCGTGGAAGGCTTGTCGCAGATCCAGGCGGAGGATGTGGTGAGGCTTCTGAAGACGACGTACTGGGCGAGTCAGCGTCCGGCGGAGAAGATCGAGAAGTCGATGCGGCATTCGGATTGTTTTGGAATCTATGTGGATGGCGAGCCGCATCTGGTCGGGTTTGCGCGTGTGATCACGGACTATGCGACGACGTTTTATCTGGCGGATGTCATTATTGATGAGAGCCAGCGCGGCAATGGGCTGGGAAAGACTTTGGTTTCCTATATTCTGGCGAGACCAAAGTATGTGGGTCTTCGCGGGATCCTGCTGACGAAAGATGCGCATGGGTTGTATGAGAAGTACGGCTTCGAGCGGCAGGATGGAAGGTTCATGAGCAGGAGCGCGATTCAGCCGCAGGATTAACAAGTCATGTGTCTAAAAGTGTGTCTGAATTGAGGGGGGATTTAGACACGGATTCAGACAAATAAGCCAAATGTCTAAAAGTGTG
>JAFZZM010000073.1 GCA_017615755.1 Clostridiales bacterium | reverse complement strand
TTTTTCCTATACCCCCTCCCCCATATCGGCACATATCGGAAAGTGGAAAGACCGATATAGCTTTCATCCCGTACGAAAAGCACTTGGATCTGTTACTTCAGGCCATCAATTTAACAGCAGAGCGGAGAAAAATACATACTTTTTCCGAAAAAACTGAATTTGGTATGAATTCACATCTTCAAAATCGTCTGTATACCCCCCGGGGGTATGCAGAAAAAACGAATCAGATATTAATGCGAAAAAAGAACTCGTGCCCCCAAAAAAGTGAAACACCATCATCTGTCCGGCTAAACCATACCACCTGGTTTTTTGCCCACAAGGAAAGGGACCATCTCGTAGCTTTGAGACAGCCCTTTCTTTTATATTTTTCTCAGCTCCAGGATATTGTCGCCTACTTCGATTCCGTGACGTTTCAGAAATTTCGGAAGCCCACGCATCTTTTCCGGCTGCAGTATCAGTTTCGGAGTATGCGCATCGCATCCCATAACAAGTTTCGCGCCACGGGCTACCGCCATATTGAAAAACCGGTCGCTCGGATACTGTCTGCCATCAGCAAATCCATACATGTTGACCTCTAGTGGCATATCCAGTTCGATTGCTTCATCGATCAAGCGCTCCATATATTCTTCGTAAATATCGTCGCGACCCGTGAAATTGATCAGGTCCGGGTGTGCCAGATAAGTAAATAAACCGGTCCGCATTCCTTCGATCGTCGTATCAACATACGCACGAAGACGGTCTTCACTCTTCGTCGGCTCACCGGTATAAAAGCCATACACTTCATCCGGCACATAATGCTGTCCCAAAATGATATAGTCCAAAGGATACTTACGTAGTTCCTGCATCAAGGTCTCAAAATAGTTCTCGGAATACTCCACTTCCAGTCCGATCAGGATCTCGATCTTTGACTCATACTCTTTCTTGAGTTTCCGGAGTGTATCCACATAACCCTGCAATTCCTCCATATTCATACGTATCCCCGAATGAAATCCCTCCGGATATGGTTGCGGAGTGTGATCCGAAAAACCCAGGATCTTAAATCCCTGCTTGATCGCCGCCTCAATATACTCGCGCTCGGTCCCGACCGCATGATGGCATCTTGTCGTATGTGTATGGTAATTCGCCAGCATATGTATTTCCTTTCGTGATTTCTCACTTTTCACGCCAAATATCTTACCATACTTTGGAGGTTGTTGACAGGTAGATCGCCCGGTGGTATTATGATTCTCGATGATATCACATTGATATCATATCAACTCACAAGCCGTAAGCACTTCTCCGGTGCTTTTGGATGACACATGAAAGAGGTGGAGACAATGAAAGACAATAAAGTAATTGATGAGAAGATCCTTAAGGGCAGAAAGATCGGTGGCCTGGTCTTATTCCTTTACATTCTTCTGTTTATCGGAGCCGTCGCGGGGATTATTTTCTCCTGCATCAATGCAACCGATGACACCCCGCAGCCGCTTCCGCTGTTTATTCTATGTATGGCCTTCCTTTTTGTCGGCTGGTTCCCGCTTTGCGGACTTAAGGTCCTGAAGCCAAACGAAGCACTGGTACTGACACTGTTCGGTAAATATGTCGGCACACTCAAGGGCGATGGATTCTTCTTTGTAAACCCGTTCTGCACCGCTTTTAACCCGGCAGCCGGAACACATCTTGGACAGAGCGGCGACGTCAGCACCAAGCGCGTCATTACAGCTGCAAATGGCCAGCAGACCGCAAACGTAGAGATTGCTTCCAAGAAGATCTCCCTGAAGGTCATGACACTTTCCAACAGCAAGCAGAAGGTCAACGATGTTCTCGGTAATCCGGTAGAAGTCGCCGTCGCGGTTATGTGGAAAGTATCCAATACTGCGAAAGCTGTATTCAACGTAGATAACTTCAAAGAATATCTTTCCCTGCAGTGCGATACCGCAGTACGAAATGTCGTAAAAGTTTATCCGTATGACGTAACCGACAACGTAGATACAACAGGCGACGGCGAGGCCGATGACGGTTCCCTCCGTGGTTCCACAGAAGTTGTAGCAAGACGTATCAAGGAAGAGATCCAGAGCAAGGTCGAAGAAGCCGGTCTGGAGATCGTAGATGCAAGAATCACCTATCTCGCTTATGCACCGGAAATCGCAGCTGCGATGCTCCAGCGTCAGCAGGCAGCGGCCATCGTTGATGCCAGAAAGCTGATCGTAGATGGTGCGGTAGGCATGGTAGAAATGGCGCTTGACAGATTGTCCGAAAAGAAAACAGTCGAACTTGACGAGGAACGCAAGGCGGCAATGGTTTCGAATCTCCTGGTCGTACTGTGTGGCAATAAGGAAGCCCAGCCGATCGTGAACTCCGGGAGCCTGTACTGATGGCTGAGAAGAAACAGATTCCACTGCGGCTTTCCGCCAAGCTTTACGATGCTATCGCCGCATGGGCGGAGGATGATTTCCGTTCCGTCAACGGGCAGATCGAGTATCTGTTGACCGAGTGCGTCAAGCAGAGAAAGAAGAACGGAAAATACGTCTCCGAAGAACTGGACAAAGGGATCGAATTAGACATCTGATCCCGCTTGTAAAGAAGCTATAGAAAAAGAAAGAAGGAGCAGCCTTGAAAGTGCTTTTGAAGCATGACATGGCCGCTCCCTTTTTCCTCTTCTAACTGCGATCTTTTACAGTTCCGTAACCAAATCGCCGAGCCCTGCATGATATAATGAGAATTAGTTATGACGAACTAATTGGCTACAAAAACGTTCGGAGGCAGCAACTTGGATCTGAAATCGATCAAAAAACTCACGTTCACCATCAATGCCTTCATTCTTTTCCTGGTATTTGGTCTTGCTGCCTTTTTCTACTACTGCAAAGCCACTTTCCTTCTTTGGTTCAGCATTCCTACAGCCGTGGTCTACGTCCTTGGGTTCTACCTGATCTCAAGAGAAAAACTGGAGCACTATGTCCGTCTCGTCTACTTCTGGCTGAGTCTTTACATGAGTGTCACGACGATCTGCCTCGGCTATAAGTTAGGTTTCCACCTCTACTGTCTTTCCATGATCCCGATCATTTTCTACACTGAATACATGGCGGAAAAGATCGGCAAGAAAAAGATCAACGCTGTCGTTGTCAGCGGTCTGATCGTCATCTGTTATCTTCTCTCCACCGGCTACGCTTCTTTTCAAGGGCCTGTTTATGAAGTGGACAACAGTATCGCCGGTCTCTTCTGGATCTTCAATTCCGCGATCGTGCTGTTCTTCCTCATCGCCTATTCCGGCATCATGCTCGGCATGGTCCACGACTACGAAAGCCGCATCACGGATATCGCGCACAAGGATAGACTGACCGGTCTTTTCAACCGTCATTACATGATGACCAAACTGGAATCCGCCATGGACGAAGAAGGCGATGTATTTGTCGGTATGGCCGATATCGACAACTTCAAACAAATCAACGATAAATACGGACACAATGCCGGTGACTATGTGCTGGAAAAACTCGCGAAGATCATGAATGAAGAGTGCAAGGGCGCAGAGATCTCACGCTGGGGCGGCGAGGAATTCCTGATCCTTGCCAAAGGCGACGCGGAGAAAACCGGCTATGCTCTTCTGGAGAAACTTAGAAAGCGTGTCGAATCCGAAGAGTTCGTCTTCGAAAAAGAGCACATCGCCGTGACTCTCACCATCGGTGTTTCCACACGACTTTCCGGTCAGACCGTCGACCATTGGGTCAAGGACGCCGACGACAAACTCTACTTCGGCAAGAAGAACGGAAAAAACCGTGTCATCGTCCATCTCGAACAATAACACGGTCTTCACTGATTTTCTGATCCAAAAGCACTTGAGCCGCACGTCAAGCGGCTCTTCGTATGTGCTCATTTAATGACCTTATCCGCATATTCCTCCAGGCAGTCACGGATCGAGATATGCTGCGGGCAGACCTCTTCACATGCACCGCACTTGATGCACTCGTCCGCTCTCTTCTTTCCGGGGTTAATGACGCTGAACCGCTCCTCGACCTTGGCACGCTCCACGTTCTTATACAGCGTGACGATGTTCAACGACTTAAATGTTCCCGGGATACCGATATCCATCGGGCAGACCTTCGTGCAGTACTGGCAGGAAGTACACGGTACGATCGGGATCGCCTCAAGTGTTTTTCTGGCTTTTTCCATCACAGCCTGCTCGTTCTCATCGAGTTTTTTGAAATCCTGCATGTAGGACAGATTATCCTTCATCTGCTCCACATTGCTCATGCCGGAAAGCACGGTAATAACTCCATCGAGGCTCGCAGCAAAACGCACTGCCCAGGATGCCAGGGATGCGTCCGGATCTGCTTCCTTCAGGACCGCAGCCACTTCCTCCGGTGGATCCGCCAGAAGACCACCCTTGACCGGCTCCATGATGACTACCGGCTTACCGTATTTTCTCGCCATCTCATATACTTTTCTGGACTGGATCTCGGCATTCTCCCAGTCTGCATAGTTGATCTGCAGCTGCACGAACTCCGCCTCCGGATGCGCCTTCAGGATCTCCTCGAGTTCTTCCGCCGTGGAATGGAAAGAGAAACCGAGGTGACGGATCTTACCCTGCGCCTTCATGTCTAGCGCGAAATTCCAAAGATCGTATTCTTCGAACACTTTCGTGCGGTTCTGTCCAAGATTATGCAGAAGATAGAAATCAAAATAACCGGCTCCGGTACGCTCCAGAGATGTCTCAAACTGCGCGATCGCATCTTCTCTGCTCTTACAGTTCGCCCAGGCCGCATTCTTTGTCGCAAGAGTATAACTCTCACGAGGATGACGCTCTACCAGAGCCTTACGGATCGCCTCTTCACTTCCTCCATACACATAGGCCGTGTCAAAATATGTACATCCGGCCGCAAGGAAAAGGTCGACCATTTCCTTTGTCTGCTCCACGTCGATGACGTCCTGCTCTCCTTCCACTCTCGGAAGGCGCATCAGGCCAAATCCCAGTTTCTTAACGTCTTGTCCCAGGTAACTCTCACTCATAGAAACCTCCTTGCGGATCTTCCAGCGACCCCTTTTCAATATTCATGTCCTTGTTTCATCGGCCGGATCCCTTTCTTCACAAAAAGCACCCACCCCCATTATTTCGATTATACCTTATCTCCCCTCCTAAATGGAAACCTTTATTCTCATAATGTCGCGTGTTTGGTATAATGAGCTGAATCGTATGAAGTAAAAGAGGATAACATATGAAAATTGCCATTGTCAGTCCAAGTCCCGTGCCGTTTACCATCGGCGGAGCAGAAAACCTTGCCTGGGGACTTTGCGAAGCGATCAACAAATATACGAAGCATCAGGCCGAGCTTATCAAGCTCCCGAGTAAGGAATTCGAATTCTGGGATCTCGTAGAAAACTACTACCAGTTCTATAACCTGGACCTGAGCCACTTCGACCTCGTGATCTCCACCAAGTATCCTGCCTGGATGGTCAAGCACGACAACTGCATGGTCTATATGCTTCATACCCTTCGCGGTCTTTACGACACCTATCCACAGATGGATCTTAAAGAAGAAGTCGATCCGTCCTGCCCGGCTGTCAATGCGATCCTTTCCTACATGGAAAAACACAGAAACTACCATGACCTGAAGATCTTCTTCGAGAAGCTTTTCAAACTCAAGAACGATACTTCGATCCCGTCTTCTTTCTTTGCCTTCCCGGGACCATTCATCCGCAAGATCGTGCACTATCTCGATTACTGCGCGCTTTCCCAGGACGGCATGCACAAGTGGGCGGCCATCTCGAATACCGTAAAGAACAGAAAAGACTATTTCCCGGAATACGCCAACGTCGACGTCGTCTATCCACCGACGATCCTAAAGAAGTGCAACACCGGCGACAGCAAGCATATCTTCTTCTGCAGTCGTCTCGATGCACCGAAGCGTATCGATATGCTCGTGCGCGCCATGAAGCACGTCAAGAGTGACGTCAAGCTCTTCATTGCCGGCACCGGTCCGGAGCGTGACAAACTCCTCGAACTGGCCAAAGACGATCCGCGCATCAAGTTCCTCGGATTCGTATCCGACCAGGAAGTCGAAGACTACTATTCCAATGCGATCTGTATCCCGTACTTTCCTTTTGACGAGGATTACGGCTACATCACGATCGAAGCCATGCTTCACAAGAAGCCGGTCATCACGACCACCGATTCCGGCGGTCCGAACGAATTCGTGGAAGACGGCGTAAACGGCTTCGTCGTTCCTTTTGAAGAAAAAGCAATCGCCGAGAAGATCGACTATCTTGCCCAGCATATCGATGAGGCCAAAGAGATGGGCGTCAAAGCCTACGACAAGGTCAAGGACATTACCTGGGAGCGCGCAGTGGCTTCTCTTCTGGATATGGAAGGCGAGCGTATCCACGACAAGAAGATCGTCGTCACCAATACGTTTGCCATCACTCCTGTCATGGGCGGCGGTCAGGCCCGCGTATTCAATCTCTATAAGAGTGCTGCGCAAAAGTGCGATGTCGAGATCGTAGCCTACACCGTTTCCGATGAAAAGCCACGTAAGAGAAAGATCGCACGCGGCCTTACCGAGACAGTCATCCCGAAGTCCGCAGCGCATCAGGCGGAAGAGAACAAACTCACCGACCTGTTCCAGAAACCGGTGACCGATCTGGTCATGCCGCTTCTTGGCGAGATGACTCCGGAGTACACCAGTAAACTCGAAGAAGCAACGAAGGACGCGGATCTCGTGATCCTTTCGCATCCTTACACCTACAACCAGTATCTCAAGCACGCCTCGCATCTCCCCTTCGCTTACGAAGCCCAGGACATCGAGTACCTGATCAAGAAGGAGATGTTCAAGGACGTCGATCATCCTAAAGCGCAAGAACTTCTCGATAACCTGCATGATCTCGAGAAAGAGTGCTGCGAGAAGAGCCAGTTCATCATGACATGCTCGCAGGAAGATAAGGACAAGCTCGTCGAGCTTTACGGCATCACTCCGGACAAGGTCCTCGTGGTACCGAATGGTGTCGACTGCAAGGCCACCACCTACACGGATGTGGACAACCGTCTGGCCAACAAGAAGGAAGCCGGCCTTGAAAAAGAAAAGATCGGTATCTTCATGGGCAGCTGGCACGGACCGAACCTCGAATCCGGCGAGATCATCTGCGAGACCGCCAAGAGCTGTCCGAATACCAAGTTCTTCATCATCGGAAGCATGTGCTCTTATTTCCTGCACCGCCCGATGCCATCTAATGTCGCGCTTCTGGGCATGGTGTCCGATGACGAAAAGACACGTATCTTCAGCATCGCGGATTTCGCGCTGAACCCGATGTATTCCGGCTCCGGCACGAACCTCAAGATGTTCGACTACATGTCCGCCGGACTTCCTATCATCACGTCGTATTTCGGCACACGCGGCATCGAGAACAAGGATCTGTTCATCATCGCAGAAAAAGAAAACCTCGCCGAGACGATCAACAACTTCGATCTCTCTTCCATGCGCGAGAAAGTGGAAGCATCGAGAAAGTACGCCGAGGAAGTTTTCGACTGGAAGGTCATCGTCAAACCGCTTCTGGAGAAGCTGCCGTAATCGGAGAAAGCCAAGCGAAACAGCACCAACATTTTCATACAAAACGAATATGCAAAGAAAGCAGGTGCTGTCTCAAAACCATACTGCCGAATGATAACGATCAGTCAGGTGGAATCGGGAGTTCTACATACTTTTTTAGAGAAAAACGTGTAAAAGTATGTATTTTTCCAATACCCCCTCCCCCATATCGGCACATATCGGAGGGTGGAAAGACCGATACTGCGTTTATCCCGTACGAAAAGCACTTGGATCTGTTACTTCAGGCCATCAATTTAACAGCAGAGCGGAGAAAAATACATACTTTTTCCGAAAAAACTGAATTTGGTATGAAT
>JAFZZM010000072.1 GCA_017615755.1 Clostridiales bacterium | reverse complement strand
TAATGAAGATACTGCGAAGGATACATCTTCCGAAGAAGATGTCCCGGAAGAAAAAGAAAACCCGGATCAGAATTGAATCCGGGAAGTGTCTTATCTTTTTCGCAGTCTAAGAAGATGAGCATATCGTGCTGCCGCGCGATATGCTTTTTTCGCATTCGCTTTCAGGCCGGTGTTCTCTTCTTCTTTGGCATCTTCATTCTTAACCGGCACCATCTTCGTTTTCTGCAGTTTTCTCGAAGAATGGATCTTGCCCACATTCGTACGTCGTATGGCTTTTTCCCTGACGTGGCGGGCAATGGCATTCTTATATGCTTCTTCCACGCGATTCGCAAACGTCTCTGCCGAGTATGTCTCCACCGTTTCCGATGCATTGGATGAAAGCATCGACATTCTTCCTTCATCCGAGAAAAGATTGCAGAGGATATCCGGAATATCGTTTTCTTTTTCAAATAGGCAGGCATTTCTGCCATCGACAAACAACTCGTTTACCGCATCGTCTTTTCGTGCCATGACCGGAAGACCTGCCGCCATCGCTTCGTAGTATGTCAGGCCCTGTGTTTCTGACGTGGAACAGGAGATGAATACATCACCCATCTGATAGTAGCGGCCAATATCCGTATAAGGAACAGAGCCGGCAAAGATGACATGAGAAGTAACACCCAGTTCGGCGGCCTGCTCCTTCAAACCATCCAGTGCAGGACCATCGCCAACGACCAAAAGTTTGACGCTGGGCATCTTCTTTATGATCTGTGGCATCTGCGAGATGATCTTATCTATACTCTTCTCTTTTGCTACACGGCCGAGAGAAAGAAGGACCCGTTCGTTGTCGCAAATGCCGAGTGAATGACGGAGGTTTTTCAGTTCCTCATCGGTAAAATTCGATCTCTTGAACGGGGAAATGTCGATGCCTGTCGGGATGACATAGATCGGTTTTTTCACACCATAAGAACGGAGACTGTTTTTCACCTTTTCCGTAGGCACGATCAGTCCTGTCGGAACATTGCAGAAACGCCTGCTGAAATTCTGTGCCATCTTCGGTGTAATGACCTTGGTGGCTTTTCCGTTGAGAATATAGTGTGTGTAGTCTTCCAGCATAGTATGGTACGTGTGCACGATTGGAAGGTGCAGTTGCATGGACGAAGAAAGGCCGACGAATCCCATCGAGAACTCGGTCTGAGTATGGATGACATCGATCTTCAATCGTCTCAGGATCTGAACCAGGCGGAAAGAGTACGGCATGGTGGTACGATAAGGGCGTACCAGCAACATCGGTATACTCGGTATACGGAAAACCGGTGGATTTCTGTGGACACGGCGGACGATCGGAGAATTGTTGTCCGAGGTCGCAAAGATATAGACACGATGTCCCTTCTTACGAAGCGCGATCGCTAACGTATAAATTGAAGACGTCACACCGTTGATATCCGGAAAATAGGTATCGGTTATGATCGCAATATTCATTCTTCTTCCTCCAAATGCCAATCAAATTATAGCACATTCTCATTTTTCTTAATTACTTTTCAGTAAGTTTATCGTCCATGCCCCGTTTCGCAAGAAAAGATGGTCGGATTTCTGCTATATACAACGGCAATTTTTTATATTATCAAAGTCGATTTTGCTATACTGTATTCAATCAGTTTTTGACAATCACTTTCTGGGGAGGATGCGATCATGTCGTTTTCAAATGAATTTATCTGGGGCGTTGCCGCCGCTTCTTATCAGGTTGAAGGAGCCTGGAACGAAGACGGCAAAGGTCCTTCTATCTGGGATACATATACCCACAAAACACCTTCTCCTATCCACAACTGCGAGAATGGAGATATTGCCTGTGACCATTACCACAGAATGAAAGAAGATGTGGCACTTCTGGTCGAGATGGGCGTTAAAGCTTATCGTTTCTCGATCTGCTGGCCACGTATCCTTCCTTCCGGAACCGGCAAAGTAAATGAGAAAGGGCTGGCTTTCTACTCGAATCTGGTCGACGAGTTATTGAAAAATAAAATCGAGCCTATGATCACGCTTTATCACTGGGATCTTCCTCAGGCGCTTTTTGATCGGGGCGGATGGCTCAATCCGGATATTGTAGGATGGTTTCAGGATTACACCAAGATCGTCGTGGACGCTTTGTCTGACCGTGTAAAATACTGGATGACGATCAACGAGCCGCAGATCTTTATCGGACTGGGATGCCAGTTTGGTCTGCACGCACCTTTCCTGAAGTATTCCGACCGCGACATCCTTCTGATGACGAAGCACGTGCTTCTTGCTCATGGTACGGCGATCCGCACGATCCGTGAAAACGCGAAGCTTACTCCGAAGATTTCTTTTGCTGTGACCGGCCCATGTGTTGAACCGAAAAACGATTCCGAGGAAGCAATTGAAGCGGCCAGGAAAGCAAGTTTCTCTATCGAAGGACCATCTTATGCTCTTTCCAATTCCTGGTGGGCGGATCCGATCTTTTTCGGAAAATTCCCGGATGAAGCGTATACCCGTTTCGGCGACCTGATGCCGGAGATCTCCGAGGAG
This sequence comes from Clostridiales bacterium, assembly GCA_017615755.1. GTDB lineage: Bacteria > Bacillota > Clostridia > Saccharofermentanales > Saccharofermentanaceae > Scatonaster. Next base: position 32,311 of record JAFZZM010000072.1, on the reverse strand, counting down.
GAGTGGGATATTATCCGTACTCCGATGGACTTCTATGGTTGCAACATCTACAATTCCATCGGGCAGGAAGTACCTCCGCCGAATGCCAATGCCGAGAACTGCGGCAAGGCTATCACCACGGCACGCTGGCCGGTAACTCCGGATGTTCTCTACTGGTCTCCGAAGTTCCTCTATGAACGTTACGGTCTGCCGATCATGATCACGGAAAACGGTTGTGCCAACTGCGACGCCAAGCATCTTGACGGCAAGGTCAACGATCCGCAGCGCATCGACTATACCAAGCGTTATCTGCGTTCTTACGAGCGTGCCGCTAATGAGGGCATTCCTTTGGCGGGATACATTCACTGGTCCTTTATGGACAATTTTGAGTGGGCAGAGGGCTATGACCTGAGATTCGGTCTTGTGTATGTCGATTACCAGACACAGGAGAGGACTTTGAAGGAATCGGCTTACTGGTACCGGGATGTGATCGCATCCAATGGCGCCAAGATCTGGGAATAAGGGAATCGTCCGAAATCAATTCAGCAGAAAAAAATAACGCGTCTTTGGCGCGTTATTTCTTTGTCTTAAATGGATTCGGTCCGGACGGATCATATTCGGGCATATCGTTTAGTCCGACTTCTACGGCTCTCGCCTCTCTGGTGATATCATCGTATCCGAAAGTAACCTCACCGCCGACGTTGCGGTCCAGTGCTTTTTCCGGAAGACGCTGGCCTCTTCCGAGACTTCGGTTCTGGATCTCCTGCTTCATGAGATACAATGGTGAATGCTCTGTCGGCAGCGGTACCGGCGCGCTCGGGATAGGCTGTGAACGTCTCTGTTTCAGTTCTTCGTCCGCTTCTTTTTCAAAAGCTTCCGACACCGGAACCGTGAACGATACCGCAGCATTTTTCTGGCTTCTTTCCAGATGGAAAAGCGACTTATCCGAAGCCGACTCGTTCAATGAAGTTTCCAGCATGATGGAGGAAGAGACCGTATCGACCATATAAGTACGGCAGTTTACCGAATTCTCGGCATTTGAGATCTCGTTGCTCCTATAGTTCTTGATCCTCTTCTTATTCAGTGCGTGGAGGTCTGTCTTCATTTCTTCCTGTTCTGTCTCGCCTGTTTTCGTCTCCACAATGCCGGACGTGACACCTGTAAGTCCATTCATGTACCAGGAATAGATGTCGTGCTTATGCTTGATCCGCATCTGCCAGATCGGGATATAGATCAGCTGACCCAATCCCTTTTCATACTTCGTCTTATCCACATATGAACTGATCTTGTAATGATCGATGGTTTCGGAAAGGATATATTCGCGCACCCAGTTCTGTACCTGTGACAGAAGTGCACTGTGCACGTTACCCCAAGCCAGGTCCACTTCCGGGAAGAGACCGTCTTCCGGTATTCTTTCTTCTTCATCTGCCACTCCGCGCACGGAAAACGGCGAGATCTTCTCGAAGTTTTTCTCTTCGATACAACCTGCCGCGAGGATCGGAACATTCTGCCATACCATCTCGGCCACAAAATTCTTAGGATAAGGTTCTGCTGCAGAAGTACGCTCCAATGTCATATCTTCGCCTGTCAAAAGATTGATGAAACTGTCTCCCTTGCTCCGCATGCTCCGTACGATAGGAAGCACACTTAGTACGGCTTCCGCATTGATCGTATAGTCATAGATAAAACACGGGATATAAAGTGGGGAAATGCATTCCTTGCAGGAATCTCCCTTTGCAAAACGGAGTTTCAGGCCTTCTTTCTTCACATCCTGAATGTATGCTTTTTCAGCATCCTCTCTCGTGTATATGAATGATACATTCTTTATTCCGACCGGCATTTTGACCGCAGACGACTTTTCTTCCAAGACAGTACGGCCTCCACAATGTACGCAGTTTTTCGGTGTCAAAGAACTTGTCTTTGAGGCGAAGATGACCTTGTCACAATCTTCGCAGCGGAATACCTTAACTTTATCTTTGTTTACATATTTCGGCGCATGGAAAGCCCAGTCCACTGTCTGCAGCTCATGCTTTTGCTGCAGCACAGACGAACAGAAGCAACAGACATTGTCTGCTGCTTCTGATAAAAGTATCTTTGCTCCACAACGAGGGCATAAAAAAGCTTTATCCATGGACTACTGTTTTCCTGTTACTTTCCCTTATCGGTTCCGCTTAAACGGGCTCGGTCCATCCGGATCGAAATCCGGAAGATCTCTCATCGCTCTCATCGCATTTCTCTGTTCTTCAGCCAGATCCTGGTGGAAAACATCTCTTCCTCTTGCCAGGGAAGGTACATCTTCCTGCTTTGCCAGGTGACGGGCTTCCTCCTCAGCGATCGGTTCCGGGAGCATATCCAGAGATGCTACGACAGATGGCTTGTTCTCGAACTGAGTCGGCTCAAAAGAAGCGTTTACATGGTCGTTCTCGACCGGCTCCTCTTCATAAGTGCGTGCCGGGCGGAACGGCGAACCTGGTCTGCCCTGCTCCTGCTGCGGTCTAAAAGAACTGCGGAGCTGACTCTGTCTCTCCTGTTCTTCCATCTGACGACGCTGTGCATATGTACGCGGACGTTCGTTAGAGAATACGAGCGATCCTCCCTCGTCCTCTGTCATTCTTGCTGAACGGTTTTCCGGTTCTTCACGTCTTGCGGAAAATCCCGGCATCGGGCGTTCTGCTCTCGGAGCAGCTTCCTGACGAGGCTGCTGGAATTCACGGCGCGGTTGCTGGAACTCACGGCGGGGCTGCTGGAATCCACGCTCAACCTGTGGCATCTCTACCTCAACCTCCGGCACGGCTTCACGACGTGACAGAACTCTTCTTTGCGGAGGTGGTGTCGGGTTCACTTCTCTGCTTCTGGCAGGTGCGCTGCCTCTGCCTAATCCGGAAACCTCACGGCTCTCTCCTCCGGGCAGGATCTCCTTGGCCTGTCCCAGTTCTCTGCTCAGGCCGCCGAGTCCCGGTGTTGTTCTCGGCTTTTCTACATCAATGATCTGATCCTTCGGTTTTGTCAAAGAACCCGCCGGTCTCTCATCATCATAAGCGGAAATCGGTCTTCCCCATGCCGGCATCGGACGGCTGTCATCCGGAACACGTTCCCAGATCGGGACCTGCTTTTCCGGTTTCTGCATAGGAGCCCGAGCACTCGGTCTCTCTGCAGAAGGACGACCCATCGGCTCCTCTTCTTCAGCATAACGGGAACCCGGTCGACCAACACCCGGACGAGCTGCCGGTCTCTCAACTGCACCACGGGCAGCTGAAGGACGGACATCTTCCGGACGACGTCTTGTCGGTGCGGCTGGTCTTTCTCCTTCGAATCCCGGTCTTCTGAAAGCACCGGAACGATCCTGCGGTTCACTGTCCTGCGCCTGCTCATCCGCATAGCGGCCATTGCTGCGCGGGCTCATCATTTCGTCACGGGAAGGTCTTCTGGTACGCTCTCTCGGGCTTCCCAGACGGGACTCACGTGTCTCCTGGAAACCACCTTGCGGCTTCGCCCAGGCCGGAGTCTCTTTTGCTTCCGGCATTTCACCCCAACGTCCTGTACTCTTGGCAAGAGACGGCATCTGGTGAACATCTTCTTCAAGGCCTTCCACCACACCATGCTCGTTAATGTAATCGATGCTCGGTGTTACTTCCGTAACTCTGGCAAGCGGAGCTGCCGGTCTGGAAGCCAACGGACGGTTATTTGCATCCAGTTCCGGATGCGGCTCAACTTCTTCAACGAATTCTACGTCACGTGCGCGTGCCAGCGGGGATGCCGGACGATAAGCAAGCGGACGGTCGTTCTCATCGCTGCCGAAATAATTCTCGGATACTTCCGGAATTCTTTCTTCACTTGCGATCGGTGCAAGAGGTCTGTACTCCACAACGTCAGACTGGCGCTTCACGCCCGGAAGAACGCCGCTGTCGTACTCAGAATTCATGATTGCCATGCCCTGAGCCTGTGTCGGCTTCTGTTCCGGCATTCTCGGGATCGAAGAGCCGGACATTCTGTTGTGTTCTCTCTCTGCAGCCGCATTCTTCTTATTGAACGAGAAAGTAATGTTGGCGACCATGTCTTCATTACCTTCTGTGTATTCCTGTAATTCAGGCAATTCCGGTTCCGGTGCCGTAACGGCAAAAGGAGATGTGATCTCTTCCGGGATGTCCGGGATATCAGGCAATTCCGGGATCTCAGCTGCATCGGAGAACTTCTCCGCTTCGCCTCTGTACTCTTCGAAAGAAGGTGTCGAAACTTCTACCTCCGGCACTTCCACTTCAGGGATCTCCGGGAATTCGATCTCATCCGAGATCTGCTCTCTTGCGCGCTCCTCTGCAGCACGAAGCGAAGCAGCATACTCTTCTGCCTCTCTTCTTGCCTGTGCAAGAACTTCATCATCACTCTCAACCAGACTTCCGGAAGAACCTCTTCCGTCAAAAGATCTGACCTGCACTTCACGTGCCGGCTCGCCCTTCTGTCTGTCTACGCCATTCTCTTTATCTTCGCGTGCACGCTTGTCCAAGAAAGAACTGAGGGACATAAGCTCCGGACCCGGAAGCGGTGTCTTGAACTCCAGTTCATCCTCCGGCTCACGGCTCCAGATCGGCTTCTGGCCACCACCAAGATTCATCTTCGGCTCTTCTTGCGGTACCGGTGCCTCACCCATCTGGGCACGGGCAACCTGCTCCGCCAGAGACGTAGGCTTGTTTACCTGTTTCTTCAAGCCGGAACCACTGTCTTCCGGTCTCTCCCAGATCGGCTTGTTTCCGGAAGAAGCAACACTCGAACGACCCATTCCCGGTTTCTTGGTACGTACCGGACGGGCTCCCGAATTCGATGTTGCCGGTGGCGGTGTAACAGCCTTAGCCCAGCTTGGTGCTTCTGCAGCAGCCTCCATAGGCTTCTTGGCTGTATCTCTTGCAGCAGCGCGGATACGTGCTGCTTTCTCTTTATCACGCTTTGCTTCTTCTTCCTTCGAAAGTTTCTTCGGCAAAGACTTCAGATCCGTAACGACCTGTACATCAAGCGGAACACTCGGCTTCTTGCCCTTGGAAGCTGTCTCTGCCTCCGGTTTCTCCTTAGGTTCTTCCTCAGTTGTTTCCGTTTCCTTTACAACCGGGATCTCTGCCTCAATAGAAGCCTTCTTTTCTACCGTCTTCTTTCTGCCGTCAGCCGTGACCTTGGAATCTCTCGGCTTTTCAAAGAAAGAATAGTCCAGGATCTCGATATTCGGATCGTGGATATTAAATTCAAAATGAGTATCATTCAATGCTGAACAACGGGACTTATCCCAGAAAGCCTGATACGGAAGCACCGTAGTCTTGCGGGAAAGCTTAGACATCGGAATATTCGCGTCGATCTCACCGTTCTGTCCGTTCATGGCAAAGAAGTATTCACGACCGGAATAGTCACCCTTCATGTACCAGATCGGGAAAAGCACCAGTTCACCGATACCCAGCGGATAATCGGTCTTATCGGAAAAGTGCAGGATATCGTACGAATCAGAGTGGGCATCCATGATCATCTGACGTGTCCACTTCTTCACACGGTCCATAAACTCCTGCATGCAGGTGATCGGGTCTTTCAGGATCGCCAGAACAGGCGTGTCACCAAGGACCTTATCAGTCAGTGTGATCAGCTTGGACTGATCGTACGGCTGGATACTGTTCATAAGGTTTTCCGGAAGAATACCTGTAGCATCGAAAGGAATTCCCTGCCAGGACAGAACACCACCCGTTACATGCTCGGACGGCTGATTGGAAGTATCCTTCGCACCCTTGCGGTTTGCCTGGAATCGGGAAATAGAAGAACGGATCGGGGAAAGCAATTCGGCAATCTGCTCCGAACCCTTGATACCCATGATCGTCTTATTGTCATTGGCTTTATTTCTCAGCGTAACCGTTAACTTCGCATAGGCTACTACTTCATAGGTGAAAACCCAGCATGGAACATATGCTTTATGGAGCAACGCCTTATTCTCGTCTGTGGCCAAAGAACGTCCGACCGCAGAATTATTGCGGATATAGTCGAGGAAGATCTCCTCAGCCTGCTGTTTGGTATGCGCAAAAGGGATCGCACGCTTCGGCATTGCACCGATTTCGGGACCCTGGTCCTTTAAAGATGTTGAGGAACAAAGAGGGCAACCCTGCTTTGCTGCTGATGTCTTAATTACAAATTCTCCGTCACAATCTTCACACTTATACCGGTGAAACTGATTGTCGTTCCAAGCGTCCCCTACATAGTACCCGCCTTCGAGTTCGTGAACCTCATCCTGAGCTGTCAATGCCGTATGGCAGAAGCAACAAGTGTATTTCTTTGACTCGTCAAAAATAAGGTCGGCGAGACAGTTGGGACAATGAAAAGCGATTTCCATAAAGCAACCCTCCTACTTCACTCTATAATATAAAGTCCAATGGTAAGATTGTCAATTATCAGGTCATATGCTAAACTGTTTTTATTCGGTTTTGACAATTTTGGTCGAAATCGACAACATACTGAAAAGCAGGTATTAAGATGAGAAATATTGCATTTTCATCTGAATATGCAGAACAATATAACCGACAGTTCGAAGTTCTTTTTCGTGATGAAAATCGCAGAAATAAAGAAGAAGGTTGCTTCGCAAACGGCTATTCCCTTCTTGCGGAAAGTTTCGAAGGAGAACTGGATGGAGAACACCGTCTGGCAGCTCGTTATGCCCTTTTCTCTCCGAATCACGAACCGGTTTTCGACTATGCCTGTCTGGATAACGCCAATCCACTCTGTGAGATGATCACACATAACGACGGAAAGACCTATTTTCTCTTCCGTAGAGACCGTTTCGGTTTTTCCGTACTTGATCTTGAGACACTTCACGAGCACCGTTTCTATTCCGATGAAGCTTTTGAATCCGGAAACGACTTTATCTGGTGCAGTGCCGAGTACTACCCGGCCAGAAATACGATCTTTGTTGCAGGTCATATGCTGGGCGCACCGTACGAAGTATACGAGTACGATTTTTCCGACCCGCTTACCTGTGTGGCCCACATTCCGGAAGACGCTTTGATCCTGACTCTTCCCACCACCGACTTCGCCGATGAGATGGAAGATTTCCGCGACGAATACGTCAACTGGGGCGAAGAAGAGATCTTCGGTTCAGCGCTTTTGAATTCTTTTGATGATATCGCCGAGTGGTTCGCTTTTGTGGAAAGTCTGGGTTCCAGAAAGACGGCTCCGTCTTACTATATGCCGTCTACCCCGTTCGTTGCTTTCCGCATGTCTGACGGTATTCCGGTCGGCATGATCGAGATCAAGCATGAACTGAATGACTACCTTTCCAAGCACGGCGGTCACATCTCCTATTCTGTTCGTCCTTCCGAGCGTCGTCGCGGTTTTGGTAAGAGAATGCTTGCCATGGCCCTTCCCTACGCTAAGATCCTCGGACACTCCAAGGTCCTGGTAGTCTGCCATACCGATAACGAGCCGTCCCGACGTACGATCCTGGCGGATGGCGGTATCTACGAACAGACATATTTCAGTGAGCTCGACAACATTTACAATGAGAATTACTGGATCCGTACGACACCGGACACTACATCCGATCCGCAGAGCCTGAAAAAAGAGGGAAACGTTTCCTGATCCTTACACAAACAATCTCAAGCAGATATATGCCATGGTCGGCAGGCTGATCATGGAAAGAAGCATGCTCTGCACGGTTGCACGCGCGGCAAAGTCCGGAGCGCAATTGTATTTTTCCGAAAAGATCACATTCATGGATCCGCAAGGCAGTGCGCACATCAGTACGAATACCGCCGCGGTAGTCGGGTCTATCGTTACCAGCTGAGAAACGCCCCACATCGCAGCCAGGGCCACCGCCGGAATAACCAGAAGACGCATGGCCGATACGATATAGGATTTCGGATCACCCAGCACACGGCCGAACGGCAGCATGGCCAGATTGGATCCGATGAGGATCATGGAAAGCGGTACCGTCATGTCACCGATAAGGCGGATAGGTCCGATAACATATTCCGAGAGCACTACCGGAGAGACAAAGAGCAGGATCGCCAGCAAAGAGGCGATCGTAACAGGATTGAGCAGCACGGACTTCCAGTTTCCGGTCTTTCCGGAAACCAGGTGCACGCCGTAAGTGTACATAAAAACGTTATAGGCCATGTTGAATACTACGGCCAGAAGAAGGCCTTTATTCCCGTAGAGTGCGCTCATTATCGGGAAGCCCACAAAACCTGTGTTGGCGAACACGGTCAGCGTCACAAACATGCGCTGTTCCTTGTCCTTCATGGAGAGTCTCTTACTCAGAAGGCGCATACATACGAGTGTGACGGCGTAGTAGAGCATCGATGCAACCAGCATGGCCATCATGCCTTTTGCAAGATCGGAAGAGCGCTCGTAATTCGCTGAAGCAACGATGCTGAACGGAAGGATCGCTTTCAGAAGCATGTCAGAAAGTCCTTTTTGCATACGCTCATCGAGCACACGGTTTTTACGCAGAAAAAAGCCCAAAGCTACTGCTACCAGGATCTTTACAAAGACCTCTATAAGAACGTTCACTCTTCTTTTTCCTCCCAGGATGCAACTCGGGAAACGGCTTTCTTCCAGTTTGCCAGAAGCTTCTGCCGTGTCTCCTCCTGCATATTTGCCGCAAAGAGAGTATCACAATGGCGGAGATTTCGCAATTCATCCATATCTTTCCAATAGCCGCAGAAGAGGCCGCCGAGATAGGCCACGCCCTGAGATGTGGTTTCGCGCTCTTTGGCACGATCTACCTTGCAATTCAGGATATCCGCCTGAAACTGCATCATGAAGCGGCTGACGCTGGCGCCTCCGTCGACTTTCAATGTCGTGATCTGACAGTCGGACTCCTCCTCCATCAGCGAAACAAGGTCATATACCTGATACGCGATGCCTTCCAGAGCTGCACGGGCAATATGCGCCTTCGTGGAACCTCTTGTCAATCCCAGGATCGCGCCTCTGGCATACATGTCCCAGTATGGCGCGCCCAGACCCGAGAAAGCCGGGACCAGATACACACCTGCATTATCCGGCACGGTTTCTGCAAGCACGTCACAATCCGAAGCATGATCGATCAGTTTCAGCTCATCTCTCAGCCACTGGATCGTCGAGCCTCCGTTAAAAACGCTGCCCTCCAGAGCATAGGTCGTTTTCCCTTCGATCGACCACGCCGCTGACGTTACAAGGCCCCGCCTGGATATGATCGGTGTCTCTCCCACATTCATGAGCGTGAAACATCCGGTTCCGTATGTATTCTTGATGTCGCCTCTGTCAAAGCATGTCTGACCGAAAAGCGCTGCCGGCTGATCGCCCAGTATGCTGTAGATGCCGACACCGGCGATGGCTTCCAGTCCGGGAATATCAGTACTTACATAGCCGAATTCCGAAGCACCCGGAAGCGCCTGCGGAAGCATGCACATCGGGATATGGAAAAAACGGCAGAGTTCTTCGTCCCAGGAAAGTGTGGAAATATTAAACAGCATCGTTCGGGATGCGTTCGAATAATCGGTCGCATGAGATGTTCCCCCGGTCAATCGGTACAGTATCCAGCTGTCCACTGTGCCGAAAAGGATCTCACCCTGACCGGCCCGTGCCTTCAGGCCTGGTACTTCTTCAAGGATCCACTGGATCTTTGTTGCAGAGAAATACGCATCCGGAACCAGTCCTGTCTTCTCTCTGACCTTCTCCACGAACTCCGGATCGGATGCTTTCAATTTCTCGACAAGCGGCGCCGTCCTTCGGCACTGCCAAACAATGGCGTTATAGACCGGACGGCCCGTATTCTTCTCCCAGAGGATCGTTGTCTCTCTTTGGTTCGTGATACCGATACCTGCGATCTGTCCCGGCCGGATATTCGCCTTCGCAAGTGCCTGTCGGATACAGTCACACACGGTCCTCCAGAGATCCTCCGGATCATGTTCCACCCAGCCCGGCTTCGGGAAATGCTGTTCAAAAGGCTCCTGGGCCGAAGCCACGCAGGCGCCGTCTTTACCGAAAATCATGGCACGTGAACTCGTCGTTCCCTGATCGATCGAAAGCATGTACTTTTCCATAGGTATCCCCCTGTTCTCGTTGCCGGTCTGCCTTAGCAACGTATTGAAATGCCTCCGGAAAAAGCTTCTCCGAAGGCATGAAATCAGAATCTCTTATAGACCCAGTTCAGCTTTGCCAGCCACTTGGTATCCATCTGGTTAATGGAATCCATTCCAAAACGGATCCGCCATTGTCCGGTTGCGGTACCCGGAGCATTCATCCTGGTATCGGAACCGAATCCCATCACATCCTGTAAGGGCGCCACTGCCAGTTTTGCTGCAGAAGACCATACTGTCGTCAGCATCGCCCGGCAAGCCGGAGCATGCACACCACCATCGCCCCAGTTATCACCGTGGAACCGGCAGTACTCCAGCGCGAAACGGCGGTCGTCTTCAGACGCCTCCCAGAGCCATCCCAGAAGTGTGTTGTTATCGTGGGTACCGGTGTAAGCGATACAGTTTTCCGGATAGTTATGGGGCATATGTTTGCTGTCATCGTGCGGGACCATACCGAACTGCAGGACACGCATCGTCGGAAGTCCGGTCTCTTTCAGGAAACTCTCCAGCGCCTCATCCGTCTCACCAAGATCCTCCGCGAAGATCGCCGGTTCTCTTCCGAACTCGTCAAAGATACGTTTCCAGAGTTTCATGGCCGGACCATCTGTCCACACGCCGTTTCTGGCGTTCTCGGCATCCGCCGGGCAGGAATAGTATCTGGAGAATCCACGGAAGTGGTCGATACGGATCACATCGTACAGGCGGAAATTCTGATGGAGTCTTGAAATCCACCATGCGTAGCCGTCCTTCTCATGTACCGGCCAGTCGTAGACCGGGTTCCCCCAGAGCTGACCGTCTTCACAGAAATAATCCGGCGGTACACCCGCTACACGCTTAAATGTTCCGTCAGCATTCATCTGGAAGAGTTTCCTGTTCGCCCAGACATCACAGCTATCGCCGGACACATAGATCGGAATATCTCCGATTACCTTAATACCGATCTCATTGATCTTTTCCTTCAGCTTCGCCCACTGCTCGTAGAAGATATACTGGATAAAAAGATAGAAATCACAAAGAGAACGGTTCTTATCGGAAAAGAACGTCAGTGCTTTTGCATCGTGCTTCTTCAGCGCCTTATCGTCCCATTCCCACCAGGCTTTCTGTCCCTGGCTTTCCTTGATAGCCTGGAAAAGCTTGACCTCCGTGACCCAGGAATTCTCCTGCTCGAAGACCTTCATCTCGACGCGCGTCTTGTCGTCGATCCTGGCAAATGCATTTTTGAGCATCTGCATGCGGTTCTCTCTGACCCATGCATAATCCACGCTGTAGCAGGATCCCGGATACTTGCAGGCCGCGAGTTCCTCATCCGTTAACAGCTTTCTTTCATGCAGGTCTTCCGGGTCGATGATGAGCGGGCTTCCGGCAAATGCGGAATCGCTCTGATAGGGAGAATCTCCCGAACCCGGATTGGTAAACGGAAGGACCTGCCAGTACCCCATTCCGGCTTCCTTCAGTTTTCTGGCAAAAGCGACGGCTTCCTTGCCGAATCCGCCGATGCCGAATTCTCCCGGTAAAGATGTAATGTGTAAAAGTACACCTGCGCTTCTGTTCACTTTCAATTATCCTCCTTATTGCGAACATAGATCAGTTTGACCTGCGGGTTCTTCTCGTTGACCCGCAGCTCACACTCGACAAAGTCTAATGACTGCATCAGTTTGCTCATCTTGGAATATCCGTAGTTACGGGAATCGAAAGACGGGCTCTTCTTATTGACCAGGTTTCCTACATCTCCCAGGAAAGCCCAGCCGTCTTCATCGGCGAGATCGGAAATGGAACTGGAGATCAGATCACATGTGCTCTCGTCCATGAACTGGATCGTGCGCTCGGTCTGGCTCTGATCCTTCACTTCCTCCACGACCTCTTCGATATTCTCTTCATGTGCTTTTGAAGAAGTATTCTTCGCGCCCTTCTTGTTCTCCTGGCCCTTCTTCGGAGACAGGATCTCCAGGAACAGGAAACGGTCACAGGCCGCAACAAAAGGTGTCGGCGTTTTCTGCTCGCCGATTCCGTAGACGATCTTTCCGGATTCACGAAGTCTCGTCGCAAGTCTGGTAAAATCACTGTCGCTGCTGACCAGACAGAACCCGTCCACGCTCTCTGTGTAAAGGATGTCCATGGCATCGATGATCAAGGATGAATCTGTGGAATTCTTGCCGCTTGTATAGCCGAACTGCTGTACCGGTGTAATGGCGTGGTCAAGAAGCACCTGCTTCCAGGGACCCAGCTGTGGTTTCGTCCAGTCTCCGTAGATACGCTTGATGGTCGGATTTCCGTAACGTGCGATCTCAAGCATCATCGGCTTAATGTAGGATGCGGAAACGTTATCTGCATCGATCAATACTGCCAGTCGAACATCTTTTCCGGACATATGTACCTCTTCTCCTTGCCCTTATATGACGAGGCTGATATAATATTGTGGCTTGTTTTACAGGAGGGACGCCATTTGCTGTTCCCGACCTTCAAGCCATTACCATTATATCGTATTTTGCAAATGTGACCAAACCAGGAAGGTATTGAATATGGATCAAGCAGTTCAAAATGAGATCAACCGCCGCCGTACATTCGCGATCATCTCGCACCCTGACGCCGGTAAGACTACCATGACCGAGAAACTCCTGCTTTACGGAGGTGCCATTCACATGGCCGGTTCCGTTAAGGCTCGTAAAGCGGCGCACCACGCCACTTCCGACTGGATGGAGATCGAGAAACAGCGTGGTATCTCCGTCACCTCTTCCGTCATGCAGTTCAACTATGACGGCTACTGCATCAACATCCTGGATACCCCCGGTCACCAGGACTTCTCCGAGGATACCTACCGTACGCTCTGTGCCGCCGATGCCGCAGTCATGCTCCTTGACGGTGCTAAAGGTGTCGAGGCCCAGACGATCAAGCTCTTCGCCGTTTGTAGAAAGCGTGGTATCCCGATCTTTACTTTCATCAACAAGATGGACCGTGCTGCTAAGAATCCTTTCGACCTCATCGATGAACTCGAGAAAGTGCTTGGCATCCGCAGCACACCGATCAACTGGCCGATCGGTACCGATGGTGACTTCCAGGGCGTATATGTAAGAGAATCCGAACAGGTACTGCTCTTCGATAACGAAACCAAGGACCACGGTGCTTCCATGGTCAAGTCCATCAGCGCCGGCATCAACGATGAAGAAGCACTGAAGAAGATCCTGAGTGATCATCACTATGAAACATTGAAGAACGATATCGAGCTTCTCGATATGGCCGGTGACCCGTTCGACCTGGATAAGATCCTGGCCGGCGAGCTGACTCCGGTATTCTTCGGTTCCGCGATCACGAACTTCGGTGTTGAGCCATTCCTCAAGAAGTTCCTCGAGATCGCACCCGGTCCGCAGTCCCACGAGACATCTGATGGTATTGTCGCTCCGACCGAAGATTACTTCTCCGGCTTCGTATTCAAGATCCAGGCCAACATGGATCCGAACCACAGAGACAGAATGTCCTTCATGCGAATCTGCTCCGGCAAGTTCGAAAAGGGCATGAACGTTAAGCATATCCGTACCGGCAAGAAGATCACGCTGGCTCAGCCGCAGCAGTTCATGGCACAGGATCGTACTATTGTAGAAGATGCGTATGCCGGCGACATCATCGGTCTTTTCGATCCGGGCATTTTCCGTATCGGCGATACCGTGACCACTTCTTCCAAGAACTTCAACTTTGCGAACATCCCGGTCTTCCCGCCGGAGCATTTCGCCCGCGTGCAGCCTAAGGATTCCATGAAGAGAAAGCAGTTCCTGAAAGGTATCGAGCAGCTTTCCGAAGAAGGCGCCGTCCAGCTCTACAAGCAGCCGGGCATCGGTACCGAGACCTACATCATGGGCGTAGTCGGTGTACTCCAGTTCGAAGTACTCGAGCACCGTTTGAAGACCGAGTATGGTGTGGATATTCTGAGAAACAACCTCAACTACCGTTTCGCAAGATGGTGTGCCAAGGAAGACGAGTCTTCCGATATCGACTTTTCCAAGCTCACCCTCACCTCGACCTCCATGCTGGTTTTGGACAGAGACGAAATGCCGGTAGTGCTTTTCGAGTCTGAATGGGCAATATCCTGGGCTCTGGAGCACAACGAAGGCTTGAAGCTGGATGATATCCACGAAAGATAAAGAAATAACATCTTTACGGCTCAAACGGTTTTTCGCTTTGCGAAAAAAACTCGCCGTGCAGATGTTTTTCTTTTTCTTGGGCGCTTCGCGTGCGGAATCGCGCCTCACGATTCTATTCCTTCGAGATTATTTCTTTAAAAGATCGAACACGGTCTGACGCATCGCTTCTTTTTCAATGAGCAGGTTGTGCAGGACCGGCTTCTTGTTGATATCTTTTAATCCGTACGGGATCTCCAGACCACTTTCTTCTGCCAGTTCATTGGTGATCACTTCATCGGAACGGCCATTGCTGTATCCGGCGCCGTTCAGAGCATCCATGACGGCCGGTGCGAATTTAAAAGGACTTGCCGTAGAAACGAAAACAGTCTTGGTCTCATCGCCGGAGCGCTGGTAGTAACGGTTGTAGATATTAAAACCGACTGCAGTATGGGTATCCACAACATGATCGCAACGGTCATACACATCGCGGATCGTCTTGGTGATTCCAGCCTCATCGGCAAAACCGCCGACGAATGTCATCTGCAGAACATGGAGTGTTTCCGGATCAACGGAGTATACACCCTTTGTCTTGAGGTCTTCCATCCAGCCCTTGGTCTTAGCAGCATCCTTACCTGTCACCTCGAAAAGGAGTCTCTCGAGGTTGCTGGAGATCAGGATATCCATGGACGGAGAGTTGGTCTTGAAGAACTCACGGTTTCTATCGTATGTACCGCTTCTGAAGAAGTCGGAAAGAACCTTATTCTTGTTTGATGCACAGATCAGTTTCTTTACCGGAATACCCATCTTCTTGGCATACCAGGCAGCCAGGATATTACCAAAGTTACCTGTCGGAACGACAACGTTCATCTTCTCGCCGAAGTTGAACTCTTCATACTTAAGAAGCTCCACATAAGAAGCAACGTAGTACGCGATCTGCGGTACCAGACGGCCCCAGTTGATCGAGTTGGCAGAAGAAAGGACAACTCCCATGTTGTTCAGTTCCGCTGCTACGGACTCATCGCCGAAAATAGCTTTTACGCCGGACTGGGCATCATCGAAACAACCGTTTACCGCAACAACATGTACGTTGTTACCTTCAGTTGTGATCATCTGCTGCTTCTGGGCATCGGATACACCCTCGGACGGATAGAAAACGATGACCTCCGTACCCGGAAGATCCTTAAATCCTTCAAGGGCAGCCTTACCTGTATCACCGGAAGTTGCAGTCAGGATGCAGATCTTTCTGTTCTCACCGGTCTTCTTTGCCGAAGCAGTCATCAGGTGCGGCAGAAGCTGCAGCGCCATGTCTTTAAATGCCGCCGTCGGGCCATGCCACAGTTCGAGGATATACTCTCTCGGATTGTACTTATTGAGTTGTACCAGCGGAGCCGGCTTCTCGCCGAACTTCTCTTCCGCATATGCCTGCTCGGTATAAGAAAGAAGCTCGTCATAGGTAAAATCTGTAAGGAACTTGCTCAGCACGGTCGCAGCAATCTGGGGATAAGTCATCTCCGTCATTGCCATGATTTCTTTCTTGGAAAGCTGTGGGATCTCCTCTGGAACGAACAGACCGCCATCCGGTGCAATACCCTGCTTAATGGCTTCCGCCGCTGAAAACTTTCTATCATATCCTCTTGTGCTGATGTACATCATAAAATAACAACTCCTTACTCTCCGTATTTATCGTGGTATTCGGAAAGGATCGCCGAAACTTCCGGATCCTGTGCTTTTTCTTCCATCTTCGATACCAGGAACTCGACTTTCTCGCCGTTCTTCGCTTTCTCCGAAGCACTGGAAACTGCCGGCACGATCAGGTACTTAACCAGGAAGAAAACACCGACAAGTGCCAAGAAAACAGCCAGTGCGATCAATGTGATCCGCATCTTCTCTGCCGGTGTCTTCGGGAACTCCACGTTAATATCGTCATCCGGGATCTCGCCGTTCGACGAGGTCGTCTGCATCAGTGCGTCACGGATCTCTTTTTCGGTCGCCAGACGACGCTTGGTCGGCTTCTTCGGCGCCTTCAAAAGGATCGGTGCCTGAACATGGATCCTCTCTCTATTCTCACTTTCGGCCACCATCGGTGATTCCTGACGGGTGATCGCCGTGGACAGTGCCTTAAGCGGAGACTCTTCCTCCTTGGCTTCCGGCGCCACTGCCGCCGCTTCTTCCATATCTCTCTTGGCCTCGGAAAGGCAATACTGCGCGAGTTCAGTCATCTCCTGCGAATGCAGGCCGCTGGTCAGTGCATGCTCGAAACAAGACACGGCACGGTGATACTCCTCGCACTGCGCAACACAGATGCCGAAAAGCAGGGACGGCTCGCCCCAGTCCGGATAATTCGTGATGATCTTCTTTAACGAGATGATCGCCACATCCGCGCCATCGTTGTTCATGTTGAAAAGCGCCCGATTATACTGACGCGCCAGCTGTTCCGCATCTTCCGGAGCCAGTCGGAACGCCGCCAGGTCACGGGTCGTGATCTCCTGAATCGATTGTCCTACAGTTTTCCAGTCCATTTTGTTTTCCTTTTCAGGCCTTCTCCTGAGCCTTCTTCCATCCCGAAACGATGGTCTCCCGAACTTGTCCAAGGAGGTACAGCGAACCGATCACGTAGAGAGGCGTACGGTTTTTCACCGCCCGCTCAATGGCCATACGGCACGCTTCCGTCGCATCGTCGCAAGAAGCAAGTTTTTCTCTAGCATTATACATACACGATTGCGAATTGTAAAACGCTTTTCCTTCGTGCAATACTTCGTCAAAAGCACTTTTCAGGGCGTCTGCCTGCATCGCCCGTTTCTGTTCGGGACGAACGAAGGTGATCCGAGAAAGAGGGACACACCATCTCTCGGCAAGGATCGACAGCATCTTCTTTACATCCTTATCGGCCATAACGCCCATGATCACTTCACAAGGACGGCAGCGCTTGAGTTCCTGCGTTTCTTCCAGGAAGTCGCAGAAGACCGTGATTCCCTGCGGATTATGCGCACCATCCAGAATGATCGGCAGATCCTCGGTGACCACTTCAAGTCTTCCTTTCCATCTTGTATGGAGGAGTCCTTCTTCTCTGGCTTTCTCGGAAACCAGGTCCTGCATGGCCCGGAGCGCCAGGGCCGCATTGGCCAGCTGATAAGCGCCATGCATGGACGTAGTATATTCTTTTCCATCAAAGGAAAATCTCTGGCCATTAAGACCAGCTTTGATCTTTCGGGCTTCGTCGTTGCCGACAAAAGTCAGTGGAGCATGCTTTTCCTTGGCAATTTCTTCAAGTTTTTCTTTCGCCGCCACCGCTTCTTCCGGTGTCACTGCCGCCTGATTCGTATCCATGGCAAATACCGGGCAGCCTTCCTTGATGATGCCGCCCTTTTCTCCTGCAATCTCAGAAAGCGTATTGCCGAGACGGTCCATATGGTCATAGCCGAGTGCCGTGATCAGGGAACAGACCGGTTTCTCGATCACATTCGTGGAATCCAGGCGTCCGCCCAGACCGGTCTCCAGAACAACATAGTCGCAGTGCTTTTCCTGAAAATATAAAAAAGCAACAGCCGTAACAAGTTCAAATTCAGTGGGATGTTCCTCTCCTTCGGATAACATCTCCTGCACTTTTTCTTCCACTAAAGTCGAGAGGCGCCACAAGGAATCGTGGTCGATCTCGCCGTAAGTGTCTTCTTTTTCCCAGGATAACAATCCTTCTTTTCCATCCAGGATACGGATGCGTTCCGAGAAGCGCTCGAGAAACGGGGACGTATAAAGTCCTACCTTGTGACCGTCACAGGCCAGCATAGAGGCGCAATATGCAGACACCGATCCTTTACCGTTCGTACCGGCAATATGAACGGCACGAAGGTCCTTGTGCGGATCGCCTAGCTTAGCAAGTAAAGCCTGCATGCGGGAAAGGCCCAGTTTTATTCCAAAGCGATTCGCTGACTGAAGAAAAACCGGTGCGCTGGAATCGATCATGTTATGCTTCCTTTACCTCTTCTGCCGCTTCTTCTTTTTTCGGCTCTTTCTTATCTTTTTTGAAGATGAAGAGCTTACTTAAGACATAGTTTGCGACAACTACGAAGAAGGAAACACCGAACTTAATGATATATTTGTTTGTGAAATCAAAGCCGAAAATGGAGAACCACAGATCATCCTGTGGCATGTTGAATGAGTTTTCCATGACCATGATGCCCAGAGCGAACAGACCGATCTCGAAAGCAAAGAGGGTAAAGAGTCGGGCCACAACAAAGCTGATGAACTCTTTCACGATATTGCCTTTGGTATGGAAAACAAACTTCTTATTCGTAATATATGCGAATACAATGGCAACGACCCAAGCCACGACGTTAACGAAAACGATATACAAATCAAGATTGAATCCGAAGATACTGACCGGCCATTTCACATTGAAAAGCTTATCAAGAAGTGCGAAAACGACATTGTTGACCACGGTGGTTAATACACCAAAAACGAAGTACCAGAAGACTTCCTGGAATTTCTTGCTTTTCATAAGGGTCTTCAGCTTGGAGCCCTCTTCTACGTTATTGGACATCTTATACTCTCCTTGGTTTCGCCTGTCGGCGGAATTGATGGCGCCTTCTATAGAACATCAGACCGATGATCAGCGCCTCAACCACAGCTATACTAGCACAAACGATAAACAAATACAAAAACAGGTTCTGCGTCGGTGTTGTGGTCTTGTATGGATAGAAATCCCTGTTCTGGGAATCGATAACATAGAACTGTGCACTTCCGTCCTCGGTCTTAAGGTAGGCAATACTCGTACTCTTATCTTTGGAAACATACCCGCTGATCTCCGTGTTACCGAAAGGAATGCTGGCAGGAGTGAAGCCTTCAGGAATGATCACGCTGGCCGGTACCTGCTCCACGGTAAGGATCAAAGAAGACCGGAGAAGCATCTTGCCAGGCTCATAAAGACGGAGGATGCCGGTGTCCTGATTATACGCATAAAGTCCCGGGTCCATGCCGTTTCTCTTCACATAGATCAGCGCACTCTTCACGCCTTCACGCTTAAAGCACGGCACTTCTTTACCGCTCAGCAGCATGGTCGTCTGTACAAAATCAGCCGGGATCACGATCGTTTCCGGAAGCGGCTCGAAGAAGTACTCCACGCCGTCCTTATCCTGCAGAGAAATACCCTGCACCGAGAGCGCGTCACTCTGGAAAATGTTGATCGTATAGATATTGACTGACTCCCCGTCCTCAGCCTTTACCGTAACCGTAACAGGATTGTTGCCCGGTTTCAGATTCGACTGGCCTTCCACAGTCACAGAGGAGTTGATGTTATAGGCCACGGCATTTACGGCCACGTCCGATACATTCTTGGAAACCACGGCTTCATACTCGAAAATACCCGGGTCAAAATCCGGTTTCAGTTCAAGCGAAGTAACGGAAAGAGATGACAGTGTCGCATCGGACGATACCACAGCCTGGACAATAAGGGAGGCGCTGTTTCCCGCGCCGGCAACCACGTTCTCCAGAACACTGTCGCGAAGTCCGGAAATACCGCCCAGCCATGCTTTTACCTCACCTCTGGCCGATTCCTTGATCCGGAAACGCAGAGTCGCCACGATGACAGGTTCTTCTGTATTAAAAGCAACGGGGTCACTGGATTTTGCCGTCGTCTCACCTTCTCCGGTCGTCTCCGCGGCGCTCTGAAGGATCGCCTCCTCCAGGCTCTCATTCAAAGATGTAAGTCTGACCAGAGCACTTTCATCATCTTTTTCATACGTCAGAGAAAAACCGACCAGCTCCGGACCCATTTGCGCATCCACGAATTCCAGATTCTCGTCCTCGTAGTTTACCTCCAAAGGACCAAATCGGGTTATGCTCGGAAAAGAACTGAAAACGACATCAAGCGTGACGATCTCGCCCGCTTTGGAAGATTTTTCACGAAAAGAAAGGTCGACCGTAACTCCACCTGCTGCCCGAAGGAAAACAGTGGAGTAAGACAATGCAAAAGCACATATAAAAAGCAATAAGATATACTTACATACCTTACTTCGTCTCATTATCATATCCGGCCCCAATACCGCAACTGCGTTCGTTTGTGTTTCTTCAACTGCATTATAAGGGATAGGCAAGTCTTCTTGCAATAATTTACGGCAAAGTGCCATAATCATTCGGCATTTCGTCATAAATCGGCACAATAAACACAAAAGCTTCGTCTAACATGTCCTGAGAAGCATAGGCCGTGTAGTAACGGATGCCTTCACTACTGGCCATGGAAATGTTCTGCGCATACTGATGCTCATACAGTTTGTCTTCATTATCGATGACATCGAACTTCTGGAAATAGAGTGTATCCTGTCCCACCTCGATGTAACTCTTTCCGATCCACATGGCACCACCGCAGATGGCCTTCTCCTCGCTTGTCCAAGGAAGGAGCATATCCTTCTCTTCTTTCGTGAGCTGCTTCTCCGAAGCCTTATAACCGTACATGGCAAACTTGGCACCATTGATCAGGGCACCGTCTTTCACGGACGGGTCCGGCGTGGAGCCGATGTTATAGAAGTTGTAGTATCCCTCATAACCGGACAGCGCACCATGTGCCAGCTTCGATTCACCGTTTCTTCCCATCTCCTGGAGGATACGGCTCGCAAGAAAATAAGGAGAAACCTTGGCTGTCTCGCCCGCTTTCAGCAGGATGGACGGATAATCCGGATCCGTGGCATCCAGGAATGACCCCTTTGTCATCGCCTTGATACCGTCCAGTGTATGTACGCTCGAGTCAAAAGAAAGCTTTTCAAACTGGAAGATCCCCGTCGGCGTCAGGAAGTTTCGCGGATCAAGGAAATAGCTGACTACTTCGCGCTTCGCAGCCTTCCACGTCTTGCCGTCATAGACAGGACTGTTGGGCTTGACCCACGTCGGGTTATAGTTCGAGCTCGCCAGACTGCGGCTTGTCTTATCCTCATTCGAAAGCACTTCTTCAAACTTCAATCCGGTCTTAAACGGCTGGAACTGATAGTTCGGATGCAGGCAATGCAGGAGCCACAGCCCGTCTGCATAGGAAACCGGAAACTGAGTCAGAACTTTCTTGGCAAAACCTTCGTCATCCTGTCCGTCAAGAAGATGCAATGTATACACACGTTCAACCCCGTCGATTCCCGACACGGTAAGTGCGATCTCATTCTTACCGCTCTTCACGGCGATCTTGTTATCCACCAGAGAAAAATCCGGAACCAGCGCACCCGTGGAATTGGATATCTTCAGATCTGCAGCATATCCTTCCTGTGCCAGGCAGCTGATGGAGATCTCTTCGTAAGACGCACCTACGATAGCGTAATCAAAGGTATTCTGGTCGAATTCCGGATACACTTTCAAAGTCTCTCCGTTCTTATCCAGGTAGGAAAGATCGGTCAGATAACCGTTCAGTGGCAAAAACTTCAACGCAGATCTCGGATAATCCACCTCGTTCATATTCAGATTCCGGCAATGCACCGGAGCGTCGGCCGCTCCATCCGGAACCGGACCTGTCGGTCTTTGTGTCGGCACAATACCCACATCCTCCAGAACCGCCAGGTATTCTCCATTTTCATCCTGCGCCACCTCCGGCGACTGTACCAACGTATAGGTCACCTTCGCGACAGAAGGCGCAGCTTCTGCACTTCTCTTGATCCTTACATAAAATTCATTGGCACTATGGCCAAACATTACTGTGGAATCGGAGATCACCGTCGTCTGCTTCTTACCGCGAAGCACTTCGTACTCTGAATTATGCAAGTCATTCTCACCGATGAGGTTTCCGTAACGGTCATAAAGAGAAACCGCCACGTCGGCATCGGCACCGATAATATTCACATAAGCATTCTTATCCAGCGCATCCAGACTATACCAGGATTCCTGTGTTCCCTGCTCGATCACACCACTTTGTACCGCATCGGGAACAAGCGTATAGCAACTCGGAATAAAGATCGCACCACCTGTTACGACCTGTCCGCGTCCGTCCGAAGTACGAAGCAGCACAACAACATTGTGATTTCCCGGTTCTTCGTCATGCGTATCCCACTCCATAGAGAAATCCACATCACCGGAAACCTGAGGAACATAGATCTGCCCCGGTCTCGGCTCTTCATCCACAAAGAAATCCGCGCGAAGTTCAGAGCCGTCGATCTTCATGGAACCATCGATCTTTCTTATACCGAAAGCATATCCTTCTTCGTTCTGAAGCGGATTGTCGATCGTCACACCTGCAAAATGCGTTCCCTTCTTGTCCGAGAATCCGGCAAGCGGCGCATAGTCGCCGTCCACGTCGGTAAGGATCTTCTCCACCGCGTACTTTCTCGAACCGTCCTCAAGGAGCTCCATGATCTCGGACACTTTCGTTGAATCGTTATAGGCCACGCACGCCAGATCTGCGGCAAAAGCACTGTCGTCTTTTCCCGACAGCAGATAATCATGGCCGGTAAATGCGATTCTTACAAAATCGCTCACACTCACATTTCCCTGCTCGACTTCTGTTTTCCATCGCGGAAGGGCCTCTTCGGTATTCGTCAGCAACGCCGCGCGGTACATCGTGTCCTGGTCCGCCTCGGAAAGAGACGTGGAGGAACCAAGCGACACAAGCGTGCCGCAGACCGCTATCAGGATACTAAGGCCCACGATCGCTGTAAGAATGGCCAGAACAACATAGATTTTCCGTAGTTTCGTGTTCATCTGCCTTCCTTACTTGCTGATCTCATCCAGTGTCATACCATAGGCAGGAACAAAATGTGCCATATAATATTCAGCTTCTTCGCAACCCAGTTTATGGATCGAATTCTCGATCGACTCTTTTGCTGAGCGGAACTCGTCATTTCCGGCCTTATCTTCCATCAGGCACTTCAGATATGCACTGAGGCGGTCGGCAGCCTTAACCAGTCTGTGTACCTCTGCCCGGCTCTCCGAAGAAAGATCCGGCAGCAGAAGATCCCGGTAATTACTCTGTATCTCAGAAGGAAGCAGCTCCAGCATATTCTCTGCAGCTTGTGCTTCCACCGCTTTATAGGCCGTTTTCAGTTCATCGTTCTTATACTTGATCGGTGTCGGCATATCACCGGTAATGATTTCCGTAATATCGTGATACAGGGCCTCCGCCATTGTCAGAAACGGATCGATCTGAGGTTTCTTCAGGATCTCATTATGGATCAGAGCCAGGGAATGGGCTATGACCGCCACATCGAAACTGTGCTCCTTGAGATTCTCCGTCCTCGTATTGCGCATTAATCCCCAACGCTGGATATACTGCATACGATCCAGCATCGCGTAGAAATTATACTGATTCTCCATATTGTTTCTTCTTTCCTCTTCTTCCTTTTCCTTCCCGTCACTCTTCCTAGATCCAGTAGATCTTCTCGTAACAGGATGTGGCGAAAGAATCCGTCATTCCGGCAATGTAATCCACTACCATCTGTGTATCGCCGGCATCCTTGACCGGATAGTTCGCCGCATATTTCGCCATTCCTTCAAATACCGGGTTTCCGGAAGCCGCCGCCTTCTCCTTATCTTTCATGGCCGCCATCAGCGCTTCAAAGAGGCCCTCGATGGAATTCTTCACGGTCATCTCGTACCGGTTGATCTTCTCGGACCGGTAGATACGGGCAACGTTTTCTTCCAGAAGTTCTTTCATAGCCTGACCGGCCTCATCCGAAAGCCGGATCTCGTCCTTGTCCAGGCTGTTGTGGATCAGATCACCTACCAGTGTATTGATGATCTGTGAATTGGTTTTTCCCAATCTGGATGTAATTGCAGGTGCTATGTCTTCAAACTCCATAATGCCTGCCAGACAAGCATCCTCAATATCTCTTCCGATATATGCGATCTTATCCGAGATTCGAACCACACATCCTTCCAGTGTCGCCGGCATCGCAGACAACGCCTGCTTACGGTCCAGTATCAGATCCGTCGGTTTATCTCTGAACGGAGAAAGGATATACTCGCTATACGTCTCTCCACAGTGGGAAACGATACCGTCCCTGACCTCGAAAGAAAGGTTGATGCCGCCCGGACGTCCGACCGGTCTCTCCTCCAGAAGATCCACGACCCGCAAGCTCTGGAATTCATGACGGAACGAACTCTCCGGAT
This sequence comes from Clostridiales bacterium, assembly GCA_017615755.1. Classification (GTDB taxonomy): domain Bacteria; phylum Bacillota; class Clostridia; order Saccharofermentanales; family Saccharofermentanaceae; genus Scatonaster. The sequence continues at coordinate 8,073 of JAFZZM010000072.1, read as the reverse complement.
CGTACTTCTTCGCACACTTATCAAGCACCTTCTCTCCGGAATGTCCGAACGGGGCATGTCCCAGATCGTGACCCAGAGCAATAGCTTCCACCAGATCCAGATTCAGATTCAGTGCCTTCGCTATCGTTGTCGCAATGTACTTAACATATATGACGTGCTCGATCCTCGAGCAGATATGGTCATTCTTCGCATTGAAGAATACCTGTGTCTTATGTCGAAGTCTTCGGAAAGCTTGAGAGAAGATGATCCTGCCGATATCTCTCTCGAAAGGAGAACGGACAAGACAGGGTTCCTCGTCAACGATGCGGCCACGGCTGTTCTTCGTACGAAAAGCATACGGAGAAAGGTCTTTTTCTCTTTCATCACGGAGTATCGTCAGCATTTGACGGTCTCTGGGATTATCCACGCCTTCATTTTTGCTTTCCCTGTCGGGAAATGCAGAAGGGAACTGTTCAAACAAAGACTGTTCTTGGTCCATTTTTCTTTCCTCCTTCTCTCAATAGTATAACACGAACAACCTCAGCACCTCTTCAGTCCTGACTTATTCAACAGCATATTCTTCTTAAGTCCGTCAAAATCAACGCAGACCAAAGCATCGCCGGCCACCTTTTCGCAGGATACCACGACGCCCTGCCCGAAACGCGGATGCATCACCTGCATACCCTTAGCGATCGTGTCTGCCGTGAAATCCGAATTGGCGCCGACTTTCGGGGCCTGCACCTTATACTGCGGGATATACGCCTTCTCTTTCGGTGTTGAAGAAAAGCCGGTATCGAAAGGCACGCCACCATCGGCCGCCCCTCTGGCATATCTCGGATTCACCGCTTCTTTCGGCTGGGCCTGACGCTTGCTGGCTATACAGCGCAGGTATTCCGGATTGATCTCCTTTATGAATCTCGATGGCATGAGATTCTGTGTCTGACCGAAAAGCATTCTGCTTCTGGCGGCAACGATCGTCAGTTTCTTCTTGGCACGGGTGATCGCCACGTACATAAGACGTCGTTCTTCCTCTAATTCGTCTTCTTCGGTAGAACGCGAACTCGGGAAGATCGAGTCATCCGCGCCGACCAGATAGACAGCTTCGAATTCCAGACCCTTAGCACTGTGAATCGTCATAAGGCGGACAAAGTCTTCACTTTCATCCGCATTATCCCCTTCCGCATAAAGTGCGGCATTCTGCAGATAAGCTCCCAGGATACCCGTCAGATTTGCTTCAAAAGACGGATCGCTGTCCATGTACGGATCCGTCTGTTCAGCCTGCGACTCCGTAGCTGCACTCATCTGAAGTTCACGCTTGCGGCGTGCTTCAAATTCCACCGCTTCTGAGAGCAACTCCTTGAGGTTCTCCACTCGGTCGACCATCTCGCCTTTCTTTTCCTGCTGCTGGATGATCTCATTGACCATGCCGGAACGATCCTGCACATATTCGATGAATTCAGAAAAAGACGCTTCGTTCTTCACCAGGATCCCGCGCATCTCATCGATCAGCATAGTGAAGTCATAAAGCTTTGCAGCCGAACGGGAAAGATCCGGATACAAAGAGGCTCTTCTACACACTTCCAGCGCAGGGATACCCTCGCTTTCCGAGATCCCCAGGATCCTCGCCACCGTAGCATCACCGATTCCACGCTTCGGAACATTGATGATCCTCTCAAATGCGTAATTGTCGTTATCGGAATAGATAAGACGAAGGTAAGCCAGAACGTCCTTGATTTCTTTTCTGTCGTAGAATCGCATGCCGCCATATACACGATACGGAATACCCCGTTCACGAAGCGCGGACTCGATCGTACGGGAAAGTGCATTCATACGGTAAAGTATCGCCACTTCCTTATACGGGATCTTCCCTGATTCCGCATCCCGGTATATCGACTCGGCACAATAGTATGCCTCGGCCCCGTGATGGTCCGCCCAAAGATAGGTGATCTTGTCTCCCACTTCGCTCTCAGTACGCAAAGCCTTGCTCTTTCGATGCTTATTGTGGGCAATGACGCCATTGGCCGCATCCAGGATCGTCGAGGTGGAACGGTAATTCTGTTCCAGTTTGATGACCTTCGCATCCTTAAAATCCTTCTCAAAATCCAGAATGTTTCTAAGGTCAGCGCCACGGAAAGAATAGATCGACTGGTCATCGTCGCCTACAACGCAGAGGTTTCTGTATCTCTTCGCCAGAAGCTGTACCAGCGTATACTGGCAATGGTTGGTATCCTGATACTCATCCACCAGGATGTAACGGAACTTATCCTGATACGTCGTCAGAATATCCGGATGATCCGAAAGAAGTCTTACGGAGTAGAACAGGATATCATCGAAGTCCATGGCATTATTGCTGACCAGTTTGTCGTTATAACGCTGATAGACCTTCGCGATCTTCTGTCTTCTGAAATCTCCCCCGGACTCTCTTTCAAAAGCCTCCGGCGACTGCATATCGTTCTTCGCTTTGCTGATCACGCTCTGCACCGCTCTCGGAGCAAAAAGCTTCTCATTCAGTTCCAGTTCCTTAAGACACTCCTTGATCACCTTCATCTGATCATCCGTGTCCAAGATGGCAAATGTCGGCGTATAGCCCAGAAGTTCCGCATGTCTACGCAAGATACGCGCAAACATCGAGTGAAAAGTACCCACCCACATACTACGGGAAATATCGCCGATCAGTGCATCGATACGTTCCCGCATCTCATTGGCAGCCTTATTGGTAAAAGTAATGGCCAGGATATTGGACGGATATACCCCGCGCACCTGGATCAGGTAAGCGATCCTGTAGGTGATCACGCGCGTCTTTCCCGAACCTGCTCCGGCCAGGATCAGAAGAGGTCCTTCATCGTGCAGAACCGCCTCTTTCTGTTCGGGATTCAAGCTTTCAAGTAAATCTTCCATGGCTGCCTCCATAAGTTCTTTTAGAGTGTCATTATACTCTATATGGAGTACCATTTCTAGGACATTATCCGGCTTTTCCATGGCTTTTCCATGGCATTTTCCATGGTGTTTCCGGGAAGTACCGGAATCAGGCTGTTTCGCTTCCAAAAACCCTTATTTTCCGCTGCTTTTGCTCTTCATCTTGTCGATGCCCGTCTGAATATCCTCGCGGATGCCACCGGTCAGATCCGTGACGATTTCTTTTGTGGTCTCATAGGTTTCCTTCAGGAAGCGGTTGATCGGCTGGTCCATCCAGGTACGGAAAATAAATCCTGCCTTGATCAGACGGCTCTCCTTGTACTGACCGATCCGCTCCTTGATCTCCTCGTAATGCATGACGATCTGTTTCTGGCGGGCAAATTTCTTTATTGCCATGACAAGTTTCGTCTGGTGTACGAAATCGATGACGAATATTCCGTAGAAAAACCCGACAAAGAACGAAAAAGCCAGATTGTTGGACAGCCACTCCAGAGCTCTCAGGATATGAGGGTGGATCAGGAAATAGTAAAGCGCGCCAAGGACAGACCAGAAAAAGGAATAAAGCGGACAGATCAATCCGGAAATATTGCCCCAGTTGTTCGAGTAGTCCCAGAGCCTCACGCGGAAATAGTGCAAACTGATCCATCCGGCGATGTATTCAATGACCGTCATACATATCGCCATGATCACAAAAAGCACTATCTTCCGGATGTTCGGATCTTCTATCCCGATCCGGCCGTCAAGCGAAGCGATCAGGTATAAGATCACAAGTCCACACCCGTAGATTGGAAGGCAAGGACCTGACAGAAAGCCGGGATTGACCCATTTATGCTGGGAAATATATCGGCGGTAGAACAGTTCCAGTACCCAGCCGAGCATACTTCCGATGGAGAATAAAAATGCGAGCAGCAAAACAAAAGACATGTCACACTTCCTTATCTCAGAAAAATCTCTGCCAGCAGGTTTTCCCTGGCATTAAGCTCGATCCTGGAATCCTCCACGTCGCGGAAAAGCGTGTAGAGGATCTGGCTTGTATTCAGTGTCGCATACTGGCGCATCATGGCGCGGTATGCCGAAGCAAAAAGCGCTTCATCGTTCTTTATCGTTGCCAGACGCAGCACGAGCGGATAAGCTTCATAAGCTTCCACGCTGCTTGCCGCATCCCCGGAAAGCATGTTGTATCTAGTGTACAGGAATCCGGTGTTCAGAAGCTGTGCCTGCACCCATGAATAGGACTGTCCGTCCAGTTCTCCCACCTCTGCCAGATGGAGCATGGTATAGAGCGATGGTACCAGTTCCACATCCGCATTGCCGCCGGCATAGAACGTGTAGTTCCCGTTTCCGATATAGATCCAGGCATAAAGCGGAAGTGTATCCGAGATTTTTCCATTCTTAACGATAGACAGCCATTCCTCATATGTTTTCTCATATTTGCCGTCAATTACACCGGCGCGCTTCATGGCAAGAAGATCCAGGCCCGCCAGTTCCAGGCCTTCCTGTGTGACCAGTTGTCCCTTCTGCGCATCTTCATTCGGCTCGGGTGTCGGAGTCGGAGTCGCATCGAGGATCTCACCTACCGGAATGGGAGTAGCTCTGGCCGCACGGTCCTCAGCCCGGGATCCGGACAGTTTTTCCGTCTTTGAAAGAAGATCCGCAAGTTTCTCGATTCTGTCCAGAAGAGCCTCATTTCCCCACTTATCGTAATAATCCATCAGCACACGAAGATAGCAGGTCGTTGCCTGAAGAGATACCGGAGCTTCTTCCTCAAGAAGGAAAGACGCTTCTTCGTAAAGATCATTTCCCTCGTATGTCGAAGCATCCGCCGTATCCAAAGCAAGTTTTTCCACCGTCGTATATTCGATAAGATACCCCTTATCGTTAGTCAGCTGCGCATCTATGGCCTTCATGAGTTTCTCGGCACTGCTCTTCTTTCCTTCCAGAACATAGGTCTGTAGCAAAAGCACCTGATCAAGACTATCCACATACTTAGACTGGAAACCCGGCACACTTCTGGTCGTACCCGGTACGACCACCCATTTCAGGATCCATGGACTCACTCCACGATTAGACTGCAACACTTCCAAAAGTCTGGTATACATGTAGCCTCTCTGCATGTCACTCTCATTCACGACTTCATGCATCGGCGTCGTCAAGGCATAGGACACCGCGCCCGTATCTACTTTCTTATAGAAAAAACCACTCTTTGAAATAAAGATCCATGCTCCCACGATCAGGGCAACCGCGAGCACCGCAATTCCTGCGATCCACCAGATCTTCTTGTTTTTATTCTTTACTTCTCGCAGAGAAGACATATAACAAATTCTCCTTTTCGAACGTTTCGAAATAAGTTATAGTTATTGTACCATTACTTGGGAGGAATAGAATGCGCGTCGCAGGAATCATTGCCGAATACAATCCTTTTCACGAAGGACACCTGCATCTTTTCCGGAAAGTCCGTGAAGAATCAGGAAGCGATACACCTATCGTTGTCGTCATGAGCGGCGACTTTGTCCAGCGCGGTGAACCTGCTATCCTGGACTATGCTCCACGCACCAGTGCCGTGTTGTCCTGTGGCGCCGATCTCGTTTTCGAGCTCCCCTTCACCTTCGCGACCGGTTCTGCCGACCGTTTCGCTGAGGGCGCCGTGGCCATGCTTTGCGAAAGCGGCGTTGTCACCGATCTTTATTTCGGTGCTGAGCACGACTCACTGTCCGACCTTTCCGCCCTGGCAGACATCGATTTCGAATCGATCCCCGAGTTCTCGGCCAATCTCGACAGTTTCCTGAAAGACGGTCTTTCCTATGCCGCCGCCTGGGAAAAAGCATCTCTGTCCGTCCTTTCCGGGCGTCTTTCATCCGAGCTCGAATCCAAGTATTTCTCGATCCTTCGGGAACCGAATAATATTCTTGCGATCGCCTATCTTCGCGCTCTCAAGAAAAGAAACAGCACCATCGTCCCGCACCTCGTTCACCGCAAGGGCGGCTATCACGAAGAATATCTCACGGCAGATTCACTTCCTTCTGCTACGGCAATCAGGAAGTCCATCCTTCGTCCCGACCTTTCTTTGTCAAAAGCACTTCTGCTTTCTTCTTTAGGCGATCTTTCGTCGTTTGTGCCGTCTCCCATGCTTGCGGAGATGCTCAGTGCCTGGAATGGAAAGACTATACCTATGGGACCGCATGAACTGATCACTTGCGCACTTCCTATCCTTCGTGCCACCGATGTAGATACACTTTCCGAAACAGCTCACATGGGCAAAAATCTTGCACTTCACCTGAAGAGCCGGGTATCGTCCATGCATTTTCACGCACAGGCTCCGATTGAAGAGCAGTTCTTCGAACAAGTGCGCACCAAGTGTTTCTCCTATACCAGGATCCTGCGCGCCCTTACTTCCTTAGTAATCGGTCAGAAGGAAGAAGATCTGCAAGCGTTGCGTGAGCCAAAGTACCTGAGACTGCTGGGCTTTTCCGAACATGGTCGGTCTTTGCTCAAAACCATGCGCGAGAACTGCGCACTTCCGATCCTGTCCCGTACCTCCGATGCGCGTCACTATTCCAAGGATCCTCTCTTCTCGCGCATGAACGAACTCGATATCCAAAGTCATGACTGGTGGACACTTCAAGCACGGCAAACCTGGGAAGAGGATTTCCACTTTGAAGTGATCCAGTATAAAAGAAACAAGATCTACCGTTCCCATTCTTAACCGGACAAGTCCGGCCGGACAATAGATCTCTCATTAATCAAGAAATAAGAGGCTGCCTCATTCGAGACAGCCTCTGTTGATTTTACTTGTCTTCTTTGACCTCACCCAGGATGCGCTTTCTGAAAAGAACAATTGCCAATCCTGCAACAATCAAGAATGCTGCGAATCCAACTCGTCCGTAGATCGGAGCATCGCCCGTCTTCACGCGGCGAGAACGTCCTGCCGTTCCGTCATCCGTAGTAGGTGTCGGTGTCTCCGTCGGTCTGCGGTTTCCACCGGATACATCTCCATCAGAAGGTGGTGTCGGTGTATTCGTCGGTGCCGGAGTAGGCGTATCCGTCGGAATCGGAGTAGGCGTATCTGTCGGTACCGGTGTCGGCGTGTCGGTCGGAACCGGAGTCGGTGTATCCGTCGGAACAGGTGTGTTCGTCGGTGTCGGCTTCGGCTTCGGCGTATTTGTCGGCGTCGGAACCGGAGTCGGCGTGTTTGTCGGTGTCGGCTTCGGTGTCGGTGTATCGGTCGGAACCGGAGTCGGCGTATCCGTCGGGATCGGTGTAGGTGTATCCGTCGGGATCGGAGTAGGTGTATCCGTCGGGATCGGGCTTCCCGAAATCACCGGAGTCGGCGACGGATTCGGGTTCGTATACTTGTTGTTAAGTGTTACGACTGTCTGAACGTTCGCAGCAACAGTACCGGACTGCTCAGCAACATTATCAAAGTCTTCCACCGCTGCCTCATTGACCTTAAATACAGTACCCTTCGGCAGGTTCTGGATCGTGACACTCTCATCCTTACCCAGTTTGGCCGTTACTGTCGTACCATTGAGCGTTCCGTTGATAACTGTCACCTTGCTCAGATCCTTACCAGCAGGAGCTGTAAGATCGATCGTGATGTCAAACTTCATGCTTGCATCGATCTCATCACTTCCGTCAGCCTGAACTTTGACAACCTTCAAGCTTCCTACCGGCTCAGCAGGCTTCAGATATCTGTTAGCAACTGTGACCTGAACCGGAGTATCAGATGTGATCTCACCGGACTGATCGTCTACCTTAACAAAGCCATCTGCCTGTGTCTCGCTGACCACATAAGTCGTACCCATCGGGAGATTGCTGATCAGCACGATGTCGCCCGTTGCCAGTTCTGCATATACAGTATCACCATCAAGAGAACCGTTCTCAACAGCAATATCGTCAAGCATATTCGCATTCGGCACATTCAATTTGATGCTGATCTCGAACTTCATAGTCGGATCGAAATCGTCACTGTTTTCTGCCTTAACTTTCATAACACTCAGCGAGCCTACCTTAATTACCGGCTGGCCCTTGGTGTACTTGTTGGCAACGGTTACCTCCGCAGTCTGATCCGCAACGATGGTTCCGCTCTGCTCTGCTACTGCTGCATATCCTTCGCCAGGGTTCGTCTCGTTGACTTTGTAAGTAGTATTCTCAGGCAGGTTCGTAATTGTTACACTGTCG
>JAFZZM010000071.1 GCA_017615755.1 Clostridiales bacterium | reverse complement strand
TTTATCAATAATGCGTCCTTATTAAAAGAATAAAATGAAATTAAATAGGGTTGCCTCAATTGAGACAACCCTAAAAGTTAATTCAGTTAATTCGGTAATTAAGCTGACAGTCTATTAGAGACCAGCCTGCTTTCTTACTTCCTCAGCGAAATCGTCAACCTTCTTCTCGATACCTTCACCAAGACCGTAACGTGTGAAACGAACTACAGAAACGTTTGCGCCGATAGCCTTGATTGACTGGTCAATGTACTGAGAAATTGTGAGATCGTCATCTCTGAAGAACTCCTGGTCAACAAGGCAGTTGAGCTTGTAGAAGTTCTTGATCTGTCCGGGAACGATTCTCTCCATAACGATCTTCTCCGGCTTACCCTCTTCGAGAGCCTTATTCTTGATGATCTCAACTTCCTTGTCGAGTTCTGCCTGAGGCACTTCATCCTCAGAAACCCAGTTAGGTCTCATTGAAGCAACCTGCATGCCGATGTTCTTTGCAAAATCAGCGAACTCAGGCTTTGTGATAACAGAATCATCATCTGTTGTAACCTCAACGAAAACGCCTACCTTACCACCCATGTGGATGTAAGCTGCAACTGCGCCGTTACCCTCTACCTCATAGATAACGAATCTTCTGATCGATGTGTTCTCACCGATATCAGCAATAGCTTCCTTCTGGAAAACCTCAACTGTCTTGGACTCATCATTATAAAGAGGCTGAGCCATAAGTTCTTCAATATTAGCAGGCTTCTTTATAAGGATGTGTGTAGCAACTGCATCTGTAAAAGCCTTAAACTTATCTGTGTTAGCAGCAAAGTCTGTCTCGATGTTGATCTCAACGAGAACACCGGACTTCTTGTCGTCAGAGATCTTAGCGATTACTGCGCCCTCTGCAGCGACTCTAGTGGACTTCTTCTCAGCCTTAGCGATACCCTTTTCACGAAGCCATGCAACTGCCTTCTCAATATCTCCATCAGACTCCTGAAGAGCTCTTTTACAATCCATAATACCGGAACCAGTCATATCACGAAGTTCCTTGACCTGTGCAGCACTAATGTCAGCCATAGTTATATCCTCCATTAAATTATTGATTAATAGTTTTATTGATCCTTGTGAAAAGAACCGGAGAGATTAAGCCTCAGCCGGAGCTTCTACAGCCTCAGCTGCTTCCTCAGCTACTTCCTCAGCAGCCTCTTCGTCAGCGGAAGCCGGAACTTCCAGCTGCTCGCCCTGACGGCCTTCGAGAACAGCATCAGCAATGTGGCCTGCGATAAGCTTAACCGCACGGATAGCATCATCGTTACCCGGGATTACGTAGTCAACTTCTTCCGGATCGCAGTTTGTATCAACGATAGCAACTACCGGGATACCAAGGCGCTTAGCCTCAGCAACAGCCAGGTGCTCCTTCTTTGTATCAACAACGAACAGGCAAGCCGGCAGATTCTTCATGCCCTGGATACCACCGAGGTTCTTCTCGAGCTTTTCCATCTCGAGCTTAAGCTTAGCAACTTCCTTCTTTGTGCGAAGTTCGAAAGAACCGTCCTCGCTCATGATCTTGAGCTCAGCAAGACGAGCAAGACGCTTTTCGATTGTCTTGAAGTTTGTGAGTGTACCACCGAGCCAACGGTTGTTGATGAAATACATGTTGCAGCGAACTGCTTCCTCAGAGATAGAATCCTGAGCCTGCTTCTTTGTACCGACGAAAAGAATGTTACCGCCATCAGCAGCGATGGAACGTACGAAATCGTATGCTTCCTCGATCTTCTTTACTGTCTTCTGCAGGTCGATGATGTGGATGTTGTTACGCTCTGTGAAGATGTACTCTGCCATCTTCGGGTTCCAACGACGGGTCTGGTGACCAAAATGTACACCTGCTTCAAGAAGCTGTTTCATAGAAATAGACATAAAAAAATACCTCCTGTTTTGTCACTTCCACAGGTCCGACTCCTTTATCCGGAGAACAAAAGAAACGCCTGTGTGTTTTTTAGCCTCATAATGTTACAATAAAGAAGCTGCATTGGCAAGTGCTTTTCGCGAAGAATTTGCTAAAAATACTGTATTTTTCATGTTTTAGGAGGAATTTCCATGAACAGAATGACCGATAGCGAGAAAACGCGTTATAACAAGATCCTTTCCGACCTGGTCTCGATTCAGAGCCAGAAAGGCATTCCGCAGGAGGGCGCTCCATATGGCGAGGCTCCGAAGAAGGCTTTGGACTATCTTCTCTCCCTGGCCCGGGAGGACGGTTTTATTTCCGAAAACATCGGCAACAAGGCCGGATACATCCAGTGGGGCTCAAGAGGACCTCTTGTCGCGGCTCTCGGACATCTTGACGTTGTTCCGGAAGGATCGGGCTGGGTCACTTCTCCTTTTGAACTGGACATGGAAGGCGATTATTTCACCGGTCGTGGCGTTGTGGACGATAAAGGCCCGGTCATCAGTACATACATGGCTTTGTGCCGCCTCAAGGAGAAATTCCCGGATCCGGACTTTCGTCTGCGCCTGATCGTCGGTACGGACGAAGAAAACGGTTCATCCTGTATGGCGAGATACTGTGAAACCGAGGAACTGCCGGATATCGGCTTTACCCCGGATGCAGAATTCCCTTGTATCTATGCGGAAAAAGGTATCTATCAGATGCATTTTGAGGGTAAGCCGCAGGACAAGTTCACGCTGCATGGCGGAAATGCCGCAAACATGGTGCCACCGTATTGCGAATGTATCGATCTGATCGCGGATAAAGGTATCTCTGCAAATGGTCTGCAAGCCCATGCTTCCCACCCGGATATGGGTGTAAATGCGATCGACCTGATGCTTTCCAAAATGCCGCAGGAATATGTAACCTCTACGGATGTTCTTTCTCTCATGAAGAAGTACTTCAGTTCAGACGCCAAAATGCCTTTCAAAGAATTCTTCCCGGAAGACGAGTCCGGAAAAATGACGACCAACGTCGGTATCGTGTCCATGAACAAGGAAGAATCCAGACTGCATGTGGACATCCGCTTCCCTGTTACGGTCAAGACCGAGGAAGTAACGGGCAAACTTCAGGAGATCGCAGGTGAATTCGGCTGCAAAGTCGTTGATGATTCCGTACTGCCCCCGCTCTTTAAAGATAAGAACTCCGAACAGATCCGGGCGTTAACAGAGATCTACAGTGCTTATCGCGAAGAATTCGCTTATACCGAAGATGAAAAGCAGGACCGTGAACAGGCTCTCAAAGAGTCTTCAGAAGCCATTGCCATCGGTGGCGGCACATATGCACGCACCATGCCGAACATCGTTGCCTTTGGTCCACAGCTTCCCTGGAACAAAGATCAGTGCCATCAGGCAAACGAAAAGATCCTGAAAGAAAACTTGTACCTCCTCGTAGCGATGTACGAAGAGGCACTGGAAAAGCTTGCTTCAGTTGTATCGAAAGATTAAATGAATCTTCTTACTGTTACCACATAGCCCATCGGGAGGCAATCTTCTACGATACATCCATTGGCCGATGATGCATGTACGACAACACCTCCGCCGCAGTAAAGGCTTACGTGATCGACCGTACCATCACTGTTATAGTCGTGGCAGAGGACATCTCCTGCTTTCAGGTTCTGTCCGGAAACATCCGTACCCAGTTCTGCCATTGACGCAGACTGGTGCGGGAGTCCGATTCCATAGTAATGTGCATATACATACATTACGAATCCTGAACAGTCCAGACCTTCTTCCGGAGATGATCCGGTGTAGTGATATGGAATTCCGATGAAGGCTCTTGCATATTCTACAAGACTGCATGTAGACGGATCCGGAAGCTGAATCGGCTTCGGGGTCGGTCTCGGCGTCGGCTCAGGCTTAGGTGTCGGCGTAGCTTCAGGTTCACCCGGGTCTTCCGGAACAGGTGTCGGATCTTTATGCTCCGGTTCTGGTGTCGGTGATGGATCCGGATCCTTCTTTTCCTGAACAGGTGTCGGCGTAGGAGACGGCTGATAGATCGGATCAGGTGAGACAAGCTCAGCACTGACATATCCGCCACCATCTAACTTAAACCATCCGTTATCTGTCTTGGCTACTACATAGATCTTCTCGTTCTCAACGAGTTTTCTAACAACATCATAATCCGTACCCGGACCGCTTCTGACATTTACATCACCGATGGAATAGAAGGTTCCATTGTACTCTTCTTCACCCGGCCGTGACGGAGCAGGTGTCGGAGTCGGATCTTCCGGAACAGGTGTAGGTGTAGCTGTAGGTTCTTCCGGGACCGGCGTCGGAGAAGGTGTTGGCGTAGCTGTTACCGGCGGCTGCACAGGTTCATCCGTAAGCATGCTTCCACTTACGTATCCGCCATTTTCAAGTTTGTACCAACCGTTTTCGGTCTTCGCAACAACGTTGACACTCTCATTCTCAGTCAGACGACCGATCACATCAAAACTCGTACCCGGACCACTTCTTACATTCACCTCACCGACCGAATAGAACGTTCCCGTGAACGGGTATTCTTCTGCCGGAGCAGGCGTAACGGTAGGTGTCGGAGACGGCGTCGGTGTAGGTGTCTCTTCCGCACTCTCCTTTGAGCCCGGAGTAGGCGTCAGAAGGTCAACGGCAGGAGCATCATCAGAAAGATCCATCGTAACAACATATCCACGGATCGATTCATCAGTTTCCGGAACCTCATACTGCACATAGGACCATACAGTTCCCATGCTCAGACGATGTACGGCCTGATCCTTATCCAGCGACAGGATGACCTGGCTGTTATTATCCGCCTTAACATGCAAAGACGTGGTATCAGTAGCAACATACATATCATCGGATGTAGCTGTAAAAGCACTCTCATCGAGCATCTCCAGAAGCATTCCGTCGCGGTCTGTCTGCTGGATGATCATAAATGTATTTTCTTTTACGATATCGTTTGTTGCATCCTCATCCTCTGGTTTCAGTTCAATAAAGCGAACGTTAGACCCGTCCCCGCTTCCGGACGACTCAGGAAGTGTCGCCTCAACCGGGACCTGAAGGCAAATGTCCGATGCATGACCGATAGAAAGCACAGGGCTTGAAACTGCGATCAAAGAAGACACCAAAAACCAAGACAGCATCTTTACGGTTCTCTTTACATTACGAGGAGCCGAACGACGTTTTCTTGCATTTTCCAGATTTTCGTCAATGCTATGTTTCTTCAAAAAGAACCTCCGATTGTTTCAAATCAATCCCAAACTTATTTCATTTTAAGTATAACCCATTATCAGAAAATTCGGGGCTTTTGTGACACAACTGTAATATTGGAGGTGTAAGTTCACAAATTGCACACATTTCAGGAGGTATAAAACCGGATATCGAGTAACACAAATACAAAAAAGAGGTTGTCGAAACGACAACCTCTTTCGATACACTTTTTTACTGATCGGAATTACTCTGCAGCGTTCTCTGTAGCCTCAGCAACAGCTTCTACAGCCTCTTCAACCGGAGCTGCAACTTCTTCTACTGCCGGAGCAGCTTCTTCAACCGGAGCAGCCTCAGCAGCAGGAGCCTCTTCAGCTTCCTCACCGGCTACCGGATTGATCGGAGCTACGTCCTTGATGGAGATGCTGATACGACGGGATGCAGCGTTAACATCGAGAACCTTAGCTTCAACTTCCATGCCCTCTTTCAGAACATCCTGAGGCTTATTCAGGCGAACGTCAGAGATCTGGGAAACATGGCACAGTGCATCAAGATTCGGCTCGAGCTCAACGAATGCACCAAACTGGAACATACGAACAACCTTACCACGAACGATCGCACCAACCGGGATACGCTCTTCAATGTTGTAGAACGGATCATCTTCCGGCTTCTTGTAACCGAGAGAAATTCTCTTCTTCTCCGGATCAAATTCCTTAACATATACATGTACCGGATCACCAACGGAAACAACTTCCGAAGGATGACGGATACGGTTCCAGGAAAGCTCGGATACATGGATGAGTCCATCCACACCGCCGATGTCTACGAAAGCACCGAAATCTGTGAGGCTTCTAACTACGCCGTCATATTCCTTGCCCTCTTCGATGGAATTCCATACTTCTTCAGCCTTAGCCTTACGCTCGTTATTAAGAAGAGTACGTCTGGAACCGGAAACTCTCAAGCGGCGCTTCTCAGCATCGAACTGTGTGATCAATACTTCGATGGACTTGCCCTTATAAGATTCCAGATCATTAACTGTGTTCAGTTCCAACTGTGTGCGGTGGATATAAATATCAACTCCGCCGTAGTTACCGATCACGCCGTCCTTAACTACGTTGGTGATCTTAACTGTAACCGGTGTCTTATTCTCGTAAGCAGCTTCGATCTCAGCCTTATTCTTGCTGAAGTCTACGTGGGACTTGGAAAGAACGATCTCTTTACCCATGTCCGTATTACGGATGCTGCGAACAAATACTTCGATTTCCTGGTGTGCACTGCATGCTGCGTCAAAGTCAAAATCAGGTTCGAACTCGTCTTTTGGAATCCTGCCTTCCGACTTATCATGGACATCTACATATACGAAATCGCCATCATAGGACGTCAATACTCCCTTCACTGTAGCGTTCTTTCGGAGCTGTGGAATGCTCTCAATGTAATCGCCAAAATTAATGTCATTCGACTCTGGATTCGTGTTTACCCCGTTCTCACTCATGGTTTGGATAACCTCCCTGATAATACTCACAGGCGTTGATGCTCCTGCTGTCACACCGATCCGCTTGATCTCCTTTTCCCTCCACATAGGAATAAGATTTCTTACATCATCAGATGTTCCGACAAGATATGTCAGCGCACAACGATCCGAGCATATGTCAAAGAGCTTCATTGTATTCGAACTTGTCTTCGATCCTATGACTACCATAACATCGGAAGATTCCGCCAAATCCGCAGTTTCCCTCTGCCTATTTTCGGTCGTACTACATATTGTACCAAATATTTGCTCTTTTGCAATTTTTTTCTGCACGAATTCACAAATTTTTTGGAATTCTTTACTGGAAAATGTGGTTTGGGATACCCAGACCGAGTCTTCTTCAATATCAGGAAGCATCGTACATTCTTCGTACGAAGAAACCACGCGCGCTGATTTTTCGCACTCTCCGCAGATTCCCACCACCTCGGGATGACCCTTCGTTCCGGTAATATAGACAGGATGTCCTTCCTCGTCCGCCTTCCTTACGATCTTATGGATCTTATTCACAAAAGGACATGTGCAATCCACTATCCTGCAATTTTTCGATGCCAGCACTTCCCTGACTTTCGGCGTTACGCCATGTGCACGGATCAGGACGATACACCCTTCGTCCACTTCTTCCGGTTCATGGACCAGAAGCATTCCTTTAGACAAAAGATCACCCACGACGTTTTCGTTGTGAGTGATCTCGCCTAACATATATATCTTCTTATCTGTGTTTTCTTCCAGAATGGAGTATGCTGTCTTCACGGCATTTTCCACGCCGAAACAAAAGCCCGATGATTTCGCTGATTGAATCGTCCAGCCTGCCACTAGTTCTATTCCGCCTCTCACTGATCCTTCGCTACACGATCAAGAACGATATCGATCATTTCCTCGATCGAGATATGTGTCGTATCGATCTCAACTGCATCTTCTACCTTAACAAGCGGAGACGAAGCACGTGTTGTATCCTGGTGATCGCGGTACTTGATATCACGGAGAACATCCTCAAAAGTCTGGTCCGTAACTCCCTTTTCCTTCAATTCCGCAAGTCTTCTCTTTGCGCGCTCTTCAGCATCTGCAATAAGGAAGAACTTGTACTTGGCATTTGGAAAAACCTTGGATCCGATGTCACGTCCATCGAGAATAACATTCTTTCCTTCCGAGATCTTTCTTTGCAGATCGACCATAGCTTCACGTACACAAGGGATCGCAGATACGTCCGAAGCGGCTACGGAAACGCCGGGCATACGGATCGCCTCGGAAACATCTTCGCCGTCCAGCCATACATGCTGGGATCCGTCTTCATGAGTAATATCGATACGGATATCCTTCATCATTTCTTCTACTGCAGCCTGATCCTTTGTAGAGATTCCGAGCTTCAGGGCCTTAAGACCACAAGCTCTGTACATGGCACCGGTATCCAGATACAGGATTCCGAGTTTACCTGCCACGCCCTTTGCCAAAGTAGATTTTCCGGATCCGGAAGGACCGTCGATCGCGATCTGATAATATTCCATATGTTTATCCTCCTTAAATGGCACGATGGCCGAGTCCGATGGCAATCTCATTCAAATGCAGAAGTCCGATGCCGAAATATACACAAACGCTGATGTGATCATTATAGCGTGCAATACCGATCTTGCCTCCGACATTCAGTCCGATGGCCTTAGACGTGATCTGGGAAATGGCTTCACGCGCGGCACCGGCCAGAGCACCCTCTTCGTTATGGTTGCTGCCGATGATCCCTTCTCTTTGCGCGGCAACCACGCAACGCTCTATTATCTTCGAAACGGACGAGATGAATTCTCCTCCGAAATCTGCGGCCGTAGCCAGGATATTCTGTTCTTTCAGTTCATGCTTCAACTGTGCTTCTTCATCTCTGGTGTTGGTCAGTGCGATACGGATCGAAGCGGATGCAGTAAGCTTGCTGCTGGCGATTACTTCTTTCATGACTTTTCCTCCTGTTCTTCATTTGACGGAAGATTCCTGTCTTTACCTGTATCATATACCTTGTACTCAGCCCACAGAGTCTCCAGTGCACCAAAGGATTCTTCGATATGACTCTTACGGTGCATGCCCAGTGCCACGAGAAGTGCATTGATCAAAGAAAGCGGAGCCGTAAGCGAATCAACGAACGATGCCATATCCGACCGTGCAAAAAGCGCTACATCAGCGTGTTCCGTCATCGGCGTATCCGCCTTGTCCGTAATTACGATGACGCTTGCGCCACGGCTTCTTGCGTACTGCATGGACTGGATGGTTCTGGATGAGTATCTCGGGAAGCTGATACCGATCATGACATCACCGGGACCGATCGGCAGGATCTGCTCGAATACTTCATTTGCACTGTTACTGTGAATATGACGCACATCATCAAAGAGCAACGTCATATAGAAATGCATAAAAGACGAAAGCGGCGAAGAACTGCGCAGACCCATAAGATAGATCTTCTTTGCACCCAGGATCGTCTTGACCGCCTTACTGAAAGCCTCTGTGTCCAGATTCTCATATGTGTGCTTCAGGCTGTCCAGATCTGCCTGCATGATCGACTTCAGTACGGATGCATCATCGGTAAAACGGCTGGCCGCATTTAATCGCTGCACAGATGTAAGCTTTACTTTCAGTTCTTCCTGCAAGACCTTCTGGAAATGCGGATAACCTTCATATCCCAGTTCCATGGAAAAACGCACTACTGTTGATTCGCTGACACCGGTCGCTTCACCGAGCTTTGCCGCCGTCATATACGCCGCGCTTTCGTAATTGGACAGGATATAGTTGGCAATTGCCTTCTGTCCTTTACTCATCGAATCGATTTCCTGTGCGATACGTTCAACAACGCCGCTCGCATTTTCCATTCGTTTGTCATCCTGATTCATGATTCTTCATCTCCTTTTTGACCATCCATCCAGTTCTCGATCGAGATCTGACGGTCATCATTATTTCCGGCCGCCTCATCCAACGAATCTTCCAGATCACGGATAGTCTTATACATCATCAGCTCCATGGCAGGCATCTCAGATACAGATGAAATCCCGAACTCAAGGAGAAATTGCTGTGTCGTACGGAAAAGCGCCGGTCTTCCCGGTGCATCAAGTGTTCCGCATTCTTCTACGAAACCACGCTCGATCAGGCGCGTCACGATAGAATCGGAACTGACACCTCGGACAGCTTCGATCTGTGCACGGGTAACCGGCTGGTTATAGGCAATTACTGCCAATGTTTCATAAGTTGCCTGGGACATCGGCGGACGGTTCTTCGGTGCAAACATTCTCTCCAGCACAGGCTTCATCGCCGGCTTGGTGCACATCACATAATCATCGTCCGCTTTCCGGATCAGAAGACCGCCCCACGGGTTAGTCTCATAATCCTTCATCATTCGCTCTAAGGTCTCTTCAATGACTTCTTTCGGCATATCAGTGATCTCAACAAGTCTTGCAGTCGAGATCGGATCACCATGCGCAAAAAGAATTGCCTCTAATGCAGACGGCAATTCCTGCACGGTGAGTTTATTTTCTCTTTCCATGCCTTCAGTCATAAGCGCGCAGCTCCTTAGAATCACTGTTCTGGTTCAGTCCGAAGCGCTCTTCGTCCAGTTCATCTTTCTTCGGTTCAATAAGAATGACATCAAAAGGTTTGTCCTGTTCCGCCACGATCTGGTCTCCTCGAAGAAGTTCCAGTACGGCAAGAAAACCTACGATACGGTCCATCTTATCTACCTTATGCACGGGGAAGATCTCGTGAAAGAAAACCTTTCCTTTGCTTCTCAGGCTGTTCCATACAAACCTTATTTTATCACGAATCGAGAATTTGTCGCGCTTGAGGATATGCGTGATCTTTGCTGCAATATCAGCAAAACGGATCTCGTTACGCTTACACACCGTATCGATACCGGAATAAAGAGCCTCATCATCCACGGCGGCCGGTATATACTCGACATCGATGCCAAGAGAAGCCGGCGTCTGTGGTAAACGATACAAACATTTGGAATAATCGCGGTAACGATCCTTGAGATCGCCGGCAAGAAGCTTGCAGCGGCGGTATTCCAGAAGTCGGACGACCAGTTCGTCTCTCGGGTCCTCTTCTTCTGAATTCTCATTGATACGTTTGTCAGGCAGAAGCATACGCGACTTGATATGCACAAGTGTTGCCGCCATAAGAAGGAATTCCGACGCCACTTCCATATCCAGAGAACTCATCTTATCCAGGTATTCCATATACTGATCGGTAACCTCAGCTATCGGAATATCGTAGATATCGATATCGTTCTTTTCGATCAAATGAAACAGAAGGTCCAGAGGACCTTCGAATTTCCTTAGTTTGACTTCAGGATTTGGATGCGCTACCGTCATGCTCATTTCCTTTCCGACAGAACTTTCCGGACCGATTACTCGTCAAAACCGATCTTGACCGCTTTACGAACCTCACGGATCGTTTCTTCCGCCTTCTTGGAAGCCTTTTCTCTACCCTTCTTCAGGATCTCAAGGAGTTTACCTTCATCCTTCAGAAGTTCTGTACGCTTCTCGTAGATCGGAGTATGGAACTCGGAGATCTTCTCCTGGAGCATACGCTTGCAGGCTACGCAGCCGATGCAGCCGCCCTTGCACTGTGTCTCGATCTCCGGCACCTTATCCTCATTAAATACTTTATGGAAAGCATATACAGTGCAGATATCCGGATGGCCCGGGTCGTCCTTACGGATACGAGCCGGATCCGTGATCATGCTCATGACCTTCTTCTTCACCTCATCCGGTGTATCAGCCAAGGCAATGGTATTGCCATAGCTCTTACTCATCTTACGTCCATCTGTACCCGGAAGTACTTTTGCCTTAGTAAACAACGGCTGTGGCTCAACAAGAACATCCGACTTGTAAAGGAAGTTAAAACGTCTGGCCATCTCACGGGAGATCTCCAGGTGTGCGGACTGATCTTCTCCGACCGGTACATAGGAAGCACGGTACATGAGGATATCCGCCGCCATCAATGCCGGATAACCAAGGAATCCGTATGTCATGATATCTTTCTCAGAAGACATGTTTGCGATCATATCTTTGTACGTCGGGCATCTCTCCAGCCAGGAAAGCGGAGTATTCATGCCAAGGAGCAGGAAAAGCTCTGCATGCTGCTTAATGTCAGACTGCAGGAAGATCGTGCACTTATCCGGATCAAGACCGCTGGCAAGAATATCAGCCAGAAGTCCGAGAGTATTCTTCCGAAGAACATCCGTCTCCGCGTATCCGGTCGTCAAAGCGTGCCAGTCAGCGATAAAGAAATAGCACTCATACTGATCCTGAAGACGGACCCAGTTCTCAATGGCGCCGAAATAGTTGCCAAGGTGAATGTTTCCCGTAGGACGTGTTCCTGATAATACGATTTTGTTTTCCATATTTACCCCTTTTATCTCAAGGCTTTCGCCTTATAGTTTATTTACAGTCTGAAGAATACCGGAACCTTCAGCAAATCATATATTCCATTCTGCAGGAAAGATACCGGATAGCGGAAAGGCCATGCAACAAGATCGATGATCTTACTGAGGATATGCACATTTCCGAAACGGCCCATCAAGAGAAGCGCAAAGAAAACATAGTAGCTGTACTTCGATACATTCTCGAACAATCTTCTTCTCTTAAACGGGATGAACGTCGAGATGAAGCGATATCCGTCAAGCGGCGGTACCGGAAGCAGGTTAAATGCGAGGAACAGGAAGCTGTACTCACGCAGATAATAGAAGAACTTCAGGACCAGAGTGATCGCCAGCTGCATCTTCTCACTGCTGTCGGCACTATGCCAGTACCAGTTAACGACCAGAGGAACGATGCAGGATGCAACGATCGCCGTAATATAGTTCGCCGTAACACCGGCCAGGCTGATCATACGCTCACAGGTCCAGCGCTTGTATCTCTTCAGATTATTCGGATTATACTGAACAGGCTTTGCCCAACCGAATCCGGCAAGGAGCATCATGATCGCACCAAGCGGATCGATATGTGCCAAAGGATTCAGCGTGATCCTTCCCTGACGTCTCGGCGTATCATCTCCACACTTCTCTGCAACCCATGCGTGGCTGAATTCGTGGAAGGAGAAGGTCATGGACAGGACCATGATCAGAATGGTCAATTCCATGATCTTCTCTGCAATCGAAACATCAGATTCTAAAATCGAAAATAGCATTCTTTGTACCCTTACCTTCGGATCAAGCCTTCTTCAAAGAAAGGCTGACCTTCTCTCCGTTGATATCCCAATCCTTGGAAGCTTCATCCGAACCTTCCTTGATCTCAGTTGCGAGTACATCGGAAGCGATCTGTGCGCTGTACTTCTCAAATACGGCTGCAAGCTTCGCCTCACAGGAGTAGCTCACTACAATGCGGTCGGTGATCTCAAATCCGGAACTCTTTCTCTGGTTCTGGATCTTCGAAACGATCTCACGAACATAACCTTCTTCGATCAGTTCATCGTTCAGCTTCGTATCCAGGGATACGGTGAAGCCCTTATCCGACTGAGTAGACAGACCTTCCGGCTGAACATTCTCAACGAGCAGGTCCTCAGTCAGAAGCTCGAAGGTCTCACCTTCTACTTCGATGTTGATCTTACCATCTGCATCGAGTGCCGCCATGGTCTCCTTACCCGGGAGAGCCGCGATAACTTCCTTAGCTGCATTCAGCTTTGCACCGAGCTTTCTACCCAGAGTTCTCAGCTGCGGCTTGAACTTATAGTCGAGAAGTGATGAAGCATCCTTCAGGAAAAGCACTTCATGCACATTCAGTTCTTCTTTGATGATCGTGCTGTACTCTTCCGGCAGTTCGTCTTCGCAAACCGCATAGAGCTTGCTGAGAGGCTGACGGTTCTTGAGGTTTGCAGCCTGACGGCAGGAACGTCCAAGAGCAACGATCTTCTCAACATCGTCCATATCGCGCTCGAGTTCCGGAAGGATCCATTCCTTCTTGGCAACCGGATAGTCGCACATGTGGATGGACAGCGGAGCATCGGCATTTACGGAACGTACGATGTTCTGATAAATGGACTCGGTCATGAACGGGATGAACGGTGCAGCAAGTCTAGCGAACTGCTCAAGAACTGTATACAGCGTCATGAACGCATTGATCTTATCCTGAGTCATCTCCGGACCCCAGTATCTCTCACGGCCGCGACGTACATACCAGTTGGACAGTTCGTCAACGAATGTCTCCATGAGACGGGAGGAACCGGTGATATCGTAAGCCTGCATCTTGCTGTCGACGGAATCGATCAAGGAATTCAGGCGGGACAGGATCCACTTATCCATAACGGACAGTTTGTCGTACTCAAGAGAATACTTGGTCGGATCGAACTGGTCGATCTCTGCATACATTACATAGAATGCGTAGGTATTCCAGAGTGTACCCATGAACTTACGCTGGATCTCATCGACATTGGCGTGGTCGAAACGGGACGGCAGCCACGGTGCATTGGCACTATAGAAATACCATCTTGCCGCATCGGCACCCTGACGGTTCAGGATATCCCACGGGTCAACAACGTTGCCCTTATGCTTACTCATCTTCAGGCCGTCCTTATCCTGGACAAGACCCATAACGATAACGTTCTCGAACGGAGATCTGCCGAACAGCTGTGTACTGATCGCCAGAAGCGAATAGAACCATCCACGTGTCTGGTCAAGTGCCTCAGAGATGAACTGGCACGGATAGTGCGAATCGAAGAATTCCTTGTTCTCAAAAGGATAGTGGAACTGGGCAAACGGCATCGCACCAGAGTCAAACCAGCAGTCGATTACCTCCGGAACACGTGTCATCGGCTTACCGCACTTTTCGCAGGTAACGTGTACATTATCCACGTAAGGCTTATGCAGCTCGATCTCATCCGGGCAGTCCGTAGAATTCTTCTTCAGTTCCTCGATAGAACCGATGCACTGACGGTGTCCGCACTCGCACTCCCATACCGGAAGCGGTGTACCCCAGTAACGCTCACGGGAGATACCCCAGTCAACAACGTTCTCGAGGAAGTTACCCATACGGCCGTCACGGATCGTCTCCGGATACCATGTAGCCATACGGTTGCTCTTCACGAGAGCATCCTTTACCTGGGTCATAGCGATGAACCAGGAAGATCTTGCGTAGTAGATCAGCGGAGTATCACATCTCCAGCAGAACGGATAGTCATGCTCGTAAGGCATCTTCTTCAGAAGCTTGCCTTCCATGTTGAGTTTCTTGATGATGAGTGGATCGGCATCCTTTACGAAAAGACCTGCAAACTCGCCGCAATCTTCCGGAAGCGTACCGTCTTCCTTAACCAGCTGTACGAACGGAAGATTATTGTCACGGCCGACACGGGCGTCGTCTTCACCGAAAGCCGGTGCGATATGAACGATACCGGTACCGTCACTCATGGTTACATAGCTGTCTGCGCAAACCTTGAAGGCTTCTTTTCTGCTCTTCTCCACACTTGCTGCGGAATAAGGAAGCAAAGACTCGTACTTCTTGCCGACCAGCTCAGTACCCTGATATCTCTCCAGGATCTCATACTCGTCGAAAAGCTGCGGTACAAGACAACCGGCCATGTAATACATAACTTTCTTCTCGGTTCCGTCGAGATCCTTCGGAACAGCGATCTTCACGTACTCATCCGTCGGGCTGACACAGAGTGCCACGTTCGACGGCAATGTCCAAGGTGTTGTTGTCCAAGCTGCAAAGTATGTGTCCTCTTCTCCGACAGCCTTAAAGCGTACGAATACGGAGTTCTCCTTAACAGCCTTATAACCCTGCGCCACCTCATGGCTGGAAAGCGCGGTACCACAACGCGGGCAGTAAGGAACGATCTTATGTCCCTTATAGAGCATGCCCTTGTCCCACATGGTCTTTAATGCCCACCACTCGGACTCGATGTAGTTATTGTCGTATGTAACGTAAGGATTCTCCATATCCGCCCAGAAACCTACGCGGTCAGACATCTGCTCCCACTCGGTCTTATACTTCCATACAGACTCCTTACACTTCTTGATAAACGGTTCAACGCCGTATTCCTCGATCTGAGGCTTACCATTGATACCGAGCATCTTCTCGACTTCCAGCTCAACCGGAAGGCCGTGTGTATCCCAGCCCGCCTTGAACTGGACGTGCTCGCCTTTCATGGCATGGTATCTCGGAATCAGGTCCTTAATGACTCGGGTCTTAATATGTCCGATATGCGGCTTGCCGTTTGCTGTCGGCGGACCGTCATACAGTGTAAAGCTCGGAGTGCCGTCCTTTTCAGGGCGAATCGACTTCTTCTGGATGTCATTCTCTTTCCAGAAAGCCAGCACTTCCTTCTCGCGATCGATAAACTTCATATCCGGCGATACTTTTTTATACATAGTAAAACCTCAATTCTTAAAAAACTCCCGTCATTATAACATACGACGCAAGGCATGAGTACAATTTTTATATTATAAGGAGAATTTCGTCAAATCCTCCAAAAACGTTCACATTTCGTATTCTTCTCTTACCTCGGCAAAAGGACCCGCGATCGTCATCACGCCACGGTCATTTCCGAAATAGTCATAATTGAAGACGATATCGGACCCGTCGGTATTCTCGAAACGCTGATCCGGCTGGAATGCCTTTCCGAGGATATCGGTGTTGATGATACCGCAGGAGAAGTCCTCCAGCTTCTTGAAGATGTTGGTAGAAAGATAATACTTACCGTTCTTTTCAACCGCTTCGGCCGTAGCCTTAAACTTCTTCACGACAAGCTTATTCTCTTCTTTCTTCCAGGCCTTGGCGCCGTTCATGTAGACATTATTGTTGATCCATACCGGCAAGTGCTGGAAGTGCTTTTCCATGATCTTATGCTCATATGCCATCGGCTCATTGAGATGGAAGGAATCGATCCACTCCTGATAGGTCGGATACTCATCGAAGAAATGTGTACCTGCTTCCTGCTTGTCGAAGAAATCCGGATTCTCGTCCTCCGGGCACTTTTCGATCGGCCACTTCTGGATGATGACGTTGTTGTAGATACGGTCGTCACCATGCAGGATACTCATGAAGCCCATGACTTCTGTTCTATGCGGGAAGTGATATGGTGTATATCTCGGCTGGTTCTTGCCTGCCACCATTTCATCCGTACCTTCACCGATCGCCTGAAAAGCGCCGCAGATCAGGTTGTTTACAACAGCTACACCTTCGGTCGCCAGACGGAGCGAAGCCTTGGACAGCATAATGTTGTTGTCGATGATCGTCGGACCATGGCTTACCTCAACAAAGATATCCTGGCTCATGATCGTGCCGCGGATACGCTTGGCAAATGCCGGTGTGTGGTTATCGTGCAGGAAGTTCTGGGAAAGGATCGTTCCCTGTGCCTGCCAGTCACACCAGATACCCATCGTGCAGTGATGGATATGGTTTCTTCTCATGATCACGTCAATGGCCGCGTGCATCTTGATACCGGCGATCTCCGCACCACCGACTTCCATCATGTTGTTGATGTTATGGATATGGTTGTCTTCGATGATCGAGAACACACCGCCCATACGTCCGACGATACCCGTCTGCTCACAGTGATGGATATGGCAACGGCGTACGATATGGGAACCGATATTCTCCTTCAGCCATCCGTGATACTGGCCACGGCATACTGCATCACGCTCCATCTGCGTCGGGCTCTTTACACGGTACTTCGTGAAGTAATGGTCGTTTTCCGGATCAAGATACTTGCCCAGAGAGATACCGCAGCAACGGCTGTGGCTGACTTCGCAGTCCTCGATGATCCATCCGCGGCTCCAGTGCGGTCCGATCATACCATCCTGGAATGCTGCCGGCGGGGCCCATGTGGTCGCGGCCTTATTTACCGTAAATCCGGACAATGTGATATAACCAACGCCTGTCTTGCTCGGGAAGAAGCAGTTTCTTCTGACATTGATCTCGACCTTCTGCTTGTTCGGATCTTTTCCCTGGAAGTTGGCATAGATGACTGTCGCATCTCCATCCTGTTCGCAGTACCACTTACGCGTGGAATTCTCCGGTTCCCAGGAGGCGATGTCCACTTCGCCCTTCAGGCAGTCTTCAAGTGTATCTGTCTCATAAAGTGCAACGTCATTCATGTAGACGCAGCCTGTATGCGGATGACGATGCCAGAAGTACCAGTCGCCGCCGATCCTTGTATCGTAAGGATTGTAAGAACCGAAGATACCGTTATCGATTCTCACTCTCCAAGTCTTTCCCTTATATTTTTCCCAGCCCTTTACGATCTCCGCACCGGTGATGACCGCCTTGAGCGGCTCCACGGAACGATATGTAATACGTGCATCTTCGGTTCCTGCATTGGCCGGATCGACGTATTCACGGTAAACGCCCGGCATAACAAGTACTTCATCTCCCGGTTTGGCCACTTTGGCCGCCGCGGAAATAGTTAAAAACGGATGCTCCTTGGTTCCGGAGCCCTGGGACTTAGTGTTCTGGTCAACGTAGTAGATCATTGTTTTTCCTCCAAGATGTATGCTGATTCAATGTCTGATGTGTAAATTGCTACTACTGATGGGTAGATCTTGGCAGTTTCCGAAAACGGATCCGGGTAAACATTCTTATCCGGCCCCATATGCAGGCGGATCATGGCATACTCTTCTGCTGTGATCCGAATGAAATTCTGGATATAGCAGCAGGACTTCTCACCATGTCCTACCGGGAAATTGTCCTTGATCCCCCATACTTCTTTTTCGACCCAGTTCGCGACTTCTTTACCGAACTGGTTGATCTTTGTGCCCTCTTTTACATTTTTCACTTCTTTTACGTAGAAGTTCACCTTACAAAGGTCGTGAAGAAGTGATGTGATGATCACAGTTTCCGGTTTGATCGTGATCAGGCCCTGGGCCACTTTCTCCGAAAGACGCTGATACACATGAAGACTATGAAGCGCCAGTCCGCCTTCACAGTTCAGGTGATACTTCGTCGATGCCGGAGCACGGAAGAAATCCGTCTTGTTCGTGATCCAGTCCAGAAGACGGTCCATTCCGGGACGGTTCGTGGACATAAGCAGTTCTGTGATCTTTTTCTTGTTTACCTCCTGTTCTTCTGGTGTTATCTTAAATTCCTCTTCCATCTGCTCACTCCTTTACAAATTTGTTCCAAGGCTCTTCTTCCGAGAGCGGTAATTCAAACACCATCCGTTCTTTGCTGACCGGATGGTCAAGTTCAAGATGATACGATTCCAGAAGGATATCTCCGGCAAACCGGTTCGGTCCGGATCCATACTTTCTGTCTCCTACGATAGGATGACCGATCGAAGCAAGCTGCGCGCGGATCTGATGCGAACGGCCCGTGTGAAGCGTGATCGAAAGAAGCGTCACCGGAACTCCGGCGATACGGCTCTCACCAATGACCTCATATTCCAGGAAGCACTCCTTCGCGTCTTTCGGTGCAGATTCTTTCTTCTGGAACACTTCAACCAGGTTGGTCCTGGCATTCTTCAGAAGAAATGAACGGATCTCCCCATTTCTCTCTTCAAAAGCACCGTACACGATGGCGCGGTATTTCTTTCCCACAGTACGGTTACGGATCTGTTCACTGATCCGGGAAGCGCATTTGCTGGTCTTGGCAAAAACCATCACACCGCGGACCGGCCGGTCCAGACGGTGCAAAAGACCAAGATACGCCTCTCCGGGCTTATTATATTTTTCAACAAGATAGGATTTCAGAAGCGTCAGCATATCCGGCGCACCGGTACTGTCGCTCTGCGAAAGCACACCGGCAGGTTTGACGGCCACAAGTAAATGGTTATCCTCAAAAAGAACCTTCGGCGTGCTGCTCATCTTATTCCTCCCCCGGTGTCCAGCGTCCTGTAGAACCGCAAGGCAGGATAAGATCCATCTTTGAACATGGGAGTCCCAGTTCTTCGGAAACTACGGTTCCGCCATGCTTGGTCCGGACGGCAAGCCGCAGGATATCTTCGATGACCATCGAGGATAATCCGGTCGTATAGGAATTGATGAGGAAAAACAGCGGATCATCAGAGAGCAGCTTCTCACATTTCTCAACCAACGGGAAAAGCGCATCCTCGAGTTTCCACATTTCTCCGGAAGGTCCACGTCCGTAAGCAGGCGGGTCCATGATGATTCCATCGTATGTCCTGCCTCTTCGGATCTCACGTTCCACAAAACGGTTACAGTCTTCCACGATAAAACGGATATAGCAGTCTTCCAGCTTGGATGCGACCATATTCTCTTTCGCACGGCCGACCATTCCCTTACTTGCATCCACATGCACCACTTCAGCAGCACCTGCCGCGGCAAACGCCATCGTGGCACCTCCGGTATAGGCAAACAGGTTCAGGATACGCGGCTTCTTGCCGGCTTTGACAGCCTTCTGGATCTTCTTTCCGCAGAAATCCCAGTTCGCTGCCTGTTCCGGAAAAAGACCTGTATGCTTGAAACTTGTCGGTTCAATGATAAATGTCAACGGACGGCCCACCGCATCGTAGTGGATCTCCCACTTCTGCGGCATCGGCTTCTCCTTGCTCCAGTGTCCGCCTCCGCTCTCGCTTCGATGGTACACTGCATGAGGCTTCGGCCAGTACTGTTCTTTCATGCCGGTATAGCCGGTCTTCGGCCAGATTGCCTGAGGGTCGGGCCTTTGAAGATAGATATCTCCCCAACGCTCATATTTTTCTCCTTCACCACTGTAAAGCAGCTCGAAATCCGTCCATCTGTCCGCTAAAAACATACTGTTCTCCTCTTCTCGGAATATCGTATTTCAGTATACCATTTCAAAGAAACGGAAAAAAGAGAATGCGCCTGCAAAACATTTCCGTTTTGCATAGTTTGGCCGCTTTCCCTTCAAAATGCAGAACTTATCCCGAAAAACTAAAAAATTATGAAAATCATGTTCACAATTCCTGCGGTTATATTATAATATTTGTAATGTGATAATTTACGAGGTACTAAGAAATGGCTATTGCTCCACATATTCTTATTTGTGACGACGATCCGGTCGTACATGAATCGCTTGGATTATATTTCGAAAATGAACACTTCACGTATTCCAGTGCTTACGATGGACGTGATGCACTGGCGCACGTCGCTTCCGACAAGCCGGACCTTATCATTCTGGACGTCATGATGCCGGAAAAGACCGGTATCGAAGTCTGCCGTGAGATCCGTAAGACTCTGTCTACCCCTATCATCATCCTCACCGCCAAGGGCGAGGAGATCGACCGTGTATTGGGTCTGGAGCTGGGCGCGGACGACTATATCGTTAAACCGTTTTCTCCACGTGAGGTCATTGCCCGTATTAAGGCTGTCCTCCGTCGAATCACCGAACCTCAGGATAATTCCTCCCTGCTTCGTTTTGAAGGTCTGGAGATCAACCTGGATAACTATCAGGTCAAGGTCAAGGGAGAACTTGTTCCTTGCACACCGAAGGAAGTTGAGATCCTTCACCTTCTCGCTTCCCACATCGGTCAGGTCATGGATCGTGAGCAGATCCTCTCCCAGGTATGGGGCTATGACTATTTCGGCGACACAAGAACTGTAGATACACACGTTAAGCGTATCCGTCAGAAAGTATATTACGAGGGTGCCCCATGGTCACTCATTACTGTGTATGGTGTTGGTTACAAGTTTGAGGTCAATCAATAATGTTCCGTAGCGTCTTCTTAAGAAAGATGGTAACTCTGGTGCTGGTAGCTCTTTGTCTATCGGCACTTCTTTCTGCCTTTCTTTTTACTCTCGCTGCCAATGCCAGTTATCGCGTCACCACGGAAAATGAGATGATCGATAAAGCGACCTCTCTTTCCTCATTTCTTTCTTCCTATCTGGAAAAGAATTCCCCGAGCAGAAACAAAGATATCGACACCTTGCTTGTTGCCACGGAATCATATGGCGACCGTTCCGTACTCGGTGCATACTTTCTTCTTTATGACGCCGAAGGAAAACAGCTCAAGACAGCAAACATCAATACTTACGAAGATGCTTCCATGATTTCTTCACTGGATACCTATGCGACAAGCTATATGCTGACCAAGAACACCAACCTGAACCTGTTCAGCCGTATCCCGAACAGCACCAGGAAAACATCGACTTTTGTCGTGCAGATCCCGATCTGTGTTGAAGATACACCGATCGCTTTTTTGATCCTTGGTAATGAACTGCCGCAGAAAAGTGATATCGTAAATGATTTCCGTGACGTGCTTCTTCTTTCCACTTTGGTTGTCGCATTCCTGATGACCATTCCTGTCTACTTTGCTTCCAAGCGTCTCATGCGTCCTCTTAACAAGGTCGCGGATGTAGCCATCGCTTTGGGACAGGGCGACTTCACCAAGCGCGCGGATGACTCGACCCGAGGCGAGATCGGTGATCTTGCCGCTTCTATCAATGAACTTGCCGAGAAACTTTCCAAGTCCATTACGAGCGTTACTAATGAGCGTAACCGACTGAAAGAAATCTTCGATATCATTTCCGAAGGTATCGTTTCCGTCGATATGAATCTGCAGCCTGACTATTCGAATAACGCTATTGCGACTTTGTTCGAGAAAGTTCCGAGAAGAAACCTTTTCACCGAGAAACTCCAGCTGATTCCTTTCGAGGAAGTCTGGGAGGATTTCGAAAATTGTATCAAGACCGGAGAAACACTCGAGCGTACGATCGAAGCGAAAGACTGCGCTTATCTTTCCACTATCGTGCCGACTCTCGACAGTGATAAGATGATCATCGGTGCCACCGGATTCTTCCGTGACATCTCCGAGCAGGAACGTCTCGAGCAGACACGTCGTGACTATGTTGCGAACGTTTCTCATGAGCTTCGTACACCGCTTACCGCAATGCGTGGTCTTGTTGAGCCGTTGGCAGACGGTATGGTTAAGAAGGAAGAAGACCGCCAGCGTTATTACGGCATCATTCTCCATGAGACCATGCGTCTTTCCCGTCTTATCGACGACATGCTTGAGTTGTCCAGACTGCAGGCAAGAACACTCGCATTTAAGACGTTCCCGTTCGATCTGAACAAGCTGCTTTCCGAGTTCGAGACCAAGTTCGCACCGGTCATGGAAGAAGCCGAGCTGGATTTCTCCGTCGAGTATAAGACCGGCCCTCTCCCTACTGTTATGGGTAACCCGGACCGTGTTGAGCAGATCATCGTTATCCTTCTGGATAATGCAAAGAAGTATACACCTGCCGGAGGCAGCATCACGATTTCGACCGAGTATAACGATGAGACCGATCAGGTACTGGTTTCCGTCATCGACACAGGACAAGGTATCCACGAGTATGACATCGACCATATCTTCGACCGTTTCTATAAGGCTGACCGTGCCAGAGGTAAGAAGGGCACCGGCCTCGGTCTTGCTATTGCAAAAGAACTTCTGAGCTACATGGGTGAGACCATCACCGTACAGAGCGAATATGGCGAAGGTACCACCTTCACCTTCACACTCAAGCGCGTTACCGGCACAGTCTGGTATTAAGTGCTTTTGTCGGAGAAACGATATGGCAAATGATCCTAAGGACAAAGATTCTTCGATCCGCATCAACAAGTACATCAGTTCCAGCGGCTTCTGCTCAAGAAGAAAAGCGGACGAACTGGTTGAGCTTGGCTTTGTCACGATCGATGGCTTGACCGCGGTTTCCGGAAGCCAGGTGTTTCCGGGGCAGACTGTACTGATCAACGGAAAGCCCGTCCTTCCGAACGATGATCATGTATACATCGCATTTCATAAACCATTGGGTATCACCTGTACCACGGACAGACGCGATCCGGACAACATCATCGACTATCTCGATTATCCGCAGCGCATCTTCCCTATCGGCCGTCTGGACAAGAACTCGTCCGGTCTGATCCTACTTACCAATGACGGAGATATCGTCAACCGTCTTCTGCGCGCAGAAGGCCGTCACGATAAGGAATATGTTGTCGAAGTAAATAAACCTCTCGATCCGGATTTCAAAGCGAATATGGAAAAGGGCGTGCCGATCCTCGACACAGTGACTCTCCCCTGCAAGGTAAAGATCGTTGGAAAGAGTTCTTTTCACATCATATTGAATCAGGGGTTGAACCGTCAGATCCGTCGTATGTGCGAATACTTCGGATACCGTGTCGTACGGCTCAAGCGCATCCGTATCCTGAACATTTCACTTGGCGCACTTCCCGTCGGTCAGTACCGTGATCTGACGACGAAAGAACGCCATGATCTCATGAACATCCTGAATAAAGAAAAGTAATTGAAAAGGGCTCTCAAGATTTCTCTTAAGAGCCCAGATCATATAGTGAAATTAGAACTTTGGAGCAATATTGATAGTTTGTTCGTACCGGACGTTCTTTCCGAGTCCGTGCTTTGATACCACATCCGGACTTCGCTCGATACCTTTCATATAGAAGTCGATATATAAGTGTTTCTCGTTTTCGATCGGGATCAGTTCCTGATGCGAGTAATCGTCAAGATCTTCCGGAACATATGGAATACAGGAGAACGAGAATGGTTCCTGCTTATCTTTATATACCTTGATCCCCTGCGAATTCTCATGCTGGAGAACCAGTACTCGCGTATCCGCATGTCCGCCGTTTTCAGACGGTCGGGCATATTCGTGGTACAAAGGCGAATCCAGAGAAGTAAACCAGCCGATACACTGCGACTCTTTACGGTCAACATAGGATTCACCATTACCGCGTCCATACCAGCCGATCATTTCTTCGGGATAGATCGGTACGCGGAAACCGTAACGGACAAGATCGAACTTCGGAACAAAACTCAGTCCTGCGGAGAGTACGCCATCCGGACGGACACGATAATCTACCAGAAGCGGACCACGCATACCGGACGATTTGTATTTACAGATAAGACGGAAATCTTTTCCATCCATCTCATAATGACTGCTTTCAAATCTGATATCGCTCTGGATCGTTCTCCAGTCAGTCTCATGAGAGAATACCGTTTGCGAAAGTACATATGACTTATCCGCACGGTCGATATTTGTCGCGGCACGATAGAAGCTCGGGATCAAGAGTCCGTCGAAGTACTCCGTACCATTCACACGGATGGAACAAAGACCACCCTCCTGTCTGCTGAAACCATATGTCACCGCGCCGGCACGTGCATAGATGAATGCCGGGGCAGTCAGGATCTCGACCTTATTCTCTTCCGTCTTTACGGCAAGCGCATTGTCACGGGCAGATGCATCGATGATCCTTGTCTTCGCTTCTTCAGAGCTCAGATAATTATCCTCGAATACCTCATCCTGCTTTGTCGGATCACAGACTTCATCAAGAAGGACCTGCTGATAGAAAGCGACCTCATGACCGGCTCTGGCATAGAGCGTATCCTTTTCAAGAGTCAGATGAATATCCAGGACAAGTTCTTTGCAAACAGCCTGCTGATAGATCTCATTCGCCTTCGGATAAAGTCTCCACCAGGACGGAGAGATGAATTCATTCACATTGAACGGGAACTGCATCTCGCGGTTTCCCAGTGCAGATATCGGCGGAACTACACCGGAACCACCGGTCAGGCGCAATCCTCCGAGAAGAAGCTGCCAGTGCAGTACCATCGAAGGAGTATAACCGAACTGCTGAACATTATGGATAGTCAGGTTCGCCGGGTTCTCCGCAGACGAGAATATCTTGATGCTCTCACACTGCTTCTTAACTTCGTAGAAGATCGGGTGCGGATTACGGTTGGCATCCACGATACCCTGCGCAATGGAAACACCGATCTGCTCGGCATATTCGACCAGGTCACCCTGATGGATATACTTCAGATCCATCTGGTCTTCCGGACGACGCGGACGTGCAATGATCGAATCGAAAAGCACTTTATCATTCTTCAGTTTACGACGCAGATACGGGCGGTTGAGGCACAGGTCACACCACTCACCGAAAAGCATTCCTGCGCGGTTCGGGAACGGAGGCAGATCCGAAACTCTTCCATAACGGTCGATCTCGCAGTACAGCGGCCGCTTGGCATCGAATGTGGAGATCTTCTCTTTAACTTCCATATATGCGTTCTCTTCGAACTTCTTACCTGTCATCGACCACATGATGATACACGGGTGATTGATCAGGGAGTATACCGTAAGCGGAAGCACGGCGGCCGCACTCTGTACGATTACATACATACCGTACTGATCACAAAGATCGAAGAATCTCGGATCGGTCGGATGATGCATGACAAAGATGGTATTGATGTTCGCACGCTTCATCATGAGGATGTCCTGACGGTAGCGCTCAAGCGGAACGGAAATACCATTTTCCGGATCGAACTCGTAATACTTTACGCCATGAAGCGGAACGGCAATATCGTTAATATGGATCACGTCTTCTGAATAAGAAACGGTCCTGAAGCCGAAACGCTGCTTCTTAACACAGATCACTTCATCCTTCTTATTCTTCACTTCGATAATGATGTCGTAAAGATTCGGCGTCTGATCCGTCCAGGGCAGAACGAGTTTAGCATAAAACTCCGTACCCAGGATCTTCACGCCCTGTTTCGGGATAAGATCCGTAAGTTCTTTTCGCTGGGTAAGACGATGCTCAGGCAGGTTATAAAGATCATACTCTTCCCTGGCCTCCATCAATCTGCAGTTGACCGTGACTTCATAGTCGTATTCCAGATGATTACGAAGTTCCACCTGGATATTCATGCCGACATCATTTCGGATATCCGCATTAGGAAGGATCTCTTTTTCACGGTCAGTCTCACTGTCCGAAATATTGGTGTGATACAGGCTCGAGATAAGCGCCGTCTTCGGGACAACGTCTCTTGCGAGCGTATCTGTAAGCCATGTGGATGTAAGTCTCAAAGAAGCGATCTCGATCGGAGATTCCGCAACAATACTCGGCATACGGAATAATCCGGAGAATCCAAAAGCACCCTGCGCGCGCATGATCTTGTCATGCTGGTTCTTATCAAAGCGATAGACCTGCAGTACGATCAGATTATTACCCTCATGGATCATATCGTTCAACAGACATTTTGTCGTAGAGAAAGTACTTCTCGAAGAAGAGGCATTCTGTCCGTTGACATAGAGCTTGTAACGTCCGACGATACCGTCTGTTACAAAGTACACAAATCGTGAAATATACTGTTCCGGAAGATTGATCCAGACACGATAGACACCGACTTCGTTGTCATTTTCCGTTGCAACACTGTCAGCCAGTCTCTGCTGCAGACGACTGGTACGCTTGGCAAGAAGTGCATTCTTCTCATAAACCAGTTCGCTCGGATAACCGTATCCTTCCTGCTGCCAGACACTCGGGACGTCAATGATATCCCAGTTGTCATCGTTATATTCGAGGCTCATGAAATCTGCCGGGAGCTCTTCTTTCGAACGCGCATGGAAAAACTTCCACTTCGGAAGTTCAAGCTTCCAAAGCGACTTTACCTGTCCGAACTCCGGCTGCTGTTTCTCGCAGTAGAGCTCGTCAATCGAATCATAAGGATAGAAATATCCTTGTGCAGGTATCTGCGCCATAGTACTCTCCAAGCATAATTTCACATACTTTGTTAAGAGTATTGTAGCATTTCATCAAACCGGGCATGTATCAGACAGATTTCATTTTGAAGAAGTCATCGAAACATTCTGTCACATTGTGGAAAGGCTCAGTCCGGCTTATCCAGTCCCTTCTTTCTCTTTCTCGCCTTCTTCAGCGCCCAGAGTCCTTTAAAGAAATGGCCGTTCATCATGAGGATATACGCTTCCATCTGCTCGATCGAGATTCTTCCCTGGCTGAAACTTGCCAGAGTACGAAGTGGCATCTCTTTCGTCATGACTTCCATCATTCTCTTCTGGTCTTCCGGTACACCTTCCTGTTTATTCGAACGACGGGTGCCGAACATCGTGATCTTATATATCAGCTTTCCGACAAGTCCGGCATTCCGGATTTCTTCCACAGTCGAGTTCAACGAATACTCGCCCTTCTTCGGCGGTTTTTCTTCCTTGATCTCACGACCATAGACGGCTTCAAACTGTCTCTTCTCGAAGATCTTCGTCTCTGCCGTCAGATTGTAATAGTGCGGGGCAAGTGCACGGTAATCCGGTACCGGCGCCGTCGGATTATTCGACACCACATCAAATTCACGACGTGCACGGATATCTCTCGAAGAAGCACCGATCTGGATCTCGTACTTTCCGCTCTCGACGTGCCAGTCTCCGATCTGTACGTTATAGTAGGCAAAAGCTCTTCTGTCGAGCGTGAATTCGACCGTCCTGGTCTCTCCTCGCTGGATAAAGACCTTCTTGAAGGCACGAAGCTCATGCACAGGTTTGAAGATCGCCGATTTCGGTGGTGCAACATAGAGCTGCACGACTTCTTTACCATCGATCTCACTGATATTCGTAACATCGATCAAAACAGTAAGTGTCTCGCTCTCTTCCAACTGCGGATCACTAAACCGGATCTCACCGTATGAGAACTTGGAATACGACAGACCGTGTCCAAACGGGAAAAGCACCGGCATGTTTGCCGAATCGTAATAGCGGTATCCGACGAAAACGCTCTCACTGTAAAGCGTCTGATGGGAGTCACCAAAATTGAGGAACGACGGCGTATCTGCAAGCTGGATCGGGAATGTTTCCGCAAGTTTACCGGAAGGATTGACCTTACCATAAAGGATATCCGGAATGGCACCTGCACCCTCCTGGCCAGGCAGATAAGCCATCAGGACAGCCTTGACCTGCGCGATCCAAGGCATCTCGACCGGAGAACCCGCATAAAGAACAACGCAGACATTACTGTTTTTTCTCACTACCTCATCGATAAGCCGCTGATGCGATTTAGGAAGCTGCATGTGTTTTCTGTCAAACGACTCACTTTCAAATCTATCCGGAAGACCAACGAAAATGACAACAACATCTTTATCTTTCGCTGCATCGACAGCCGCCTGCAAAAGCTTCTCATCCACTTCGTCTTTATCAAGATCATAACCGGGTTCATAGATGAAGTTCTCACTTCCGGTCGAGAAACTCTGGAAAGCGTGTGCAACGTGGACCGGATTGATATGCGAACTGCCACCGCCCTGGAATCTTGTATTCTTACACATTGCGCCGAGCACTGCGATGCTCTTTCCGGATGCGATCGGAAGCAGTCCGTCATTCTTGAGAAGCACCGCTGACTCTTCAAAAGCCTGGCGTGCCAGCTGCATATTGTTCTGATACGGAGACGAAGTCGGCTGCGGTTTATTCAATCCTTTTTCGATCATAGAAAGAAGGCGCTCGGCACTTCTGTCCAGAAGCGTCTGCGGAAGTTTTCCGGATTCCACGGCCTCCGCGATCTGACGGTTTCTCTCTCCCGCCGATGACGGCATTTCGAGATCAAGACCTGCAGCCAGACCATCCAGTCGGTTATTCGTCGCACCCCAGTCGCTCATGACCACGCCATCGAATCCCCACTCATCACGCAGGATCTCCGTAAGGAGTCTTCTGCTCTCGCAGCAGTATGTACCATTCAGACGGTTATATGCTGCCATGATGGTAGACGGCTTTGCTTCTTTAACTACTGTCTCAAAAGCACGCAGATAGATCTCGCGCAGTGCTCGCTCATCTACGATAGAATCATTTATCAGACGCGAACGTTCCTGGCTGTTCGCCGCAAAGTGCTTTACGGAAGTACCGATGCCACGGCTCTGGACACCACGCACGAGAGCGGCACCCATCTTACCGGCAACAAGCGGATCTTCCGATACATATTCGAAGTTTCTTCCACAAAGCGGAGAACGCTTGATATTGATCGCCGGACCCAGCACGATCGCTACATCCTGGTCGATCGCCTCTTCTGCGATCGCCTGACCAATAGCTTCCATCAGTTTCTCGTCAAAAGAATTCGCCGTGGTGGACGCCGGTGGGAAGCAAGTCGCTTCACGGCTCGCACCCATTCCCGATCCGCTGCCGCCTACAGTCTCCATTTTACGAAGACCATGCGGACCATCCGTCATCATGATCGAAGGAATATTATTCAGTGGAAGCCGGCGTGTATGCCAGAAATCACTACCTGAACAAAGAGAAGCTTTCTGCTTGGCAGAAAGGGAATGCATGAGTTTATTTACGAAATCAGAAGCCATACTTATTCCTCACTACGAATACGATTCGATTGTTCTTTTTCATTATATACCAACAGGCTATTCCCATGAACAAGCAAACTCTTGAAAACAGGTTTTTTATCATGTATACTCTTCAATCATATAACCCAAAAGAGAGATTGTATTTGGGGGCGCACTGGTTTCGACGGGGTCGTGGAGACTTAGAAAGCGGGTAGAGGATTCTCGTTGGCCTCTTAAAAAAACGAGAAATGCAAGTAATTGCAAACAACAACAATCTCGTAGCTGCTTAATCTAGCTACCATCTCCCCGTTCTATCTGTCGATCGGATCGGAGATGTCAGATGACAGACCTTACTTGCCGGCAGGTTAAACAAGACAACGTTTTCGGCAAAGCTTTGCGCCGGAGACGCACCTATGAAGCTACCGGAGAGGGTTTCCTGTTCGTGGGATCGCCTTCAAGGGGAATACTCCAAACACGAACTGCACCCGGAGATGTCTTTGTTGACGTGGTTTCGGACAGGAGTTCGATTCTCCTCGCCTCCACCAACACCAAATGAAAAAGGCCATTCCTTATCGGAATGGCCTTTCTTATTCTCATCAAAAACCCGATCACTTAACGATCGTAATATTCTCTTTTCTTTCATAGAAAAGCTGCAGTTTGTCTGTCATATTATCACCGACGCGCTGGTGGGTCTGCATGTTCAACTGCATATCACCTACAAACTCTCTGGCCACGCGGCCGATACCACCGAAGATATCCTGATCTTCTTCCAAAGTATCTACAATGATCAGATGAGAACGCTTCTGTGTTTCCGGATAAACCATCACACCATACCAGGCTCTCTGTACGCGAGGTTCTGTCTCGAAGTATCCTCTTACCGCATCGTAAAGTTCCTTCGGCTCCATGCCTTCTTTCGGGATCGCAAGCATCAGTTTCTCATCTTTATTGATCTTCTGCTCACGGAGATTATTCTCGATATTCTTCTTCTGATGGGCAATGACCTGAAGTAATTCTTTTGGAACAACAAAGCCTTCTGTAGACGGATTCAGTGCCAGACCATCACACTTTGCACCATCGATGATCTCCTTCGCCTTGTTAAAGTCAAGTGGCTGGATCAGTTTCTCGGCAATGCCCTGTGCTTTTTCAAATTCATAGGAATCCGTAAATGCCGGAAGGAATGTCTTATCCCCATTACGCAGAAGCGCCAGACCGACCTTACCGTTACTATCATTCGGATCGTGCATCATAGGAGTGATCAGAAGAGCCTCTTCTGCCATATAACCAATAAGACGTCCCATGAAATCCTTATTCTGAATGTGCTCGTCTTCCTTTACCTCGCGAAGCATCGCGGTCAGATACGGATTCACAACATCCTTCGGATCATCTTCTTTTGCACCCATACAGTTCACGGAAGAAAGAACGTCATACTTCTCGATATCCGCCATCTTCAGTCCTTCAAGCACCATAGAAGCATTGGTTCCCTCTTCTGCAGCCGGCACCTTCTGCAACATCGTATCCTCAATACGTACAACGGAAGTCTTGATGCTCTTCCCTGCTCGGCCGAGAAGATAGAATGTATCACCGACCCGGATCGTACCGCCCCGGACATTACCGATAACGGATACTTCAGCAGCAGTCAAAGAAAGAACATCTTCAATGACCACACTTGTGATCGGGAAGATCCCCTCCTTTTTTACGGAAATCTTCTCCTCATTATTCTCGCCTTCCGGCTTACCCTTTTTTCTGTCAAATAATCCCATGTTTCCAATTCCTTTGTCTTTATTGTCTTAGTAATATCTGTCTAATTCTCATTAACCGAACTCGATCTCGGCCTTGACCATTCTCTCCCACAGCGTCTTGATCTCATCTGTCAGAGAATTGGCAATGACAGGAAGAGTGATAGACTTAGCATTCTTCGGATCCAGCTTCACTTTATCAAATCTTTCAAGACGGATGCTGAAATAATCGGACAAAGTACTGTACGGAGCAATATATACCGACTGATGGCCGACTTCATCAAATACCGTGTCATCGACCATGATCGTCTCATCCTTTAACTTGAACTGCA
Organism: Clostridiales bacterium; assembly: GCA_017615755.1. Classification (GTDB taxonomy): domain Bacteria; phylum Bacillota; class Clostridia; order Saccharofermentanales; family Saccharofermentanaceae; genus Scatonaster. The sequence goes on along the minus strand of JAFZZM010000071.1, from coordinate 8,198 downwards.
GATAGTCACCGGTCTTATTCCGGAAAGAATAGTGGATGACCAGCAGATCTGAAGTCAGATCAAAACTATCGATACTAAGGAGAGCGCCTTCTGTATCAACCACAATATCGGCAGTATCCGGCAACGCTGATTCCTGATATACGAAAGCATCCTCACCCTGTGGGAAAAGATTTACAAGCACATAGTTCGTCTTCGATTCCGAGATAGGAATGATCGTTCCTTGTCCTTCCGGATCCGTCGCCAGAAGCAGGAAAGAGATCCTCGTGAGATCCTGACCCGAATAATTCTTTACGCACTTGGCAAAATCCGTTGTATCAGGAATAGTTGTATGCGGAGCGATAGGTTCATCCAGATAGAACTGGAAAGAATTCGTCTCATTCTCAACCGTCGGATTCTTGAAACGAAGTCCGAAAGCCACATCCGACTTATTCTCAAACTCGCCGTTGACGTAGTAATGCTCATCGTCTTTCTCGACATTGAAAATCGTATAACGGAAGAACTCATTATCAATAACAGTAACGTTCTCAAGCGGACCGCTGTAATAACCCTTTCCGTTATTCTCCAGGCCGAGTGGCTTCTGCTCGACAGGAATCGGAGTCGGAGTAGGAACGATTACATCCTCTGCAAAAAGACTTCCGTCACTAATAAACTGATCAAGAGAAAAAACATCAAGTGTCGGCGAAGGCGCTGTTGCCTGTGTAGTCTTCTTCGTCGTTTCTTCCTCATCATCCTCTTCTTTCGTTGTTACCCGGGTCTTCGCCGTAGTCTCGGATTTTTTGCAAGAGGAACAGGAAAAAGCCAAAAGAGATACGACCAATACTGTAGAAAGAATCTTCAAAAGTGGAATTCTCTTCACGACGTTGCCTCCCCATCCATGTACTCTAATAAATTTTAACACATATTTGAAAATGCACAACTGAAACAGGCCGAAGAAAAATGCCGGGACATCGGATACTTCAACGACCGGGCATTTTTCAAGGATGCTTAAAACAATATTCTGGGGACGATATCGTTTACTAGTATTCTAGCACTCCTTTCTGTGTTTGAAAAGTGCTTTTCGATAATTCGTAAAGAAATCGCCTGAATTCTTACTTTTTCGGCATTGTACTGATGAACTGCGCGATGCCCTCACAAATGGTGAACTGGTACTCTTCCTTGAGAAGCAGGCTCTCTTCATCACTATTGGAAAGATATCCCATACGGATCATGAAAGAAGGTACATCGGATGCCCAGTTCAGTCCACTGTAGTTTCCGCTCTGTTTGCATCCGTTAAAAGAACCGCCGGTACATGCTGCGATGCTCTTTCCAAGGTTTTCACCCCAGGCGCTCACCTCGGATGCGTATTTCCCGGAAGCCGGCACGATAACTTCGCATCCTTTACTTGCCGAATCGTTCGCCGCATTACAGAAAAGACGGATATAAAGATCCGGATCATGGGATACGGCCATAAGTGCACGTTCCTTATTGGAAATATCCACGTCATTGGTTTCTCTCGTCACATAGACTTCACAGCCAAGGGATTCAAGATACGCTTTCAAAAGAAGCTCCACGGAAAGATTGATCTCAGACTCATTGATACCGCTGATCACGCCGGTAAAGCCTTCTGCAGACTTCGCCTTGGATCCGCTCATGCCATCGGCCATGGCTTCCTGGCTGAGATTGGCTACTTCCTGATGACCGGCATCGATCACAACACAATAACCTTGAAGATCAGGACCTCCTACAGGGAACGGTGTGGTCTGAGGTGTTGGTGTTGCAGTACTCTCTGTAGTTGTTGTTATCTCGGAAGTTGTCGTTTCTTCGGTCGTTGTCTCATCAGGAGATGTCTGTGTCGTTTCTACTGTTGTTGTTGTCGTTACCGAAGTGGCAGGGACCTTGTTATCACCTGAATTCAGATGTTTGACTAAAAGATAGATTCCGCCGCCGATGATCAGGAGCACCAGCAGGAACATGGCGCTCAGGAATATTGCGGCATTACGCTTTCTTCTCTTGATTTCTTCTTTGCTCTGCCGGGCCGGCACACGGCGTACGGCAGGACGGGTACCCTGTGCTCTCTGCTGAGGATTCTGAGTTTTTGGACGAGAAGCCTGATTCGGAGCGGCGTGCTTCGCCTCGTCTTTAGGCGCGGCAGGTCTGTTCTTTGGCTGTGCGGAAGTTGCACTCTGTCGTTCATGAGAAAGATCGGAAACCTTCGAATCAGCGGAAACACGACGGATACCGGAAAGGATGTCTTCCTGGTTCGCGTTGCCGTTATTCTTTCCATTCCGCGGATCTTGACTGTTCGGATTCCTGTCATTCTTTTTCATGCAAAATTACCTCATATTCTTCCCTTTCAAGGGGATTTTAACACAAAGTGACCTTCTGCTTTTTTACATTCTTCGGACTAATATTACAATTTGCATATCAGACATACGCACAACACCTGATTAATCAAATGCTACCGAATTTCCACAAATCATTTTGATTTTTGCTCTCTGATATTATACAATTACTTTGTACTTTGGAATAGAAGGGGATGAATCATGTCCAAGGAAGCTATCGTTATCGGATTAGGGATCTCAGGCTGTACCGCTGCCCGCCTTCTGGCGGATGCAGGCTATTCCGTGACCTGCTTTGAGAGAGAATCCCACATAGGTGGCAACCTCTTTGAGGACATCCGTCCGAATGGCCAGCGTATTCAGACCTGTGGCCCGCATATTTTCCATACTGACAGCGAAGATGTCTATACTTTTCTGAGACGTTTCGGCAACTTCTACCCCTACACGCATCGCGTGCTGGCTGAAGTTTCCGGTGTTGTTGTTCCTGTACCGCTGAACTTCGCCTCTCTGCGGGCGCTTTTCGGGAACAAGGCTCCTGCCCTTCAGGATAAACTGATTTCATTGTTCGGCGAGAACAAGCGTGTCTCCCTTTCCCGGCTTTTGTCCTGCGGAGATACTTCTCTTATCGGTCTGGGAAAATACATCCACGAACACCTTCAGATCCCGAATATCAACCGCAAGGGCGAAGAAGCACTCGAAGCCTGCGATGATTCCTATATGTACGACACGTTTGTGGAAACAAGCGAGAATGATAACTATTATCCGGACAAATTTCAGGCGATGCCGATCCTGGGTTTTGTTCCTCTTCTTGAGAACATGCTTTCCCATAAGAAAATCACCTATCAGACAGATACGGATGCTCTGGCCAGACTTTCACTGGTCGAAGAGACAGGTTCTTTTCTCTTCGATGGTATTCCGTTTAAGGGACCGGTGATCTATACGCCTTCCCTGGATCTTCTTTTCGGTTGCCGTTACGGTCGTCTTCCCTTCCGTGTCTCCAACATCAGTTTCGAAGACATCGATCAGGACTATTATCTCAAGAGTGCTTCGCTGACGAATGCTGAAAACAGTGCCTGTGTCAGGATCTCGGAAAGCAAATACTTCACTTTGATCGACACTCCCGGCAAGACAAGCATCTGTAAAGAAGGCGCCTACTCAACTGCCGTCAGCAGGCAGAGTGAACCTTTTGAACCGGAGATCACGGAAAAGAGCCTGGCATGTTATGCCAGATACGCCGCTCTGGCCAGGAAGTTTTCTTCTTTGCACCTTCTCGGCAGATTGGCATGCTATAAGAATATGTCTGTTTCGGAATGCATTACGCAAGTTATGACAGAATTATCTTTGTAATTCCCGTAATTGAATTCTCAATTTATTTTCTCGGAATAATCAGTCTTCTTCAACAGTATAGATCGATACATACTGGTCTTCCGGCACATGCATATCTACACGGATATATACACTGTCGTGGCACTTGACCTTAACATCCATAAGCACGGTTCCGGAATCTACCACATTCACATCAGCATAGTCGATATATGCTTCCAGATCAGTCTGGGTCAGCTTATCGATAACATTCTTTCGACCTACGATGCGGACAGTAACATTGGCAACAGGGAACTTCGCTGCCAGTCCCTTATCCTTGAGGATCTGGTAGTTTTCCTCCTGAAGCGGAAGCGTGTACGTCTTTTCGGTAACAGGATTCGTCGTAACCTGGATATACATCCAAAGAAGAACAGAAAAGATAAACGAAACCAGAAGCAGAAGCACACGTCCGGAACGCTTTCCGTTCTTCTTCACACGGCGGAGAGCTACGATCGGCAGAGATTCCGATTCACTCTTCTTCGAATCCTGTTTCTTAGATTCGGCAGCCTTACCGGAAACCACCTGGATCGTCTCTTCATTCAGTTCAGAAGTCTTCTTCGATTTCTTCTGATTCTTCTTGGAACGTACGGAGAGCTTTCCTTTCGAGTTGGAAAGGCCAAGCAGATAAGACAGATTCTTCTTAAGTTCCTGTCCGTCTTTCATCTCATAGAGAACACCTTCCACAGCAATGGACATGGTACCTCTTTCCTCGGATACAACTACAGCGATCGTGTCACCGATCTCACTGGCACCTACGGCTGCTCTGTGTCTTGTTCCGTATTTTTCCAGAGAGTGGAATGTCTCGGACAACGGCACATGGCAACGGGCAGCGATGATACGGCCGTCCCTGATGAGAAGCGCACCGTCGTGCATCGGAGATCCCTTGTAGAAGATGGACTGAAGCATCGAATTCGTAACTGAAGAATCAAGAAGGACCACGTTCTCCTGATTCAGGAGTTCACCATGACGCGTGCTGCGCTCGATGATCATGATCGCACCTGTATATGTCTTACTCATCGCTGTACAAGCCTTCACGATCTCATCGACCATGTTGACATTACGGAGCTGCTCATCGTCATCGTCATTAACGATTACACTCGAGATAGACGAAAAGGACTTCAGGCCAACGGTTTCGAGGGCATGTCGCAGTTCAGGCTGAAAGATGACCACAAACAGGATCGCAACGATATAGAGTAACTTATTGAATAAAAATCCTACCATCTCCAGGCCCATCAGGCTGCACACCAGAATGAAGCCCATGATCAGCAATACACCCTTCAGAAGTTGCCAGGCACGTGTATCACGGATGACGCGCAGAATGCTGTAAAGAAGGAATGTAACCAGTAGGATATCAATGCAATAGCGAACCAGATCGATCGGTCCGCCAAAAAAGAGGTAACCACTATCCAGACTCGAAAAAATCTCTCGAACAAAATCTGAAAGCTTTTCCAACATACCAGTGATTTACCTCCCTCTAAAAACACTACATTTTATTATAACATATGAATAAGTCCGAATTGTTACGTTTCTTCTATCGGACTGTCTTTGCCGTTTTCAATAAGTAACTGCTCCAGTTTGTGACGGTCAAGGATCCGGACTCTTCTTCCCTCCACCTCAAGAATACCGTCCCTGCACATCTGTGTGAGCTCACGTGAGAAACTTGGTCTCGGCATGGCCAGATATTTCGCGATCAGCTCGCGTGAAGCCGGAAGAATGATCTCATTCTGGTCAGGGAGTACACACGCTTCCCTGATAAAACATCCGACCTTCTGTCTCAGGCTCTTCTGGGAAAGCATGGCAATATGACGATACTTCTTCAGAAGTTTGGTAGACAGCAGGCGGAAAAACGCCTGTCTGAAAAGCGGCTGCTTCTCCAGTAACGAAGAGATCGCGTTCCTGGATATAAAGTACAGCTCCGTAGTGGAACACGAAAGAACCGTGTATGGATACCTGACTTCGTTATCAAAAAGAAGTTCTTCTCCAACGCAGTCACCGGCACTGAGAAGATCGACCATATTCGCATCTCCCTCCGGATTATATACCTCCACCGCGACCTCACCTTTGGCTACCAGCGCAAGACCTTCACAAAGATCTCCCTGCACAAGGATCACGCCGTCCTTCTTATACTTACGAAGACGTGATGCAGCGCGAAGCTCCGCCAGGCTCTCTTCATCAAGAGCCGAAAACAGTTCCGATTTTTTCAAAGCCTCCGCCAACGACATATATTTCCTCAAGCTTGTGGTTCGGAAGAAGCATCAAATACGAGTCTTCCCCTCACCCATACTTTTTTGACATTGAATTCATTATCAAAAGCAACGATATCGGCATACTTTCCGGGTTCGAGCGTACCGACCTGATCCGCGATCCCGAGTACTTTTGCCGGATTGATGGTACAAGCTTTTAATGCAGTACGAAGCGGCATGCCCCAGGAAAGAAGATTCTTGAACTCACTGAGAAGGTCCGTGGTTGAACCGGCAAGATTTCCGTTGCCCATATCAGTACGACCGTTCTTCACATAGACTGTCTTTCCGCCAAGAGAGTACTCGCCGTCCGGCATACCTGCCGCACGCATTGCGTCTGATACGATTACAGCACGGTCTTCACCAAGATTCTTCCAGGCAATACTCAAAACGGAAGGATGCACATGCATACCGTCACAGATCAGCTCACAAGTAGCTCTCTCATCTGTCAGCAGTGCACCCACGGCTCCCGGTTCATGATGCGAAAGCGGCGACATCGCGTTAAAGAGATGCGTAGCATGATGTACACCCGCATCGATCGCTGCTTTTGTCTGCGAATAGGTCGCAGCCGTATGCGCGATGGAAAGGATCACTTTTCCCTTCATCTGCGCGATGAATTCGTTTGCACCGGGAAGTTCGGGAGACAGATCAACAATGGTTACCAGGTTTTCCGGAAACCCGGAAAGAAGTGTCTCCATATATTCCACGGAAGGAAGTTCTGCAAAATCCGTATTCTGCACGCCGCATTTTTCTTTGGAAAGAAACGGGCCTTCCATACGAATCCCGATCATTCTCGCACCCAGAGGCTGCTGCTCCTGGAATACCTCTGCCGCCATCAGCACATGTTTGAGGTCATCTTTTGAGATCATCATGGTCGTCGGGCAGAAAGAAGTCACCGCGTGGGATGCAAGATAAGATGAGATCGTCTCGAAACCACGGACGTTGGCATCTGATGTATCTGCATTCGCAGCACCATGGATATGAATATCGATAAAGCCCGGAAAAAGAGTCAGGCCGCTGAGATCATAAGTATCCTCATCTGCAGGAACAGAGAGTATCTCCTCCCCGATCCCCGTGATCCGTTCATTCTCCACGACCACCGTCATATCTTTCTTCATGTTAAAATCGGGGCCGATCAGATTGGCATGTTCAAAACGCATATTTGCTCTCCTTAGTATATTTTCCGACGATCATCCGTGATCAGTTCTCGCCGAGCAAAGAATATCCTTTTCCGCTTCGGATGATGTCCATAAGTTCCTCGATCCCGGATGGCGCATGATCCAGAGCAAGTCCGCCGCCAATACGGGAATACGGGTCATGGCAGTCTGAACCGGATGTCATCGGCAGATGATGTTCCATCGCATAAGCACGTGCCTTCTGATCATATTCCGGTTTTCTGTTGCCTCTGTTGATTACTTCGACCGCGTCCACGAGATCCGGGAAGAGCCGGACCTGCTGGATATAGTATTCTTCACGGAATGGATGCGCATGGATATTGATTCCGCCACTTCGTCTTACAAGGGAAAGATACTCTTCTGCCGTGATCGTCATGATCTCAGGATGATCGATAAGCCATTTCTTATCCAATCCAAGAGTAAGGAATTCCGTCGAACGGTAATTGAACTCATACCCGAAAAATACAGTTAGGCCTTCCTTATCGCCACAGGCTTTTGCCTTTTCATACGCAAGACAATACAGCTCCACCTGTTTTTCCCAGGGAAGCGAAGTATCGATACAGGAATTTCCGTTCATGAAGTGATCTGTCACGATAATGCCGTCATAACCCGCATTCTTATAAGCGCGGACCATCTCTTCCGGCGTACCGCGTCCGCAGGCTGAGCTCTGGGACGTATGCATATGTGTCTCCAGGCAGAAGCAATCTTCCTTGGGCTCTATTAGCTGAAAGCTCTGCACTCTTCGTTCGGAACTCATATTCATCCTCAACAATCATCGGTATACTACGATTTTAACTCTAATATCTTTATTTGTACAAGGATTCCTTTGCCCGAACTTTCGGGTTCGAACTGATATTAAGGGCATTTTTCTTCACGAATTTGCACTATTTCGGATATTTCATAAAACAAGTACGCCATTTTTTCGAAAAGAGTCTATAATCTAAGGAAAAGACAAATTACAAAATAGAGGAGGATTTTTATGTTCCCAGAAATTTCGGTTACTAAGACAACCTCACCAAGACAAAAACCACAGCCGGGTCAGCCGCTTCCTTTTGGTCACATTTTTTCTGATCACATGTTCGTAATGGACTATGTTGAAGGTC
>JAFZZM010000070.1 GCA_017615755.1 Clostridiales bacterium | reverse complement strand
TTAGCGGAACCTAACATTCTGAACTCGAACTTGTTACCTGTGAAAGCGAACGGAGAAGTTCTGTTTCTGTCTGTAGAATCCTTCGGGAACTTCGGAAGAACGTCTACGCCGATCTCCATCTGTACTTTCTCGTGCTGGTCATAAGCCTTGCCTTCAACGATGGACTCGATGATCGCATTCAGCTCATCACCCAGGAACATGGATACGACTGCCGGCGGAGCTTCGTTTGCACCAAGACGGTGATCGTTTCCTGCAGTTGCTACCGAGATACGGAGCAGATCCTGATGAACATCTACTGCACGGATGACTGCTGCCAGGAAGAGCAAGAACTGAGCATTCTCAGAAGGTGTATCGCCGGGTTCCAAGAGGTTCACACCTGTGGAAGTGGAGATGGACCAGTTATTATGCTTACCGGATCCGTTAACACCTGCGAACGGTTTTTCGTGAAGGAGGCAAACCAGACCGTGCTTCTTAGCTACTTTCTGCATGATCTCCATCATCAACTGGTTATGATCAGTAGCGATATTCGTTGTAGTAAAGATCGGAGCCAATTCGTGCTGTGCCGGAGCGACTTCGTTATGCTTTGTCTTAGCAAGTACACCCAGCTTCCAGAGTTCTTCATCGAGATCCTTCATGTAAGCGGATACTCTCGGCTTGATGGATCCGAAGTAATGATCTTCGAGCTCCTGGCCCTTCGGTGCTTTCGCTCCGAAAAGAGTTCTTCCTGTATAGATCAGGTCTTTTCTCTGATTGTAGAGCTCAACCGGAATGAGGAAGTATTCCTGCTCAGGACCAACTGTAGTCTTTACTGTAAGATGCGGGTCTGTGTTTCCGAAGAGTCTCAGGATTCTTACTGCCTGCTCGCTGATCACTTCCATCGAGCGGAGAAGAGGTGTCTTCTTGTCGAGTGCCTCGCCGCTGTAAGAACAGAACGCGGTCGGAATGCAGAGTGTATTATCTTTAATGAAAGCGTAGCTTGTCGGATCCCATGCGGTATAGCCTCTTGCTTCAAATGTTGCTCTCAAACCACCACTTGGGAAGGAAGAAGCATCAGGCTCACCCTGTACCAGTTCTTTTCCTGAGAACTCCATGATCACGCCGCCATCAGATGTGGGGGAGATGAAGCTGTCGTGCTTTTCGGCTGTGATACCGGTCAGCGGCTGGAACCAGTGAGTAAAATGTGTGGCACCCTTTTCCGTCGCCCAATCCTTCATGGCATTAGCTACAACATTCGCGATCTCAATATTCAAAGGAAGACCTTCATTAATTGTCTTCTTCATTGCTTTGTAAGTTTCTTTCGGGAGACGGGCCTTCATGATCTGTTCATTAAAAACCATCGTTCCAAAGATCTCGGGTACGTTTGTCATAATTCTTTCCTCCTTAAAAGACGTCAAAAGCGCCTGGAACCATTATCCTGGTACCAAGCGCCTTTGCTTTATGTCAGAAGAATACGCCAACATAATCCGCTTGTCAACACCAAAATGAATAATTCTTTTCGTAAACTTGCACAAAATATAAATTCGACTGCAAAAAATGAACGATTTTTCACAGTAAGTGAATTTTTACAAGTTGGAAGTTGCAAAAATGTGATTCGAGGAGTACATTATAGAGGAAAGGTAAATATATACCTTTCTCTAGTTAGTTGAATATAACTGAATCCGTAACAAAGTGAGGTGACATGTATGAGCTCTACCGGTATAGACAAGGTACTTATTCTACGAACGGTGCCCGGAGCCAATCGCGTTTTGGAAGATCTCATCATGCAGAGCCTCAAGCATCCTCACGAGATCGTGTGGAATGCACTTGACGATGAGGGCATGAAACTTGCCAAGAAGGGCGACTATGGTCTCCTGGTCGTCAGCGCAGGTATTACGGATGTCCAGGCAAGAAAAGCATGTCATATCGGATCCGGTCATCCGACTTCCAGCATGATCTTTCTGGCCGATGAAACTACATTCTCCACAGTGGAAGAAAAGACCGCTCGAAAAGAACTCCTCGACATGGGAGCGACGATCCTGGTCCGTCCGCTCAAACAGAGTGCTTTTATCACGGCGGTCAATGCAGCGGACATGGCGCATATCCGTCTGGGTGTATTAAAGCGAAAACTTGAAGATGAGAAGATCATCACAAGAGGAAAACTTCTCCTGATGCAGACCCTCGCTTTTTCCGAAGAGGAAGCCCACAAGTTTATCGAGAAAGAAGCGATGAACAGCGGAAGAACAAGAGCCGAAGTGGCATACGAGATCATCAGGACATACGAATAAGTATATAAGTTAAAACTTAAATTCCATATTAAACCATACACAATGGCGTGCTGGTTCATGAGAGTGAAGAGAAAGAAGGTACGATAAATGAGGTATGAGTTTGTAAAGATGCAGGGCTGCGGTAACGATTATGTTTATATCGATGCCAGAAAGTATGCGATCGAAGATCCGTCCGCACTTGCAGTCAAGGTTTCCGACAGACATTTCGGTATCGGCAGTGACGGATTGATCCTGGTTGCTCCGTCTGAAGTTGCCGACGGGCGCATGATCATGTTCAATCTTGACGGTTCGGAAAGCGAGATGTGCGGTAACGGTATCCGCTGCGTCGGAAAATTCATTCACGATATCTGGGGTGTAAAGAAGGATACTATCACGATCGAGACGAAGTGCGGGATCAAGACGTTGAAGATGATCCTGAACGAGAATGGGGAAGCAACAGGCGCGACAGTGGATATGGGACGTGCGATCCTTTCTCCCCAGCTGATCCCGGTCGATCTGGAAGGAGATACGGTTATTGATCGTGAGATCGAAGTAGACGGAAAGAACTATAACATCACATGCTTGTCCATGGGAAATCCGCATGCAGTGCTTTTCGTTCAGGACGTTGAGAATATGGATCTTCCTTCTATCGGTCCGAAGTTTGAACATCATCCGATGTTTCCGAATAGAACGAATACGGAGTTTGTCGAGGTAAGGGCACCGGGGCTTCTTCGGATGCGTGTCTGGGAGCGCGGCACGGGTGAGACCTGGGCGTGCGGTACCGGCACATGCGCAACCGTCGTGGCGGCTTGTCTTAACGGACATGCGAAGAAAGGAGAAGATGTACGCGTCATCTTAAACGGCGGGGAACTGGTGATCAACTATACCGACGAGCGTGTACTCATGACGGGCCCGGCAGTGATCAGTTTTACCGGTGAAATCGAAGTATAAGTAGTTTAGTAGGGCGCAAAAAAGCGCGATGTAGTATAGCAGGAGGAAACAGAAAATGAAGATCAACAAGAACTACCAGAACATCGAAGAGACATACCTGTTCTCGGAAATCGCCGAGCGGGTCAGAAAGTATATGGAACAGGACAAAGGCGCGGCGCTGATCAAGATGGGCATCGGCGATGTGACGCGGCCGCTTTGTAAGTCTGCGGTAGAAGCTATGGTCCATGCTGCTGAGGAGATGGGCACGGCAGAAGGATTTCACGGTTACGGCCCGGAACAGGGATACGCATTCCTTCGTGATGCGATCGCCGATTACTACCTGAATACTTCAGGTGTAAAAGTGTTCAGTGATGAGATCTTCGTTTCCGATGGTGCGAAGAGCGATATCGGAAATATCCTGGATATCTTCGATAAGGATAATGTGGTAGCGGTAACGGATCCGGTATATCCGGTATATGTGGATACCAACATCATGGCGGGAAGAAAGGTCATCAAGCTTTCGGCATCTGCAGACAATGACTTCCTTCCTATGCCGTATCCGGGACTTGAAGCCGATATCATCTACCTTTGTTCTCCGAACAATCCGACAGGTGCGGCTTATGACAAGGTGCGTCTTCAGAAGTGGGTCGACTTTGCCAATGCACATGGCTCGGTGATCCTTTTCGATGCAGCATATGAATCCTTCATTTCCGATGAGAATATTCCGAGAACGATCTATGCGGTCGAGGGTGCGCGCTCCTGTGCGATCGAGTTCTGTTCTCTTTCCAAGACGGCCGGCTTTACGGGAACAAGATGCGGTTACACCGTGGTTCCGGAAAGCTTGATCCGTGAAGGTGTGCAGCTTCGTAAGATGTGGCTCCGCCGTCAGACCACGAAGTTCAACGGTGTAGCTTATCCGGTACAGAGAGCGGCAGCCGCCTGCCTCAAGGATCAGGGCCTTTCAGAGATCGCGGAGAATATCGCTTACTATAAGGAAAATGCGAAGATCATCGCAGATACATTTACAGAATTGAAGTGGCCTTTTACCGGCGGCAAGAACTCGCCGTATATCTGGGTCAAGTGCCCGAACGGCATGCGCTCCTGGGCCTTCTTCGATGACCTTCTTGTACGGGCAAACGTGATCTGCACGCCCGGCTCCGGCTTTGGCGAATGCGGCGAAGGGTACGTTCGTTTTACATCCTTCAATACCCGCGACAACACCATCGAGGCCATGAAGAGGATCCGCGAAATCTTCGGGTGACGCATGGCTCGTTTTGATGAATCGATCCGACCGAAGTTTTCCGCTAAGACTTCGGTCGTTTTTTGATGAATCTGAATTCCAATTTCGATTCGTTTCGATGTTTCTTTTCACGGTTGACAGATAGTTTTCTGTATCTGGAATTCTTATCTGTCATATTATTGCTCTCTCGGCAGATAAAACTTTGAACTTGACTTTTTTATCCGTCGTCTCGAAGTGTAAACGACCCATAATATCTTGAATACGCGAATTCTATCTGACTCATCAAAGCCATTTCGACAGATAAGAATTTAATTCATTCATTTCTATCTGCTTTTGCTCTTTTCGTGCTACAGATAAAACTTCTCAAAAAGCACTTTCCATCTGCTACAGTGCTTTTGGAAAAGGAAGACGAGGATCGGACGAGCAAAATGAATAATCCCTGACCAAGAACTGCAACATTAATCAAATAATACACGTTTTTTATCGTTTTTTAACATAAGTTTTGCAAGATGTTGCATTAGAACTTGCAAAATGTTATTATGCTACCAACGAGATTAGCAATGGTGCTAAGTGTATTCGGGAAGCCGGCATAGGAGTCGGCAGGAAATCCCGCATAGGCTGGTGCCACTGCGGTAACGTTCCTCCCCGGAGCACTTCCCGGATCTAAGGAGGAATTGATTATGATGATGCAAAAGCAAGGACTTTATTCACCGGCCTACGAGCATGACGCTTGTGGTATCGGTTTTGTAGTGAATGTTCACGGTAAGAAAACGCATCAGACCGTGAAAGATGGCTTGAAGATCCTTGCAAACCTTGCCCACCGTGGCGGCGAGGGAAGCGATGAGAATACGGGCGACGGTGCAGGTATGCTGCTTCAGATCCCCGATACTTTTTTCAGAAAGGTATGTCCGGAAGAAAACATCGAATTGCCGGCAGTCGGTGATTACGGTGTAGGTATGGTTTTCCTGCCGCGTCAAAGTGATGCACGTGAGAAGTGCATGAAGGTCATCGACAAGGCCGTCGAAGAAGAAGGACAGGTCGTTCTTGGTTGGAGAGATACTCCGGTCAATGAGAGCACGATCGGTCAGACCGCAAAAGAGAACCGTCCGTATATTGCCCAGATCTTTATCGGTCGCGGCGACAAGACCAAGAAAGGCGTTGCTTTTGACCGCGCATTATATATCATCAGAAAGAAACTGGAAAAGAGAACGATCGAGCTGACTGAGACCGATCCGCGTTATTTCTATTTTGCCAGCCTCTCCACGAGAACGATCGTATATAAGGGTATGTTAACACCGGAGCAGATGGATGCTTTCTATCTCGATCTGAAGGATCTCTCCTTTGATTCTGCTCTGGCACTCGTACACTCCCGTTACAGCACGAACACATTCCCGAGCTGGGAGCGTGCACATCCATACCGTTACCTGATCCACAATGGTGAGATCAACACCCTCCGCGGTAACATCAATGCGATGTATGCAAGATCCGCTTCCATCAGCAACAAGGCTTTTGGTGATGATATGGAAAAAGTACTTCCGATCATCAACCCGAATGGTTCCGACTCGGCGATGTTCGATAACACACTTGAGTTTCTGACTTTGTCCGGAAGATCCCTTGCCGAGACCGCCATGATGATGGTTCCGGAACCGTGGATCAAGCACGAGCAGATGGACGAAGATCTGAAGGCTTTCTACGAATACAACAGCATGCTGATGGAACCATGGGATGGTCCTGCGGCACTGGCATTTACCGACGGCAGACAGATCGTTGCCACACTCGACCGTAACGGACTTCGTCCGGCAAGATATGTTGTTACTGAAGACGGCTATGTGATCCTTTCTTCCGAGGCCGGCGTACTGCCGATCGACGAGAGCCGCGTGATCAGCAAGAACCGTCTGCGTCCGGGCCGCATGCTCCTGATCGATACCGAAGCAGGCCGCATCATCACAAATGAAGAAGTGAAGAAGACGGTTGCTAATGCTCACCCGTACAAGCAGTGGGTCGACGAGAACATGGTAAAGCTTTCCGATCTTGTTTCCGACTACCAGGCTTCTTCCAAGAAGGCAAAGAGCGCCGAGTCTTCCATGGATATCGAGATCCGTCAGAAGATGTTCGGTTATACATATGAAGATATCAGAAAGATGGTCATCCCGATGGCTAATACCGGAGCAGAAGCAATCGGTGCAATGGGTAACGACAGCCCGATCGCAGTGCTTTCGGATAAGCCACAGCTTCTTTATAACTACTTCAAGCAGTTGTTCGCTCAGGTCACGAACCCGCCGATCGACTGTATCCGCGAAGACATTGTCATCATGGAAAGAATGTACCTTGGAAACGAAGGCAACATCATCGAGCCAAAGGCAACTGACGCGCGTCATATTGCTCTGCCGAGTCCGATCCTGAAGGATGAGGAACTGGCAGCCGTAAAGAACATCAAGAGAAAGGGCTTCAAGTCCGTCGTTCTCCCGATCCTTTACGAAGCAAACGGTGACGGACATACTCTGGAAAAAGCAATGGATGCACTTTGTAAGGCAGCATCGAAGGCTGTTGATAACGGAACGAATATCCTCGTTCTGAGCGACCGTGATGCGGACGCCGAGCACAGCCCGATCCCTGCACTGCTCGCAGTTTCCGGCCTGCACCAGCACCTAGTTCGCGCCGGTCAGCGTCATATGACATCCATCGTTCTGGAATCCGGCGAACCTCGTGAAGTTCATCACTTCGCACTGCTGGTCGGTTACGGTGCTTCCGCGATCAACCCGTACATGGCATACGCTACGATCGCTGACGAGATCGCTCACCAGCGTCTGGAAAAAGAACTCGATACAGCGATCGACAATTACATTTCCGCAGCCCGCCATGGTATCGTAAAGATCCTGTCGAAGATGGGTATCTCCGCAGTGAAGAGCTACCAGGGTGCGCAGATCTTCGAAGCACTCGGTATCGGCGAAGAAGTCATCGAGAAGTACTTCACATCTACAGCTTCCCGTATCGGCGGTATCGGTCTCGACGAGATCGCAAAAGAAGTCGGAAGCCGTATGGAAGCAGCGTTCAAGACATCCGAGACTCAGCCCGGTCTTCCTACCGGTGGTGTATACCAGTGGCGTAAAGACGGCGAGTACCATATGTTCAACCCGAAGACCATCTACCAGCTTCAGAATGCGGTCAGAAAGGGTGATTATGAACTCTTTAAGGAATACAGCCGCGGCCTGAACGAAGAGAATACAAGACTTTGCACGATCCGCGGACTTCTGGAGTTCGTGCCGTCCAAGCAGCCGATCTCCATCTACGAAGTCGAGCCGGTAGAGAGCATCGTAAAGAGATTTAAGACCGGTGCTATGTCCTACGGTTCCATCAGTAAGGAAGCGCACGAAGCACTGGCCATCGCCATGAACCGCTTAGGTGGTAAGAGTAACACCGGTGAAGGTGGTGAGGATCCGGAAAGATATGAGAGAATGCCGAACGGCGATTCGAAGATGAGTGCGATCAAGCAGGTTGCATCCGGACGTTTCGGTGTTACATCGGATTACCTCGTACATGCAAGAGAGATCCAGATCAAGATGGCACAGGGCGCGAAGCCTGGTGAAGGTGGTCAGCTCCCGGCCGGTAAGGTTTATCCGTGGATCGCAAAGACACGTCACTCCACACCGGGTGTAGGTCTTATCTCTCCGCCGCCGCATCACGATATTTACTCAATCGAGGACCTCGCGGAATTGATCCACGACTTGAAGAATGCAAACCGCTTTGCAAGGATCAACGTTAAGCTGGTTTCCGAAGTGGGTGTAGGTACGATCGCTGCAGGTGTTGCAAAAGCACGTGCCGACGTTGTCCTGATCTCCGGCTACGATGGAGGTACTGGTGCCGCTCCGAGAACGTCTATCCGTCATGCAGGTCTTCCTTGGGAATTGGGTGTTGCCGAAGCACACCAGACATTGCTTCTGAACGATCTCCGTTCCCGTATCACGGTCGAAGCAGACGGTAAGCTCCTGACAGGTCGTGATGTTGCCATCGCGTGCCTCCTGGGTGCAGAAGAATTCGGCTTTGCTACAGGCCCGCTCGTTGCTCTCGGTTGCGCCATGATGCGTGTATGTAACCTTGATACATGTCCTTTTGGTGTCGCAACACAGAACCCGAAGCTGCGTGCCAAGTTCGAAGGTAAGCCGGAATATGTTGTTAACTTTATGAGATTCATCGCGGAGGAACTTCGTGAGATCATGGCACAGCTGGGCTTCAGAACGATCGACGAGATGGTAGGACGTTCTGACATGCTCCGTGTCAACAAGGCGATCAAGTTCTGGAAGTCCACGGGTATCGATCTTTCCGCGATCCTCTATCGTCCGCAGCTTGACTCGACAGTCATCACGCACCACACGGTATCCCAGGATCACAAGCTGGAGAACACGCTGGACTACAAGGTTCTGATCCCGCTTTCCGAGCCGGCTCTGAACGAAGGCAGAAAGGTAAGCTTGTCTCTCGAGATCCACAACACCGACCGTGCCGCCGGTACCCAGCTCGGTTCCGCGATCACACGTATCCACGGTGAAGAAGGATTGCCGGAAGACTCGATCGATGTACACTTCAGAGGTTCCGCAGGACAGAGCTTCGGTGCATTTATTCCGAAGGGACTGACACTGCGTCTCGAAGGTGATGCAAACGACTACGTCGGAAAAGGACTTTCCGGTGGTAAGATCGTCGTTCGAAAGGATAGAGAAGCTTCCTTCCGTTCTGAAGAAAACACCATTATCGGTAACGTTGCCCTTTATGGTGCGACATCCGGTACAGCCTATATCAGCGGTATCGCCGGCGAACGTTTCTGCGTAAGAAACAGTGGTGCTACGGCCGTCGTCGAAGGTGTCGGTGACCATGGTTGTGAATATATGACAGGTGGTCGCGCTATTGTCCTCGGACCTACAGGCAGAAACTTCGCCGCCGGTATGTCAGGTGGTATCGCATATGTCTACGATGCAAACGGTGATTTTGCAGCAAGATGTAATCAGGAAATGGTGCAGCTGATGCCGCTTTCCGATCCGGAAGAAATCGAGTTCGTAAGAAGCCGGATCAGCGAACATGTAGTTGCAACAGGGAGTACTTATGCCGAGCATATCCTGACTAACTTCGATGACCTGATCGGTCGTTTTGTAAAGGTATTGCCTTACGATTATGCGAAGTTCAATGAGAAGCTTTCTCAGGTCAAGGACGAAGGTTACCAGGGTGACGAAGCTGTCCTGATGGCATTCGAAAGAGCAACAGGAAAAGTTGAAACTGCTCCGGAAAAAGCCGCGGAAACCAAGGCTCCGGAGAAGAAGGCGTCAGCTCCAAAAGCTACGGCAAAGAAGGTGTCTTCCGTTGCGAAGAAGACTGCTTCTACAGCAAAGAAAACAAGCGCTAAGAAGACCGCTTCCAAGAAGGTAAGCACGACAAAAAAGGAGGGCTGATCCATGGGTAAGAATACTGGATTTCTGGAATACGAAAGAGCAATCGGACCGGACCGTGAAATAAAGGACCGCGTTCGTGATTACCGCGAAGTACATCAGATCTACCAGAGCGAAAAAGACGCCATTACACAAGGCGCGCGCTGCATGGACTGTGGAGTGCCTTTCTGTCAGACAGGTATGTTCCTGGGACGTGGTGCAACAGGATGCCCGCTTTCCAATCTGATCCCGGAGTTTAACGATCTTTTGTACCACGGTCGTTTTGAAGATGCATACAGAAGACTTCGTAAGACAAACGGATTCCCGGAGTTTACCGGTCGTGTATGCCCGGCTCTCTGTGAAGGTGCTTGTACCTGCGGTCATAACTTTGCATCTACATCTGTAAGAAATAACGAATGGTTCCTTTCGGAAACAGCATGGAAAACAGGCACCATGAAACCGAATCCGCCGAAGACCAGAACCGGTAAAAAAGTGGCGGTCATCGGTTCCGGCCCGTCAGGTCTTTCCTGTGCGGATCAACTGAATCACGCCGGTCATCAGGTCACGGTTTACGAGCGCGCGGATCGTCCGGGTGGACTTCTGATGTATGGTATTCCGAACATGAAACTCGACAAGCAGGTGATCCTGCGTCGTGTGAAACTCATGGAAGCAGAGGGCGTGAAGTTTAAGTGCGGTGTGGAAGTCGGACACGATATCACGATCGAAGAGATCCGCAGCAGTTTCGATGCCGTTGTGCTCTGCTGTGGTGCGACAAAGCCGCGTAACCTGGTCGTCGAGGGAAGAGAACTCAAGGGAATCTACTTTGCCGTGGATTATCTACGTACAAATACACAAGCGCTTTTTGCGAAGGATCACTTCGATAAAGAAGGTCCGGCACCGGATCTGGCAATCTCTGCAAAGGGCAAGCATGTGGTCATCATCGGCGGTGGCGATACCGGTACCGACTGCTCGGCAACAGCGGTACGTCAGGGTGCCAAGAGCGTGACGCAGCTGGAGATCATGGGACCGCTTCCGGAGACGCGTGCGGCGAACAACCCGTGGCCGGAGTATCCGTTTGTGAAGAAAACGGATTACGGTCAGGAAGAAGTTGCTTTCGTTTATGGCGACGATCCGAGAAAGTACTTCATGTCGACGGAGAAATTCATCGGCGATGCGAAGGGTAATGTGAAGAAACTTCAGGTCGTACAGGTATCCTGGGAGAAAGATCCGGCTACGGGTCGTATGTCACCGGTTCCGATCGATGCGACAAGAAAGACGATCGATGCAGATCTGGTCATCCTGGCGATGGGATTCCTCGGACCGGAAGATACGATTCCGGGTGCCCTCGGACTCGAGCGCGACGGACGCAGCAATGTTTCTGCAGAGTTCGGTAAGTTCACTACATCCGTTAAGGGCGTATTCGCTGCCGGCGATATGCGGCGCGGACAGTCTCTAGTAGTCTGGGCATTGACCGAAGGACGCGGCGCGGCAAGAGAGTGCGATAAGTATCTCATGAACGGACATGGCGTGCTGTGAGATTTCACATTCAAATGTTGTAAATGTCTCTTGCGTGGTCTTGACCCTTGTGATACAATCCAACAGAAATAACAGAGGGGAGCTTGTGTAACAGGCTGAGAGGAAGGTTTCACCTTCGACCCATAACCTGATTTGGATAATGCCAACGTAGGGATGCCTGGAATCGAGTAGGTATTGAACGAAAAGCTGTCTGATTCAGGACAGCTTTTTTGTTGTTCTGAAATGCGCGAAGGAACCTCTTGTTATGTGAAATGAGACGTCGGAAAAGACGGGAAAAGAGGTTCTTATGAGTTTGTTGAATGAAAATGAGAAGTCGCGCATTTCTTTTGGAGAGTGTCTTACTGCGGTGCATGAAAAGACACCACTGATCCACAACATCACGAATTATGTTACGGTCAACGATGTGGCCAATGCACTTCTTGCGTGTGGCGGAAGTCCGATCATGTCGGATGAGCCGAAGGATGTTTACGAGATCACATCGATCTGCGGAGGCCTGAATTTCAATATTGGAACCTTGAACGAACGTTCAATCGAAGCCATGATGATCGCCGGTTCCCGTGCAAAAGAACTTGCCCACGTCATTCTCCTGGATCCTGTCGGTGCCGGTGCGAGTACACTTCGTACGACGACCGCGCAGACGATCGTTGAGAAGATCAAGCCGGACGTTATCCGCGGAAATATCTCGGAGATAAAAACACTGGCGAAGGGTTCAGGTACGACCAAAGGTGTGGATGCAGATGCAGCAGACACAGTCACGGAAGAGAACCTCGATGAGATGGTTGCTTTTGTAAAAGCATTTGCGGAAAAGACGAATGCTGTTATTGCGATCACGGGTGCAATCGATCTGGTAGCAGATGCGGATATCTGCTATGTGATCCGTAATGGTAGAAAAGAGATGAGCCGCATCACTGGAACAGGATGTCAGCTTTCTTCCGTTGCGACAGCTTACGCGGTTGCTAATCCGGAACACAAAGTCGATGCCGTTGCTGCTGCGGTCTGCCTGATGGGACTGGCCGGCGAGATCGGCTGGGAAAAGATGCAGGAGGGTGACGGAAACTCTACATACAGAAACCGCATCATCGACGCCATCTTCAATATGGATGCAAAGACTTTGGAAGCAGGTGCGAAATATGAGATCCGATGAGCAGGAAAAACTTCGTGATTCACTTCTTCTTTATGCGGTGACGGACCGCCGTTGGACCGGAAAGCAGACACTTCTTCAGCAGGTCGAGCAGGCCATCTGTGGTGGCGCGACATTCATCCAGTTACGAGAGAAAGATCTCGAAGAAAACCTTTTCGAAGAAGAAGCAAAAGAAATCGCCGCACTATGCAAAAAGATGGGAGTGCCTTTTGTTGTGAACGATAATGTACAGATCGCCAAGCGCATGGGCGCGGATGGTGTGCATGTCGGACAGAGTGATATGGAGGCGGGCGATGTGCGCGCACTTCTGGGGCCGAAGACTATCCTTGGTGTGTCGGCACAGACTGTGGAACAGGCCGTGCTCGCGGAGCAGAGAGGTGCCGATTATCTTGGTGTCGGAGCGGTGTTCCCGACAGGTTCCAAAGACGATGCGGTCGAGGTCTCCTCGGAAACACTCAAAGCGATATGTGAAGCCGTATCGATTCCTGTAATTGCCATCGGCGGAATCAGCGCTGAAAACGTAATGGAATTATCCGGATCGGGTATCTGCGGTATCGCTGTCATCAGCGCGATCTTCGGTGCGAAAGATATTTTTGCGGCGACACGTGATCTATATGAGAAAACAAAGAGGATGGTGGAAGCATGAAAACGGCATTGACGATTGCCGGAAGTGACTGTTCCGGCGGAGCAGGGATCCAGGCGGATATCAAGACCATGACCATGAACGGTGTGTATGCCATGAGTGTCATTACGGCGTTAACCGCCCAGAATACCACAGGCGTATTCGGTATCTCGGAAGTCTCACCTGAGTTTTTGATTCAGCAGATCGATGCCGTGTTTACGGATATCGTTCCGGATGCGGTAAAGATCGGAATGGTTTCTTCTCCTGAATTGATCGATGTGATAGCGGATCGTCTTGCTTTTTACGGTGCGAAGAATATTGTGCTGGATCCGGTCATGGTAGCCACCAGCGGGGCAAAACTGATCAACGATGAAGCACGTGAGATCCTTGTGGAAAAACTGATCCCGATGTCGTCATTAGTAACACCCAATATTCCGGAAGCGGAGATCCTTTCCGGTATGGAGATCCATACGAAAGAAGAGATGGAAGTGTCTGCGAAAAAGATCGGAGAATACGGTGTAGCGGTCCTTCTTAAAGGTGGTCACAGTGTGTGCGATGCAGACGATCTTCTTTATGTAAATGGAGAAGCAACGTGGTTTCATGGCATGCGTATCGATAACCCTAATACACATGGTACCGGATGCACATTATCTTCTGCAATTGCATCCAATCTGGCAAAAGGACACACGCTTTATGCTTCAGTTGAGAAAGCGAAAAAGTATATTTCAGATTGCCTTTCAGCGGGACTCGACCTTGGAAAAGGAAGCGGCCCGCTTATGCATAATTACCTGTTACGAGAGGAGAATGAAAATGAGAGAGTATAAGACACAGATGGAGGCGGCGAGAAAAGGTATCGTGACTCCGGAGATGAAGAAGGTTGCCGAGAAGGAGTACAGAACGGAAGAAGAGATCCGTAACTGGGTAGCGGAAGGTAAAGTGGCGATCTGCTGCAACCGCCTTCATACATGTATTGAACCGAATGGAGTAGGTTCGATGCTGAGAACGAAGATCAACGTCAATCTTGGTGTCTCGAAAGACTGCAAGGATTACGAGATCGAGATGAAGAAAGTCATGGCGGCCGTGGACATGGGTGCGGAGGCGATCATGGACCTGTCCTCCCATGGTAATACCCAGCCGTTCCGGAGAAAACTTACGAGTGAATGTCCGGCCATGATCGGTACGGTTCCGGTATATGACAGTGTCATTCATTATCAGCGTGATCTGGCTACGTTGACGGCGAAGGACTTTATCGATGTGGTGCGCCTGCACGCGGAAGACGGCGTGGACTTTGTAACACTTCACTGTGGTATTACGAGAAAGACGATCGAGCAGATCCGTAACTGCGGAAGAAAGATGAATATCGTTTCCCGTGGAGGTTCGCTTGTATTTGCATGGATGTGCATGACCGGAGAAGAGAATCCTTTTTATGAGCACTACGATGAGATCCTGGAAATCTGCCGTGAGTACGATGTAACGATTTCTCTGGGCGATGCCTGCCGTCCGGGATGCCTTGCCGATTCGAGCGATGTGTGCCAGATCGAGGAACTGGTCCGTCTTGGTGAACTGACCCGCCGTGCATGGGCGAAAGATGTGCAGGTCATGGTCGAAGGCCCCGGACATATGGCGATGGATGAGATCGAAGCCAACATGAAGATCCAGCAGCGTATCTGCCTGGGCGCGCCTTTTTATGTGCTTGGGCCATTGGTTACGGATATTGCACCGGGATACGATCACATCACCTCGGCGATCGGTGGTGCGATCGCGGCGAAGGCCGGCGCGGCGTTTCTTTGCTATGTGACGCCTGCCGAGCATCTGGCGCTTCCGAATGTCGAAGATGTAAAGCAAGGGATCATTGCCTCCCGAATTGCGGCGCACGCGGCGGACATTGCCAAGAAGGTCCCGCACGCAAGAGATATCGATGACAGGATGGCCGATGCCAGAAGGAAATTTGACTGGGAGGAACAGTGGAATTGCGCCATTGACCCCGAGACGGCAAAGAAAATCAGAGATGATCGTGCCCCGGAGATCGAGGAGAGCTGCTCCATGTGCGGCAAATTCTGTGCCGTAAGAAGCATGAACAAAGCACTGGCCGGAGAGTACATAGATATCCTTTGATTTTGTCAGGATTATTATCAAAAGTATCATTTTTCGGGATTTTTCCAGAATTCGTAAGGTATTTTTCTAGTGTTTATCCCTACTCAACACAGGGCTTTGTAGTATACAATTTAAGAGCATCAAGAAATAAGCTCAGCCCGCGATGGGGTTATAGAGTTTTCTTATGAATAGTTATAAATCCGTATCAAAAAACGGTTTTTACTTCCGACCGAGGAGCGCTGAAATGTAATAGTTTCAGCGCTTTTCAATTTTCAGGGGGGGAGCCGTAGTCGTCGTTTTATCACCCATTGACACAGTAGGTTGATTACTGTATCATGCAAACATCCCACCGAGGTGATGGGAAATAACAGGGCCGGGCACTAAGGACAAACGCCCAACGAGGAAGCCCTGCAAAAGTGAGGATGAACGACAATGAGAGGATTGCTGGTCAAGCTTACAAGACAGAATTACCGATTCGGACGAATGTGTCGATGTTGTTGATGAAAGATAAGTCGTAGCGATACGCAAGTTGATGAAAACATATCGAAAACCCAAACAAGAAAACAAAAAAACAAACAACACATTCAATTCGAAGGAGATATAACTATGAGTAACTATAAATTTGAAACATTGCAGATTCACGTTGGACAGGAACAGCCGGATCCGGGTACGGACGCTCGTGCGGTACCGATCTACGCTACCACATCCTATGTATTTAAGGATGCCGCTACGGCAGCAGGACGCTTCGGTCTTACCGAAGGTGGTAATATCTACACACGTCTCATGAACCCGACGTCCGATGTATTCGAGAAGAGAATCGCGGCCCTCGAGGGTGGTGTTGCTGCTCTGGCCGTTTCTTCCGGTGCGGCTGCGATTACATATGCCATTCAGAATATCGCGACAGCCGGTGATCACATCGTTTCTTCCAAGAACATCTATGGTGGTTCCTTTAACCTTCTGGCCCACACACTCCGTGAGCAGGGCATCGAGACCACATTCGTAGATCCGTCGGATCCGGAGAACTTCAGAAAAGCAATCAAGGAAAACACCAAGCTTCTCTATGCAGAGACACTTGGCAACCCGAATTCCGATGTTCTCGATATCGAAGCCGTAGCGAAGATCGCACACGAAAACGGCATTCCGCTGATCGTCGACAGTACTTTTGCCACACCATACAAGCTCCGCCCGATCGAGCACGGTGCCGACATCGTTGTACATTCGGCAACAAAGTTTATTGGCGGCCATGGTACGGTAATGGGTGGTGTCATCATCGATTCCGGTAAGTTCGACTGGGCACAGAACGACAAGTTCCCGGGTCTTTCCAAGCCGAATCCGTCTTATCACGGTGTCGTATTCACACAGGCTGTCGGCAATATCGCCTACATCATCAAGATCAGAACGACATTGCTCCGTGACCAGGGTGCCGCGATCTCTCCTTTCAATTCATTCCTGCTTCTGCAGGGCCTCGAAACACTGTCTCTCCGCGTAGAACGCCATGTTGAAAATGCACTCAAGGTCGTAGAATTCCTGAAGAATCACCCGCAGGTCGAGAGCGTGAACCATCCGTCTGTTTCCACGCCTTCTCAAAAAGCACTGTATGACCGTTACTTTCCGAACGGCGCTGGTTCGATCTTTACATTCGAGATAAAGGGCGATGCCGAAAAGGCCAAGAAGTTCACCGAGAACCTGGAACTGTTCTCCTTGCTGGCTAACGTTGCCGACGTAAAGTCCCTGGTCATCCATCCGGCTTCTACGACACACTCTCAGCTTTCCGAAGAAGAACTTCTGGAAGCAGGCATCAAGCCGAACACGATCCGTCTTTCTATCGGTACCGAGCATATCGACGATATCCTGGCCGATCTGGAAGCAGGTTTCGCGAAAGTACAGTAATCCCAAATAAAAGATTTAACTATAAACCATTGATTCAACGAGAGGTTGTCTTTCAAGTGATGGGAATCACGAGGAGGCAACCTCTTCAGATTTATAAACGAAAAATGCTTTTTTGTGGGGAAGTACTTCCTTTCGGAAAAGGTATATGAGAAAATGTGTCCGCAATGATGTAGATTCAGGTTTCATGCCTGAAACAGCTGGAGGAAACGAAGATGAAGATCTCGTATAGTGGAATCGAGGGTTCTTTTGCCGCGATGGCGTCGGAGGAGATTTTTCCTTCTGCGGAGAAGGTGGCGTGCCGTACGTTCCGCGAGGCCTATGAGAAAGTGGAGCAAGGGCTTTGCGAGGCCTGTGTGCTTCCTATCGAGAACAGTTATGCCGGCGAGGTCGGCCAGGTCTCGGATCTGATGTTTTCCGGAAAACTCAAGGTGACCGGTGTGTATGAACTTCGTGTCAACCAGTGCCTGCTGGGTGTGAATGGTACTACCGAAGATACGATCAAGACGGTCATGAGCCATCCGCAGGCCCTCGAGCAGTGCGGTGACCACATCGCGAGATACGGCTATAACGTGATCCCTTACGAGAATACAGCCCGTGCGGCAAAAGAAGTGGCGGAGAAAGGTGATGTGACCCTGGCTGCGATCGGAAGCCGAAGCGCTGCGAAACTTTACGGTCTTACTATCATTGCGGAAGATATTAACGAAAGTTCCCAGAACGTGACACGTTTTGCGGTGTTTGAAAAGCCGGAAACAACAACGACCATGCAGCCGATGCAGAATACGATCCTGATCTTTACGATCCGTGACTTTGCCGGCGCGCTGGCCCGTGCGATCTCTATTATCGGAAAACATAATTACAATATGCGCGTCATAAGAAGCCGTCCTGTCAAGGATGTGAACTGGCAGTACTACTTTTATACGGAGATCGAGGGACATCTCGATACGGAGGAAGGCTGGCGCATGCTGGAACAGCTGAAGACGGCCTGTGAAATGATCAAAGTCGTCGGCACGTATAAGCCGGATATCCGGATCGGTGAAGTCGAGAGTAAGGAGAGTAATGTATGAATGCTGATTTTATAAAAGCACTGGCGCTTCCGGAGGAAGTGAAAGAGATGTGTCCCTTAACTCCTGAAATGGAGCGGGCGGTTTCCGATACGAAGCATGAGATCGAGCAGGTGCTCGAGGGCATGAGCAAGAAGCTGATATTGATCATCGGACCATGTTCTGCCGATAATGAAGACAGTGTTGTCGATTATATTTCGAGACTTTCCCCGGTTCAGGAGGAAGTCAAGGACAGCATCATCATCGTGCCGCGAATCTATACGAATAAGCCGAGAACAACAGGTGAGGGCTACAAGGGCATGCTCCATCAGCCGAACCCGAATGAGAAGTCGGACCTTTTTAAGGGCATCATCGCGACAAGACATCTGCATATGCGTGCCATTGCTGAGACAGGTTTTGCCTGTGCGGATGAGATGCTTTATCCGGAAAACTATGCTTATCTCGATGACCTTCTCGCTTACGTTGCCGTAGGTGCAAGAAGTGTAGAAGACCAGCAGCACAGACTGACAGCCAGCGCGATCGCGTCTCCGGTCGGCATGAAGAACCCGACCAGTGGTGACTATGCCGTTATGCTGAATGCGATCCTTGCGGCGTCCCACCCTCATACTTTTATCTATCGTGGCTGGGAGATCCATTCCCACGGTAATCCGCATGCGCATGCGATCCTGCGTGGATACACCAATAAGCACGGTGAAGCACAGCCGAACTACCACTTCGAGGATCTGATCCGTCTGAGCGAGCAGTATGAAGAGAGAAATCTCATGAATCCGGCGGTCATTATCGACACAAACCATGCAAACTCGAATAAGAATCCTTTCGCACAGCCGCGAATTATCAAAGAAGTACTGAATTCCATGAAGCTCAGTCCGGAGGTAAAGAACCTTGTGAAGGGCTTTATGGTAGAAAGCTACATTGAAGACGGCTGCCAGAAAGTCGGCGAGGGTGTGTACGGTAAGTCCATCACCGACCCGTGCCTGGGCTGGAACAAGACGGTACGCCTGATCTACGATATCGCAGAACTGATCGGATAAGTTTTCGAAAAAGAATATCCCATACCAATCTTTATGTTTTCCTTAGACTTTTCGAAGGACTTGTTTAGCTATGCCTTGTAGACTAGAATCATCTTAGGAAAGCGAGGACGTATAGATGAGTTTGGTGTTAAAAACAGATTCACTTACAAAAAAGTATCGCGGTACCGCCGTTGTGGACCATGTCTCCTTACATCTTGAAAAGGGAGATATATATGGTCTTATCGGAAGAAACGGTGCCGGTAAAACAACGATCATGAAAATGATCGGCGGCATAGCCCGGCCGACATCCGGCACATATGAATTCTTCGGAGAGAAGGATAACAAAAAGACGATCAAGCGGATCGGATGCCTTATCGAAAACCCGGCCCTCTATACGGACATGAGTGTTGTGAATAACATCCGGTTCTATAACAAACTTCTGGGGATCACCGATGACTCGAATATCGATGAAATACTGGAACTGGTGGAACTTTCTGATGCAAAGAAGAAAGCGGCCAGAAAGCTGTCTCTGGGTATGAAGCAGCGTCTGGGAATCGCGATCGCCATGATCGGAGATCCGGATATGCTGATCCTTGATGAGCCGATCAACGGACTCGATCCGACGGGTATCGTCGAGATCCGTAATCTTCTTTTGAAACTGAATCAGGAGCGTGGTGTCACGATCCTCATTTCTTCGCATATCCTGGGCGAACTCCAAAGACTGGCGACCAGGTACGGAATCATCGAAAAGGGTGTTCTTGTGGAAGAACTTACTCACGAGGAACTGCTTGAGAAGACCCGTCAGGCGATCCAGATCGATACGCAGGAAGCCAAAGCCGTTGCTGTTGAACTTGAAGAGATGGGACTTAGCAACTATAAGATCCTGCCGGATCAGAAGATTCAGGTGTTCTGCGATACTTCGTTAAGCGGAAAAATCAATGCCACGCTTGCATCAAAAGGGATCTATGCAGAAAGCATCAGCGTAGTCGGACAGGATCTCGAAGCATATTTTGTTGAGAAGATGGGAGGTGCGGATCATGTATAATGTCATCTCCAGCCAGCGCTTTAAATATCTTCGAAGCAGTGTGTTTTTTGTCATTTTGTGCACCGTGCCATGTCTGGCGTATGTATTCTTTAGGATCTCACGCGTACCCTTGTCACAAATACCGGCGGGTGACGCCATTACCGGAGCAGATATAGTGATTGGATGTCTTGATGGTGGATTTATAATGGTGCTTATTGGAATCCTGGCCTCCCTTCTGATCTGCGCGGATTTTACGACCCAGAGTATCCGTCAGATCATAGGCAAAGGTACAAGCAGATTGAGCTACACATTAGGAACGATCATCACATGCTCTGTTTTCTGCCTGGGCATTATGCTGCTTTACTGTCTG
This sequence comes from Clostridiales bacterium, assembly GCA_017615755.1. Taxonomy (GTDB): domain Bacteria; phylum Bacillota; class Clostridia; order Saccharofermentanales; family Saccharofermentanaceae; genus Scatonaster. Next base: position 57,194 of record JAFZZM010000070.1, on the reverse strand, counting down.
TGCAACTTCGGCTTTGGTGCTGCTTACTATGGACAAGCCGGCTTAGACAAGTGGAAGACGCTGCTATGGCTCCTTCTGGCAATAGTTTGTCTGGCATTCTTTTACACTGCATATATCATGTTTATCGCAAGCCTTTCAAAAAGAGCCAGCGTTACGATTCCACTTGCTGTTGTGACGCCTTCGCTTTCGGAACTGCTCGTCATGTCATTTGCAACAAAATCCATGAAGAATTATCCGATCGATCCGCTTGCCGTATTCAATAATATCTATTTGCACGATCACAAAATATGCCCAAGGATCTATTGCGCTATCGCTCTTATTGTAGCAGGAATCATTTTCACGATTTTGAGTATAATAGTAGTGAAGAAAAAAGAATATTGACGGGGCATCCCGAGAAGGAAAGTATGGCAAGAATACTGATCATCGAAGATAATATGGAGATCCATCAGATGGAAAAGGATCTTCTCGGAAAGAGCGGGTACGAAACAGTATCCGCCTTTTCGGGTACAGAAGCACTGATTTATGTCGAGCGTGAAGCTTTTGACCTGATCGTTCTTGACCTGATGCTCCCGGGCCTTCCGGGAGATGAGGTGCTTAAGAAGATCCGCCAGGAGAACAATACGGCGATCCTTTGTGTGACCGCCGTGGATTCCGTGGAGTCCAAGGTCAAGCTCATGAAGCTTGGCGCGGACGATTATCTCGTGAAACCCTTTCACTACGAAGAATTTCTGGTGCGAGTCGAAGCGCTTCTCCGAAGATCTTTATCTTCGGCAAGTGCTTTTGCATCAAAGTCAGAAGCACTGACGTTCCGAGATATCCTGATCGAGCCGGACAGCCGAAAAGTGACCGTTTCCGGGACAGAAGTGGAGCTGACGAAGAAAGAATACGAGATCCTGGAGCTGATGGTCCGTTATCCGCAGAAAGTATTTACGAAAGAGAACATCTTCGAGACTGTCTGGGGCGAAAGTTATTTGCCTGAAGATAATTCCGTCAACGTGCATGTCAGCAACATAAGAAAGAAACTATCCGCAGCGGGCGGCGCAGAGGATTACATCAAGACGATCTGGGGCATCGGATATAAGCTCTCGGAGGCAGGGAAATGATTTATCTGGTGATCGGTCTTTCCATTGTTCTGGTCCTTCTTGTGATCTATCTGATCCGATTGCGTTGTGCGCTTCGGAATATCGCTTCACAGGTGCAGGAGATGTCCCATGAAGACACGAATCAGCTTGTTCGAAACAGCAGCGGGCAGAAGATGCTCAATCCCCTGATCAATTCCATAAACGGTGAGATGCGCCAGCTTCGGCAGAAGGTCATCACGACGGAAAAGAAGAACCGTGAAGTCCGGGAGAGCCTGGCGGAATTATCCCACGATCTTCGGACACCGCTTACGGCGGCCAGCGGCTATACCGGCATGCTGAAAGATATGGATCTGACGGAAGAAGAGAAGCTTCGCTATTTGAATGTGGTCGAAGAGCGTTTTGAGACATCCAGAAATCTCGTGGATCAGCTTTTCTACTATACGAGACTGGAGTCGGATTCGCTCGGCTGGAACGAGGAAGAGGTGGATATCCGTAAGGTCCTGACCTCGGTCCTGGCGATGTACTACGCCGATTTTGAAAAGAAGAACTACGAGATGCAGGTGGAAATTGAAGAGAAAGTCATGCCGGTCCTTGGGGATCAAGAAGCCGTGAAACGGATCTTTTCCAACATCCTTTCCAATGGCCTGGCACACGGAGAAGGCGATTTTCGAATCTCGCTTACACAGGATAAGGAAAAGAAAGGCTTTTGTTTTTTGTTTTCCAACCGCGCCACGAATATCACGGAAGAAGATGCGAAGCACATTTTCGAGAAGTATTTCACGAAAGATAAGGTCCGGAGTACCAGTAATACCGGGCTTGGACTGGCAATTGCCAAGAAACTTGTGGAGAAGATGAACGGTTCTTGCAGCGCTTCTTTGAAAGACGAGATACTGACGATCTGTATCTTGCTTCCGGAAAAAGAACTTGTGTCTTGACTTAGCGCCAATCCTAGTGGTATTATGCAGAAAAACCGTCGAGGAAGAGTGAGTAGTCTTTGATTCGATCCATCCAGAGAGCTGCCGTTGGTGAGAGTGCAGCAGGAAAGAGCAAAGGTGAATGGACTTCCGAGGGCAAGGGGAAAGTTCTTACAGAACGAGTATCTGCGCCGGGGAAAGGTACCCCGTCAACAATAACCAGCATATGTCGGTATGCGTGAGAGGATGGAAGAATCCATCAAGCCGGGTGGCACCGCAGGAAAGAATAGTGTTCCTGTCCCAGCAGAAGAGTAGAAGCTGGGGCGGGATTTTTGTTTTTCCGGCAGAAAACGAAATTTGGTCCCAAGAACTTCTGATTGCATAGGGAGGCAAAAGGAGGTTCAGTTATTAATTTCGGGCAAAGGCCCTAAACGAAAGGAGACAAATTATGTCTGAGAAAATTCCTTACAAAACATATCTTGATGAAAAGGAGATCCCAACCGCTTGGTATAACGTCCGTGCCGACATGAAGAACAAGCCGGCTCCGCTCCTCAATCCGGGTACACATCAGCCGATGAAAGCAGAAGAACTGGCTCCGGTATTCTGCGACGAGCTCATTAAGCAGGAACTCGATAACGATACTGCATATTTCCCGATCCCGGATGAGATCCTGAAGTTCTACAAGATGTATCGTCCGTCCCCGCTCGTACGTGCTTACTTCCTCGAGAAGAAGCTTGGTACACCGGCAAAGATCTACTACAAGTTCGAGGGTAACAACACCAGCGGATCCCACAAGCTGAACTCCGCAATCGCTCAGGCTTACTACGCTAAGAAGCAGGGCCTCAAGGGTGTAACCACAGAGACCGGTGCTGGTCAGTGGGGTACAGCTCTTTCCATGGCTTGCTCTTACTTTGATCTCGACTGTAAGGTTTACATGGTTAAGGTTTCCTACGAGCAGAAGCCGTTCCGTCGTGAAGTAATGCGTACATACGGTGCTTCCGTTACACCTTCTCCGTCTGATACGACAAATGTTGGTAGAGCTATTCTCGAAAAGCACCCGGGTACAACAGGTTCTCTGGGCTGCGCGATCTCCGAGGCTGTTGAAGTAGCAGTAGGAACAGAAGGATACCGTTACGTTCTCGGTTCCGTTCTGAACCAGGTACTCCTGCACCAGTCCGTTATCGGTCTGGAGACAAAGGCTGCTCTGGATAAGCTCGGCGAGAAGGCTGACATCATCATCGGCTGCGCAGGTGGCGGATCTAACCTCGGTGGTCTTATTGCTCCGTTCATGGGCGAAAAGCTCCGTGGCGAAGCAGACTACAGAATCATCGCTGTTGAGCCGGCATCCTGCCCGAGCTTCACACGTGGTGTCTATGCTTACGACTTCTGCGATACAGGTATGGTTTGCCCGCTCGCTAAGATGTACACTCTCGGTTCCGACTTTATCCCGGCACCGAACCACGCCGGCGGTCTGCGTTATCACGGCATGAGCTCCATCCTGTCCCAGCTTTATGATGACGGCCTGATGGAAGCAAGATCCGTGAAGCAGACAGAAGTATTCGAGGCTGCAGAATTGTTCGCACGTGTTGAGGGTATCCTCCCGGCACCGGAAAGCTCCCACGCTATCCGCGCTGCAATTGACGAAGCACTCAAGTGCAAAGAGACAGGCGAAGAGAAGACGATCGTATTCGGTCTTACCGGTACAGGTTACTTCGACCTCGTTGCATACGAGAAGTTCCATAACGGTGAGATGGATGACTACATCCCGACTGATGAGGAACTGGCTAAGTACAGAGCAACCCTGCCGAAGATCGACTAATATTGCTTTAGCCAATTAAATACCCCACCATTCTTGCCGCTGGTCCTCGGGCTAAAGCCCTGCGGAATCGCGGCCACGAATGGTGGGGTATTTTTCTTGTTAGCAATATTGGACGATCTTTCGGCGGGGTGAAATCGTATCTCAGATAGAGATCCGTAAAATTCGAGATAGTAGCCTTCGCATCCAGTGGCGGCCGGAAGTCTGTACTTCGAGGTTGTGCTTGCCGAAGCGCAGAAGTCTGGCGAGTTCTTCTTCACTGATACTGTCTTCGCAGTATTCGGCCTTGGTGCAGATCGAGCGGACGACGCGGGAGTCCGGTGCTTCCAGGATATGCCCGTGCATGTTGAAGTAACGGGTATATTCGATCGCGCGGCGGTTCAGTGAATCCGATTTGAAACGCAGCTTCCAGAACAGTATGTAGAGAAGACGCAGGAGACCGATCATGGCGGCTATAACGAGGAGCACGATCAGGATGACAAGAACGGCCGGCGGGATCGTAAATGAAAAAACGGATGCCGATTCCTGAACAGGCGTTACTGTCGGAGTAGGAGACAGTGTAGGTCCGTAGATGGTACCGTGGACGGGGGCTGTGGTCGGAGTAGGTGTCGGACTTGGTGTCGGTGTCGGCGTTGCCGGGAAACTGTAGTTCATATCGCCGTATTCCGTAGCGATGGCATAGGCATTGAAGTGTCCTGCTGTGATAGCATTTCCGGGTGTCGCATCATCAAGTATCCAGCCGTAATCCGGATCGAAAAACTCGAACCATGCGTGGGCGTCACGCATGGAGATCTCGCTTCCGGAGACGAACACATCACTACCGGTCAGATAGCCGGTCACATAACGGGTAGGAACACCGATCATGCGCAGAAGAACAGCCGCAGTCGTCGCATAGTGGACGCAGAAACCGCTCTTGGCCTGTGTGATGAACCATGTCACGAAGTCAGATCCTTCGGGCGGGTAGGGCGTCTGCTGATCGTAGGGATGAAGATTCTTTACGAATTCGACCACGCCGTAGACCTTCTCCGATGTGGTCATCGTGAGCGTGCCATCCAGAACTTCTCTGTACCATTTCGGGATCTTCTTGCTCTTCAGGATGCCTTCACGGGTCTTTTCCGGGACTTCCAGACATACACCGTATACTTCGTTTTCAAGATAATCCGGATTCCACTCGGGCGTTGCTTTTTGCGGGACCAGATTAAAGGCGTAGTCATAGTCGGTGACTCCGTTACTGGGGATACGCTCCTGAAGGTTCCAGAAAGTATGCGGTTCGATACCAAGATCAGCATATTTACTTTCCTCGGAAATATAGAAATGGTCTGTATAACTCGGGACCAGGAAAGTGTCGGTCGGGAAATACGATTTGATACGGATCACGAAGTCCGCTTCCCTCTTCGGAACGTCATTCTCCTCCGTGTAAAAGTAGGCGGGTTCTTTTAACTCCGGAGTAGTATAAGGACGCCAGCTGTTTCCATCCATTATTTCCATGCAGGTGCTGCGCAGATAGATAAGGCGCGTGGTACTTGTGACATAGTGGTTTTCCGTGTCGTTGTAGTAACGTGAGATGAACATGATCTTCTGGTCCGGCGGATCGAAATAGCCCATCTTGCTCAGGTCTTCGACAGTGTTGGCGGAGAGTATGGTCTCGGACTCGTCAAAAAGGATACTGCCTGCGTACTTGGAACCTTCTTCCGGTTCTTCATCTTCAGGTGTTTCGCTGATCATGAGGCGCTTGCGGAGATCCTGCATGAGCCCACGAAGTTCCGTTAGGTGCGCTGCTGCCATCTTATCTTTGTCATAGCTTTCTTTCGGGAAAAGCCCTCCAATGAGAAGGCAGAGAAGTACCACCGGCGCCGTGATGATGAGCATTCGTTTATCTGTATTCTTATCTCCCAGACGACGCACGAACTGGAAGATGAGAAGAAGCAGGATCCCGGAAACGGCAAGAAGACACGGGATGCCGTCAGGAGTCATCCTTGTGGTGATGGTCGAGCAGAAAAGGAAGGGAATATACCATACGGCGGAAATCAGGATATTCTTTCGTTTCTCGACGGTAAGCGAAGTGAAATAAGTCGGGATAAAGTTCACAAGCAAAAGCAATACCGTGATGTCGCGGCGCTTGTCACGAAGGACCTCTGCACCTTCGAACATCGGGCGCCAGCCATGGAAGACACGCTGCTGCAAAACAGAATAGGCATAGCGCGTCTGCGCATTGATCCGAAGCGTGTCCGTCATGAAGAAACACCACACCAGAAGGGTAAGCATCGTGGCCAGAAGGAACGGCGTCAGTTTCTCTTTCTGCGCATGGCAGTAAGAGATGCCGAGTGAAATGAGAAGAAGGAACGGCACAAAAACATAGACGTTGACCGGAGTCGAATAGGTCGAAGTCAGCATGAGTGAAAAGCCGGTACCCAGAATGAGGTTCAGGATCACGGAAAAGATCAACGTCAGGTATGTCGGTTCGGAAGATTTTCTGACGGCACGCACGACTTTTACGGAATGCGTTCGCTTGCGCTTTTTCAGCTCCTCCTTCGCACGGATCTTTTCCTGCTCGGCAACCGTGACACGCTTCTTTTCCAGGCGGTTTTCGGTAAACTGTTTTTTCGTTTTTCTGCTCCGGATGCTACTCATCTTCCAAGTCCTCCGGAATCGGGATGCGCAGGATCGACAGGATCGCCTTGTCCAGGTCCTCTTTCGAAGCGATATCAAAACCGATCTCTTTCTTCATCGGCGGCAGAACACGGATCCTGTGCTCGACTTCATGCGACAGAAAATATCTCGATGTAAAAAGCACTTCCCCGAGGGCGCGGTCCATCTTATCGCGGTCGCGGGTAAGGGGAATGTAGACACGGGAATGACCGAAGGTTTCTTCCTGCGCTTCTTTCACCATGAGCGAGTTCTTCTTGGCGGAGAGCTTCCAGTGGATACGCTTGATCGGGTCGCCCGGTACATATCCGCGGACATCGTAGATCTCGGAAGTTGTATTGTTGGACGTGCGGAGTCCTTTTGCCTTGAAGCCGCTTAAGTCCGGCATGGCCTGCGGAATGCAGGGGATCGGCATGACGACGATCTCGCCGGAGAGGTCGATGGTCTTCGGAATGAAGAACAAACCGAGAATGTCATAGATCCTGACTTTGGCGGAAGTGATGCGGTAGGTGCCGCAGTGTGTCGTGTCGATGACCACGCTGTCCGTCGTATCACCCTGCGACAGGAGACGGATCATACATTCCTCGCCGGTCATGGCCTCGGTGAGGAGGACCTTGGCCGAATAGAGTGCGAACGGGAAGAATTCCAGACCGTAAGAAGTGAAAGAGATCTGTGTTTCGTCTCCCTTTAGAACTTTCCGGAAAGCATCGGATTCGAGCTTGAAAAAGAGCGAAGAGGCAAAGCAGATCACGAGGGCGAGTGGTAATATCGATACCATCACCATCAGAACGATCCAGGAAAACCACATTCTGTAGCATAGAAAGAACGTGATCGCACCCAGAAGTGCAAGAATGTATATCACCCAACTCCGAAGCATAGTCTTAGTCCTTCGGAATAACAGTTGTCTTTAAGATCTCCTTGGCGATCTCCATCGTGCTGATCTCTTTGAACTCGGCTTCCGGTGTGAGGAGCATACGATGGCACATCACGGCCGGGAAGACGGCTTTTACGTCGTCCGGGATCACATAATCGCGGTCTGTCATGTAGGCATACGCCTTGGCCATGGCGGTCAGCGCCAAGGTGGCACGAGGGCTTCCTCCACGGGCAAGCATACGATGGTTACGGGTGCGGTCCATCAAGGCCACGATATATTTGAGCACTCTGTATTTTACATACATCTTGCTTGTTTCTTCCTGCATCTGAAGGATGTCTTCGATGCTGCAGATCGTATTGATTTCAGAAAGCGGATTGGCTCCGTTCTGGCGGTTCATGAGCATCTCGATCTCATTGTCCTGGGATGGATATCCCATGGAGATGCGGATCGCAAAACGGTCCATCTGCGAGTCCGGAAGAAGAGATGTACCGGAAGCACCGGACGGGTTCTGTGTCGCGATCACGACGAACGGTTTCGGAAGAGGATAGGTCTTATCGTCTACCGTGACCTGACCTTCTTCCATGGCTTCGAGAAGTGCCGACTGGGTACGGGCCGAAGCACGGTTCAGCTCATCCGCAAGAAACAGATTATGGAAGACGGCACCTTTCTGGTATTTCATGGTGTGCGTCTCCTGGTCCATTAAGGAGAATCCGGTGATATCGGAAGGCAGTACGTCCGGTGTGAACTGGACGCGTCCATAGTCCATGCCCATGGTCTTGGCAAAAGAAACGGCCATGGTCGTTTTTCCAACGCCGGGAACGTCTTCCATAAGGACATGTCCGCCGGCTAAAACACTCTGAAGGATCAGACGGATGATCTCGTCTTTTCCGCAAATGACTTTCTTGATCTCATCGACGATCTGTGTAGTTTTTTCTCGCATAAATTCCCTACTCTTTCCTGTTTTTCCTCTTAAACGGCAAAAAGCCATATGACACTATTATTGTATCATTGCAGGGTGTGTAATTACAGTACCGGGAGGGTGGTTTTTGCGTCTTCGGATCATACCGCCGGTGATGAAAAAACTTTCTGTAAATATACTGTTAAACCTTCCCGATTTTGTGGAAAACGATTTGAAGAGTTCTATAATTATATTGAGGTTTGAGACAAACCTGCAGGAACTTCCTATTGGAACACAGGGGGACAGGATTATGGCTTTTACTGAGATGCTGAAGAAGTATAAGACGAAGACATGTGTGCTTTCGATCGAGAAACTGGATGGGGACCGTTACGGTAATATCCGTGTAGTGGAAGGAAACCAGGCGCACTATGACGATATCCTCGGCATCACGGGTCATCCTTTCGTTCCGGGATGTCCCTATGAGATGTGTTTCCCGAAAGATATGAACTTTGAGGATTTCTGTTACCGCTGCGCGATCGGCGGTGAACCGATGCATTCTTATGTAAGTCTTTATCAGATGGGATTATGGCTGAATATGTTCATGATCCCGCTTGAATCCGATGAGGAGAATATCGGTTACTGCATTTATTCCTACGATGTAAAACCGCAGGCCAGTTCCGAAGCAATGTCGGATGTTTCAGCGGATACGTCGGCGAAGGTCCTCGAGACCTGCATTAAGTTCCGTGGTTCGACAGATTTTAAGAAGACCGTGGATGAAGTGATCATGGACATCCGCGATATCTGTGGTTCGGATGAATGCTGTATACTTCTTCTGAATGATGATGAGAAAACCTGTGAAATCCTTTGTGAGGCACGGCGTGCGGATCTTCCATATTCTGTGAGAGATTTTATCCATGACGATTTCTACCATATCGCCTCGAACTGGAAAAATACACTTCGGGGAAGTACATGCATTATCATCAAGGATAAAACGGATATGGAAGAAATCGAGAGAAGAGATCCGGCCTGGCATGAGACACTCGGATATGCCGGGATCGATAGTCTGGTGCTTTTTCCGCTGAAGAGAGGCGAAGAGATCCTTGGTTATATCTGGGCGCTGAACTTCAATACCGAGAATACGGTGAAGATCAAGGAAACACTTGAACTGACCTCATTCTTCCTGGCTTCGGAACTTTCGAACTACCAGCTCGTGGAACGGTTGAAGATCCTGAGTACGATGGATATGCTTACCGGTGTATATAACCGCAATGAGATGAATAACCGGATCGATGCGCTTCGAATTCCCGATACCAATCTCATCTATAATTTCGGTATCGTGTTTGCGGATGTGAATGGCTTGAAGCGTGTCAACGATACCGAGGGACATCCTGCCGGTGACCTGCTCTTGAAAAACGGTGCGAATGTTTTAGAGAATGCATTTGTCGGAGATACAGTGTATCGTGCCGGCGGTGACGAATTCATGGTCTTTTTGACCGATACATCTGAAGAAGAACTGAAGAAAAAGTGCGAGTTGGCAAAAGAACTGTCGGAGAAATACCCGAACGTTTCTTTTGCTCTGGGTTACTGTTTCGCTTCTGATTCGAAGAACATCGTGGATACGCTGAAGACGGCAGACGAGCGCATGTACGAGGACAAGGAACTTTACTACAAGAATCATCCGGAGTTTAAGCGTTAATAGATTATGGACAGAAAACGGAAGAGAATTGCTGTCCTGCTCGGACAGCCGGAAGAATATAATCAGGAAAGATTCCTACAGGGCTTCCTCAAGGAGGCGTTTGACAGGAACTACGATGTCTGTGTATTTGCGATGTATATCAAGTACCAGAATACACCTGCGCGTTGCACGGGTGAGACTTCGATCTTCAGATTGATCAATTTTGATAAGTTCGATGCGGTCGTCGTGATGGCGGATACGATCCAGACCGACGGAGAAGTGGAAAGGATCGAACAGAGGCTTCTTTCGGACTTCTACGGGAAAGTGCTTTTCGTGGATAAAGACAGCAAGTATTTCCCATCGGTCCATGTCGATAATTATACGCCTGAGAAACTGGCGGTCTCCCACCTGATCGAGAAACACGGCAAGCGTGACATCGCTTTCCTTACGGGGAAATCCTGGCATCCGCATAGTGCGATCCGCGTGAAGGCGTATAAGGATGCGCTTACCGAACACGGGATCGAAGTGGACGAGGAGCGGATCTTTTTCGGTGATTTCTGGTATACGAGCGGGGAGAGCCTCGCGGACAGCCTGACGAGCAGTGACAGGAAGCTTCCGGAGGCGGTGGCCTGTGCCAATGACTGTATGGCGATCGGTCTGGCGAAGCGGCTTTCGGAGAAGGGGCTGTCGATCCCAGAGGATATTGCGATCGTCGGGTGCGATTCGATCTCGGAGGGACGGCATGCGCCGTTGCCGATCACTGCTGCACATCTCGAGTATTATCAATTCGGGCAGAATACGGCCGATGCGATCCATGCGCTTATCGAGGGCACTGAACCACAGGATGCCGCGGTGAACCCGGATCTTTTTATCGGTGGAAGCTGCGGTTGCGGATGTGAGAGCGCAGTGCCGGAGTATTTTCGGAGAGAGAAGTGGGATAGTGCGCTGTCTCTTCGTTCCATGTTTTCTCCTTTGAATCTGATGGATGAGGATCTTCTTGCCCAGACTTCCCTGACCGGACTTGTGAATACGATCTTTGTTTCCCTGCATTATATCCGCGGTTTTTCCGGTTTTGATCTGTGCCTGAATCCTTCTTTAGGAGAAGCAGACGGTGATTTTGAAGAGAAGATCGCACACGTCATCAAGTGCGGAGAAAACAATAACGACCGTATTCTGACGGATACGTTTTTCGATAAGGAAGAAATGCTTCCGGAGCTTTACGAAGAGCGGGGGAGGCCGGCGGCCTGGTACTTTATGCCGCTGCATTATGAGGACAGTGTTTTCGGGTATGCGGCTGTCAGTTATGGTGACAAAGCGATGAGCATTCCTGCTGAATACCGTGCCTGGCTGAAGAGTGTCTGCCGCGGGATCGAGTGCTATAAGAGAGCCGATGAACTGATCGGCAGTAACAAGATCGCCAAAAAGGGCATTACGACCGACAATATGACGGGACTTCACAACTACCGTGGTTTTCTGGAACAGACAGAGACGTTCCTGCATCTTATGCGGAATAACGGCGGTTACATGGGCGCGCTCGCGGTCGACATCAAGGATCTGAAAGAGATCAATGAGAAATACGGACGCAAAGAAGGTGACAATTTGATCCTGCTTACCGCAAGTTCTCTGGAGAAGATATTCTCGTCACGTAACTGTATGTGTATCCGTATGGCAAACGATGAGATGGTTGCGCTCCGCATCACCAGAAGTCCGGATGATGACGAGATGCTTTCGGAAAAAGATGCGCTTATGAAGACGATCGAAGAACGGGTAAGCGAGGCCGGGTGCGAATATCCGGTAGAGCTTTTCTACGGGGTACAGAGCGGAAGTCCGGATTCATCGGAAGAGGTGGAACGACTGGTCAATGTCGCGATCAGTAAGAAGAACAGTGCGAAGGCAAGTGCGCAGAAGCTTTTGAAGAAGAGGGAGCTGACGGAACAGGAACTGCACGATGCCAAAGTGGTCAGCATGATCCTTGACGATAACAGGATCTCGTATCACTTCCAGCCGATCGTAGAGGTGCGGACAGGAAAGATCTATGCGTATGAGGCGCTGATGCGTGCGGATGTTACGCCGTATGTATCGCCTCTTGAGATGTTGCGGTATGCGGAATACTTCGACCGCCTCTATGATGTGGAGAAAGCCACGTTCTTTAATGTGCTGCGTGTCATGAAGAGAAACGAGTCCAAGCTTTCGGGCGGAAAGAAGATCTTCATTAATTCGATCGCAGGGAATATGCTGAACGAAGAAGATATTCAGGTCCTTGAATCGTATGTGGCGGAGAATCCGGATTCTATTGTCGTGGAACTGACCGAGCGTTCGGAGATGACTGACGAAGCGCTTTCTATGATGAAGGCAACATTTGAGCGGATGCATATCAAAACGGCGGTCGATGACTACGGCTCAGGCTATTCGAATGTGGCGAACCTGCTCCGGTATAAGCCGGATTTTGTGAAGATCGACCGGTCGCTGATTGCCCGGATCGAAGAGAGCCCGCAGAAGCAGCACTTTGTGAGAGATATCATCGAGTTCTCACATGATAACGGCATCAAGGCGTTGGCGGAGGGCGTCGAGACGGAAGAAGAACTGAAGACCGTCATTATGCTCGGTGTGGATCTGATACAGGGATATTTTACCGCGAAACCGGAAAAAGAACTGGTCCAGACGATCGAGGCGCGTGTTGCGCAGTCGGTCGCGCGGTATGCCGCGCTGAAGTATCAGGGGACCGATTCGTGATCTTGTGGCATCCATGTCCGGAAAAACGATATAATGAAAAAAGCGTTTGTGGGCATATGTTGGACACATGCTTGTCGTACCATGATGCCATGGAGGTGTGAAAAGAATGACCAGATTATTGATCGTTGAAGATTCTGCACAGATCCGTGAACTTGTGGCGAAGTACTTCGAGAGGACCGGTGCTTTTGAAGTGGACGTGGCAAAAGACGGTGTCGAAGGCCTGACATTTGTGGAAAAGAACGAATACGATCTGGCGATCCTGGACATTATGCTTCCCGGTGCATCCGGGTTCGATCTTTGCAAGATCTTGCGGCGCAAAAGCAATTGCCCGATCATTTTTCTGACGGCATTGGGGAATGAGGACAACATCTTAAAGGGCTATGCCCTGGGCGCGGATGAATATATGGTGAAGCCTTTTTCACTAAAGGTGCTTTATGCGAAAACACTGGCACTTCTTTCCAGAACTGCGGAAAACGGTAAAGAGAGAAACGGCGGGAAGATCCTTCGCTGTGGTTCGGTTTTACTGGATCCGCTTCGTATGGAAGTGAAAGAGTCGGGCGTGGAAGTTCCGCTGGCACCAAAAGAATACCTCCTTTTAAAGGTTCTCATGGAGAACCGTGGACAAGTGCTCGGAAGAGACAGACTTCTTGACCTCGTGTGGGGCGTGGATTTTGAAGGGAATGATCGTGTTGTCGATTCCCATATCAAGAAACTGCGTAAGAAACTGGGCGAATCCGGGTCATGTATCAAGACTGTGATCGGTGGTGGATATAAGGTCACCACATAAGGAGGTTTTATGAAAACGAAGATAAAGAAACCCAATTTCTTTCTTATATTCCTGCGTGTCTTTGCGATCCTGCTGGTTATATCCATAGCTTGCGGCTGGGGATTTCTTTCCGTGATGAAAAGCAGAAAAGAAAACGCACGTAAAGCCAGAATGCAAGCATGTATTGATGAGATCATCGCTTGTACCCGGGATATCTGCGCGGAAAATGACCGAATCACCCGACAAAGCATGATTACGGTATTAAACGAAATTTTGTCCAATGCAATCAGGACGGAAGACATGTATATCGACGTGTACATCGATAATGAAAGGGTTGCCACGACAAAAGATCTGGTACCGGTTGAACTCTATTACGATGGCGAATTCTACATGATGGCCGATAATAGTCCAATGGACGGCCTCGATGATTTTGCCAACGGCATGTATGCGATGCGGAAAGAGAGCGAGAAAGAACAGAAATATAAGTACGATCCAATCGCTATCCGCCTTTACGATTTTTCCCAAAAAACAGAGTTGCCCGAATATACATATATGATCCAGTCGGCGTACCTGAATCCGGAAACAAAGCGATTCTATCCCGGTCATATAGCTATCCTTCCGTATAATGATGGCGCGGTCGTAATGGTGGATAATGGTTCCGGAATGGAATTGTTTGTGGATGTGTGGGCAACGTATTCTTACTACCCCGAAGACATGAGTGGATATGATATCAAACTGGATGAAATCAATTTCGAGGAAAATGGACTCTGTTTGTTCTATCCTAACGAATATACTCCTTCAAGTGAACGGACCTTTGAAGAAATTGATACCGTTCGCTATGCCAGCAAAAATGCAAACGGCGAGATCGTCGTGAACGAAGAAAAGTATGATCTGAGAAAAGAGTATAGCGGTATCTGGTCGGTCAAGTATTCTTCGAAGCCGAAGCCGGTAAGCATTTTCAAGATGTTCCCTATCTTTATATGGGCAGTCATGGGGACGGCGATTCTGGGATCACTTCTTTTGAGTATTGTGATCGCGCTGGTGCTTTTCGTTAAGAAAAAGGCGAAAAGTGAAGTTTCTGATTATCGGAAGAGAACGACGGAAGATATGGCACATGACCTGAAGACGCCGATGGCTGCCATCTCCGGGTATGCGGAAATGCTCGAAGAGAACTGGAATGCGCAAAACTTGAGTGGAAGTTCCGGTTCCGTGGATTCGAAGCAGGAGAACATGAACAAGGAGAATGCCGAGTATGTTCGAAAGATCCGGGAAAACGTTGATGAGATGAATAAGATGGTGGAAGGGATCCTGACGTTCTCTAAAAGTGAAGACCAAGATGGAATCGGAAAACTGCAGCAGGTCGATATCCGTGCATTGATCGAGAAAAGTGTGAAGAAGCACAACTACCTTTTTGAAAAGAATAAGATCAAAGTCAAGATCTTCGGTAGTATACCGCCTAAGACGACCGATCCGGAACTCCTTTCCCAGGTCATGGATAATCTTTTGTCGAACTGTGCAAGATATGCCAAACCCGATAGCGAAGTGAATATCGAGCTGAGTAAAGAGGAGATCACGATCCGAAACGAGATCGAGGGAAAAATCGATAATGTAGAAGAACTGATCAAGCCGTTTAAAAAAGGAAACAGTGCCCGAGGAGAAGAGGGAACCGGATTGGGACTTTCCATCGTGGAGAACAATCTGAAGATGCTCGGATACAGCTTCAAACTCCGTTCGGAAGAGGGCGAGTTCTTTTCGACGATCACTATAAAGTAAAATTTCATTTCCTTCTTGACAGAATCCTTATTAGGATTTATTATCAATAACAGAAGGCACTTGGGTGCAATGAAGGACCCGATGAGTATTGGAAGACTTTGTCAGGAGTGAAAAGATGCAGGAGCGCAACACCTTACAAAAAAGGATCGTTCACGAAGCGTTGATCGAGATGGCATGCCATCCGACGGCGGATGACGTGGTGGTGAAAGTGCAGAGCAAGTACCCATCCATCAGCCGCGCAACGGTGTACCGGATCTTAAACAAACTGGCCGATTCCGGCGAGGCGCTGCGTATCCGTATCAACAATGGAGCGGACCATTTCGACCACATGACTTTTCCACACTATCACGTGCACTGCAATAACTGCGGACGCGTGGCGGATGTGAAGATGCCGGTGGAAAGTCTGGTGGATCTCTTAAAAGACACATCCGGATATAAGATCTTCGGTTACTCATTACAGTTCGACGGGATGTGCCCGGAGTGCGTGAAAGTAGAGGAAGAGCGCGGCGCTTGATCTGCGGCGCACGACCAAAATCAATTTATCAAGGAGAATTTGTTATGGCTAAGTATGTTTGTTCAGTATGTGGTTACGTTTACGAAGGTGATGAGGCTCCGGATCAGTGCCCGGTATGTAAGGCTAAGAAGGAAATGTTCAAGATCATGGAAGAGAATGCTAATCTTGCTGCAGAGCACAAGTACGGCATCTATGCCCAGACAGTAAAGAACAATCCGGACATCTCCGAAGAAGATAAGAAGTATATCTTCGAGCAGCTTAAGGCTAACTTCACAGGTGAGTGCGGCGAAGTAGGTATGTACCTCTGCATGGCTCGTATCGCTTATCGTGAAGGCTATCCGGAGATCGGTCTCTACTGGGAGAAGGCAGCTTACGAAGAAGCAGAACATGCTGCAAAGTTTGCAGAACTCCTCGGCGAGGACCTCGAGCCGAACATGAAGGCTTCCACAAAGGAGAACCTCGCTTGGCGTGTAGACTGCGAGTTCGGTGCAACAGCAGGTAAGACCGAACTGGCGACCGTTGCTAAGAAGAACAACCTGGATGCGATCCACGACACCGTACACGAGATGGCTCGTGATGAGGCTCGCCATGGTAAGGCACTGAAGGGCTTGTTGGACCGTTACTTTAAGTAATCCGGATGCTGCGTAGCAGCGGATGACAAGAAGCAAAGCCACGGGCGTCTGAAGAAGGATCAGTCCCTTTTCGGGCGCCCGAACTATTTTGAAAGGAATTCTCTTATGTTTATCAGCAACGACATCAAGTATGTAGGTGTAAACGACCACCAGATCGATCTTTTCGAGGGACAGTATGTAGTACCGAACGGTATGGCATATAACTCTTATGTGATCGCGGATTATAAAGTCGCGGTCATGGATACCGTGGATAAGAATTTTACCCATGAGTGGCTCGATAATCTGGAAAAAGCACTTGGCGGCAAGGAGCCGGATTACCTGATCGTACAACATATGGAACCGGATCACTCTGCAAATATCGTGAACTTCATGAAGAATTATCCGAAGGCGGAGATCGTCTCTTCGGCAAAAGCATTCACCATGATGAAGAACTTCTTCGGTACGGAATTCGAGGACAGAAGGATCGTAGTCGGAGAGGGCGATGAGCTGCCTCTCGGTAAGCATGTCCTTCACTTTGTCGGTGCGCCGATGGTGCACTGGCCGGAAGTCCTGATGACATACGACGCTTACGATAAAGTGCTTTTCAGTGCGGACGGATTCGGTAAGTTCGGTGCGCTGGATGTGGAAGAGGAATGGGCATGTGAGGCCCGCCGTTACTATATCGGCATCGTGGGTAAATACGGTGCTCAGGTTCAGGCGGTATTGAAGAAGGCAGCGAACCTCGAGATCAAGACGATCTGCCCGCTGCACGGACCGGTCCTTACGGGAGATCTTTCGCCGTATCTGAAGCTCTATGATACATGGTCCAGCTATGGTGTGGAGAGTGATGGTATCGCAATCTTCTATACATCCGTGTACGGACATACGAAAGCAGCAGTGGAACTTCTGGCTGAGAAGCTGAAGGCAAACGGCTGCCCGAAGGTCGTCGTGAACGATCTGGCAAGAGAAGATATGGCCGAGTGTGTCGAGGATGCATTCCGCTATGGAAGGATCGTTCTTGCCACCACGACATATAATGCGGATGTGTTCCCGTTCATGCGTGAGTTCATCCATCACCTGACGGAGAGACAGTTCCAGAACAAGACGATCGGTATGATCGAGAACGGTTCCTGGGCACCGCAGGCGATCCGTGTCATGAAGGCGATGTTCGAGAAGAGCAAGAACATCACATATACGGATAACAATGTTAAGATCGTGTCGGCTCTAAACGATGAGTCCCGTGCGCAAGTCGAAGCCATGGCGAAGGAATTGTGTCAGGATTATCTTGCCAAGTCTGAAGAGACAGCGAATAAGAATGACCTGACGGCGCTTTTCAATATCGGTTATGGATTGTATGTTGTTACTTCCAACGACGGCAAGAAGGACAATGGTCTCATCGTGAATACGGTTACGCAGGTGACCAATACACCGAACCGGATCGCTGTGACGATCAACAAGCAGAACTATTCGCATCATGTCATCAAGCAGACGGGGATCATGAACGTGAACTGCCTTTCCGTGGAAGCGCCTTTCAAGGTGTTCCAGAACTTCGGTTTCCAGAGTGGCAGAAACGTCGATAAGTTTGCCGGTGAAGAAGAGATCGTCCGCTCTGATAACGGATTGATCTTCCTCAACCGTTACATCAACTCCTTCATGTCCTTGAAGGTCGAGGACTATGTCGATCTTGATACACATGGTATGTTCATCTGCTCCGTGACCGAGGCGAGAGTGCTCTCGGACAAGGAGACCATGACCTACACATACTACCAGAAGAACGTTAAGCCGAAGCCGGAAACGGAAGGCAAGAAGGGTTATGTATGTAAGGTCTGCGGATATGTCTATGAAGGCGATGAGCTTCCGGACGATATCGTATGCCCGCTCTGTAAGCATGGCGCAGCGGACTTTGAACCGATACAGTGACCGATTCGCTTTTTTGAAGTATTAATCGGGACCGTTTCTCCTTGAGGGAGACGGTCCTTTTTGTTTGGCGGATATAATTTGTCGGTTGGGTTGAAGGATGGCAGATAGAGTTATTCGTTCGCGGATATTATCTGCCTTATATTGTTTGGCTTTACAGATAAGATTGCAAGTTTCGCGTTTCCAGCCGCCGCTTTTTGGAACGGATGACGGATAGAATCTCGTGGGCTACATTTATATCTGCTACATGCCTCATGTAATGACGGATAAGATTCCTCATTCCGGATAAATATCTGCAGACCGAATTAAAAAGCGACGGATAAAAATACGAAAAGTGTTTTTTGCAGACGCAAGACGTCTTTATGAAGAAACTGCAAATTCTAAGGATATCTTGTAAACTCTTCCACAATGGCGTTGTAGTGCTTTTTCAAAAGAACTACAATGAAAATACCAATTTATGTCGAGGAGGGAAGTATATGATAACAAGCAACGTAATTACAAGACGTAAGTCAACGGCTTTCGTGGCATGGATGGTGGTTGCCGCCATGATCGCGAGTGTTGCGATGATCCTCTCATATGGCCGCACATCACGTGCTGACGTGGACGTGGATATCACAACGTATTCCGTAACTTTTGACCTCAAGAACGGAGATGAACCTGTTATTGTTCCGGTCAAGGATGGCGATAATGCCTACGATGTGCTTCTGGCCATGCTGAGGCAGGAGGATCCTTCCGTCGACAAGGTGCCGGACCCGGAATGGGACAATGCGCACATATTCAGCGGATGGGTATCCGGAGGAGAACCCTACGATCTGCATACGCCGGTACATAAAAACACGCTCGTCGAAGCCACATGGACCGTGATCAACGATGGATGGGAGATCGATCTGCATGCGAATGAGCGTTTCGGTGGAGAGATCACGGACAAGGGTGCGAAATTCGATAACCTGACTTTGGTCGAAGATGAAAACTATGCACTCTGGGTATGTTATGCCGCGCCGGCCGGATTGAAACCGGAAGACGTACAGATGAGTCAGGACGGCGGAAAGACCTGGGAGGATTTCAGTAAGTATACAGGCCCGGATCCACGTGATGACGGTCGCTATGACATGACCATCCAGTATAGGTGTTCGCTCGAAGAAATCGAGAGCCATCTTTCAGACAAGAGTGCGGTCGTATTTGAGCTTCAGCTTGCCAAGAAGAGCACACCGGAAAATATCGTGAAATTCCAGATCGAAGTTTTCCCGGAGAATTTTGCCCTGCAGAACCGCGAAGGTCGGAAATGGTATGTGATCGAGAACTGGGAACTTAAGATCCATGATATTACAGTGACATACAAGGCTAACGGCGGTGCGAACGATAAGGGTGAAGATTTCTTTGAGATCATCCACAATTCGCTGGAACCGCTCCCACTTGCCAAGTGTGAGTTCGCAAAAGACGGACAGGTATTCATCGCCTGGTCACAAGGAGAAAACGGCATGGATCATCTGTTCCGTGAAGACCATGTTCTTCCCGGAGGGTACTTCAAGGATGACGCGACCTTCACTGCAATCTGGGCTGACCAGGAGATGTGGATCGTAAACTTCGAGTGCGGAGAAGGCGCCGCAGTGGAAGCCCAGATGGTCGTTAAGGACGGACAGGTCGTCAAGCCGGACGATCCGACCAAGGAAGGAGCGGTATTCAAATACTGGACGCTTGATACGGAAGACAAGGAAGAAAGAGCCGAGTATGACTTCAAGACTCCTGTAAAAGAAGACATCGTGCTCTTCGCGGTATGGGAAGCTAAGGCTCCGGAGCCGCAGTATGGTTTCGGTGATTTTGTCGAGAGACTCTACACGGTCGCACTTGGACGTGAGTCGGAACCGGAAGGAAAAGCATATTGGATCGAGAAGGTCCAGAACGGTGAGTTCACAGGCGGTTACTGTGCGCTGTTCTTCCTGACAGGTCCTGAGTTCCTACAGAAGAAGACGACAGATGAAGAATTCCTTGTAACGGTCTATGCGACATTCTTCGACCGTGAGCCTGAACCGGACGGACTGGAATTCTGGCTGAAGTTCTTGAAAGACGGTGGCGAGAGAAAGGCAGTCGTCGAGAGTTTCGTTGACTCCAAGGAATGGTGCAACCTTTGTGCGAAGTACGGCGTCAAGCCGGGTGCTCCTACCGCTAAGGCGGAGATCCCGTCTGAGAAGGCCAAGGCTTTTGCCGAGAGACTGTATACGAAGTGCCTTGGACGTGATGCAGAAGAAGACGGCCTGATGTTCTGGGCGCTCAAGCTTACCAACCTCGAAGCGACCGGATCCGAACTGGCCCGTGATTTCTTTAACTCCAAGGAGTACCTGAACAAGAAGGCTTCTGATGAAGACTATGTAAAAGCACTTTACGAGACTTTCCTGGGTCGTGAAGCGGAGGCGGACGGCCTGAAGTTCTGGGTAGAGAAGCTCAAGGCCGGCGAAGACCGCAACAGTGTACTGAAGGGATTCGCGCTGTCGCCTGAGTTTACGGAGCTTTGCCAATCCTACGGAATCGAGCGTGGATCGCTCTGATAAGCGAAAAAAATATTCCGGAAAACGGTACGAAGGGCTGCCCGATGGGCGGCCCTTTTATTGCAGAAAGGTTACAAGTAAAATAGCAATTTAATTTTATATACCCCCTTGCACTTATTGTAAATATATAAGCGTGAGTGTAAAATGATTGTATGTATCAGTGGGGGAAGATGCTTTTTTCAGGGTACTTAGCCATTCGGAAATGTATCCTGACTGATAATACGTCAACAATGGTTAAAGGAGGGAACCATCATGATTTTTCAAAAATCGAAAAAGGGTCGTTGGTTGCTATCGCTAGCTTCCGGTATCGTTTCCATGGCCTTGATCCTGGGTGCATACTCCG
This sequence comes from Clostridiales bacterium, assembly GCA_017615755.1. GTDB lineage: Bacteria > Bacillota > Clostridia > Saccharofermentanales > Saccharofermentanaceae > Scatonaster. The sequence goes on along the minus strand of JAFZZM010000070.1, from coordinate 36,089 downwards.
GAGCAGGATCTCTTGTCCGTGCAAGTGGTTCTGTTGCGAAGATCGGCAATACGGGTTATTCGACTCTCGGCGAAGCTTTTAAGGCTGCGAAGGCCGGCGATACAGTAACGCTGACAGCAAACAGCAGTTCCGCAGATCTTCCGAATGTCGGTAAAAACATGACATTGGATCTGAATGGCTTCACTTACACGAATACGAGCAAGCAGATGTATCCTTTCGCGATCACGACCAATGCTACAGTTACGATCAAGGATAGTTCTGCAGGTGAAAAGGGTAAGTTCCTTCACAGTGGTGATTTCGGTATTTATGCTTCTGCAGGTAAGTTCATCCTGGAGAGTGGTACGATCGAGACATCCGCACACTATGCTGTTTCCGTAAATGTAGGTACCATCACGATCAAGGGTGGTAAGATCAATGCCAACAGCAAGACCGGCTATGCAGTTTATGCATTCAACAAAAACCAGCCGATCATTTCCGTAGAGGGCGGCGAGATCAATTCCAACGGTTACGGTGTTGCTCTGGCAGATTGCTCCGCTACATTCGTTATGACAGCAGGTCGTATCAATGCGAGCCTGTTCGCTCTTGCAACAAACGGCAGCAGCCAGAAGAAGGGCACCATGCGTATCTCCGGCGGTACACTGCTGAGTGATACGATCGCAGTATATGAGCCTTCCGGCGACCTCACGATCTCGGGCGGTTCGATCATCGGTAAGACAGCCGTTTACATGAAGTCCGGTAACCTTAAGATCACCGGCGGTACACTCGAGGCTAATGGCCCGAAGACAGCGTACAAGTATAACGGTAACGGTGCAGATGCAACAGGTGATGCTCTCGTGATCGATAACTGCGGTTATCCGAACGGTCGTCCGAATGTCTCCGTCAGTGGTGGTACATTCAAGAGTGCGAAGGCTGATGCAGTTGCTACATATGCTTACGGCAATGGCAACACAAAGAATAAGCAGTTCATCTCCGGTGGTACATATTCGAGCCCGGTTCTCGCTGAGAACTGCTCTGAGGGTTATCGCCCGATCACAAACGAAGACGGTACATACGGCGTAAGCAATCTGTACACGGTTACTTTTGACATCGCAGGCGTACCTGCTCAGAAGGTCGTTTACGGTCAGACAGCTACCAAGCCTGCTAATCCGACAAAGGCCGGATTCATCTTCAAGGGCTGGTTCCTGGATGGTCAGGCTTATGACTTCTCTACTCCGGTAAAGAAGGATATTACTCTTAACGGTAAGTGGGAACAGATTGCTTCTCACCAGCTTACATTTGCTGATTTCGTAGAGCGTCTTTACAATGTCGCTCTCGGCAGACCTTCCGAGAAAGAAGGTAAAGCGTTCTGGGTCGAGAAGGTAACGGCAGGCGAGTACACCGGTGGTTACTGTGCACTGTTCTTCCTCACAGGTCCTGAGTTCCTGCAGAAGAACACAACAGACGAAGAGTTCCTGGCAACACTTTACAAGACATTCTTCGATCGTGATCCTGAAGCAGGCGGTATGGACTTCTGGCTCGACTTTCTGAAGAAGGGCAACTCCCGTGCGGCGGTTATCGAGAGATTCGTTGACTCCACCGAGTGGTGCAACCTCTGCGCGAAGTACGGCGTAAATCCGGGTGCTCCGACAGCGAAGGCAACAGTTCCGTCTAAGGCAGCTACAGACTTCGTAACAAGACTTTACACGAAGTGCCTCGAGCGTGATCCTGAAGAAGGCGGACTCCTGTTCTGGTCTTTGAAGATCACGAACCGTGAGACGAGTGGTGCAGAACTCGGAAGATTCTTCTTTGAATCCACAGAGTATGTTGAGAAGAAGACTTCTAACGAGAATTATGTAAAAGCACTTTACAGAACATTCCTCGGCAGAGAAGCAGAGACAGATGGTCTGAACTACTGGGTAGGCCAGCTGAACTCCGGCGTATCCCGCTTCGATGTTCTCCGCGGATTCGCAATGTCTGAAGAGTACACAGCTCTCTGTAAGGCTTATGGCATCGAGAGAGGTACCCTCTGATAATCTTTTGATTCACAAATAGTGGCTCATATAAAGAGGACTGTCTCCATTGAGACAGTCCTCTTTCTTTTTGCTTTTGATGCAGGATATTCTTTGTTATAATCTTTTCTGGAACAAAACGAGGAAACAGCCCGGTGGGAAAGGAAGAATGACTATGCAGGAAGTGCAGCCATACATACATAAGGTTCATTACTACGAAACGGATAAGATGGGGATCACGCATCACTCGAACTATGTCCGCTGGATGGAGGAAGCAAGAGTCGATTTCCTTTCCAAGATCGGATGGGATTATGCCCGTCTTGAAGAAACCGGCGTGGTCTCGCCGGTAGTCGGAATCGATGTCCGCTATAGGGGGAGCACAGCTTTTTCCGATTCAGTAACGATCGTAGTCAAAATCATGGAATGTAAAGGCGTAAGATTGAAACTGTCCTATCTTATGACCAATGAAGCAGGCAAGACGGTTTGCGAAGCTTCTTCGGAACACTGCTTCCTGAATATGGAAGGAAGACCGGTACGCCTGGAACAGTTCCGCCCGGAATTCTATTTCGCACTTCTTGAACACATGAAAGTGTCAGGAGTCTAAGGTCATCCTGCCCATGCGCTGATTTCTGAACTGGCGTGGTGTAAGACCACAGTCCTTCTTGAGAAGATTGGAAAAATAACTCTGACTGGGAAACGACAGTGAGGCAGAGATCTCCGCGATCGAATAATCGGAGTTGACCAGCATCGACTTGGCGGTCTCCAGTTTCTTGCTCTGGATATAGGCACTGATGGAATACCCGGTCTCCCGCTTAAAAAGCCGGGAGAGATAGGGACCGGAAAGATTGGTGACGTTGCAGAGCGTCGGTAGTGTGATCCTTGTGTGCAGATGCTCATAGATGTAGTTGATGCAAAGACTGATCGCCGGAGTGACGATCCTTCCGCGAAGGTTTTTCTGCATGCGGTCTGCGTAATTCAGACACATATCCCGATGGATCTCCGATACTTCCGACAGGGAAGAGGCCTCATCCGCCAGACGGATATAGTAGTCACTTAGGCTGAAAGATTCGGCCTCGCTCATGCCGCCGGAGATGCAGTATCTTGCTACCATGGCGGTGGTGATGGTGAAGTGATATTTCAGATTCTGCAGAGGGTCTTTGGACAAGGTTCCGAAGCCCTCTTTTTTGTGAAAAGGCGCGGCCAGGAGCTGCTGTGTCTTCTTGAGGTTGCCGCTCTTAATGGTTTCGAAGAACTCGGTCTCTTCCTGGTACGGTGCATGGAAGATCTCATATTCGCGGTTAAGGAACTCCTGGTACGAGATCTTCTTATGTTTCATCTCAGCCATATCCGCCACCTCCTTGTCAAAAAAGATTATAGCAAGAAAACGTAAAAAAAGATATGAAAAAGCAATAATGTAAAACCGATTCTTGTTATGTTGTTTGTAGTAGAAAAAATGCTCTGATACGTCGGGGGAACGTTTCCAGAGCCGATTTGGGGAGGATGTCATGAAGAAAAGAAAATTACTATGCGTTTTGTTGACGGCATCGATGCTGCTTTCACTTGCTGCCTGCAAGAAGAGTGAGGACGAAACGACAGCGTCGGCTACGTCGGCAACGTCACAGGAAACTCAGCAGACAACAGAGGCGAAGGCGGAGTCTTCAGTTCCGGAGCTCGAAGGATACTCGCTTCTCTGGAACGATGAATTCGATGGCGCGGATCTCGATGAGAGCAAGTGGACACGTGAGACGCGTCAGCCGGGCTGGACAAACAATGAGCTTCAGGAGTACACGAATTCGACCGACAATGTTTTTGTTAAAGACGGTAAACTCGTTCTGAAGGCGATCAAGAGCGAGAAGGACGGGAAAGACTACTATACGTCCGGAAAGGTCAACAGCCAGAATAAGACAGACTTTATGTATGGTAAGGTCGTAGTTTCGGCGAAGGTTCCGGAAGGCCAGGGATTGTGGCCGGCGATCTGGATGATGCCGAAGAATGAAAACGTTTACGGTCAGTGGCCGAAGTGCGGTGAGATCGACATTATGGAGTCTCTGGGAAATGATACGACGATTTCCTATTCCACGATCCACTATGGTGAACCTCATGCCGAGCAGCAGGGTACGATCATAAAGAGCGGTGCAGATAGCTTTTCAGCGAAGTTCCATGAGTATTCCGTCGAGTGGGAACCGGGCGAGATGCGTTTCTATACCGATGACGAGCTTGTTCTTAAAGTGAATGACTGGTTTACCGCAATCGCAGGATCCGATGAGCTGCCGTATCCAGCACCTTTTGACCAGCCGTTCTTCGTACAGATGAACCTTGCGGTCGGCGGCAACTGGCCGGGTGACCCGGATGCTTCGACGGATTTTGCCAATGCAGAGTTCCTGATCGACTATGTGCGTGTTTATCAGAAGCCGTCTTACGATACGAATGTAAAGAAACCGGAAAAGCCGTTCCGTGAGCCGCTTGCAGACGGAAACTTCATCAGAAACGGTTCTTTTACTGAGGCCGAGAATCTGGAAGACGATCTCGACTGGAAGTTCCTGCTGTTCAACGGCGGTGAAGGTGCAGCGGAGATCAAAGACGGAGAGATGATCATTACATCTACCAACTGTGGTACGGAAGAATATTCTGTTCAGCTCGTGCAGCCGGATCTGCCGATGCGCAAAGGCCACAAGTATAAGGTCACCTTCGATATCAAGGCAGACGAAGCCCGTGACTGCATCGTTTGTGTTTCGGCACCGAATGCAGGCTGGATCCGCTATCTACCGGATACGGTCATCGAAATCGGACCGGAGTGGAAGACATTTGAGTTTGAGTTTGACATGACGGAAAAAGACGATAACAACGGCCGCCTGGAGTTCAATATGGGTAAGCGCGGACATACTGCAACGATCCATATCACAAAAGTAAGAGTAGAAGAGATCACGGCATAACCCCCTTCTCACACCTAAGTGAAACCGGCAGGATAAGATCATCTCTGCACACAGCAAGCGCCAACTGCTGCAGAAAAACGGATCTTATAGCTGCCGGTTTTACTTTGCCGTTTTCTCATAGTATATGGGAAATGTTCACAAATCTTTTATATTGTGTTCTTTTTGGTCGGATACAATGAATGGGTATGATGGAACAAATAGAAGACTCGTCTTGGGGAGGGCGTGAATGAAGGAAGAGGATGCCGGATTTTTAGAACGATCCGAAACAACAGAATATAAGAATAAGAAGTCGATAGTGCTTTTTGTCTGTCTGCTTCTGCTTTATGGTATAGCATCGGTGTTTACACCTGTGGTTTCCAGGTCCGCTGTGACGATCATGCTGGGCGAAAGCCGGATGCCGATTTCTGCTTTTACCGGTGTTATTTCTTCGCTTGCGAATATCTGCATCATATTCATCGTTGTCTATTTCGGGAAACAGGGCTTTGTTACGGCTCTGACTCTTATAGCTGTACAGTTCCCGCTTCTGATAATCAGTCTTATTGCCGGGAAAAACCTGAACGGCATACCGGGCGTCTTCGTCAATCTCCTTACGATCGTTGCGATCGTTCTGATCTATAAGCGGAATAAGAAGATCGAGAGTTTTCAGACCATCAAGCTTTCCTATCTGAAAGATCAGCAGAAATATTCTCAGCGGCTTTTTGAACAGACAGCTACTGCATTGGTCAATGCTATCGATGCAAAGGATACATATTCGCGAGGCCATTCTGTCCGCGTGGCTGAATATTCACGTAAGATCGCCGAAGCGATGGGAAAGGATGAGGATGAGTGCTACAAAATATACTATACAGCGCTTTTACATGACGTTGGCAAGATTGGTATCTCTGACGATATTATCAACAAGAAGGGCAAGCTTACCGACGAAGAGTATGAAGTGATCAAGTCCCATCCGGTTCTGGGTTACCAGATCCTTAACGGCATCAGTGAATATCCCTATCTGAGTATCGGTGCGCATCACCATCACGAGCGATATGACGGAAAAGGGTATCCGGACAAACTCAAGGGCGACGATATCCCGGAGATCGCAAGGATCATTGCCGTGGCCGATGCCTACGACGCCATGACTTCCACAAGAAGTTACAGAAAAGCAATCTCGCAGCAGCATGTAAGGGAAGAGATCGTCAAGAATGCCGGAACACAGTTCGATCCGAATATCGCCAAGATCATGCAGCATATCATCGATTTGGATACCGAGTTCGAGATGAAGGAGAGAGATACTGTTCAGGAACTGGACGGTAAGAATGAACTGAACTGTGTAAAGTATAGAAGCGAGATCTCCGAAGGAATCCTTATCACACCCTATCCTTCCTCTATAGAACTGGATTATATATCAGAGGAGAAACACGTAAAGAAAACCGATGCTCCATCATTTGTGCTTTTCGATTCCCTGGACGGGCGTGTGCACACGGATGATATCATGATCCGTGAGATGAACTATTTTGAATATGGCGAGATTTCTTTCTGTGGAAAACATGTCTGCCATGGTGCGCGAAAGATCCATACCAATTCGATTCCGAGTGAAGACGGAAGTGGTGCAAGACGCAGACAGCAAATGACCGGTGTGAAGCACTATGTGGTAGATGCGATGAGACAGAAGGATCATGCGCTGATCACGATCGACGATGGCACGAAGGTCATCGAGTTTATCATTGCGCTTCCCGACAATACGCGTTATCTGTATCTCGGACTGACCGGCGAGAACTGCATCATCAATAATGTAAAGATCAGTAAATCCGAGACCCGCATCGCCAAGGATGCGATCCCCAGGATCGCCGAGGAGGTCACTTTTATCGATGGTCCGCAAGGAGATATTCCGAATGTACAGATCGACGGCTACCGGAGCGATGCGACCGATGGTATTCCGATCACGGACGGATTGCAGGTGCGGTTCCATACCAAGAGTCTTCCTACGGCCAGACTCATCTGGCACTGCCCGTATGTAAGTATCTTTACATCGAAAGACAGAAAGGTGAATGGTGAAGGCTATCGCGAATATGCTCTGATCCGACTGGACGGGGAGAACTGGCATGGTGAAGGCAACGCGGAAAACAAGCTGGTCGTAAACCGTTCTGATGCATTCGTAAACTGGGATGTGTGGAAGAAGGAAAACAAGGAAGGATTCGAATGCCTCGTCACCTTTGAAAGGCACGACAATGTCGTGATCATCAAGACGGAAAACCAGGGCGTGATCCTGAAAAATACGACAACGGTATTGGATGGAAATACGGAAATCTTCTTCTCTCTTTCCGGTGACCAGTGCGCACTTACCAATATCCGGATCAGTGGTGGGAAGGAAGAATAACAGATAAGAAAAACTGAAAACTCTCCAGAAGAAAATTATTGACAAACGATAATTTCGCGTCTATACTCGAATTATCGAAAAACAATAATTTCCTTTCGGAGGTTTTTTATGTCCAAGCAAACCGGCATCAACAAAAAGCTCATCGCTTTTATCCTCGTACTTATTGTCGAGGCCATCGTGCTCAGCATACTTATGGCATGCACATCTCTCTTTGAGAAGGTCTCGATCGATCTGGCCAGTGTTCCTTTTTCCCAGATCGCTTCAGTTGTGAAAAAACTCGGAAACGGAGGCGCATTTCTTCGTGGACTGGGCATGGCGATCCTTGCGGCGTTGACATTCCTTCCGATCACATACGCCTTTTCCGATTTCGGAGGGAAGAAGAACCTTCCTGAGAAGCTTTCACTGGTCCTTCTTGGTGTGATTCTCGGCGTCGGAACATTCCTGATGGTCAATCCGACACATTTCCTTCCAAAGCAATTATGGAGCAGTCTCCGTCTGGCGAATTCACTGGTAAGTATTACCATCTGGTCCGTGCTTATCCTTTGCCTGGCACTTACCGGAATCCGGTTGCTATCCTCGAAGAACAGCCGCAACCTGATGCGCGGATTCTCAGCACTGATGGTATTTATCGGAATCCTGGCCGTTGCTTTTGGTGTGCTTTCCGTCGGAGCACTGATCAAAGAAGAGGCAGCACGTACAGAGAGCTTGCAAGAAGTCGAATACTTCGTCGAGTTTATGAGAGGACTGAAGATCGCGGTCCCGTATATCCTTGATGCAGTGATCGCGGTATTACTGTTCAGATTATCCCTGATCTATGTAAGTGAAGAACAAAGCGGACTGAAAAAGGCCGCAGCGAATGTGCGTCGTGCGAGCTGCACACTGCTTGCCGTCACCTTGCTCCTTTCGGTTATCCATAACCTGCTGCAGATGCTGTTCCTCAAGGATATCAGCAATGTCCGCGTAGTGACGGAACTCCCGGTCCTGAGCAGTGCTTTTGTCGTGGTCGCGGTGTTGATCTGCAACCTGATCGCGGAGAATAAAGAATTAAAAGACGACAACGAACTGTTTGTATAACACGATGAATTGAAAGGTTAGAAGTATGGCCATACGAGTATACCTGGAAGATGTATTGAAAAAGAGGAATATGACGTCGAAGGAACTATGTGCCCTGATCGGCATTACGGAGGCGAATCTTTCGATCCTGCGAAGCGGGAAGGCGAAGGGCATCCGTTTCGGGACAGTGAATAAGATCTGTTACTATCTCGATTGCGATGTGGGCGATATCTTGAAGTTTGACGGGAATCTGGAGGAAGAAGATGAAGAATAAAGTTGCAATTATAGTTTTAGCCGTACTGGTGGCCGTGTCTTTTGCATTAGGTGTGTCCGGACTGGTCAAGCCGGTAATGAAAGAGAAAGAAAAAGAAGAGTATGTGGTTGACCGGCCGATCGGTTATTTGATCATCCGCTCCGATGCACCTGCCTTTGAGAAAGAAGAGGACGGAACGGTGAAGGCAAGAGCCGAGAAGATCGTGCCGGAAGATGGTTCGATGCCGTACATGGACTATGTGTTTGATATTCCGCGTTCCTACAGTATCTATGAATATAAATACGTTAATGTCTTTTATATGCATGCTGATCCTGTATTCGCCATACCGGAAACCAAGTCGAAGATCGATCTTTCACAATATGATGACGGTGCGAGAGAAGCCATTGCTTTTGAAGTGACACTGCCTGTAACTCTGGATGCTTCCGTTTTCTACTTCGTCAATACGGTATACCAGAAAGCCGACGGAGACGTGTATGCAGTGCTTTCTGATGCGGATCTTCTCGTTCTGCCGGATATCACGATCGGTGGCAAGATGACCGTTACCTATGAGAATAAAGTGAATGTTGATTCGGATGACGGATGGAATGAATATATATCCAAAATGGAAATTGAGCTTAAGAGTGGTTCCGTGGCTGAGAAGATCCGCATCACGGAATTCGATAAGGATGGAAAAGAACTTAAGCGCTCGGAAGAAACCTCCTCTTCCTTCTCCGACAAAGCGTACACGCCCGACGATAACTGCGAGTATATGTTCCTGGAATATAAGATTGGAGACTCCGTGCACCGCGATCTGATCGAAAAAGGAGAAACTGACATGTTCGTGCCCGCCAAAGAAGAGGACGGCATTATTCTCCAGGCATGTCAGGAGATCCTCTGGAAAGCCGATTGATTTCAAAACCTGAATAAATAGAAAAGATAATACGATCCTTGTCGCTGGTCCTTGGCGTTACACGCCTGCGGAATCGCTTCTCGGATCGTTTTTCTTTTCATTATATTGATGGTGTGGAAATGACATTTGTCATTTCCGAAAGTGATTCGCTTCACTAACGGTGAAAATCCCGTTATGGAATAATAAACTCATAAAGCGAGTGGGCGGGCTGTGCAAGCGGTCGGGCTCAAATAGAAAAACACAAGGTAAAAGAAAAGAGAGGTCACGAAAATGAATGAGATCATTAAAGTAGATGGTTTGGTCAAGCGTTATAAAGAACTGATCGCGGTCGATAATTTCAGCATGACAGTCAATGAGGGCGAGATCCTGGGTCTTCTTGGACCGAACGGTTCCGGTAAGTCCACAACGATCAACTGCATCCTTTCCCTTCTGGAATTCGATAAGGGTACGATCACGATCATGGGCAAAGAGATGACACCGAAGTCCTACGATCTGAAAAGCCAGATCGGTGTGGTCCCGCAGGAAGTCTCTGTTTTCGAAGAACTGACCGTATATGAAAACATCGATTTCTTCTGCGGCCTTTATATCGAAGATAAGAACGAGCGCAAGAAGAGAGTACAGGAAGCCATCGATTTCGTCGGCCTCGAAGAGTTCAAGAAGTTCCGTCCGAAGAAACTTTCCGGCGGTTTGAAGAGAAGACTGAACATCGCCTGCGGTATCGCACATAAGCCGAAGATCATCTTCTTCGATGAGCCGACCGTCGCCGTTGACCCGCAGAGCCGTAACAAGATCCTCGAGGGTATCGAGCAGCTCCGTAAAGAAGGTGCGACGATCATCTACACTTCCCATTACATGGAAGAAGTGGAGCAGCTGGCAGACAGGATCATCATCATTGATAAAGGCCAGCTGATCGCAGAGGGCACGGTCGATGCACTCAAGAGCATGATCAAGAAGAGCGAACTGATCCGCATCATCGTGAAAGGTGTAGCGGAAGAGGATGTAGAGAAGATCAGGAAACTGAACAACGTCTACAGCGTTAATTACGATGGCAAAGAACTGAAGGTCGAGGCCGGTCATGGAAACAATGTGGTGGAAGTGATCAAGGTGCTCGAAGAGAAGGGCTACAAGATGAAGGGTGTCTATTCCGAGCAGCCGACATTGAACGATGTTTTCCTTGAACTGACCGGAAAAGAACTTCGTGACGATTAACAGGAGGAACGGGAAATGATGTTTTCATATTATCTGCGCAAAGCACTGCGCGACAGAGCCTATATCTTCTGGGCGTTGGCATTCCCGCTTCTTCTGATGACATGCTTCAGTGTCACATTCATGGGGCCGTCAAAAGGCGAAGTTGATTTTGAACCGGTAAAAAGCAGCGTGATCTATGTGAGCGAAAGTGCTTTTTCCGAAGAGTTCGGAAATGTATTACAAAACTTATCCGATCCCGAGATCGTGAAAAACAGCAATATGGGCTATAATCACGCAATCGTGGAAATGATCGAAGTAAGCTCACAAGAGAACGCGGAAAAGATGATCCTCGATTATGATCTCGAAGTGCTTTTCCTGGTCGATGGTGAAGCGGAGAAAATCGATGTCAAAGTCGGAGACAGCGTAAACACGACGACTCTGATGGTGGCAAGATCTGTGGTTGAATCCTACAGAAGAAACTATCAGATCATGAAGGATGCAGCAATGACTGCACCGGACAAGATCCAGCTGGTAATGGACAGTATCTCGGATCAGATCTCCGTTATGAAAGCCAAGTCGTCTTTCCTTGGCGAAGACGGAACATCGGCAAATGTATATGCCTGGTATTTCTATTCCACAATCGTCATGGGTATGTTCTTCAATGTCACACCGGGTGTGCATACCGTATTTGATATCCAGGGTGACCTGAGCGGATACGGAATGAGAACGAGCGTGTCTCCGAAGAAAAAGAGTGCGATCCTTCTTTCTTCCTTCATGGCAAGATATGTAGTGGCTTGCTCAGTAACGTTCTTTGATCTTCTGGCACTCAAGTACATCTTCAAAGTCCCGGTCGGAAACCGCATCCTGGAAATCATCCTGTTCGTTCTGATCGGAAACCTCTTCTCCATGAGTCTCGGTGCTCTTTTCGGCCTCTTTACAAAAGGAGACGAGAATCAGCGCGACGGCAAGGCTACCGGCTTGATCATGCTGTCGGTATTCCTGAGCGGCGAAATGATCGTGGTGCTTCCCGGGTTCCTCGAGAAATACTGCCCGATCGTGAACCGGCTCAATCCTGCTACGATCATGAACTTCGCATTCTTCCGACTGGTCAATTATTCGAGTTTGGAAGGCTTCTGGATGAACCTGATCAAGATTGCCGGAGCAACAGTGGTGTTCCTGACGATTGCGATCCTGAAATTAAGGAGAGAAAAGTATGCAGCTTTATAAGAATTTCTTCAAACTGGTCAAAGCCTATCGTTTGTCAATCATTATCGCAGTGATCATTATGATCGTATACGCGGTTTCCATGATCATTTCCGCGCCTTATCAGATCGATAAAGAGGGAGACTCGGCAAGTGAGAAAAACGTCAATTACAAGAATCTTGGCGTGCTTTTCCGTGACAACGATGAGAGTGAACTGAGTGCAGGTATCCGCAAAATGCTCGAGTCCTATGGTTCGGTTGAAGACGATAAAACATCTTCCGACGAAACCATCAACGACATTCTGTACTTCTCCATCTCAGATTACTTTGTTGAGGTCCCGGAGCACTTCCAGGAGAAGATCGATGCAGGTGAGGAGATCTCTCTGAGCTATTCTTCCCACAGCCAGGTCTCCGGTAAAACATTCAGCTTCGTCAATGATATCGATTCTTTCGTAAATATCTACAGAAGCTATCGCGCGATGGGCCTGGATGCAGAGACTGCTGTTTCAAAAGCACTGTCGACGACAGTTTCGGATGTGACTTTCGGTGTCGTTTCCGAGAAAAAGGAATCACTCCACACGAATACCCGTGAGTATGCAACATACATGGTCCTGAATTACTTTTGCTTCATCTGCCTCTGGGTACTCGGAATGACGGTTGCTTCCGTGATCATCACCGGAAACAAGAAAGAGATCGCAGCACGTGTAGATGCGGCTCCGGTCCGCCCGATCAGAAAAACGATTTCCCAGATGGCCGGTCTGATGACCTGCGCAGGCTGCATGATAGCGATCTATGTGATATTCAGCTATATCTATGCGGGTTCAACCGACCTGATGAGACAATACGGATGGGTAGTCATTCTGAACCTGATCACCACGACGTTCTATCTTTGCGGATTTACGCTTCTGGTTTCTTCGTTCAATCTCAAGACCGGAACACTCAGCCTCATCTGCAATGCAGTCGGACTGTTCATGTGCTTCCTCTGCGGTGTTTTCGTTCCGTTCTATTTCATGAGCAGCGGCGTACAGGCCTTCGCCCATTTCCTGCCGTTCTTCTGGACAACGAAAGTCTTTAATACGATCTATCCGGGCTCGGGCATGAACTATACCTTCAGCGTCGGAAACATCTTCGGATCCTTCGGCGTACAGATCCTCTTCGGACTCGTATTTGTCATGATCTCAATCGTGATCAAGAAGATCAAGCAAGGTAAGGCAGCATAAATCAAAGCGTGACATTCAAAAAGACTGCATGTCTCGCAGCTAGGTCCTCGGCGCTACGCGTCTGTGGAAACGCTGCTCAACATGCAGTCTTTTTCGGAGAGATGTGAACCGTGATCATCAAGGCGTAGCGCGATTACGCAGGACGGAGTCCGAGTACCAGCGCATAGGCTTGTATGTCACGGTTCACTTTATGCGATATAATGAGTGTATGTTGTACAGATTGATCGACAAGTTAATACTGATCGGGCTTTCAGTCGCATCGCTTTTCCTGCTTATTGGCAGTGCAGTGGGTGGCCGGAGTATATTCCGGACGAATGAGTATACGATCGCGTGTATTCTTCTGATCGTGATCGTTTGCCTGACGACGGAGGTGCTTAGAAGTCAGTACGTCAGTATGGGTCTGGTGATTTGTGTGGGCGTGATTTCGTTTTTTGTTCCGGAAACGACCACGGCTCTTCCTGCTTGTGTATACGGACTTTTGTCTGATAAGAAGATGGAAGAGCTTCTCCGGCAATATCATGAGGAGAAAGCAGCGAAGAATCCCGACTGGTCTCTTGCCTCACAGAGAGCACTCTGGCTGAAGGGTATTCTTGCCATCGGGGCTTGTGTGGTCGCTGTCCCGACATACCTTGTCATTCTTGTGATCCCTTCCGCACTTCTTGCGGTGAAGACGATATATGTGCACCAGCGTGAATCATTACTGACGGATAAGTTCGATGATGTGCGTTACGATGCACAGAAGTCCCTCAGACTGAAGGAGGAGATCTCGAATAACCTGGACATGCAGGTTCGAAATGCAACTTTGGCGGAGAGAAACCGTATTGCCCGGGAGATCCACGATAACGTCGGCCACATGCTTACCCGTGCCGTCGTGCAGCTGCAGGCGATCAACGTCATCAACCAGGATGAGAAGACCAAGCCGCTTCTGGAATCAGTCACCGGCACGGTCAATGAGGCGATGACGAATATCAGAAGAAGTGTTCATGAGCTTCATGATGATTCCATCGATCTATCTATCGGTATCCATGAGATCGCATCGGCGATCAAGGACCGTTTTGATGTGACCGTATCAACATCGATCGAATCCCCGATCCCGACGAACGTGAAGACCGCGATCCTGGGCATAGTAAAAGAAGGCGTGACGAATATTGCCAAGCATAGTAATGGAAAAAAAGCCAAAATCGAAGTTGTGGAGAATGTGACTTTCTGGAGGATACTTGTTTCCGATGACGGCAAGTGCAAGCATCTGGAATTGTCACGACCGGCGGACTTTGCCACCTTGGAAGGAGAACACGGAATAGGGCTTTATAACATCAATTCGAGAGCCGTTTCCTGTGGAGGAAGAACTTCGATACAAGGCGGGGATGACGGATTCCATATCACAGTAACGATACCGAGAAAAACGGAGGAAAGAAAATGAAGATCATGATCGTGGATGATGATCCACTCGTTAACCAGTCATTAAAGATCATCCTGGAACAGGATCAGGACATAGAAGTGGTGAAGATGTGCAGCAGCGGAAAAGAAGCGATGGCGTCTTACCCGGAATGTAAGCCCGATGTGGTGCTGTCGGACATCAGAATGGAGGACACGGACGGTTTGACGGCTACGGAAGAGATCTTGAAGATCGATCCGGCAGCCAAGGTGATCCTGCTTACCACTTTCCTTGACGACGAGTACATCAACCGCGCACTGAAAGTCGGCGCGAAGGGCTATATCCTGAAGCAGGACTGTGCATCTCTGGCCTCCGCGGTACATGCCGTTTTCGAAGGTCAGACCGTATTCGGCGGCAAGATCGTCGAGCGCCTGCCGGATCTTCTGAACCGAAGCGAATCCTTCCGCTGGGAGGACTACGATATCACGCCTAAGGAAAAAGAACTCGTCGAGCTTGTCGCGGAGGGCCTGTCCAACAAGGAGATCGCGCAGAAAATGTTCCTTGGTGAGGGCACAGTCAGAAACATGATCAGTTCAGTGCTTTCGAAACTGGATCTGCGTGACCGGACACAGCTTGCGTGCTTCTACTACCAGAGAATAAAGATCTAATCACAAGGATCGTTCTTAAGGCTGACTTAGGAACAGAAAGACACAAAAGGAAGAGAGGAACGGAAAAATGAAGAAAAGTGCTTTTGCAGCAGGAATTCTGGCGATAAGTATGCTGGGATGTGCATGCGAAAAGAAAACGCAGGAGACAAGAACGTCCAGGACTTCTGCAGCAACGAAGGAAGAGACGACGGAGCCCGAAGAGACCAGCGAAAGCGAGGAAACAGAAGAAATGTCCGGGACATCAGAGACAACAGAAGCAACAACAACTGCCGAATCGTCCGAGTCGAAGGATACGTCCCCGACGAAGGTGATCGATACAAGCGATACCACCGAGGATACGAGTGCCGCGCCGAGCGAAACTTCTGCACCGGTGGATTTCGATTTTAACGGTGATCCGTTGACGTACTATTCCAGCGATGTGTACAAGGTCCCGGAAGTGATCGCATGCTATCTTTATTCCGGCACCGGAAGCTGGCACACGTCAGTGAACCTGTCCACGAAGACCGGAACTTTCGTCGGGGAGTATCTGAGTGCGATGAACACGGTCGACGGCGATGCGCTGGACGTGTACAAATGCGACTTCGAAGGAACGATGGATACATTTACGCGCATCAATGAATATTCGTTCTCGACGCATGTGACGGATCTGAAGTGCAAGAAGTTCGACGATTACGAGGATGAGATCGGCGGCAAACCTGCCCACGTGAAGTTCGATGAACCATGGGGATTCAAGGAACCGGACGAATTGATCTTCTATATGCCGAATGCGCCGAAATCCGAACTCCCGGAGGAACTTCTCGACTGGGTGAAGGACTTCGTTTCGTATCCGGATACGCCATTCCTGGGAACGTGCGTGGTCTATAACGTGAAAGAGAAGACCGGTTTCATTACTGATGGCGAGACGATCCCGGAACTGCAGAGACCGACACAGGATTGTGTCAATTCATGGAGCGCGACATTCAATGTCCCGGAGGGAAAGATCGAAGTCGGATACGACACGGGAAAAGGCAAACCGAAAGCCGCCGTGTACTTCGATAACGCCGGCGTTTTCGAGAATATGGAAGTCTCCATGTTTAAGGACGATCCTTCCCAGATCCTGATCTACGGCACATCGGAAAACGGCAACATACTGATCATGACCATGTCAGTAGGCGATGGCTTGACTGTTGTTTATGTGAATAACTCCACGGACCCGGGCATCCCGGAACACAGTTTCTACTATCCGCAGATGGAGGTCAGGGACTAAAACTCAGCCCTTCAGGATCTGTTTTGCGATATTGGCGAACTGCTTGGTGAGCATATCCGTAACATCCAGACCGTCACTCTTTTTCGAGGAGGCGGTCTTTTTCGTAGTGGACTTCTTTGTTGTTGACTTCTTGGCGGTAGATGTTTTCTTGGCCGTCGTGGTCTTCTTCGCCGTTGTCTTTCCGGAGGATGTCTTCTTAGAAGAGGTGGTCTTTTTTCCCGAAGCCGTGCTTCCTGCTACCGAGCGAAAAGCACTGTACACTTTTGCTTCTTTTGCGATCTTGCCGGGGATCTTTTCCTTATCTTCCGTAATAACATATACATCGTGTTTGGCTGCACTGTGCACACCGATGAGATAGGAGACATAAAGCCAGAGTTCGCTTGCAGCGCCGATCTCAAAATACTCGATTGCGGCAGGCACGTCGGCCAGGGTCTCCTTGAGCTTGGCAGACAATGTCTTCTTGCCTTTAACGTGAAGGAGGATCAGGTGATCGGACTTGGAAAGATTCTCTGCTCCGGAAAAATCAAGTTTACTGCATTCGGCTAAAGAAACAAGGATATATCTCATGATGGGCCTCCTTCAAAAATCAAGTAATTCACACGGCTTTCCGCCTTGCTTTTAGTATACCATTATTCGCGACGGGGATGACTCTATTTTGCTTTAAGGAAAGGAATAGACGAACCTATCTTGCCGTGCCGTATGTGTTTCTTTTTATGGGGTAAAGATAGAATAATGCTTGTAACCCATAACCGTTCAATGTTAAGTGGAAGTGATCATATGGAACTAGACAAACGAAGACAGATGATGCGACTGGATGAAGCTTTTTACAAATACCCGGATCTATGCAAGAGAATGGGGCTCGTAAATGCTTCCACATTTCACGGTCACATCATCGCAACACCTGAGGATCCACTTTCAACTGAAAAAGAACCCGCATAAGTGAGATATGCGGGTTCTCTTTAGTTGAAGCTGATTTATACGGATGATCAGTTCTTAAAAGAAGACTTATCGATCTGACCGGCTGCGATCGCATTATCGATCCAGAGGCGGAGAGAGTCGATCGTAAGAGCCATCTTGTCGAGCTCATTCTTGATCTCGATGAAGTCCGGAAGCTCTTCATCCGTAATTGCACCGTCAACCGTGATCTCAATCAGACGGTTCTTATTCTTATCGATGGAGTTCAGCGTCGCGATCATCTCGAGAGTGATCTGGGAAAGCTCCTTCGGAACAACTTCCGGAACATATTCCTGTCCGATCGGACACTCGTGCGAGCAGAAGTAATTGCAAAGCGACGGATTCTTGTAGCAGTCCGCCATTCCCAGGATCTCTTCAGGATGTGGAAGAGTCTTCTCGTTTTCGATCTTTTCGATACGGTCTGCAGAGATATACTGCAGAAGTTCTGATGCCGCATCTCTGGTGAGATTCTGTGCCTCACGGCTCAGCTGATACACATTCTTGTTCTCTTTGATTGATTTTCTTCCCATAACACCGCTCCACTTTATTTTGAAGTTCAAAGCAAATTAAGCTGTTCTAAAAGCAAATCTGCAACGTTTTTATTTGACAAATAAGATTATAAACTATAGTCAGAGCAAAAGGAACACCCAAACTCCGAAAGAAAGAGGGAGATTTTAAAAAATTAAGAGGTTTTTGCAGGCTTCTTTCGTATATTATTAAAGTAAGAAGTTATGCGCAACAATTGAAGCGATTTTCTATTTGTGCTGCTGAGGATCGCGTCCTTTCATGAAGGAGGGTATGATCATGAAAAGAATCAATTCACAGAACGGCCAGCCCATCATCATCAATACGAACGGGCAGGGCCTTTTCAGAAAGATCGGAAACGTACTTATCGGCGTGCTGGCCGGCGTAGGCGTTATCGCGATCCTGGGACTTTCCTTCGGATGGTTCGGTTCCGGAAACACGATCAAGCGTTCCGGCGCAAAAGAAGCCATTCTTGCAGAAGAAGAGAAGTTCCACGATATTATCCTGACCAATGAAACCATTAAGAGTGAGCTGAATGCGATCTCCGAGCTGATGACCTATTCCGAGACATATAGCGGAATGGCCACAGTTGTAGATTCCCGTCAGGTCCCGTACACCGATATCAACATCTGGGGTACACAGCATCAGATCCAGATCTCTTATGTAGGTACCATCAAGGTCGGCTACGATCTTAATGATCTTCACATCATGGTGAACGATACAAGAAAAGAGATCTATATCACACTTCCGAAGGTCCCGATCGTGGACAACAACCTTCCGCAGGAAAGCGTGCAGGTACTTCAGGACAATAACATCCTGAACCCGATCCGTGCCGACGAAGTCAACGAGCATCTTGTTACCGTCAAAGCCGAGCAGTTGCAGAATGCCATCAACAACGGCATTTACGAAAAGGCCGAGACTCATCTTAGAAAGATCATTGTGGACAATCTTGCTGCGCTCCACAACGATTACAAAGTCGTGTTTTCCACAAACTCAGCAGCACAATGAGTTTTGCTCGAAGGGGTAGTTTACCCCGGAAAAAAGAAGCCGCCCCCAAGTGATGCATATCACGCGGGGCGGTTTCTTTTTGTGCGGAAAATGAGAAATACCTGTGCGCTTTTCTTGTTTACAAAAGCACTTGCACTTGGGTATACTTGAGTCAATGGTTTTTGATCAGCAGAGTGGGGTGAGGGTCTGCTCAAATCCGTTAATTTTTTAGACGCGATGAGTGAACAAGGAGGCGTTAACATGAAAAAGGAACGGCTTGCATGGCTTGGTGCGCTGGCACTGATCCTGCCCTTGGCCCAAGGTATTTCGGGCAAAACTGTCAATGCAGGGTACAATGATGATGGTACCGTTACGATCAATTCTCAGAATTTTCCGGATGATGTTTTTCGAAAGTACGTAAAGGATCATATCGACAAGGATGGTAATGGTGTTTTATCTGTGGCGGAGATGGACGCTGTCCGCGAGGTATACGTAAATCAATGGTCACTTGATGACGAAAACGCATTCATAACTTCGGTCAAGGGTGTCGAGTATTTTCCGCAGCTCACCGTGTTCTGGTGTGATGATAATACTATCCGCGAAGTCGATGTGAGCAAGAACACGAAACTTAAAGAATTATCCTGCTCCGGTATGGAGCTCGAAAGCTTGAATATCAGCGGTTGTACAGAACTTGAGAAACTTTGCTGTGCCTGGAACAACACTCTTACGGAGCTGGATCTCAGTTCATGCACGAAGCTGAGGGAACTCAATGCTAACATTAACGGACTCATTGAACTGGACTTAAGCAAGAATACACAGTTGGAGACCCTGGATTGTTCGATGGGCGTGATTTCGGAACTGGATCTTTCACATCAGTCCAAGCTTAAAAAACTGGATTGCTATTGCACTCAGCTTAACAAACTGGATGTTTCGAATTGCCCGGATCTCGAATATCTTGATACCAGTACCTGCAAGCTGACGGAAATCGATATTTCGAAAAATGCAAAACTCAAGTATGTCTCTGCTATGGGAAACAATCTTCCGGAAATCGATGTTTCCCACAATACGAATCTGGAACATATCGAAGTTTCGGGCAACCCGATCAGATCTTTGGATGTGACAAAGTGCAAGTCACTTTCTTATTTGGGTTTTGCTAACACAGGAATTTCAGAAATCGACTTGTCCAACGCAAAGAATCTGGTCGATCTCAGTTGTTCCATGTGTTCCATTAAAGAACTGGATCTTAGTGGCATGCGTGATCTTGAGTATATCGATTGCTGTGAAACACAGATCAGTAAACTGGATCTGAGCCAGGCGGCGAATCTGGAGTATTTGCATAGCTCCGATACTCATCTTACCTCTCTTGATGTAAGTAAGAATCCGAAACTGCTGGTTTTGGATATTTCCTTTAACGATATTTCCTCGATCGATCTGAGCAACAACAAGAACCTGCAAGCACTTAGAGCCTCGGTGATGCCTAATCTTACTTCACTTGACGTAAGCAATTGTACTCAGTTGGATGAACTTTCCTGCAATGAAACTGCGATTACCTCACTGGACGTCAGTCATTGTAATCAGTTGAAAGAACTTTCATGCAGAGAGACTTCGATCACCGAACTTGATCTCAGTAAAAACAAGACGCTTGTTTCCCTGGATTGCACAGGGGGCAGTCTTAAGTATTTGAAACTTGGAGATAAGCCTTTTCTGGCGGGATTGCATATTGACGGTAATGAACTTCACGATCTGGATCTGAGTAAATGCGATCAGCTGTGTGTGGTCACATGTACCTCGAACCAAATCAGTCAGCTTGATATTACTAACCTCGCCTATATTCAGGGTCTGATCAAACAGTATGGTCTGGAGTACGAAGACGGTCACTATCAGTGTCTCGTCGAAGATCCCGAGCATTATATAGATTATTGCGGAATTGCTTTCGATGTAACAACTACGCTGATCCCGGATTTCCCCAAGCCGGAACCGGGCAAGCCAACACCTACTCCTATACCGAACCCGGGCAAGCCGGATCCGGGAGAGGATACCGGTATCGCCGGTTTTGTCGAGCGTTTGTATACCATTGCACTAGGCCGTGCATCGGATCCGAACGGAAAGCAGTTCTGGGTCGATGAGATCAAGAACGGAAAGCGTACAGGTGCGGACTGCGCCCGTTACTTCCTGATGGGAACGGAATTTGAGAATAAGAACATGACTGACGATCAGTTCGTTGATGTTCTTTACAAGACCTTTTTCGACCGTATCGGTGAAAGTAAAGGTGTGAAGTACTGGGTAACGCAGCTGAAGAGCAACGCTATGGGAAGAAGAGATGTCATCAACTGCTTCATCGATTCTACCGAATGGTGCAATGTGTGTGCGGATTACGGTGTAAAGTCCGGCGCGCCGACGGCGAAAGCGGAACGTCCTTCTGCCCATGCACTGGAGTTTGCTACGAGACTGTACACCTGCTGTCTCGGCCGTGAACCGGAAGACGGTGGACTGAAATACTGGTCGTTAGCACTGACGAACCTGGAACAGACGGGCGCAAGTGCGGCCAAGGAGTTCTTTACATCGACGGAGTTCAAGAACTTCAACCTCAAAAATGATGAGTATGTGAGAAGATTGTATACGACCTTTATGGGCAGAGACCCTGAGGCTTCCGAGATCAATTACTGGGTCGGCGAGATCGCAAAGGGTACCCAGACGAAGGACAGCGTCATGGCATTCTTCGCAAGCAGCGAAGAGTTTACGAATATCTGCAGACAGTATGGTATCGACCGCGGAACGATCTAAGGTCTGAACAGTCAAAAACAACTAACAGGCACCATGAAAGTGGTGCCTGTTTTTTTGTCCGGGTCGAATGGGCGTGTAAACTACGGGGATGATTGAAAATCGGGATATGTTGTTTTACGATAGTAGAAGAAAAAACAACAGGAGAGCGACATGACAAGGCTTTTTATCGACAAGACGATTGCTCCGGAAACGGAAATGTACGAGATCGAGGGCGAACAGGCCCGATATCTTTCGGACGTGCTGCGTATGCGCGCGGGGGAGAAGATCGTACTTTGCGATGCTGACTCGTATGATTTTATCTGCGTGATCGAGAGTGTGTCGAAAGGGCATGTCATGGTATCGGTAAAGGACCGACATCCCAACACCAACGAGCCGAAGTTTGTGGCGACCGTCTATCAGGGCCTCGCGAAGGGCGAGAGAATGGATCTTTCGATCCAGAAATCCGTGGAACTGGGTGTGACACGCTATGTGCCGACTTCATGCAGTCGCTCGATCGTGAAAATGAAGGCCGGCGAGAAGGGCGGAAAACTCGACCGTTGGCAGGCAATTGCCCTGGAAGCCGCAAGACAGTGCGGCCGCGGCATCGTGCCGGTCCTGGAGTCTCCTATGGATCTGAAAAAAGCACTGGAACAGGCGCAAAAAGAGAACGATCTGGTGCTTTTTCCGTGGGAAGAGGAGAAGGACGGCAAGCTGGGCGTGATCCTGGATCAGCTGGACTTTGAGAAAAAACCGAAGATCGCGGTCTTTATCGGGCCGGAAGGCGGTTTTTCCGAGGAAGAGGCGAAGATGGCAGAAGATCTTGGCGCGAAACCGGTCACTCTTGGTAAAAGAATACTAAGAACAGAGACGGCGGCGCCTGCAGTTTTGGCTATGTTGGTCTATCGAAGCGAACTGAATTAGTGTATAATAAGATGTTTAAATGAAAACGGAAAGTGAGTAACTTTATGAAATACAGTTGTCAGAAGGGAACGAAAGACATTCTTCCCGAGGAAATATATAAGTGGCAGAAGGCAGAGAGAGCTTTTGCCGACACTTGCGAACAATACGGATATAAAGAGATCCGCATCCCGACTTTTGAGCAGACAGACCTTTTCCAGCGTTCTGTCGGCGATACCACAGACGTAGTGCAAAAGGAAATGTATACCTTCGAGGATAAGGGCGGCCGTTCGATCACGCTTCGTCCGGAAGGTACTGCGGGCGTGGTACGTAGTTTCGTTGAGAACGGTATGGCTTCGCTTCCGAGCCCGGTCAGATTGTTCTACAACATTACGGCATTCCGCTACGAGAAGATGCAGAAGGGCCGTTACAGAGAGTTCCACCAGTTCGGCGTCGAAGCTTTTGGCGCAGAAGGACCGGCAATCGATGCCGAGATCATCAGCATCCTCGTTTCTTTCTTCGAGAAGATGGGCCTTTCCAAGACCAAGCTTTGCATTAACAGCATCGGTTGTCCGACCTGCCGTGCCGAGTATAACAAGATCCTGAAGGACTATTTCCGTCCGAATCTGGATAAGCTCTGTGAGGATTGCCAGTCCCGATTCGAGAAGAATCCGCTTCGTATGATCGACTGTAAGGAGGAGAAGTGCCAGGCTATCGCAGCTGCAGCTCCGAGACTGATCGATTATCTCTGTGACGATTGTAAGGCACACTTCGAAGGCCTGAAGGCAAATCTTGAGGCGCTGGGTATCAGTTACACGGTAGATTCCGGTATCGTACGTGGTTTGGATTACTACACCAGAACAGTATTCGAGTTTAAATCCGAGAACGTGGGTTCCCAGGGCACGATCTGCGGCGGCGGCCGTTACGACGGACTGGTTTCCGAGATCGGCGGTCAGCCGACACCGGGTATCGGATTTGCCATGGGTGCGGAGCGTTTCCTCCTTGAGATGGAAGCACAGGGCATCGAGATCGAGAAGGATCAGAAAGTACAGCTTTATATCGCGAACTTGTCTCCTGAGACACAGATCGAGGCACAGAAACTTGCGTTCTTACTGAGAAAGCAGGGGATCGGCTGCGAGATCGATCTGATGAACCGTTCTTTCCGTGCACAGCTTAAGTATGCCGGTAAGACAGGTATTCCGTTCCTGCTGGTACTGGGCGGAGATGAGATCGCTTCCGGTAAAGCCAAGCTGAAGGCCATGGCCGATGGTACAGAAAAAGAAATCGAGTTAAGCGCTCTTGCAGACGAGATCCGTAACTGGAACGCATAACGGGAGGAATCATGAAGAAGAGAAACCATTCATCCCAGAATCATAATGAACCGAAGATCGAGAAAGCCGTGGATGCTGTATCCGAGGCTTCCGAGGAGGTCGTAGAGGCAACTTCCGAAGCAGAGGAGACCGTGGAGGAAACGGTTGAGGCTACGGAGGAAATAGTTGAAGACACGGTGAGTGAGACCGAAGAGACGATCGAGGAAGAGATCCCCGGTGAGGTCTCCGAAGCTTTTGAAGATCAAGTTCCGGAAGACTCCGCCGAAAAAGTGTCTGATGCCGTTGCGCTGGCCTTGGCGAAGACCGGCAATGCGGATTCCGGGGAAGAGGTTTCGGAAGAAAGTGCTTTTGAAGAGGACGAAACGGAAGAAGAATCTTCGGAAGAGAGTTCTGATGACGTAGAAGAGTCCGATGCTGAAGAGGAATCTGAAGCGGAGGAAGAAGATTCCGAAGAGGATGAAGAGGACGAAGACGAATCGGAAGACGAGGAAGAGTCTGAAGATGAGGAAGAATCCGACAAGAAAGACAAGAAGCGCAAAAAGAAAAAAGCGGAAGAGGAAGAACGTGAACTGACTCCGGAAGAAAAAGAAGCTGCGGAAGAACAGAAGGCAAAGGAGAAGAGCTCAGTCTATATGTTTTTCGATACATTGCGTTTCGTGGCAATCGGTCTTTTAGTAGGTATCCTGCTTGTGGTATTTGTCGTGCAGAGAAACGATGTGTACGGTTCTTCCATGGAGCCGACGCTACAGTCCGGTGATGCGGTCTTTGTTCAGATGATCACCTGCTATACTGGAAACTTCAAGCGTGGCGACATCGTAACGATCGATGCGAAGGGCATGGACGGATATACTCACGAGGAGAACCTGATCAAGAGGATCATCGGACTTCCGGGTGAGACCATCAAGATCGAAGACGGATACGTATATATCAATGGACAGTTGCTGGATGAATCCGAATATCTTCCGGCAGACACCATGACCTATGTCCGCGCAGAGGGCATTGCAAAAGGATATAACGAGATCACACTCGGACCTGACGAGTATTATTGCATGGGAGACAACCGTGGCGCAAGTAACGACAGCCGCCTGATCGGACCTTTCAAGCAGAGTCAGCTCGAGTCCAAGGTAATGATGCGTATCTATCCTTTCAACAAGATTAAGTTTTGCTGATGGAAATGAGAAGAGAAAAGAATGGAACGACAGAGTAAAATTCGTAACTTTTGTATCGTCGCACATATTGACCACGGTAAGTCCACTTTGGCGGACAGATTGATCGAAAACACAGGCGTGGTCGAATCACGTGAGATGCAGAACCAGATCCTGGATAATATGGATATCGAGAGGGAGCGTGGTATCACGATCAAATCGCAGTCCACGCGTCTTCTTTATAAGGCCAAAGACGGGGAGGAGTATATCCTGAACCTGATCGACACGCCCGGCCATGTTGACTTTAACTACGAGGTTTCCCGAAGCCTGGCTGCCTGTGACGGCGCGATCCTGATCGTAGATGCAGCTCAGGGTATCGAGGCGCAGACGCTGGCTAATGCTTATCTGGCTGTAGATGCTAACCTGGAGATCCTCCCGGTCATCAACAAGATCGACCTTCCGTCGGCACAGCCGGATGAAGTTAAGAAAGAGATCGAGGATGTTATCGGTCTGGATGCATCGTATGCACCGCTGATCTCCGCAAAAAATAACGTAGGTATCGATGAAGTGCTGGAAGGGATCGTGAAGTATCTTCCTGCTCCGGACGGCGATGAGGATAAGCCGCTTCGCGCGCTGATCTTCGACTCGAAATACGATTCCTATAAAGGCGTTATCGTTAATGTCCGCATTAAGGAAGGTTCGGTCAAGCTGGGTGACAAGATCCGCATGATGAACACCGGCGCGGAATTCACGGTAACCGAGCTCGGCTATTTCCACCCGGGTGAATTTGTTCCTTCTTCGTCACTACTGACAGGAGAAGTAGGTTATATCTGCGCATCGATCAAGAACGTAAGAGATACCGCTCCGGGCGATACCGTCACACTCGTTGATAATCCAGCATCTGAGCCGCTTCAGGGTTATAAGCCGATCCAGCAGATGGTATTCTGCGGATTGTACCCGGTCGATGGTGCGAAGTACCCGGATCTCCGTGATGCACTCGAGAAGCTCCAGCTTAACGATGCGGCCCTTTCTTTTGAAGCAGAAACATCTGCCGCGCTCGGCTTTGGATTCCGTTGCGGTTTCTTAGGTCTTCTGCACTATGAAGTCATCCAGGAAAGACTGGAACGTGAGTTCAATCTCGACCTGATCTCCACGGCACCTTCTGTAGTGTACAAAGTTTATACCACGAGCGGTGAGATGATCCGTATGGATAACCCGACGAATATGCCGGATCCAGCCGAGATCGATTATATCGAGGAGCCGATCGTCAAGTGCACGATCATGACGCCGAAAGACTATGTCGGTAACCTGATGGAGCTTTGTCAGGACCGTCGTGGTGAGTATATCAACATGGAATACATGGACGATATCCGTGTCATGCTGCACTATAAGATGCCTTTGAATGAGATCATCTACGATTTCTTCGATGCGCTGAAGTCCAGAACACGTGGATATGGCTCGCTTGACTATGAGATCGAGGGATACCAGAAGAGTGATCTCGTGAAACTCGATATCCTTCTCAACGGTGATATCGTGGATGCGCTTTCCTTCATCGTACATAAGGATAAGGCCTATGCACGCGGCCGCCGCATGACAGAGAAACTGAAGGAGAATATTCCGAGACAGCAGTTCGAAGTGCCGGTACAGGCAGCGATCGGCGGTAAAGTTATTGCCAGAGAAACGATCCGTGCTTTCCGTAAAGACGTATTGGCCAAGTGCTACGGCGGTGATATTACGCGTAAGAAGAAACTTCTGGAGAAACAGAAGGAAGGTAAGAAGCGTATGCGTCAGGTCGGTAGCGTAGAAGTACCGCAAGAAGCGTTCATGAGCGTCCTGCGGCTTGATGAAGACTGATGAAAATGAAAAGGGGTGACGAACCGCCACCCCGCATAAATCTTAGATCAACCAAGAAGAGGGAACCCCGGGAAGATATCGTCCTTGGGGTTTTCTTCGTTATAAGTAACGATCTCATTCTTGACGGCCTGCATCCGCTGGTCCAAAAGCTCGATCTGCTCGGCACAGTCACGCAGCTCGTCGGCGAGAGCCTTCGCCCTTTCCGGTGGGAGATCGTGCTTGTAGTGAAGCTTGTGCTCGAGGCTTGCCCAGAAATCCATGGCGATGGTACGGAACTGCACCTCGACCTTCATGTTACGCTTCTCGTTCTTGAGGAAGATCGGAACTTCGACGATCAGGTGAAGACTCCGGTATCCGCTCGGTTTCGGATCCTTGATATAGTCTTTTCTTGAAATCAGGGTGATGTCATCCTGCGCAAGAAGGGATTCGGCCAGTTCATAGATGTCATCCGGAAAAGAACAGATGACGCGCACGCCGGCGATATCGTTGATGTTTTCTTCGATAGCGGCAAGGTTCAAAGGAATGTTCTTGCGGCGCATCTTACGAAGCAGGCTGTCTACGGACTTAACACGCGTCTTGATGGACTCGATCGGGTTTCTTTCAAGTTCGGTGGAAAGTTCCTCATCGAGGACGCGGAACTTGGTCTCGACTTCCATGATCGCACAGCGATAGTAGGCAAAAAGCAGATCGATCGGCTTCGTATTTGTCTCCACGAAATCCAGAAATGCATCGGACATAAGGTTTTCGCGGACAAAATCCTCCTGGTAAGTGCTCAATGAATATTCAAAATCGCCGAGAGACTCATCGTCAAACTCGTTCTCATTTTCGTTATCTGTGTTTAGTTTGTTTTCTGACATAAGACCTCCTTTTCCATGCTAGAAGCAAGGATACTGTGGGTGTTTCTTTATTCTAATACAAAAAAGCACTACATTTACTAAGAGTTTGTAAAGATTCACGGATAGCAGAGGGTTTCAAACATCTTTGCATATGATATAATACATGCATATCACTAGGAGGTGAAGGATATGAAAAAGATATTGGCAACTGTTATGGCTGCGGTTTGCGTAATGAGTATGACCGGCTGTTCCGGTGGAGGAAAGTTTAAATCCACAACAAATAAGATCCAGAAGTCAGCGATCAATGATGCTGATGCATCTGAAGCTTCCAAGAAGCAGAAGAAGGCAATGATGAGCGATAGTTTTGATCCTTCCGATGACATCTTCAATGACGGATGCTATTATACACTTACTTCTGATGAGGCTAAGGAATCTACAGGCGGTCTTGATTGTGTAGAAGAGGGCGATATCAAGAATGCTTTCATCTTCGTAAAGTCCGAGGAGGGCTCTTACGTCATCGCAGAAGTTTTCGAACTGGCTGAAAAAGAAATTGCTCAGGATGTATACGATGAATTTCTCGGAACTCTCGAAATTGATGAGAAGTCTCTGAAAAAGTCGGCAAAGAACAGTGATCTGGAGTATGGCTTCGGTGAAGACAGCGATACATCTTATTCTGTACTGGCTATCTCTGATGAACAGAACAAGGCTTCCGGTATCTATCTCAAGGTAGACGGCAAGGTAGTTATTGTTGCTGCTTATAATGGTAATGCAGATGCAGACATTTATACCGAGTATCTCGATGTAATGTTCGACAGTAAGCTCGAAGACATGGAAGGTCTCCTGTAATTCGATTTCCAATCTGGTTTTCATTCCAGTCAGATAAAGAAGGACCCGATCCTTGAAGGATCGGGTCCTTTTGATTTATGATCTTCTGTTTAGGGATCAGCTTCGCTCTTTGCAATCAGACCGGAATGAAGAACTTCAGGATGAAGATAAGGGAGAGGATGTATGTCAGAACAGATACTTCCTTCGCCTTGCCGGTGCAGAGCTTGATGACGGTGTAGCTGATGAGTGCAAGACCGATACCATGTCCGATAGAACCGGATACCGGCATAGCCAGGATCATGATGGCAACCGGAGCCAGCTGTGAGAAATCAGAGAAATCGATATCCTTGAGGTTACCGAACATCAGGATACCTACATAGATCAGTGCAGAAGAGGTTGCCGGAGCCGGAATGATAGCGGCAAACGGTGCAAAGAACATGCAAAGGAGGAACATCAAGCCGGCCACGATGGCGGTCAGACCTGTGCGTCCACCTGCTTCCACGCCGGAAGCGGACTCTACGAATGTGGTAACTGTGGAAGTACCGGTAACAGAACCGGTAACCGTACCGATCGCGTCGGAAAGGAGAGCCTGCTTCATATTCGGCATGTTGCCTTTCTCGTCGAGCATCTTGGCACGGGAAGCGGTACCTACGAGAGTACCGATAGTGTCGAACATGTCGATGATGCAGAAGGTAATGATCAAGGTCACGATAGTGAACCAGCCGATCTGAACAAATCCGCTAAAGTTGAGCTTGAAGAGAGTCGTATTGGCCATATCCTTGAACGGAGGAACAAACGATGCGGTCTTCAGGCTGGCAAAAGGATTGGTATCGAAGAAAATGGCTTCACAAGCCCAGTATATAGCCGAAGCGAAAAGCATTCCATAAAGTACCGCACCTTTGATCTTCTTATGAGTGAGGGCAATGATAACGAAGAGTCCGATGAGCATCGTGGCTACGGAAAGAACCATCAACTTGTAGCCTTCGTCTCCCATCGTATCCTGTGCGAACTTGGCTGTAAGTGCGCCGAAGAAATCTCTCATAGCGTAGAACGGTCCGCCCTTATCGGAATAGAGGCTGACGTTGGAGCCGAATCCGATGTTCATGAGCATCAGACCGATCGCAGGACCGATACCGAGACGTACACCCAGTGGAATGGCCTGTACGATCTTTTCGCGGATGTTGAGGACCGACAAAATGATGAAAATGATACCTTCGATGAAGATGATGCAAAGTGCGCTCTGGAAACCTTCCAGATAGGTCATGCCTGTCATCGCGGCGATGTTGCCGACAACGATGGCAAAGAAACTGTTAAGTCCCATACCGGGAGCCATAACGAATGGTTTGTTTGCCAGAAATGCCATGGCAAAAGTACCGATCGCGGATGCGATACATGTAGCCAGGAACACACCATTCCAGAGATCCTGTCCTTCCGCGCCGAAACCGGTCAGAAGATTCGGGTTCAGTGCGATGATGTACGCCATGGTCATAAACGTGGTAAGACCCGCTACGATTTCCGTGCGTACGGTTGTGCCGTTTTGTTTTAGTTTAAACAGCTTTTCCATAAAATACCCTCCTTGTGAAAATTAAAACCTATTTCCATGATACGCTTTTTTCCTGATTTCGGACAACAGGTTTTCTGCATTTGTATATATAATTTTGTTCGTTTAGTTTCATCATGTACTCATCTTGCTTTTCTCATAACATGACGAAAGTCATATCCGAAAACCTGCCTTTTTTCACTTATGTCATAGACAAGGGATTGGTATTCTGGTATCAGAAAAAAACACAAACTGATGCATGGAGAAAAAAGGTATGGAAACGATTCTGAAACTTACAGACCTGACTAAAAAGTATGGTAATAAAGTAGTCGTGGACAATCTCAATATCGAGATTCAAAAAGGTGAGATCTTCGGTCTTCTCGGACCGAACGGCGCCGGCAAATCCACGACGATGAACATGATCTGCAACATAGTCCGTCCGACTTTGGGAAATGTGGAATTCATGGGAAAAGATTTTCGAAAGAACAAGGTCGAACTCAGTAAGAAACTGGGATACATTCCGCAGGATCTGGCGATCCACGGTAACCTCAAGGCATGGGAGAACGTCGAACTGTTTACCTCTCTTTACGGAATTAAAGGTGAAGAACTGAAGAAGCGCATCGACGAGTCTCTGGAATATGTCGGTCTCTCGGATAGAAAGAACGACTATGCAAAGAAGTTTTCCGGCGGTATGAAGAGAAGACTGAATATCGCATGTGCGATCGGTCATCACCCGGACCTTCTGATCTTCGATGAGCCGACAGTCGGTATCGATCCGCAGTCGAGAAACTTTATTCTCGAACGTATCAAGAAGTCGAACAGAAATGGTGCGACAGTTATCTATACTTCCCACTACATGGAAGAAGTGGAAGCAATCTGCACGAGGATCGCCATTATGGATAACGGCAAGATCATCGCCATCGGTACTTCGGAAGAACTGAAGAAACTGGTTGTCAATGACACCTCGAGTATCACGCTGGAAGAAGTCTTCCTGACACTGACGGGAAAGAAACTGAGAGACTTGTAATAGAGGCAGAAAAATGATTCGGTATTTAATCAAAAACAACTTTAAGTTAATGGCCAGAAACTGGGTGAATATGTTCATGCTGGTCCTCTGTCCGCTCCTTGTATCGGCCGTGCTGATCAGTGCTTTTTCATCATTGTTGGCTACATATGAAAAAACAGACAGCTTTATGGCGGGATACAGTATTGAAGAAGGAAGTGCCTGGGCAAAAGCAGAGGAGACGATGATCGCAGCAGGCAGCGAAGCCGGTATCAACCTGATCCGTTTTTCCGGCGGAGATCCGGAAACGAACATACGCGAGAGCGATCTGGGCGGGTTCGTCGCGATCTCGGATTCCGGATATAAGATCTACAGAACTGAAGATCAGAAAGCACAGGGCATGACACTCGAATACTTCTTTACGGTATTCTTCGATCAGGCTGCGGCAGCTGCTTCCGGAGTAAACATTTCTACTGATGCGATCTCGCTTTCTGTGGAGCATCCGGAATTTGTTAAAGCCGTCGATTCCTGTGATTACTATGGCATCGCATACCCGATCTACTTTTCCTGGTGCGGCATCATCTGCGCGTATGCGCTTCTGAGCGGCGAGAAAAAGTACGGAATCGGCAAGAGGTTTGTTGTATCTAACCTGACGGATACACAGATCACACTTTCCAAGTTTATCCCTTCGTCGGTATTTGTCTTCCTGGGAATTGCAATCGCATGTGTTCTGTCCGCATTCCTGTTCGGCGTACACTGGGGAAATGTCTTCCTGATCGGCAGCATCCTGGCCGTCATGATCCCGGCTGCGATCGCTTTGGGACTTGCTTTCTACAGCATCTCCGACAACATTATCATTACGATCATTTCTCTGTTCGGCCTGGTATGGACGATGGGATTTTTCGGTGGTACTTTTGAAACCTATATGTTTTCCAGCCACCCGAAGATCCTGAAACTGCTTTCGCCGATCTATCACTGCAACCGCGCCATTATCGAGATCTCCTCATCCGGGAAGTCCGACTACTACCTGAGCGCACTCTTGTACTGCGGTGCCATCGTAATCGTGTGCTTGTTTGTGAGCATCATGGCCGGCAAGATCAGAAGGAGGGGAAGAGCATGATGACATTAATTCGCTCTAGTTTAAAACTTTTATTTCGTAATAAGGCATTCTGGTTTTTTCTCGTAGTCGTACCAGCCCTGTCCAGCCTGATCTTTCTGTCGCAGCGCGGAAATATGGGTGGACGCTCATACGAACTGGTACGTGAGATCCGTGAACAGGAATCTATCGAAGAACGTGTCGCATACTATGGCACCGATGGTGCTTTTGTCGTAAAAGTGTACGATGCGTCAGGGTCGACGGCCAGCGAATATATGCTGGAAGATCTTGCTGAAAGCGGTCTGTTCCTGATCGCAAGAACGAAGACTCCGGATATCACGAAAGCGGAGGTCGACGCTCAGGTGAAGGACGACTGCGAGAACGACCGCATGGGCGCCGCGATCTACCTCAGCCCTGATTTTGACCGGCTGATCTCCGAAGGCAAATCTTCCGAAGCCATGACGCTGTATGTCATGTCCGAAGATGCACGTTATGAGCTTTTCGAGTCGAAGGTAAAAACACTTGTCGCAAGGATCCGGGAAGCGCAGAAACAGGCCGGCGTAGAAAAAGCAGGTGAATTTCTTTCCGCTTCAAAAGCACTTCGTCCGAGTAAGGAGATCTCGATTCTTTCCGGTAAGAACAGCCGTAAACTGACTGAAGAGCAGCAGGACCAGAAGACCACGACCGGCTATGCGTATGCGATCATGACACTGGGCTATGTGTTCGGAGGAATCTTTATTGCACATACGATCATTAAGGAAGAGCAGGATAAGGTACTCACACGTGTCCGTCTGACCGGACTTCGCCCGGCATATTATTTCTTAGCGAAGTTTGTCGTCAGCATCATTTCCACATTTGCGATGACTGTTTCGCTCGGCATCTTTACGCTCTACTGTGATCCATCAAGATTCGGCATGAACCGCTTCGTATTCCTCGGAATCATGTTCCTTCTTGGACTGATCTTCAGTTCTTTCAGCCTGGTGCTGGGCATCCTCATGGGCAGCGCCGTCAGCGCCAACATCGGTGCTTTTACACTCTGGTCCATGTCTTCGCTTCTGGCCGGCATGTATTTCCCGCTCGATGAAAGCAGCAAGATCATAAAGGCGGTTTCCTCGCTCATGCCGCAGAAGTGGTTCCTGGAAGCGGCGGAGATGATCTTCATCGGCGATAAGGGTGTATACCTGCTCCTGGCTTGTGTCGTGGTCGCGTATATGGTGATCATGCTGAGTGTCGGAAGTGTCGGAATCAAGCTTCGAAACGGCGAAGAGTAACAGATAGTCTCATCTAACGCTCTGCAGGGAAAAGCCCTGTGGAGCGTTATTTGCGTCTTGGAATATGGTATTATGATTTCATAAGAAGATGATTTGCGAGGGGTAGATCTTGGAACGTTTGAAGAATCACTATTTTGTGCTGGTGCGCATTCTTCTGATGCTTACATTCGGCGCATATGGTTTTGTAGAGAGGACCGGTAAAGAAGCGGCTTCGGTATGGGCGCTTCTTCTGGTTTCGCTCTATCTGTCTTCCATGGTCGTTTACGAAGTCTTTTCCAAGAAGCAGAAGTTCATCTGCCTGATTCTTGCCACCGGGTTCTTCAGCGGTCTGATGGCACTTGGCGAGACGGGATTTATCCTGTTCGGATTCCTCATTATCTACGATTTCCTGTCGCTTTTTGATTCGCTGGATCCTCGTGTCTATCTGGTTCCGGTCCTGGCTGTGATGATCCCGACACAGATCGGTTTTATTACGAAACTGATCGCCGTGGTCCTGACGGCGGTCGTCTATGTCCAGCATAACTCCGTGATCCGTTCCTACAAGAAGCAGATGATGGAAGATACCATCACGGAGCAGAATCTGAAACGGGACATGCAGCAGAAAGAATATGCAGCGAAGATGGAGCAGCGAAAGAGCATGATCATGGCGGAAAACCAGATCCTCGAAGAGCGTGCATCCTTGTCCCAGACGCTGCACGATAAACTCGGTCATAATATCAATGGTTCCGTGTATCAGTTAGAGGCGGCAAAAGTACTGCTCGAGAAAGATCCGGAGAAATCCGAGAAGATCATCCAGGCAGTCATCGACCAGCTTCGTGGCGGTATGGATGAGATCCGCGGTATCCTTCGAAAGGAACGTCCGAAGAAAAGACAGCTCGCGATGCTGCAGCTCTATAAACTGTGTGAGGACTGCAACAATAAAGGCGTGCAGTCGGAGCTGACGACAGAAGGGGACACGGCCCTGATCCCGGACAATGTCTGGGAAGTGATCCTGGACAATGCTTTTGAAGCAGTATCCAATTCCATGAAGTATGCAAGGTGCAGCCGCATCGATATAAAA
Source organism: Clostridiales bacterium (assembly GCA_017615755.1). Taxonomy (GTDB): domain Bacteria; phylum Bacillota; class Clostridia; order Saccharofermentanales; family Saccharofermentanaceae; genus Scatonaster. Next base: position 1,607 of record JAFZZM010000070.1, on the reverse strand, counting down.
CTCGTCGTCATGAACCAGCGTGTCCGTGTCACCATCGCAGATGATGGTATCGGCTGCCCGCAGTTCGAAGACGGCATGGGCATCTCCGGCATGCGTCAGAGAGTACGTGCCTGTAATGGCACGATCACCTTCGAAAGCACTGCCGGATTCAGTGTAACAATGTTACTTCCGCTGAAATCTCAGGCGGAAACGGGAGGAGAGAAGAATGGAGAAAATTAAAGTCATTATTGCCGATGACAGCGATTTTGTCAGAGATGGCATGAAGATCATCCTCGATGTGGATGACGATTTTGAAGTGCTGGGATGTGCGAGTAATGGTCGCGAGGCGATCGAGATCGCGGAGAAGAATAAGCCGGATGTCTTCCTCATGGATATCCAGATGCCGGTCATGGATGGTATTGAAGCGACCGCCGAAATCGTGAAAAAAGATCTGGGCAAGGTCCTGATCCTGACCACGTTCGACGATGACGATCTGGTCCGTCAGGCGTTGGGCAACGGGGCAAAGGGGTACCTGATCAAGAACCACACCCCGGACCATCTCAAGCAGATGATCAAGTCTGTCTATCACGGATCCGGTGTAATGGAAGCCAACATTCTCGAGTCCATCAGCAAAAACGTCTCATCAACACCTGCGGGAAAAGGATTTGACGAGAGCGGATATACCGAACGTGAACTCGAAATCGTCCGTGCCGTTGCAGACGGCCTTTCCAACAAGGAGATCGCGAGCAAACTCTTTATCTCCGAAGGAACCGTGAAGAATTACATTACCTCGATCCTGGCCAAGGAAGGCCTGTCCCACCGGACTGCACTGGCCGTATACTACATTACAGGGAAGAAATAATATGAAGATCGTTAAGACGTATTTTGAGAAAGTATATCTGCTTGAACTCGATGAAAAAGACAGTGTCCGTGGATCGGTGCGCGGTGTTTTTCACGAGAAGGACCTGGAGGAGCTGGGGATATCATTCCATGTGGAGGAACTGCGTTCTTACGCGATGCCAAAGCCCGGAACATTCTTCGGTATCCATTATCAGGGGGACGAGAATCCGATGGACCGGATCGTGACCGTGATCCAGGGGAGCGGGGAGGACTATGTGATCGACCTGCGTCCGGATTCTGCGACTTACCTTCAGTATGTGCAGAACACGCTCACGGGCGAGAATAAGTACGCAGTGTACATACCGCACGGCTTCGGACATGCTTTTTATTCCACCGGCGAGAATGTGATCCAGATCTTCGCGACCAACGCTTACATCGGTAAAGGTTTTTCCAAGCAGCTGAACTACAGGGAGGAAAAGATCGGACTGGTCCTTCCGGGCCCGATTTCCGCCATTGCCGAATACGATGAAAATGCACCTTATCTTGATTCCTGAGTTCTCCTCGCGTTGACCAAATGATCAAAAAATGATACCATGCTTTCGTGCTTTTTCCATATGCGGATGTGGTGAAATTGGCAGACACGCCAGATTTAGGTTCTGGTACGAGAGTGTGCAGGTTCAAGTCCTGTCATCCGCACCAAAATCGGCTCTTCGTGATTTTCCACGGGGAGCCGATAATTTTTTGAAACAACCCTTGACTTAGAGTTAACTCCAAGTTGTAGAATGAAC
>JAFZZM010000069.1 GCA_017615755.1 Clostridiales bacterium | reverse complement strand
GAGGCTCGAACTCCAGACCCCTTGATTAAAAGTCAAGTGCTCTACCGACTGAGCTAGTGAACCATATGGCTGGGGTAGCAGGATTCGGACCTACGAATGCGGGAGTCAAAGTCCCGTGCCTTACCGCTTGGCTATACCCCAATAAAAAACCTCTTAGGTTTAATTGGGGTGGGATATGGGGGTCGAACCCATGACCTCTAGTGCCACAAACTAGCGCTCTAACCAACTGAGCTAATCCCACCAAGTTTCTCCCAAAAGGCACTACGAAATTATAATGTTTTCGAAGGCAAAATGTCAAGCACTTCTTTTTGGTTTATATCACTCTTATATAGAAAAGCATTTTACAAATGGTGTATAATGCTTCTACATTATTCAAATGAGGTGCTTTTTCATGGAAATAACTAATGCCTATATCACTCTCCCATCAGGTTTTATCGCCAACGGTGTGCATGCAGGTCTTAAGCCGAACGGCAATCCGGATCTGGCGTTTATCGGTTCTGAAAAACCGGCCAATGTAGCCGGCGTTTATACTTCCAATCTGGTCAAGGGCCATTCCCTGACCCGTTCCATTTCCATCATCCGTTCACAGGAAGCGGTACGCGGAATCATCATTAACAGTGGTAATGCCAATGCCTGTGTCGGAGAAGATGGTGTAAAGGATGCAGATGCCATGGCTTCGGCGGTAGCTTCCGTCTTGAACACCGACCCGAACATGATCCTCACCGCTTCTACCGGTGTAATCGGTTCCCGTCTCCCTTTGGACAAGATCACCTCCGCCATTCCGGGCCTCGTCAATAGCGCTTCCGCTTCGGAAGAATGCGGTCATCTGGCTGAACGCGCGATCATGACGACTGATACGCAGCCGAAGGAAGTAGCCGCGACAGTAAGCATTTTCGGTAAAGAAATCACTATCGCCGCTATCGCAAAGGGTTCCGGCATGATCCATCCGAACCTTGCTACCATGATCAGCGTCTTCACAACAGATGCCAACATCAGTCAGAAAGCTTTGCAGTCCATGATCAGCAGCAACGTGAAGGATACATATAATCGTGTAACCGTTGACGGTGACACTTCCGTATGCGACATGGTCGTCATCATGGCCAACGGCGCATCTGAAACACCGGAGATCAAAGAAGGCACGGAAGAATACGAAGTCTTCAAAGAAGCATTCCACTCTTTGTGCTTCGATCTTGCCAAGATGATCGCTTCCGACGGAGAAGGCGCTTCCAAGCTTGTCGAAGTCGTCGTAAACGGCGCAAAAACACCGAACGATGCTTATCTCTGTGTACTGGCCGTCTGCCGTTCTCCTCTTTGTAAAACAGCTATTTTCGGCCAGGACGCCAACTGCGGTCGTTTCATCACCGCACTCGGCTATTCCGGAGCGGATATCGACCCGGACAAGATCAGCATGACACTTTCCGGTCTTCCTGTCTACGAGAACGGTGTCGCTCTCCCCTTTGACGAAGACGTGGCCAAGGAGAAGCTCTCCGAACACGACATCCTCATCCAGATCGAGCTGAACGACGGAGAATACAGTGATAGAATGTGGACCTGCGACTTTACTTACGACTACGTAAAGATCAACGCAAGCTACCGTTCCTGAGAACAAGTGCTTTTGGAAAACAAACAAATAGATCCGCCTTTCCGGGCGGATCTTTTCCTTTTTCGGAAACCCTTACTATCAGACGATTTTTCCGCCAACAGCAGCGCCGGTATTAAATCCGAAGATCGCGCAGCAGATAATGTCCGTTATAAACAACGCCGCCAGCACACCGGCAACAATAAACTGCGTTCTTCTCTTAAAACGGTCTACAAAACGGCTGATTGCCGGACCGGCTATATACACGCCGAACAATCCACCGACACCGAAAGCCATCAGACCGGCCAGACAGATACGGCCATTTACGTTCATGAACATCTCCTTATAATCCCAGTACGAGGAATTAAACATGAATTCCAGAGCAAAGCTTCCGAGATACTCCAGGATCGCACAGACAAGCATCGTCATCAGGAAAAGCTTGATCTTGTTCTCTTTAAACCGGCTTAGAAGCAGAACGATCGCAATGCCGCCAAAACCGTAGATCGGGATCCAGGGCCCATACATGGTTCCACGGTTGACCAGAAGTCCGGTATCAACAAACTCATAGCAGACTTCCCATATCCATCCGACCATGCAGAAACTGAAGAACATGAATACTATGTCAAAAGGGCTGTAGTCGAATCGGAACAGTCCTTTTCTATGCGCCGTTTTCGTATTTACATCTTCCAGTACATATTCCGGAGCAGATATCACAATATTCGGCTCTCTCTTCTTATCCTGAAGTCTCTTCACATAAGGCGCCCCGGAAAATGCCTGTTCCGGAAGATGCGTATGATCGATACCGGAACGGTTACGGAGCGTAAAGTAATACTCGGCATCAAGCTGAAGACTAAGCGGGACCGATACCAGAAGTCCTGCGATCGGGATCAGGTGCAGAAGCCAGATATAAATATAGGAAAGATCCGTGACGAACATCTTCCACTTATATCCTTTTGTCATGGATTTAGTGAGTTTTACCGCATCTTTCCACTTGATCGTCGGGTTCTCCGCAATAATATACGGAATCATGGAAAACTGGTAAGTCTTATAGATACCCGGAATAATAAAGACCATGTACCACTTGATCAACACAAGACTATAACGGAACATGAGCCAGATCACATGCGGGATCATTTTCAGGTGAAACGGCGCAAACAAACGACGGAAACGCACTTTTTCCTGCTGACGGTTCTCAAGGACATACCTGTAAAGACCGACCTTTGATGCATCGAGGATAAAGAACTTCACGATGAACATGATCACGCCGATGATCACGATATTCGCTATGACTTCACCCGGATTTCTTTCAAAGTATGCGGCGTTATGCGCCAGGACACGAACCACCCAGGAATTGCTCGCTGCTATGGAGTCAAGAGAATTGACGGCCATATCGCCGACTTCCTTCGGCATGGACTTTATGACATTCGTATCCGCCACATAGTCCTTCAGATATCCGACATTCGCCTCATAATTCGCATCTTTATAGCCCAGCCACTGGTCGATATAATCAAGACCTTCCGCCTGCAGTGAATTCTGGGCACCGATCATGGAGAAGAAAAAGCATACTGCAACTAACAGGAGCCAAGGTTTCCAACCTTTCTTGAAAACCGTATCCCAACTCGTTTTTCGTATTCTTTTATACTCCCACTTCATAACCTAAACGCCAGAGCAAACGGAAATCAGGCTTTCTCCTTCTTCTTCTTAAGATGGAAAGTAAACTCGTCATTCTTATAGTCGATCGTCACGGCCTCTGCCTTATCCAGTTTTCCTGAAAGGAACATATCCGCCAGCGGATCTTCCAGACGACGCTGGATCGTCTTTCTCAACGGGCGAGCACCGTATTTCACATCGTAGCCTTCTACCGCCAGCTGATCCTTAGCAGCCTCGGAAACCTTCAAGGCAATACCCTTCTCTCCCAGCTGCGAAGAAAGCTCCTTCAACATCAGATCCACGATCCTACGGATTTCTTCCTTCGTCAGTTCCTGGAATACCACGATCTCATCGATACGGTTCAGGAATTCCGGACGGAACATCTCCTTCAAGACAGTATGCACACGGTTCTCGAGAGCAATATGACCTTCCGCACCAAATCCGAAACCGTTCGCCTTCAAAGACGTACCGGCATTGGATGTCATGATCAGGATCGTATGCTCGAAGTTCACGAGACGTCCATGGCTGTCCGTAAGACGACCGTCATCCAGGATCTGAAGAAGCATATTAAACACATCCGGATGTGCCTTCTCGATCTCATCAAAAAGCACTACCGAATATGGCTTTCTTCTTACACGCTCAGTCAGCTGACCACCATCGTCATAGCCGACATAGCCCGGCGGAGAACCGATAAGCTTACTTACGGTATGGGCTTCCATATACTCGGACATATCGATACGGATCAAAGCATCTTCTCTTGCAAACATCGCTTCAGCGAGCGCCTTGACCAGCTCAGTCTTACCTACGCCGGTAGGTCCGACGAAGATAAACGAGGACGGCTTATGTGCCTTACCGAAACCGGAACGGTTTCTTCTGATCGCACGTGCCAGTGCACTTACTGCCTTCTCCTGACCGATGACGCGTTCATGCAGACGTTCCTCCAGTTTCAGAAGCTGCTCGGATTCAGATTCCGAGATCCTCTTTACCGGAATACCGGTCCACATCTCGACGACACGTGAAATATCTTCATTGGTAATGACAGTCGGAACCAGATCGTCCTCAAGCGATGCGATCTCTTTTTCCAACCGTAATACACGGGACTTCTTCTCTGCCTGCTGTTCGTACAGGTGTTCCTTCTCGATCTCTTCAGGAGTAGCCGAAGATTCGATACGCGTCTCCAGAGCCTTCACCTCAGTGTCAAGTTTCTTGTACTCCTTCTTCATGGAAGCAAGATTAACCAGACGCACTTCCTTCAGATTGGCCTGGGAACCGGCTTCATCAAGAAGATCGATAGCCTTGTCCGGGAGATAGCGGTCCATGATATATCTCGAAGATGCATTTACCGCATACTCGATAACATCATCCGGATACTGGACAAAGTGATGCTTCTCATAGTATTCACGGATTCCCTTAAGGATCTCGATCGACTCCTCGATGGAAGGCTCTTCTACGATGACCTTCTGGAAACGTCTTTCCAAAGCGGAATCCTTCTCAATATGGCGACGATATTCATCCAGTGTAGTCGAACCGATCACACGGATCTGTCCCTTCGCAAGCGCAGGCTTCAGGATATTGGCCGCATTCATGGCACCCTCGGCATCACCGGCACCCATGATGTTATGCATCTCATCGATGACCAGGATCACATTCTGCTTACGTGTAGCTTCATCCACGACGCCCTTCATACGGCTCTCGAACTGACCACGGAACTGCGTTCCGGCCACAAGTGCCATCATATCAAGGAGGTACACCTTCATATCCAGAAGTTTCTGCGGCACCTCACCGTTGGCAATACGAACAGCCAGGCCCTCAGCAATCGCCGTTTTACCTACACCCGGATTACCGATCAACGCCGGATTATTCTTCGAACGACGGTTCAGGATCTGGATGACACGGGAAATCTCTTTATCACGCCCGATCAGCTTGTCGATCTCTCCGTCTTTGGCCTTCTGCGTCAGGTTTGTACCATACACATCAAGGTATTTCGACTTCGGATCTTCCTTTTTCTTCTTGGTCTTATTCTTATCCGACTTGGAAGAACCATTACGGGAACCGCCGAGGAAAAACTCACGGAAATCCGAAATGGATTCACGATCCGGATGCTCGAACTCCATCCCGCCCTCTTCCGAAGGCTCATCAAAAGATTCGTCACTCTCATCCGTGATTGTGTCTTCTTCGTCATCGCTCTCGAGTTCCGGGAATTCAAAATCCATCGGGAATGGTGGTTCCTGATCATTCTCCACAAGCATCTTGAGCAGCTGCTCGGGATTGGAAGAATCAATTCCGGACATCATGCGGTTCATCTTTTCCGTGACGTTATCAATGTTATCCTCATTGATACCTGCGGCGGCAAACATATCCTCGATACCGCCGATTCCGGTCTCATAAGCACACTTGATGCAAAGACCCTCATTGATACGCTGGTTGTTCTCGAATCTGGTCGTGAACACCACCGCCACGTTTTTCTTACATAACGTACATAAACTCATTTATTTTTCCTACTCTTCTATAGGTTTGCGCTTACGCCGCGGCTTCGGGCCGACAGCGATCTCCAACGCATCCCTCTCGATCTTCTTTTTTTGTTTTTCATCGACCATAGGCATCTTTTCACCCATGAGCTTTCTGGTCTTCTCGAGGACCGGTCTGAGAAATTGACCTGTGTATGACTCCTTTACCTCACAGATTTCTTCAGGCGAGCCTTCTGCAATTATTGTACCACCTTTGTCTCCACCCTCGGGACCAAGATCGATAACATGGTCCGCAGTCTTAATGACATCGAGGTTATGCTCGATTACCAGAACAGTATTACCATTTTCGGCCAGGCGGTTCAAAATGTCAACAAGCTTATGGACATCCGCAATGTGTAATCCCGTGGTCGGCTCATCCAGAATATAGAAGGTACGACCGGTACTCCGCCTCGAAAGCTCTGTAGCCAGTTTCACACGCTGCGCCTCACCTCCGGACAGCTGTGTCGCCGGCTGTCCAAGCCGGATATAACCCAGACCGACCTCCGACAAGGTCTGCAGCTTGTTACGGATCTTCGGCACGTTCTGGAAGAACTCCAGTGCCTCATCCACCGTCATGCCGAGCACATCGGAGATATTCTTGCCTTTATACTTGACCTGAAGCGTCTCCCGGTTATATCTCTTTCCCTTACATACATCACACTTAACATATACGTCAGGAAGAAAGTGCATCTCGATCCTGTTTACACCGTCTCCGGAACAGGCCTCACAGCGTCCGCCCTTGATGTTAAAGCTGAAACGTCCGTTCTTATATCCACGGGCCTTGGCATCCGGAGTATTGGCGTACAGCTCTCTGATCATGTCAAAACAGCCTGTGTATGTAGCCGGATTCGAGCGCGGGCTTCTTCCGATCGGCGACTGGTCAATGGAGATTACCTTATCGAGATGGCCGACACCGGTGATCTTGTCACAAAGGCCCTTCGAACGACGGGCACCATTCAGGTCCGTCGCCAGGCGTCTCAAGATAATGCCGTTCACCAGTGAGCTCTTTCCCGAACCGGATACACCGGTCACGCAGGTAAACAATCCGATTGGGATCTTCACATCGATATTTTTCAGGTTATTCTCTCTGGCTCCACAGACAGTGAGATACCGCCCATCCGGTTTTCTTCTATTCACCGGCACCGGGATGAATTTCTCACCTGAAAGATATTGTCCGGTGATCGATCCCGGGATCTTCATGATCTCCTCTGCCGAACCGACACCCACGACAAATCCACCATGCTCACCGGCACCCGGACCCATATCGATGATCTGGTCAGCTTCGCGCATCGTATCTTCATCGTGTTCAACAACAAGCACGGTATTTCCGAGTTTCTTCAGTTTCTGAAGTGTAGCCAGTAGACGGTTATTGTCGCGCTGGTGCAAGCCGATCGACGGCTCGTCAAGAATATACAGCACGCCGGTCAGGCTCGATCCGATTTGTGTCGCCAGGCGGATACGCTGTGCTTCACCACCTGAAAGCGTCGCCGCCGCACGGGAAAGAGTCAGATAATCCAGTCCCACATCGATCATAAAACTCAGTCTGGCCATGATCTCCTTCAGGATCGGCTCCGCGATCTTTTTCTCTCTAACACGAAGATTCAGGTTCTGGAAGAACTTGATACACTTTCTTATCGGCAGCGCCGTGACTTCATGAATATTCTTTCCACCGACAGTAACCGCCAGGGCCATCGGGTTCAGACGTGCACCATGACAAGAATCGCAGTCACGGATCGTCATATACTGGGCATAGTGCTCCTTCATCTCCTCAGAAGACGCTTCACGGCTTCTCCGCTCCACACTCGGGACCACACCTTCCCAGGAATTCATATAGATCCCGTCACGCCGGTAAATACTGTTGGATGTATCAATGATCAATTTCTCCCCGTTATTTCCGAACAGGATAATGTCCTGGATCTTCTTAGGCAGTTTATTCCATGGAGTATCAAGCGAGAATTCATACCTTGCCGACAATGCTTCGATAAAAGCTCTTCCCCAGCTCTTGGGATCATCAAACTTCCATCCGGCTGTTGTGATCGCACCATCATTGATGGAAAGATCCGGATGCTGTACACACAACTCGGGATCTACATTCGTGTGAAAACCTAATCCCGAGCACTCCGGGCAGGCACCGAAAGGATTGTTAAAAGAAAACATTCTCGGAGACAGTTCCTCAACACTGAAACCGCAATCCGGGCAGGAAAGTTTCTGAGAAAAAAGCACTTCGCTCTCTTCAAATACCCGTTCGCCATCTTCTGATGCCTTCGGCACCTGCAGCTGCACAAGTAAAAGTCCATCAGCCAGTTTCAAAGCCGTTTCACAGGAATCGTTCAGACGGGAACGTGCTTCTTCTCTTACCACCAGACGGTCAACGACCACTTCCAGGTTATGCTTCTTATTCTTCTCGATCTTGATATCTTCGTCGAGTTCGTACATCGTACCGTCAAGACGGATACGCGCATATCCGCTCTTTCTGTAGTCCTCGATCAGTTTTGTGAATTCACCTTTCTTCGCACGCACGACCGGCGCCATAAGGATCAGTCTTGTTCCCTCCTGGAAACCCATCAGCTGTTCAATGATCTGGTCGATCGACTGTGATTCGATTTCTTTCCCGCAATGCGGACAATGAGGAATACCGATACGGGCATACAAAAGACGGAAATAATCATATACTTCGGTTACTGTCCCAACTGTGGATCTCGGGTTACGGCTCGTGGTCTTCTGGTCGATCGCAATTGAAGGAGAAAGACCATCGATACTGTCAAAATCAGGCTTCTCAAGCTGTCCGAGGAACTGTCTGGCATAAGAAGACAAGGACTCCACATAACGTCTCTGTCCCTCTGCGTAAATAGTATCGAACGCCAACGATGACTTTCCCGATCCGGAAAGACCGGTGATCACAACAAGTTCATCTCTCTTGATGTCAACGTTGATATTCTGAAGATTATGTTCTCTCGCGCCACGTACCCGAATATACTGATTCATGCTCTTTTCTCCAATTCGAAAATATGTTCTCTTATAGTATATCCCAATTGTTCTATAAAGTATATAGAGAAACTCCCTTTCTGAAAAGTCTTTTTTAGTTTTATGCAAAAAGAACTTGCGCCGGCCGTTTTCTTATGTTATTATTTTTCATGCGCTTAAGCGGTGGTGACACGGCCCTATGGTCAAGCGGTTAAGACGGCGCCCTCTCAAGGCGCAATCAGGAGTTCGATTCTCCTTAGGGTCACCACACAAGAGGATGTTCTTACGGACATCCTCTTTTTTGTTTCATTTTGCCGCAAATCAAAAAGGATGTTCACCGAACATCCTTTTTGATTCTTTGAAAACCAGATTACTTTCTATCAGAGATTATCCAGATCGTCGATATCACTTTCCAGATCATCTTCTATATCGATCCGCTCATCCTTCTTACTCTCGATCTTTCTTGCTGCCTTGGCAGGACGGAAAGCCTGAGCATCTCTTACGGACGGCTTCTGGAGATATCCGTTCTTCACAACAGTACCGGGGTCTTCTTCCGGTTCCACGCCCTTCTTCTTCTTGTACCATTCCTTAATGAAATCAGGAATCGGAATGAAGTTCTTGCAGATCTCCACGAAATCCATACGCTTCTTGGAAAGAGAATTATAACGCAGGTAGATGATGATGATCAGCGCGAAGATAATGGCAAACCAGATAAAGAATGTGTAAGGATTCTCCTCTTTCTTTCTGACCGTTGTCGGCAGCAATGATGTTGTCGGTGTAACAAATCTTGTTGTCGCCTTACTGCTCTCTTCAGAAGTAGCATCTGCACTTGAATCAGATGGACCGGTCGTATCCGAAGGATCTACTACTGCCGCTCCGGAAGCACTCTCTGTCGTAGAAGCATCGCTTGTCTCTTCCGAAGTTGTCGCTTCCGTAGTTGTTTCTTCAGTTGTGGTCTCTTCTGAAGTTTCTGACGTTTCCGTCGGTTCCGGTGTAGGTGTGTCCGTCGGTGCTACTGTCGGAGTCGGTGTATCAGTCGGCTTAGGAGTCGGGGTAGGCGTATCCGTCGGTTTCGGTGTCGGTGTAGATGTTTCTCCACCACCTACCGGTGTCGGTGTTCTCGTCGGTTTTGGCGTCGGAGAAGGTGTATTTGTCGGGATCGGTGTCGGTGTGTCCGTAGGTGCCGGAGTCGGTGTATCTGTCGGGACCGGTGTTGGCGTGTCCGTCGGAACCGGAGTCGGCGTATTCGTATTAAACTTGTTGTAGATGATCTTATCAAGATACAACGATGCGCCTTCAGAAACATCTGCCGAAACCGTTACTGTTGTGCCCGGGATCGGTGAACCATCCTTGGATTTAACATGAACATTGATCGTGTCACCCTCTACCGAAGTACCAATGCTCATTCCCGAAGCTGCGATCGATGATTTAGCCGAGTTGACTGATGAACCGTCTGCAGTCTTCAGAATAATATATGCTTCATTCTTATCTCCCGCACCATCAATATCGACCGTGCAGCTCGTCGCTTCAGCAAACACCTGAGGAACAGGCAAACCAACCGAACCTATGAACAAACAGATTACGAGACTGATGAAAACGCAGAGAAACTTTCTATTACGTGTTACTTTCATAAAACCGCTCCTAATTCTCATTGATAAATTAGAAATACCCTTATTCTTTATAATATCAGAATAGCCGATTGATTTCAATTCAATCGGCTATTCGCATCATTACGTAACACAATGTTTTCAGTTGTTTCACACTTTTCGGAAAAACCGCCCCGAATACGTGTGATCATCAATCATCAAGATCCGTCTTGCCAGGTGTATCCTCTTTTCTCAATGTCGATTTGATCGGTCTGTATACCTGTCCGACACTAGCGGTCTTCTGAACTGTAGAAGAAGCAACATTGGCAGATGCTTTTTCCTCATAACCCGAATTTCCTTTTCTGAGGAATGCCGGCAGCGGGATAAAGTTTTTGCAGATCTCTACAAAACTCATATCCTTTTTGGAAAGTGAGTTATATCGCAGATAGATCGCAATGATCAGAATGAATATTATCGCAAACCAGATAAAGAATCCGGCTTCACTTTCCTGCTTATATCCCGTTGTTCCGGAAACAGGTTCGGGATGCTGTGTCGGAATAAAAGGCCCCGATTCACCCGAAGACGGTGCATTACCATCACCGTTGCTTCCATCAGACGGATCTGCTCCATCCGAGGTCCCTACAATTCCGGCACCCTCGGCAGTTGTAGAATCACCAGGCACCGTCGCATCGGCTGAAGTCGGAGCAGCCTCAGAGCTGTCCGTTGCAGTTGTTTCTGATGATTCTATCGGCGTTATTCCGGCATTCTCCGGCGTAGGCGACACCGTTGCAACAGGTGTAGTCGTCGGCGCATTTGTCGGAGCCGGTGTCGGCGTCTGGTCAGATCCCGTTCCCGGCGTTGTCGGTGTTGGTGCCGTAGTCGGGGTAGGCGCTGTTGTAGGCGTAACCGCTTTGGTCGGCTCAGGCGTAGCCTGCTTTGTCGGAACAGGTGTTGCGGTCGGCATCACAGTCGGCGTCGGCGTACTTGTCGGCACAGGAGTACTCGTAGGTTTGGGCGTCGGTGTATTGGTCGGCGTTGGTGTCGGAGTATTGGTCGGTTTCGGAGTCGGTGTCGGCGTATTCGTCGGCTTGGGCGTAGGAGTCGGCGTTGACGTTGGAGTCGGTGTCGGCGTCTCTTTTCCCGGTCCCGGCCCTGGCCCTGGTCCTGGTCCCGGTCCAGGTCCCGGAGGCGCAGGTGGTTCTTTAGTCGGTTCAGGTGTCGGTTCGATCTTATCGTAAGATACAGGCGACATCATCTGCATCTTGGCTTCGGTCTCGACCGCTACCCATACATGGATCTTTGCCGGCTTGATCGGAGTGAGATCATTGGTCTGCACATAAACACTGATCGTTCCGTTACTGTAACCTGTAGTCACGGAAATGTTCGGTGTTTCCGTCCATGCACCCTGATCATATACCTTACCGCCATATGAAGCGGACTCATCTTTTTCCTGAAGCACAAGACGAATCTTTGCGTAGTTATACTGGCCTTTTCCATCGACGTCCGCAACAAACTCCGCATTGGATCCGGCTCTGACTGTCCGAGGCATCAGATTTGAGAAACAACACAAGTATAAAAGTAAACTGAGAATTAGACATAGCAGTCTAATTCGACGACTGTCATGCATAAACATCCCCCTAACTTCTCTCTTAAGCTTATCCCCTCGCCGATATTATAGCAAAAGCGCCGGCCGTTTTCAAATCAGCCGACGCTTCCCTATAGCCTGAAGTTACTCTATCACAGATCTTTTAGATCAGAACCGTTGTTCGAATGGCCGTTCGAAGCACCGGGTTCTTTTCGTACTGTAGACTTGATCGGACGATAGCTCTGTCCTACACTTGCCACAGGACGCGGCGGCGCCGAAGTCGTGGTATTCGAAGATGGCGTCTGTACACCGGCGGAACTGCCTGCATTACGATTCAGCAAAGCCGGGATCGGAATAAAGTTTTTGCAGATCTCCACAAAACCCATATCCTTCTTGGCCAGCGAGTTATAACGCAGATAGATCATGATGATCAGAATGAATATGATTGCAAACCAGATAAAGAATCCGGCTTCACTCTTCTGCTTATATGCCGTCGTTCCCGTCATCAGTTCCGGTCTCTGTGTCGGTATGAACACTTCTTTTTTGCTTCCTTCTCCATTCTCGGACGGATCAGAAGTATCGTCACCCACCTCTTCCTTGGAAACACCGAGAACGGCATCCGCAGCAGAAGTACTCTCAGATACAGGCGTGGTTTCACTTTCAGCAACTGTGGTCTCCGCAGTTGCCTCTTCCGAAGTTTCCGGAACTTGTGTCGGCGTAACTTCGACGGTAGGAGTCGGGGTTGCCGTAGTTTCCGGCGTAGCTGTCGGCGCAGGTGTCGGTGTTCCGGTCGGTTGTTCGATTCCCGGACCCGGTACGACAACAGTCGGAACAGGCGTATTTGTTACCGTTCCTGTCGGAACCGGCTTGCCGGTCGGCTGCTTTGTCGGCACAGGTGTATTAGTCGGTTTTTTCGTCGGCGTAGGCGCACCCGTCGGTTTCTTAGTCGGGGTAGGTGTATTCGTCGGCTTTTTTGTCGGTGTCGGGGTATTCGTCGGTCTCTTTGTCGGAACCGGCGTGTTCGTTGGTTTACTTGTCGGTGTCGGGGTATTCGTAGGTTTCTTTGTCGGAACCGGAGTATTGGTCGGCTTCCTGGTCGGAACCGGCGTATCCGTTGGCTTTCTTGTAGGCGTCGGTGTATTCGTCGGCGCTTTTGTCGGAGTAGGCGTGTTCGTCGGCGTAGGTGTATTGGTTGGTGTAGGTGTATTCGTCGGAGTAGGCGTATTGGTCGGCGTAGGCGTATTCGTCGGTGTCGGCGTATTCGTCGGTGTCGGTTCCGGAGAAACAGACACAACACTGGCACTTGAAATGTACGCTTCCTGATTAAGGACCATCTTTATACGGATCTTTCCGTTACCATCAAGTACAGGTTTATCTTTAGTCGTGATCGAAACAGTATTTCCATCCGCCGAATATGCAGTGGTATGCTTCGGTTCCACTTTGTACGGCGAAACATAGAAAATGCCATGACGCCCGCCATCAATAGAAGGAATACAATTCTCCTTGTCGAACTTCACGGAAATATTTGCTTCTTTGAAATCTTTACAGCCTGAGATCTTAAGTTCGAATTCGAAGTCTCCATTTCGGAATACTTGTTTCTCAATACTGACTGACGTTCCCGCAACTGCGGAAACCTGAACATAACCTGCGCTGTCGGCAGATACAGTTTCAACTGCAAAACCTGGAATTTGCGCGAACTGCAAAAGTAAAGCGCACACGACAAAGGCGCTCAAAAGAGCAAACCAACGTCTTCTAGACATAGGATCATCCCCCCGAAGTATAACTTACAAACCCACAAACTTAGAAGAAACTATGCCCAAATCATAACAGGTAGGCCGGTCGAATGCAATTCAACCGGCCCATTTTAGTGATAATACTGAATTTTTTCGGTATTTTATTCAATTTCCTTCATGACACTTTTGTACGCCGGACGAATGATCTTATTCATTCCGATGAGTTCTTCGATACGATGTGCACTCCAACCGACGATACGTGCTGTAGCAAACAACGGTGTAAAAAGCTCTTCCGGAATACCAAGGATCTGATAGACCAGACCACTGTAAAAATCTACGTTCGGACTTACGCCTTTGAAAATCTTTCTCGTCTCGGCGATCGCCTCCGGAGCCAGCTCTTCTACATTCTTGTAGAGGATATAGTCTCTCTCCATACCCTTCTCTTTGGCAAGTGCCTCCACATAGGAATTAAGCACTTCTTCACGCGGATCGCTCATAGAGTACACCGCATGTCCCATACCATAGATCAGACCGCTCTTATCGAATGCCTGCTTACTTAAGATCTTCATGAGATACTCTTTGATCGCAACCCGATCTTCCCAGTCTGAAACATGTTCACGGATATTGTCCATCATCTGCACGACTTTGATATTCGCACCACCATGTTTCGGGCCCTTCAGAGAAGACATGGCAGCCGCCATGGCAGAATATGTATCTGAACCGGAAGAGGTAACCACGCGTGTTGTAAACGTAGAGTTGTTACCACCACCATGCTCCATATGAAGCATCAAGGCGACATCCAGTACTTTTGCCTCCAGATCAGTATACTTCTGATCCGGACGAAGCATGAGAAGGAAGTTCTCCGCCGCGGACTTTCCTCTTCTCGGACGATGGATATACATACTCTCGTCATTGTCGTAATGATTATACGCGTGATAACTGTAAACTGATAACATCGGGTATTGCGCGATCAGCTGGATACACTGTCTCAGACTGTTCTCCACAGAAGAAGTCGTAGACTCATCATCGTATGATGCAAGTGTAAGCACGCTTCGCGTAATCGAGTTCATGATGTCATGACTCGGCGCTTTCATGATAACGTCACGGGTAAAGTTTGTCGGCAGACAACGGCACTCATCCAGTACTTCCTGGAATTCATGAAGCTGGCTTTCCGTCGGCTTATCACCAAAAAGCAACAGATATGCGGTCTTTTCAAAACCGAATTCACGATCACCAAGTTCCTTGATCAAGGTCTTGATATTGTAACCACGATACCAGAGTTCTCCCGGGCAGGGCACCTGCTTCCCGTCAGGGCCGGAGGTAAAGGAAACAATCTTCGAGATTCTGGTAAGTCCGGTCAGTACGCCTTTTCCGTTGATATCGCGCAGGCCGCGGTTTACGCCGTATTTTTCAAACAGCGCATCTTCGATCGTGTCGTTCTTAACAAGGAGCGGCTGCTGGTTCGAAGAGTATTTCGCAATCTTATCAACATCCATATTCATTTCCTCCCACTTCCAAAGATAGATTTATCTATTATACCATAAAAAGTCAAAGGATAATGATATGAAGTTTGTTATAACTAATGCTCGAGCGCTTTATACTTCCACTTTCCGCCGCGATAACGGGCTACGCAGACGATTGCGGTAAAGGCCCATGTCAGACCTGTCGTGCACCAGATGCCCCAGTATCCCAGGAACGGAATACGTGTCAGGATATTGGAGAAAACAATACGGCAGACGACCTCAGTCAGACCATTGATCATGGCAAATCCGGTATCTCCGCATCCGTTTAATACCGCTCTCGGGACATAGATCATACCAAGTGCAAAGTAAAATGGACTGGTTATACGAAGAGCACTTGAACCAAGTGAGATAACTGCAGCCGCTTCTTCTTTTACGAAGATACCGCAGATATACTTTCCGAGGAAGAAAAACAACGGAAGCATGATAAGGCTGAAACCAAGAACGATCAATGTTGCTTTCTTAAATCCTTCCACCACACGTTCCTGTTTCTTGGCACCGATGTTCTGTCCGGAATACGACGTCAACGCCATTCCCAGAGAACCGTAAGGCTGCTGCACCAGCTGCTCGATACGGCCGGTGATCGTGTAAGCCGAGGCCACATCCGGACCGAATCCGTTTACTACAGACTGAAGAGCAATACAGGAAACAGCGATCATGGAATTTTGAAGTGCAACCGGAGCACCCAGACGGAACGAGTCGCGGATCATGGAATAGTCCGGTTTCAGATCCTTGCCACGCAGTTTGAAATAGCTGACTTTGTGATACGCATAGATGATCGACACGATTGCCGAGATCGCCTGCGCAATGATCGTAGCAAGAGCAACACCTACAACACCTAGTCCGAAATTGATTACGAATACCAGATCCAAAGACACGTTAATGATGCTGCTCAGTATCAGAAAATAAAGTGGTGTCTTGGAATCTCCGACAGCACGCAGCAAGGCTGCAACGCCGTTATAAAATGCCACGCCGACGATACCTAAACAGGTCACCCGGAAATAACTGATCGAGTCTGCCACATATTCATCCGGAGTCTGCAAAAGTCGAAGGATCGGTCCTGCAAGAAAAAAACCGATAAGCGTAACGACCAGCGCGGAAGATGCAAGAACATAGATCGAGTTCGCAATTGTTTTTTTCAACTGTTTCTCATCGTTGGCACCGAAATACTGCGATGCGATGATTCCGATACCGACAGCAAGACCGGAGCTCAATGAAAAGAACAGGAAGTTCAGAGAACCACAGGCACCTACCGCAGCCAAAGCATGCGCGCTTACATAACGACCTACAACGATAGAGTCGACCATGTTATACAGCTGTTGGAAAAGATTTCCGATTAGAAGAGGCAGAGTAAACTTCAAAATGTGTCGGGTAGGATTACCTACCGTCATGTCAGTCACGTTTTTATTCGCCATGTTTCTCCCTCGAAGATCAAATCATCTTCTCTTGCCGAAGATAATCCAAAAATGCCTTACATCCGTTTACACAATCACGGTATGTATCTCCAAACTGACCCGTATACCAGGGATCACTTACATCACGATCAGACCCGGTAAACTCAAGAAGTTTTCTGATCTTCCCGCCTCTGGTATGTCCGGTCATACGCTCGATATTACGCATATTCATGGAATCCATACCGATCAGGAAATCATACTCATCGTATTCATCATACCGGAGCTGTCTTGCCCGCTTTTCGGAAAAGTCCGTAAATGGCGTCTTGCCGATCCCGTTTCTCCGAAGTTCTTCTCTCGCCGGTGGATATACCGGACTTCCGACTCCATTCCAGATCTCCTCTGTACTTGTCGCACGAGATTCGATATGGAAAGAATCGGCTATACCCTCTTTCTCCACCATATCTTTCAAGATAAATTCAGCCATGGGAGAACGACAGATGTTCCCATGACAGATAAACAATACACTAATCATTCATGAATCCTTTGTGTTTCTTCTTTGTTATTCGAGTTTAGCATCGCATATACTATCACTAGTCGAAATAGCATACTTCTTAATCTTTGACATGAAGTCTATCAGTTTTTGTCTAAAAAAGCACTATTCCGCTACTGTTTTTCACAGAACATCACCATTATTTGATCATCGATAAAGAAACACAAAAATGCCTCGGCTTTTGCCGAGGCATATGCGGAATACTTATCCCTTCTGATACGTCTCCCACTGTGTGATCACAGTGTTCAAATACTCATCGATACCATCCGCCTTAAGTTTTTCAGAAAACTCCTTGAGTGCTTCTTTCATTGAATTCTGTTTCAGCACCTGAAGGAACCCATCAAGATCATCCGAAACCGCACTATTAGAGGAAGCTGCTTGAAATCCTATAAACGGTGAATTCTTCACATCATCATAGAATGAGAAATATGCTTTCTTGCGGTTCACCTTAAAGTTTTCATCCTTAACAGGATAGATATTTGCAAAAAGATTGATGCACATTTTTGCCAGATAGTTATCTTCTATGTCAGAGCCGTCCATGTTTACTACAAGTCCGTCTTTGATCTGATAATTCTCATTCAGCATACCGTAAACGAGTATATTTCCGTATTTACTCTCACCGTATAAAAGTCCCAGAAAATCCATGATGTCATCGATATTGTCGGCACTGCTTGAAATACCGATCGAACCATTGATCCTTGTTGCAATATACGATGGAAACGTCTTAATGGTGAAACCATCTGTCTGATACATTTCATTGGGAACACCTACATCTATTACTACGAGGAAATTTCCGGATTCCAGGTTTTCCGCCTCATCGACATACGACAAGTTTTGGAAATACGTCATGTGTTTAGAAAAATACCCTTTGTTTTTCATCTGGTCGAGCACCTGCAAAAAGTCGACGAATTTCTCCGATTCCAACGGATTCTCTATCTTCACGGAGTCATAGTCATAAAGCAGGCCATTTCTGATCTCACAATGAATCATCGGGCAGAAATCATAATCACTCACAAGATACTGAACGCGTGGTGCTGCTTCATCATCCCACTTTACATTTCTGACGATCTCGTAAAGTCCTTCGATAGTGCCGTCCCACTTTTCGATCACATCATCAGAGATGTATTTCCTGTTAAACGCCACATATAAACCATCATCAGTAGCCGTGCTGTTCGGAATGGAGTAAATATGTCCGTTACACTTCACTCCTTCCCACAACGCCTTGGGGAACGCATCATAGACTACTTTTCCATTTCCTGATGTAAGGATCTGATCCAGATTTTGTACCGCTCCAGAGTTGATGAGGTTATACACACTATTACTCGAATCACCAAAGCCTAAGAATGTAACGTCGATGCTGCCGTCTTTCAGTTCTTTTTCCAAATTCTCGAAGTATTCATTCTCTTCAAGATCATATTCAAAGCTTTTAAACTCCAATTGATACGGATGGCCGTCTTTTAGAAGCTCCTGGTTTACCATCTTCACATACTTGTTGTTCATATGACAGAAATCAGGAATCGCAAAGGTAATGGTCGTCACTTCTTTTTTCTCTTCAGTTTGTTCACTTTTTTCCGATCCGGAAGCATTTACTACTATTTGG
The DNA here is from genome assembly GCA_017615755.1 of Clostridiales bacterium. GTDB lineage: Bacteria > Bacillota > Clostridia > Saccharofermentanales > Saccharofermentanaceae > Scatonaster. Next base: position 33,431 of record JAFZZM010000069.1, on the reverse strand, counting down.
TCATTCGGCTCTGAACGTCTGGACGTTTCAATTTCTGTTTCCGAAGTTTTTGTTTTTGGCGCGCAACCAACCAGGCCCCCCGCGACCACTGCTGTCGCGAGCAGCATAAATGCTCTTTTTGCGTATTTCATTTTTTCACCTCAATTACACATATACATTGGGAATGGATTACTCAGCCATATATGCAACACCATTGATTTCAACACCGCTGATGTTATCAATATTCATAGCGTTTCCGAATCTGAGACTGAAGTTTTCTCTTCCTACATCGCCCGTGATCTCAAGCGTCGTACCTTGTGCCGCCACGATACTTCCGCCTCCGTTGGTAAAGATTCCGGATATTCCAAGATCTGCCATGATATCAGTACGATTACCATCCGTCGTTATGATGACCAGGCTCTCTAATGTCGTTCCTTCGTTTATTTCCTCCTTAAAGGGATCCCGGTCCTCATCCAGCATGCTGATTCCAAAAGCAGACAACGTAAGTTCTTTTCCTTCCTGCGAGCGGAGAATCCTGGTAGGAATGTTCGGCTCAGATATGAGATCGAAATAGATACCTTCGTAATAAGTATAATCACCGGTGATTCTGAACCCGTCATATTTGAATGGTTCATCGCCTTCGAAATCTTCAAAAAACTCGATTCTTGTCGGGCGTGAACGATCGACGACTGAATTTGCGACAGGATATCGGAAGGACCAGGAAACCTCATTTTCGGTCCTCGATGATCCATCAGAGGATTGAAAGCCGCCGCCTCCCCATATCCACTCACCGGTATCTGCGTAATAACGCAAATTGGTCTGGGTATCAAGATGCTTCTTCGCATCTTCAGTGAGTGCAGTCAGCGTATATACGCCCGTTACGTAATTGCCATCGCACATCATCACGTCTACTGTCAGCCGGATCTTGCCGTTTTCTACCGTAAATCCGCTGTCCTGAAGGCTTTTCTCGATCATCTGCGCCCCCTCTTCACTATAGTAGATGCCGACTTTATCACGATGAGTGAGTTTGGTAGACGCATATATAGTGGCAGGTATCATTAAGGCTACGGCTGCAGCAACAAGAATACTGGTCCGGATCTTCTTTCTGACACTGATATTATGCTTAGCTGTGACGATCTTATACTCGTTGATATAGTTCTCATCGATTTTGCTGGTGACCTTCATATATTCCTGTTCGTTCATAGTGATCCGTCCTTTCTTTCAATGAGCGTCTTCAGTTCTTCTCTCATCCGGTGAAGCATAGTTTTGACTTTACTCTGTGAATAGCCTGTCTTCTTTGCGATTTCCGAAATGGATTCGTTGTACCAGTACCGGCCAACGAATACCACCCGTTTTTCCCTTGGGAGAGTTCCCAGGTATTCGTTAATACACTCGGCAAGTTCTTCGCTTCGATCATCGGAAATACCGCTTCGATCAGGAATGCATTCGTTCATCTCAGATGTCAGTTCCACAAGTTGCGCCGATCTCTTCTGCGCCGAGTTCTTCTTGATAACATCCAGCGCCGAATTACGGCAAATTGCAGCGAGATATGCAAACAGATTCTCAGGACGATTTGGCGGAATTGTGCTCCATGCACGTGCGTAGGCATCGTTTACACATTCCTCAGCATCTCTCTTATCGGAAAGAAAGCGCATTGCAAACCTGAGCAGTCGGGAATTGTAGCATTTCATCGTCTCACTGATCGCTGCTTCATTTCTTTCGAAATAAAGATCGATTATGTCTGTCCGATTCATTTTTCCATCACTTCCTCTTCTCTCTTTCCCTATAAGTAGAGTTTTCTACCAAAATGGTTACACACATTTCGGAAATTTGCAAAAAATATTCGGTGTACCCGAAGACACACCGAATCATAAGCATAGTTTTTATTATCTGATCAGCCCGCAAAGATCGAATCAGCATGCTCCTTCATAACTCTGGAAGATTTGAAGATAAGCACGATCTGCCAGATAGAAACACCAATTGCCACAACAGAAAGGACCAGAAGAAACAGTGATGCAAATATACCGAGGATCGGCACAAAAGAACCCAATGTCAGAATAGCAATACCTGCATATACATAGATAAAGACTTTCCTAAAGTTATCCCATGAGATCGACATATAGGAGGCAACATTTTCAAAACTTGCACTCATCGCAGATGCAAACTTCAACATGTACATAACAGAAGCCACAGCTGCAGTGATCTGAAACAGAAATCCGAGCCCACCGCCTATGGAATTATAAAGAGCTGACATTGCACCGTTAACCATATAAAGCAAACCGGCCGTTCGGAAATCCCGGTAGTAGTTTCCCAGCGAAACCAGCACCAGACCATATCCTACAGAAATCGCAAAGGATAAAAAGGACAAAATGATAATTACGGTCGAGATGGTCTTGACGAAACTCGGAGTGGCAAACGCAAGTATAGCGAGTACCACGGATAAAGCACTCAACGCAATTCCACCAATAAGGATCATAAACAAGAGCATATATTTCTTAGCAAACACAGAACAGCGAGCTACTTTTTCCTCATGCTCAATCTTTCTTCTCATGACTTCGCGTTCATCGACATAAGGTTCCGGCGTAAACTCATCCGGATCTTTCTTGGCAAACCCGCCTTCCTGCTCTTTGAAATAACGATCGATCTCGTCTTCCTGATAATTCCGATACATTCTTTTTTACCTCATTTCCCTCTTATATTGCCCAAAAATTGGACGTCCCCCCGTTTCTTTCTAAACCAGTATATTTTACTCACTGATTTTTGACAAGGAATTATCGATCGGAATCAGGTAAAAACTCCAGCACTTCATCGTCGCCAAAATCACTCTCTGCGTTTTGGCCTTTTTCGGATACGACTTTTTCAATTGTAATCAGAACATGTTCATACTCTTTCAGGAACATATCATGGTGCGAAAGAACATACTCCCGGTCCTCGTTATTGCAGGCGGTTTCGAGTTCCTGCGCAAGCTTGCCCGGCACCTCGGCGCCAATCGTCCTAGATGCACTTTTAAGCGCATGGATCAGTATTCCGTAATTCTTCAGGTCGCCATTATCCAGGTATTTCTTCAGATCTGTTTTCTTCTCTTTTGCGCTCTTTTCATACTCAAGCAGGATCGACCGGTAGAATCCTTCATCAGAACCGCAATGGGACAATCCTTCTGCCGTATTGATACCACCATCACGAAGGCTCTCCAGGAAAGATTCTTCACTCTTTTCTTTCGTTTCAACGTTTGCATTATTCTCTTCAGATATGATCTCGATCTTCTCTTTCGGAATGTACTTTTTCAGCATCGTTTCCAGATAGGTGCTGTCGATCGGTTTCGTAAGATAATCATTGAAACCCTTGGAAAGATATCTCTCCCTCGCACCAACCACTGCGTCGGCAGTAAGGCAGATCACCGGTGTTTCGATATTCGGGCCTTCACTATGGCTCTTGATTTCACGAAGCGCTTCCTCTCCGTCCATCTCCGGCATTCTCTGGTCCATAAGGATCACATCATACTTTCTAGCCAGCGCCATTTCCACTGCTTCTTTTCCTCCGGAAGCAGTATCGATCTGAACAAGCGTCTCCTTCAGAAATTCCGTCGCTACAACAAGGTTCATCCTGGTATCATCCACGATCAGGATATTCGCATTTGGCGCACGGAAACTCTCGTGATATGCCTTTTTCTCTCCCAGGCTCTTTTCGAATTTTTCGGCAAAATCACCCACAGGCTCTTCTGACAGAACGATCTGCGGTATCGTGATCGTGAAGGTAGAACCCACGCCATATGTACTTTCCACCTTAACCTCGCCGTTCATCATATCCAGAAGCATCTTCGTAATGGCCAGTCCAAGTCCTGTGCCTTCTTTCGTGCTGTTTTTCTCAAGATCCACACGTTCGAACTTTCCGAAAAGTTTTCCGATATTTTCTTTGCTGATACCGATACCCGTATCGGATACTTTGACGACCAGATTCATGACTTTTTTCCCGTTCTGGGTATCGTTTGTCCGGATACCATCCACCTTAAAAGTGACACTGCCCTGATCCGTATATTTCACTGCATTGTTTAGAATATTCGTTATGACCTGTCTGACACGTACCACATCTCCGAAAAGGCGGTCCGGGAGTTGTTCATCGACTTCCGTCTCAAACTTCAGGTTCTTTTCTTTTGCCTTGAAATAGATCATATTGCTGACGTCGTTGATCAGAGAACTCAGCTGATACTCGACTTCGACAATATCCATCTTACCTTCCTCGATTTTCGTAAAATCAAGGATATCGTTAATGATTGAAAGCAGATTACTGCCGGCACTATCGACATTGCCGGAATAATGCCTTATCTTTCTGAACACATCGTGATATACCACCGGATCGCTGACAGAAAGCTTTTCTGCTTTCGCGGATTCACGAAGGATCATCTCATTCATACCAAGAACCGCATTGATCGGCGTACGGATCTCATGGCTGGTATTCGCCAGAAAGTCTGTCTTCGCTTCGCTCGCGCGCCTTGCCTCTTCAAGTGCATTGTCCTGTTTGATCTTCGCTTTGACCGTCTCATACTGCGCAATTCCGCACATGATAACGTTTACCAGATACATCATGGGAAGACGAGAATAATAAGATTCCGGGAATCGGTAACCCATTTCCCTAAGTGGTGTATTCATATACACGACCATGATCAGGAAAAAGACCATGTTGAAGTATAGTCCATACGAGAGATTGAAAAAGTAGAATACAACAGGTACGGCAAGAAAGAAAAGAAAGATGCTCGTTCCACTTGTTCCACCTGTATATAGAAAAAAGCAAAAAGTGATCCAGTAAACGAAACACTGGATGTTGATCGCCAGATGCATCAGCCACCTGCGTTTCTTCTTACCGAATTTACAAATGGAAAAGTTCACAATAGCTATGGCCGTCATCACAGCACAGAACAATGCAAATCTGGCTACTACTTTGTTTCCACGGATGTAATTATCTACACAAAGATAAATACAGAAAGGAACGACCATAGAGTACAATATAATGCTTAACGTCAGATTGACGGTAACGTATCGTTCATCGATGTGAAATCTTCTCTTCTCACCCATATTCCCGCCCCCGAGTTAAAAGAAAATCCTTATGTTTACGTCAATCTATAAATGTCATTCACATACTATTATATTTCACATTTACGCGTCAGCATAGCCCTCTTGAAACCATAGCGGATAACGATTTGTATTTTTCCGTAATATGAGCTTATGAAAAAGCTCCAGCATTTCTTTCGGTGTCTTCTGATCTTCTTCCGTTAGCCATTGCCTCAGGATCGTGTAGGAAGAAGTCCAGAACATGTTCGCCACCAACCGGCACTCCGCATCGTCATTCAGATCCAATTCCTTACGGTAATCGATCCCGGCAAAATACGTTGAAAGAAAAAAGCTCTCGGAAGTCTGCTTCAAGTACTTATCTGCGCCGGCAGCAAGCACGACCTTGAGATGGCCCCTTGTTTCATAAAGAAACTCCAGAACTTTAAGCACTCGCTCCTCGTGAGATAAACTACTGTCAGCGTTATAGATCTCATAAACCTGTTTCGCGTGGTCCATACCCGCTTCGATCAGGATATCCTTGGGCATTTCGTAGTGGTTATAAAACGTAGCCCGGTTCACTTTCGCTTCACGGCAAAGCTCGGCGACCGTGATCTTATCGATATTTTTCCGTTTCATGCATTTTTCAAGACCATCGAGAAGCATCTGCTTAGTCATAGCAACTCGTACATTTTCCTTTTCCATCGTTTCTCTCCAATCCAAAAAGCACTTTCACAACAAAGTATACACATCGTTCAAATCTGTTGATTTCACAACATATTCCGCATTATTGCCGATTGTATAATCGACACTTGTCGATTATAATCTGAACCAAGGAATGACGCAATATCATTTCCCAATATGCCGAAAAAAACACATCCTGCGAACCCCAATTCACAGGATGTGTTTTTTATTGTTTGAGGTTATGGATAAAATAGACTACCTGGTAAAATTCGTCCAGACACGGTCTTCTTCATAAGGAAGTCCTACTTCCTTTTTCCCGAGTGCAATACTCTTCATGAGAAAAACCATATTTCTGGCTAAAACACGCATGACCTGTCTGCCCTCATCGTCGACCTTGCCTTCACCTGGTTCCCATCCATAGATGTTGTTCCAGTACTGGCTTGTCGCAACCGGCATGTTGCAAAGCGTGAAAAACTTATTCAATTCATCGAAAGTAGCCGTGCAGCCGGAACGTCTCGCGCTGACTACACTTGCTCCCACCTTCAGGCTCTTATCAAAAGACGTACTGTAGAAAAGTCTCTGCAGTGCCGACATCAATGTACCATTCGCCGAACCATAATAGACAGGCGAACCGATCACCAGACCATCCGCCTGCTCAAACTTCACCGCCAGTTCATTGACGATATCATTGAACACACACTTATGGTTCTTTCTACATGTCTCACATGCGATACATCCGCGGATATCCATTTTTCCGAGCTGAATGCTCTCGAATTCCACGTTATTTTCCGCAAATACCTGCTCCATCTCACGGAACGCCAGTGCGATATTGCCGCTTTCTCTCGGGCTTCCGTTCAGCATCAATACTTTAAGCTTGTTTCCCATTTTTCTCTCCAAAAGCACTTATTCTTCGAGTTTCATCAGTGTCGCCCGGCATGGTGCACCCTCCGCTCCTCCGAGATTCAGCGGTGCGGCATGAAGAATATACACACCTTCCGGCACTTCCGAAAGCCGTACTCCCTCAAGCAGAACGATTTCAGCCCCCAACATGATCAGGTGTACTTCCATCGGCGCCATAAGAGGACCGACCGTCTGCGATTCATTTCCGTAAAGAAGGATGCCCGCCTGTGCGAATACTTTTGCCGCCTCAGCAGTAACCGTAACATCACCCTTTATCAGGATCCTTTCGGCAGCACGCTTATCCGCTGCTTCGGCTTTTTCCAGAATGTTCTGCGCATCCGAAGCAGAAAGATCTCCGTTATGTTCTGCCACATACGCATAACCGATAAACTTTGAAATATCGACCTCATCGATCTTTTTACCGTCATTAAGGAAATGGTAAGGCGCATCGACATGCGTTCCGTTATGGGCACACATATGCAGTGCACTCAGATTACAGACCGCACCATCTTCGATCCTCAGTTTGATCTCTTTTTCAGGAGTCGGATCGCCGGGATATACCGCGCATCCGAAGACTTCCTGTGAAATATCGTAAATCTTCATAAAGACTCCTAATGCCGCTATGCATCAGATGTAATACACATAATCTTCTTTTCTGGCAGCCGGTTCTTTTGCCGGTTCTGCAGCATAACCAAGTGCACAATGTCCGATTCCTTCGTACTCGCCGGTAATACCAAGTTTTGCAAGGAGCGACTTACCGAAATCAGATTCAAACTCTTCTTTTGCCCTGTGGATCCAGATACTGGCCACACCGAGGCTCTCTGCAGCATTCATGAGGTTTCCCATGACCAGTGAACCATCGTATACATGTGTCACGACATCTTTATTTGCGAGCACGATCAGGATAACAGGAGCACCATAAAACGGATCGAAGCCTTCGCCCCAGCCGCCGACCTTTCTATTCTCTTCCGAGATCTGATCACGCATACTCTTATCTGTTACCGCGATAATGATCGGGCTTTGCCTGCCCATACCGGTAGCCGCAAAAGTACCGGCCTTAATGATCGCCTTCAGATCTTCTTCTTTGACCATATCCGGTTTGAAGCTTCTGCAACTTCTTCTGGATTCAAGAACTCTCAATGTATCATTCATTAGCATATTCTCCTTTACAGAATTTCGGGTATTTCAATCACTGAAAACAGCATACCATCCGGTGGCTGCATTATCTTCTTATCCTACGCTCTCGGATTTATCATTTTTTGCAAAAAGCACTGTCAAATCAATCATTCATCGATCGGCGTCTGACTGAAAGCAGTCATGGTATTGGCCGAGCGATACAAAAGAACGATCTGCCAAACGGAAAGAATAAGCGCTACAATCGCAGCCAATAAGATCCCGATCGCAGCTAATACCTTCAAAATACCCGGGAAGAACACCATCACCGTGCAGCAGACAGTAAAAATCGTTACATAAATAAAGTAGTTTCTGAACTTTTCCCAGGATTCCGCAAGATAGCCATCAGCATGTGTTACACAGGCTTCCATTCCGGAAGTGAACTTGATAACATACCCGACGCTCAGAGCAGCGGCCATGATCGAGAACATCATAGAAACTCCCGAAGGACTGATCGACTGACAGAAGGTGGCAATTTGCGCCATGATAAAGGTCAGACCCGCCATCGTGAATTCACTGTTATATTTTCCCAGCATAAAAAGGATCACAGCAAAAAGAATGCTCATCGCAAGACTGATACCGGAGATCACGGCGATCACACCAAATCCGGCCTCAAGGTATGTGGCAACATACGAAGCAAAAGATGCTGCTACCGAAGCAACGTGAATTATAAACAGTAACTTAAATCTGTTGCCAAGAACTACAGCTTGCTCTCTTTCCATAGCACGCATCTGTCGTTCTCTTTCACTTAACTTCACTTTTTCCTTTTCGAACAACATAATCTTTCCCTCCGTTCTTGCTTACTTGTAATCGATTATATCACTAACGTAAAAAAAGATTGAGAAGTTTTCTTTTCTTCTCTCCGCTCTTTCCACTGTACGGGTGTTCCCGCATCGGAAGATTGAAATGGTTCGAACCGAAAAGCACTGTACTCTGGTGTGTAAATTCCCGGAATCCCCATATACCATGGTACGATCCCATGCCTGAATGTCCGGTACCATTGAAAGGCGCGCCCTTCACCATAAGATGCAGGCACACTTCATTCACACAACCACCGCCATACTGCTGGGTCGCCATCACTTTCTTTGCCCACTTCTTATTCTTTGTAAATACATAGAGTGCAAGTCCATGCTCTCTTCTGTTGATCGTGTCCATCAGCTCATCGATCCTGCTGTCCTCATAAGGCACGACCGGCAGGAGCGGATTAAAGAGTTCATGCTGCACAACAGGTTCATCGATTCTGATCGGGTATATGATCGTCGGTTCGAAGCGGAGCTTTTCCGCATCGCCTTTTCCACCAAACACAATGCGATCCTTATACTCTTCCGCTTCGCTCTTGCATTTTTCAAAAGCACTTGCGCTGATCAGTCTCGGATACTCCGGATTGTCGATCGCGCTCTCCCCTATCTGTTTTATAAACGCAGCTTTCAACTCTTGCAGGAAAGCATCGGCGACTTCCGATGCCACTGCGATCTGATTGATATTGATACAGATCTGCCCGCTGTTCATGAGCTTAAAGAACGCGATCTTTCTGGCCGCATCCTTCAGATCCGCATCTTTTCGCACGACGCACCAGTTTCCTGTTTCACCGCCAAGTTCCAGCGCCACAGGCGTCAGGTGTTTCGCTGCCATCTCCATGACATGCACACCCACCTTCGGCGACCCGGTATAAAAGATCTTATCGAAGCGTTCTTCCAGACAGAGATCAGCAATATCATGTCCGCCGTCCACCAGTGTCACATACTCTTCAGGGAACGTCTCGTGGATTATCGTCTTCAGCACTTCCGTGCAGGCAGAAGACTTGGAACTGGTCTTTAATATGACCGTGTTTCCACCCGCAAGCGAAGTCGCCACCACGACAAGCGACAGATAGATTGGAAAGTTAAAAGGACTGATGACCAGTGTCACGCCATAAGGAAGTTTATAGATCCGTGTCCAGATACTCGGGAAGCATTTGAGTCCGCTGAATTTCCGATCGGGTTTCGCCCACTTTTTCAGATGCGAACGGATCTCCGAGATCTCTGTAAGCGTCGCGCCGACATCACAGAAATAAGACTCCAGAGGATGACGGCCCAGATCTTTAGAAATCGCGTCTTCCACATCTTTCCCATGAGATTTCAGCCCGTCATACAGCGCATCAAGCATCTTCAGCCGGAAAGACACATCCAGTGTTTTCCCCGACAAGAAGAACTCCCGCTGCTTCTCCACGATCGCATGGATCGTCTCTTTCGTCCAGCCCATCTTTCTCACCTCAAGGTCGCAGTATATGTCTATTATACCTTATACGCGGGGTTCGAGGACTCCAGAATGCATGATATTTCCGTCAATTCCTATGCGTAAAAACCGATCTCTTCAAAGACCTTATCCATCAACTCTGCATTGCGGATCGAAAACTCAGGTGTAATGAAAGGCGTCTCTCCATAAAGGATACAACGGCTGAGCTGTTCGATCTCCAATGAATAATTCTGCGGAACGGAAATACTGCTTTCTGTGACTCCGTCTTTCGTATACACCTTATAGCTGACTTTGCCTTCCTGATTGTACTCAACATCCGAGCGGATCGAGCCTTTCGTACCATGAATGAACAGTCGGTCAAATCTTGAATTCGTGTTCTCACCAAGGATCATGCCGACATTAAAGGATGCTCTTGCACCATTTTGAAAGCGGATGATCGCCGCAGTATTCAGATCTACACCCAAGTCAGAATATTCGGAACTGGCCTTAACGAATGCCGGTTCCGAATCGATCAGGGACAGGATCATGGTCGTGCAATAACAGCCAAGATCGTACATGGCGCCACCGCCATGCTCCTTATGGAGACGGAAATCTTCTTTATAGCCTTGCGTGATAAATGCAGATTCGATATAGTCGATGTCTCCGATAACGCCGCTCTTTACATCGTTCTTCAGGCTTTCGACATATGGGCTGTGAAGATAAGCATATGCTTCCATGAGATATACACCGTTTTCTTTTGCGGTCTTAAACATCTCACGCACTTCATTTGCAGTTAAGCCCAAGGGCTTCTCACAGAGAACATGCTTACCATGCTGAAGCGCTGCCTTAACATACTTCAGATGCAGGTCATTCGGAAGCGGAATATAGATAGCCTGAACATCCTTATCTTCGATCAGTTCATCGTAACTTCCGTATGCTTTTTCAAAACCATATTCGTTCTTATATGCTTCGGCTTTTTCCGGATTTCTTCCTGCTATCGCATAAAGCTCACAGCTTACCGCCTGCTTCATACCCGGGATCGTGCCCCATCTTGCGATGTTCGCGGTTCCTAAAATACCCCATTTAACTTTCTGCATAGTATTCACGCTCCTTCTTTGTATTACGGCAGGAATTTGCCGGATGCAAGATACAGGTCATACCACTCTTTGTGTGTCAGATCGACTTTCGTCGCATCACAGATATCCTTCAGATGATCCGGATTCATTGTACCTGCAATCGCCTGCATCTTCGCCGGATGACGAAGGATCCATGCGATGGCGATCGCCGTCTTCGAAACCCCGTATGTTTCTCCGATTCGTCCCATTACCTCATTGAGTTTCGGGAAATCCGGATGATCTACAAAGCATCCCTTGAACATGCCGATCTGAAGCGGAGACCAGGCCTGGATCGTGATATCGTGCAGACGACAATACTCGAGAGTACCATTGTCTCTATCGATAGACATGTCCGTCGTCTTGTTGTTGAGATATAACGGCGTATCGATCAGCTGGGACTGATCCAGTGAAAGCTGAAGCTGGTTAAATACCAACGGTTGCTTCACGTATTTCTTCAGAAGATCCAGCTGGCCCGGAGTTACATTACTGACACCAAAATGCTTGACTTTGCCTGAACTGCTTAAGATATCGAAAGCCTCTGCGACTTCTTCCGGATCAAAAAGCACATCCGGACGATGCAGCAGTAATGCATCGAGGTAATCTGTCTTCAGACGGGAAAGGATACCGTCTACGCTTTCCAGGATATCTCCTTTGCTCCAGTCGAATTCCTGACGGTCAAAATGCAGACCGCACTTACTCTGAAGATAGATGTCCTCTCTCTTGATGCCTGTCAAAGGAAGCGCATCTCCGAAACGGGTCTCTGCTTCGCCGTCACCATAGCAGGTCGCGTGATCGAAATAGTTGATTCCAAGTTCTTGCGATGTAGCAATCATCTTTGCAGCGTCTTCTACGCTTAAAGCCGGCATACGCATACATCCCAGAATGATCCTCGAGATATTCTGCGGTCCGTTTACAACATTCAACATTTTCATATTTCGTACTCCTTAGAAAGTTTCTTTCGCTTTTTCTATGGAAGCGATCACCTTGTCACACCAGGCATCGAACTCAGGATCTTCGATCTGGCACTCTTTATGAGAGAGGACATAGTCCAGCGCGATACGCACGCCCATATCGAATCGTACATTCGTCTGCATGTCCGGAACAGTACGCTTCAGTTTTGTGTTATCAAATACGACGGATACAGACTTGTCGCCCAGAAGCGAACCGGTATAGTCGTAGCCGCAGGGATCTCCCACTGCACGCAGGAAATCGGTCGATACATGATATGCATGTAATTGTACACCAAGTGCATCCGCAATGGTGGCATAAATCTGATCCCAGGTCAGAACTTCATCCGATGTGATCTGGAAAGCTTCACCGATCGCATGACGGTTGCCCATAAGTCCGGTATAACCGATCGCAAAATCGGCATTCCATGTCAATGTCCAAAGGCTCGAACCGTCGCCCTGAATGATGACCGGTTTTCCTTCCTGCATTCTCTTGATGACCTGCCAGAAACCTTTCTTTCCGTGCACACCGAGAGGTACATTACGCTCATCGTATGTGTGGCTCGGGCGGACGATCGTGACCGGGAATCCTTCTTCTTTATACTTCTTCATCAGGAACTCTTCACAGGCGATCTTGTCTCGGGAATACTGCCAGTACGGATTCGCCAGTGTCGTGCCTTCCGTGATGATATAACCTGCTGCCGGCTTATGGTAGGCAGAGGCAGAGCTGATATAGATATACTGCTTCGTTCTGCCGTTAAAAAGGCGATAATCGCGTTCGACCTGGGATACGGTAAAACCTATGAACTCACATACCGAATCAAAAGTGGTATCACCCAGTTTTTCCAGTACAGTTTTCTCATCGTTGATATCCGCAATTACCTGATGCACGCCCTCAGGCAAAACATCTGCGCGGTTACCGCGATTCAACACCCATACTTCCCAATCCAGGTCATTGACCAGTCGCTTTACGATTGCTGTGCTGATGGTACCTGTACCACCGATAAATAAAGCTCTCTTTTTCATAGATCCACCTATACTCTTCTGTCTTATCTAAAAATGTCGTTTGGTCGTTTCTTATTAATCCAGGATCGATGCCGCTTCCTTCAGAAGCTCAATGATCGGCAGGTGCTGCGGGCATACGCTCTCACACTGGCCGCAGCCGATACAATCGGCTGCTTTCCCGTGGCGGGAAACCACGCCGGAGTAGAAATTCTTGGAACGCCAGTCATCCGGATATCTTCTGAGCGTGTTGATCGTACGGAACACATCCGGAATACTGATACTCATCGGGCATCCGTCACAGCAATACTTACATGCAGTACAGCCGATCTGCGGGATACTCAGGATATCAGCTGTAACCTGATCGATGATTTCCATCTCGTCCGCAGAAAGCTCTTCAAAGTTCGTAAATGTACCGATGTTATCGTCCATCTGGTCTTCCGAAGACATACCGGAAAGAATGGTCATCACACCCGGAAGAGATCCTACAAAACGAAGCGCCCAGGAAGCAACGGACTTATCCGGACGTCTGACCTTGAACTTTTCTTCGATCTCCGGCGCCATGCTCGCGAGCATACCACCGCGGATCGGCTCCATGACAATGATTGGAATGTTTCTGGCATGGAGGATCTCATAAAGCTCTTGAGAACGAACGACCGGGTTTGTACGATCAAGATAATTCAACTGGATCTGCACGAACTCCACTTCCGGATGCAGATCGAGGATCTCGGAAAGAAGTTCCGGACTGCCATGATAGGAAAAACCGAAGTGCTTGATCTTTCCCTCTGCTTTTCTCTGCATACACCAGTCAAAGCAGTCATACTTCACATAGGTGTCGTAGTTGTTTCCGTCTTCCACGGAGTGGAGAAGATAGAAATCGAAATAGTCGACGCCCGCACGCTCGAGCTGCTCATTAAAGATACGCTCGATATCTTCTTCCTTCTTGATCTCCCAGGCAGGAAGCTTGGTGGCGATCATGAAACTGTCTCTCGGATAACGCTTTACGAGTGCTTCTCTTGCGGCTACCTCGGACTTTCCTCCGTGATACACATACGCGGTATCAAAATAGTTCAACCCGGCCCTCATGTATTTATCTACCATGCGGCAGACATGTTCGTGGTCAATGACACCGTCTTTTTCCGGCAAACGCATCAATCCAAAACCTAACTTTGGCATTGTAGAAAGATCAATACTCATAGTGTTCCTCCTCAAAAACGTTTTGTGAAAACTGCCGTCTCACTTACGAAAGCGTGATGACCAGGCCCTCGTTATCCTTCAGATCTGCCTTGGCGGAAAGGCCGTTAGAAGACAGATCATATTCGCCCTTAAATGCTTCGATTACCGCATATCCCTCTGCATCTGTCTGCACATCGGTAACAGTCCACCATTCTTCCTTCACGAGCTTATGAAGCATCTTGTAGGACGGTTTCAAAGAATTATCTTCACGGATAAATCCGCTCGGAGCATGCAGCCATGCGCCGTCACGATAATCCCATGTCGTGATCGCCTGTACCAACGGATGTGAGAAAAGAATACGATACATCTCTTCGATCTCTCTGGCCTGTCTTTCTTCTCCTTCCGGAGTCGTCGGCCACTTCTCGACCTGCCAGTCATTGAGGTCAACAATATGCGCCGGCATGATCTCACCGGAAATCAAAGTATTCTCCGTAAAATGGATCGGAAGACCAAAGTGCTCATAACGAGCCAAAACTTCCTCGACCTTATCTCTACCCCAGTATCCCTGGTGCTGATGTGACTGGATACCGATCGCACTTATCGGCACGCCCGCATTCAGGCATCCATCGATAAGGATCTCATAGTTGGTGGAAGTATTAAAATCGTTGATCAGCAGGACCGCGTCAGGATTGCAGGCATGGGCTTCATCGAAGACTTTCTTGATCAGACCGACTCTTCCATGTTCCTTACAAAGTCTCGTAATAGCATTGTCGTACTTATCGAAGATCGGCATGATGACGACTTCATTGATGACGTCCCACATATCGATGACACCCTTAAAACCGTTCACTTCACGGTCGATACGGGCAAGCTGCTTCTCGAGGATAGTCTTGTTATCGTACTGCATCAGCCAGTCCGCACAAGCAGTATGCCAGCAAAGCGGGTGTCCCTTCACCGTCACGTTCTTGCTCTGAAGATACTTTGCGGTCTTCATGAGTGCATCCGTATTCGGATTGCCCTCTTCTTTTTCAAATTGCCCCCAGTAAAACGGCAGAGTACCGTAATTGAAGATCTCGAGCCAGCTTTCCGTAACCTCTTTAAACTCTTCTTTTCCGTCTACCACATAAGGCATGAAATTAAAGGCACCGCAGCCAAACAGGAAATCATGTTTCGTCTGCTGAACATGCACATTTTTATTTGCCAGAGTATTGCCCTGCGCATCCTTAAAAAGCACTCGCTTACTTACTTTTCTGTGAGAAATATCCATATATGTACCCCTTTGTTTCCGGATAGATTCGTAGCTGGACCGCTACTATTATTTTGTTTTCTGATTGGAGTTTTCACCGCTGACAAACAGACTTCTGTATTCACCCGGCGCCATTCCCTTCTCTTCGTAGAAAACACGATTGAAGCTGGGAATACTTCTGAAACCGGAAAGCATGGCAACCTGTGTCAGCGTCATATCGTTCTGGGAAAGAAGTTCGGTAGCCTTCTCCAGACGGATCATATTCAGCCATTTGCTGTAATTCATACCCGTAACATTCTTGAAGATTCGGGAAAAATAGTCCTTACTGATGCCGGCCATATCTGCCATGGACTGCTGCGAAAGATCATCGGAAGTAAGATTGTTCTTAATGTAATCCGTGACCATCAACATACGGCGCATCACGTCATCAGTATAGTTTCCTCTTCCACCGGGATTTAATTCCGAAGTAAACTCGTCACGATGCTCATCCATTGCGAGAATAAACTCCATGAGAAGCATACAGCAACGCAGTTCTCTATCAGACGTTTCAGAAAAGAACACATCTCGCATCTTATAGACCAGCGTCTGAAGTCTGGCCGAAAGATGTGGATGTGCACTTCTTTCAATAACATGGAGATTCCGATAGAAATGCATGATCCTTTGCAGATCGAGTAATGAATTCATAAAAGCGTTGCTAAACTGAATGACTAGTGATTGTTCCCGGTCCGCATCAAGAATAGCATGCATTTCCATCGGCCAAGCCAGTACGAAGTCACCCTCTTTGAGGTTGTACGTACTTTGATTTACCTTAAAGATGTTGGTTTCGCCAGGGCCCACAAGAAGAATTTCGCCATAAGAATGCCAGTGCATCTGATAGCTTCTGTCCTTAAATCCCGTGGACATGTTAAAGGCACTTATTCTGTCAAAATCAAAGTTTTCGTACCGACTGTAATCCATATAACTTACACCATCATCTTATAGATTTTAGTGCAGTCATCTTCTTTAAGGGTGATGAATCCGGAAATCGTTCCGTCTCTTCCATCACCGTGGCAAAGAACATCCACAAGTTTCGGGATATCCTCCTCTTTCGCACCCAGTTCTTCAAAGTTCTTCGGCATTCCGATCGAGATCAGGAAATTGCGGAAGGCTTCGATACCTGCTTTCGCTGTGACTTCCGGATGGGCAAAGTCCATCTGGCAGCCCCAGATGCGAACCGCAGCCTGGGCAAAACGCATCACGTTATGAGAGAGCTCATAAGTGAATACGGCCGGCATGGTAACCGCAAGACCGGCACCGTGTGCACAGTCATACAAAGCGGAAAGCTCATGCTCAATGGTGTGGCTCAGCCAGTCCTGGCTTCTTCCGACACCGCAGGTGTTGTTGTGGGCAACCATTCCTGCCCACATGATATTGGCTCTTGCTTCATAGTTATTCGGGTCAGCAATGACTCTCGGTCCTTCATGCGCCATAGTAAGAAGCAGACCTTCGATCAAACGGTCGGTCACTTCGACTTCCTCACTGTTGGTAAGATAACGCTCATAAAGGTGAGCCATGATATCCGTGATACCGGCTGCTGTCTGATATGCCGGCAGCGTCTGTGTCAATGCAGGATTCAGTATACTGAACTTCGGACGAACCGCATCTCCGCTGGCACCACGCTTAAACATGCCTTCTTCCTTGGTAATGACGGTATCCGGGCTTCCTTCACTTCCGGCGGCCGCAATAGTCAGAATCGTACCAACGCTTAACGCCTTCTCGATTCTCTTACCCTGGTAAAAGTCCCAGAAATCACCGTCATATACCACACCAGCTGCAATGGCCTTGGAAGAATCGATCGTACTTCCGCCACCAACTGCCAAAATAAAATCAACGTTTTCTTTTCTGCAAAGATCGATACCCTCGTAAACCAGTCCGCTTCTCGGATTCGGTTTAACACCGCCAAGTTCAACATACGGGATCGACTCACGGTCGAGAGAAGCCTTAACACGATCCAGAAGACCGGAACGGACTACGCTTCCTCCGCCATAATGAATGAGGACCTTCGTGCCGCCGAAACGCTTTACATACTCTCCGGCGCGGTTCTCAGTATCTTTTCCAAACACAAAACAAGTTGGCGAATAAAATTCAAAATTCTCCATAAGTGCTCCTTTATACGTAACCAAACATCTGATGTCATGTTACCATTCCCTAAGTCTGACATCTTCTTAAAATCTGACATGCCGTATATCAGTTTTTGTCCTGACAGTTTGACAAAAACTTTGACAAAATAATTATATAATTTCCGCACTCCTTATACAAGAAAACGAAGGTTTCTCAACCTTCGTTTTCCTCGGTTTCTTCAGTGTCCATATCTTGTAGATCAAAATGAAAATCTCCGTTTTCACACCTCTCATCCGTTTCGATAATGATGTACGTGGTCCCCTTTTGCAGATTCCCGATGCAATCATCCACCTTTTCACCAGACTTTATGCTAAACAGTTCCTTCTTTGTTCCATCCGTATCGTAATACACGGTGAGGCTTCCTTCTTTCAGTTCACCTTTGTAATGGATCACCTCGTTCTCATCACTTTTCAGCTTGAATACCATCTTTCCGCTGAGTTTATAGAAATTCACAAAAGCCGAATCCGATGTATTCGAGGAGACACATGCAACCGCACTCCAGCTGGACACATAACGTCCGCATCCGCTCAAAGCCAGAGCAAGTAAACAAATCAGGGAGACCAGGAGGACCGTCATCTTTTTTCTCATACAAAAGCACCTTTCTTTCCGAACTTTTCATGTTTTCCTTTGTTTCATCCTCTTCAAGATACATTTCTTCCCCGTAAATACAAAGTGACTGCGGTCATATCTTACTATGAGCGCAGTCACATTATGCTTTTGTTTATGTCGCAGGAACAGTTTACGCGTCTTCTTTCACGACACGGTTTCTGCCTGTTTCTTTGGCGATATACAGCCTTCCGTCCGCCACACTGATGTTTTCTTCGATCGACTTGTTCGGATCAAAAAGCGCACATCCGAAGCTCATCGTGCACCGGATCGTGTTGCCGTCTGCATTGATGTCCGAACTCTCGAGTTTCACTCGTACGGCTTCTGCTTTTTGGGCCGCAGCTTCAAGATCTGTATCCCTCATGACCATGACAAATTCCTCGCCGCCCCAGCGGTACACGGAATCACTTTCCGTACAGGTCGACTCGACCAGATGGGATGCAAATGCCAGCACATCGTCACCGGCGTTATGGCCGTAGGTATCGTTGACACGCTTGAACTTATCGATATCACAGATAAAGACTGACATGGTCTTTCCGGATTCCGGGAGCAGATATTCCTTAAACTTACCGCCGAAATCAAAGTAGAATCCCATTCTGTTTTTAAGTCCCGTGAGTTTATCGTGATGCGATTCTTCAAGGAACGTCTCGGACTCAAGCGCGATACCGCAGACCAGCGCAGCAAGCGAGAGCTTTTTCGTATCTTCTGCTTCATCGAAGCCCTTTTCGTCATTCTTGTTGATGAGCTGCAGGGCACCGATACAGTTTCCGTTAATGTCCGCAATCGGCATGACCAGGACGGATTTCGTCACATAACCGGTCTTCATGTCGATCTCACGGTTAAAGTCAGGATCCGAATACGGATCGTTCGTGATCACCGTCTTTTTCTCGCGCAGGGATTTACCTACGAGACCTGCATTATCCGGCATCTCGATCTTATCTACGCCGGTCGCCAGCATCGTCCACAAAACGCCCTTTCTCTTATCCCATTTCCAGAAACTGGCGCGATCGGCATTGACGATCGTCTTTCCCAGATCCGTCAGATACGAGAACAAAAGCGCGTGGTCCTTTCGGTCATTCATGCACATATCCTTATAGAGGCTGTCCGTGATGCTAAAGATATCGTTGAGTAATTTTCCGTTTTCGTCCATCTTGTCCCCATCCAGTGGTGCGAATACAGCACCGCTGCCTTTCATGCTTTTATCGATTTTCTCTTCATCATCCATATGCATGAGAAATACCTTTACCCCTGCATTGGTCAGTTCCGTGATCTTCTGTTTTGCCGCATCAACGTGGATATGTACCGGAGACAGTCCGGCCGAGATCTCGGTATACAGATAAGTACCTGCCTGAAGGTACGGAAGGAACGGATCAAGCGTATTACTGTCTCCGGTGTAGACTACATTTTGTCCCTTTACGGAAAGCACATAACCGAAGCACTTCCCTGCCAGTTCCTCCGAGTGGGTCGTCGGCACTGCTTTCCTAAACCATGTTTCATGAATATCTTCGGCCAGAAGCAGTTCATACCAGGCATCGTTACAGCCTTCCAGATTCCGGAGCAGAAACCGGATATCGGAACACACCGCTTCGCAAGGAACGACCACGGTGATCGGCGTCTTCGACACAAAGTAGCAATAGTCGACCAGCATGCCGATTCCGCTTGAGTGATCACCATGCGTATGCGTCACCAGCACGACGATGCGGTCATATGCGGCCAGATTCTTCTCTTTCAATTTGGCAAAAGCACTCATCGGGCAGTCCAAAAGGACCAGTGTCTTCTCTTCCACAAAGAAGGCGCAGTTGTTCTCATTTGAAAACGCCGATCCTCTTCCCAGAAAACGAAGCATCTTTATTCCTCCTTGCCGATAAGACGAAGTACTTCAAAGCCTTCCGCCTTACCTTTTAGTTTGATGGAATCCCCCAGCGAGGTAAACGTCATGCGGCCCTCCAGTTCTTTTGCCACGGAACGGCTGATATAGACTGTACCACCCGGGGCATTGGCTTCGAGACGCGCTGCAGTATTAACGGTATCGCCGATCGCTGTATAGTCCATACGCTTTTCGGAACCCATGTTGCCGACAACAGCAGGGCCATAGTGAACACCGACACCGACATTCAATTCTTCGTTGATCTCTTCTTTCAATTTTGCCGACAGCGCCTTCGCGCCTTCAATGATATCCAGAGCTGTCTGTGCTGCGAGATAGACCGGATCTTCTTCCGGAAGCGGCGCGCCCCAGAAGGCCATCGTGGCATCGCCGACGAATTTGTCGAGTGTACCTTTGTTTTTCTCGATACAAGCACTTGTCATAGACAAATACTGGTTCAGAATATTAACGACTTCTTCCGGAGACAGGCGCTCGGACATTGTCGTAAAGCCACGGATATCGACGAACAGCACAGCGATGTTACAGAGTCTTCCGCCAAGTTTCAGGCTGTCGGTTCCTTCCTTGAGGATCTCGTTTACGATATTCGGGGCAACGTATCTTTCAAAAGTTCTGGTGACATTCTGTCTTGCCAGTGCCGCACGTATGTAGTTGGTCGCCACGGCAATAACAAACAAGACAAATACACTGGCAGGGATCCACAGCGCGTGCGTGATCATTCCTGCCGAATAAAGAGCGACAGAACCACCGATACTGAGCACTTCGAACACGATCAGAAGCGGCACCGAGAAACGCAGTTTCCGGTCATTACAGAAATAGAAAAATGTAAGGCTGACCAGACCTAATACACAGAGCTGGATGTAGTCCGGCACTTCTTCCTTGTACGCACCATCAAGTATGCACTGGACAATATTCGCATGTACTTCCACCCCATACATCATATCCGAGCGCTCGATCGGCGTGATATAAGAGTCAGTAATACCGGTGGTATAAGGTCCGATAAGTACGATCTTGTCCGCAAATAATGCAGGATCGACTTCACCACGGATCAGTTTTCCCAGAGTGATTCCTTCATAGAAACCATCCGGACCGGAAGTGTAGGAAACAAAGAACTGGCCACGTGAATTGATCGGTGGTTCCTTTATCATAAGTCCGATCTGCGATGCATACAGTCTGGCTGCCTGATAGGCAAAAGAATAGACTCTTTGTCCGTAAGGTTCCACATAAAGAATGCCGTGTCTCATGACTCCGTCATCATCGTACATAACGTTGATGTGGCCCGGAGATGACACTGCTTTCAATTCTTCGTAAGGTTCGTCGTAATTCAGGATCGCATAGTCATCGTAGGCAACGGAATTCGTGCCGAATGTCCGCATTGTGCCCAAAGTGGCGCTGCTCGCCATAACCACATTTCCCAGATCTGAAACTGCCTTTACCAGTCTCGCATCCGATTCGGCATTCGTATGGCCCGTGTAAACACAGTCGATTGCGACCACTGCCGGTCTGTTGAGCGGATCCTTAGCCAGCTGTTCAAGTGCGGAAGCCATCAGGCTGCGATCCCAGGTGTTATAAGGACCATATTCCTTAAGGTCATTTTCATCGATACCGATGATCTTGACCACATCCGGAACCGCACTCGGCGTCTGAAAAAGCGCATCCTGCACCCATCTATCCGGGCGGCTGAATAGCTTGATACCGCACAGGAATGTTACGATCAAGGCACCAACCAGTGAAATAATCAGGTTCTTATACTTATTCTTATCAATCATCCGTCACTAACCTGTCGTTCGCCTGTAATACTCTATCGTCTCCCCATCTCGTTCATAGTAGAAGATCTCTACCATACCATCGGAAGTCTCGAGTTCTGTCACACTCAGACTGATCCAATCTCCATCGACATAGCCGATATACATGATTTCTTCGTCATCACTTATACCGACAAAGATAAAGACAAGGTTCTCTTCGTCCCATACATCCATCTCATAGCCTTCCGGTATCTCATCCTCGTTCGGGACAGGATCAGGTGTCGGAGACGGCTCCGGCGAAACAGACGGAGACGGTTCAGGCGATACGGACGGTTCCGGGTCCGGCGTCACAGACGGTGACGGCTCCGGCGATACGGACGGTTCCGGTTCCGGCGTCACAGAGGGCGACGGTTCCGGTGTTGTTTCCGGTGTAGGTGTCGGGGTTTCCGACGGTTCCGGTGTTGTTTCCGGTGTAGGTGTCGGGGTTTCCGACGGTTCCGGTGTTGTTTCCGGTGTAGGCGTCGGTGTTTCCGTCGGTTCCGGCGATACGGACGGAGAAGGTTCCGGCGTCACAGACGGCGACGGCTCCGGTGTTGTCTCCGGTGTAGGTGTCGGTGTTTCCGATGGCTCCGGTGTTGTTTCCGGCGTAGGTGTCGGTGTCTCCGACGGTTCCGGTGTTGTTTCCGGAGTCGGTTCCGGTGTCGGCGCCTTCGTCGGGGTCACCTTAGGTGTAGGCGTTCCGGAAACTGTCGGCTCAGGCGTCACCGATACAGTAGGAACAGGTGACGGCGTCGGCGGTTTTGTCGGTTCACTCGTCGGCGTAGGTGTATTCTTCACATCAGGATCCTTATCCGGATCGTCAGCCTGCGGCTTGATCACACCGGAAGCCAGATCCAGGATCGTCTGCTTATCCCATCCGGTATACGAACATACTTTATCCAGAAGATCCGGATTCTCTGCAAGCATCTTCAACGAGAATACAGGGATCTCATCTTCCTCCAGATTGTCCAGGAAGAACTCGATACTGCCTTCCGGTCTGTCGGAATACAGATAGACTTTGATCTTCTGTCCGCTCGAAACATCCGTCTCGCGTACTTCGCCGGTATCCGGATTGATTGCAACGACATGTACGACACCATCCGTTACAACAAGCGATTCTCTTCCGTCCACATCGTAGAAGAGATAACCGGAAGTACCACGAATTCCGGCCGTCATGGTCGATGTCTTGATTTCAAAAGACTCATCGGATCTCAGTTTCTCCGTTACTTCGAAGAAAAGCGCACCCTTGGTCAGTTTCAATTCGAGTTTCTTGCGTTTCTTGACGAACTCAGCACGGCTGTCCGACTTAAGCGTGACGATCTTGGTATCGTCCAGTCCCACGGATGCCAGTCCGTCACTGCCGGTGTTCAAGGCATCTCCTGAATGGAAAAGAATATTATCGATGACAGGTTTTGATTTTCCTGTTGAGTCTTCAATACTGACGGTTCCCTCGACACGGAGTAGTCTCATGGTAGTAGCATAGTAACCTTTTCCGAAGAAAAAGTAGCAACACAGGATTATTGCTGCGATCAAGACAATGATCACTCCAAGAAGAATGATCTTCGTCTTGGTAGTGAACCCCCTGAATTTATCTACAAGAACCATACGACGTTTCCTCTGCCCCTAAACTGACACCTCTATTGTATAATACTTATCCGCTTTTATAAATACTTCTCTGCTTCATATCGTGCTTTGTATCTCATAACTTGTCCTGCGATTTATCATTTTTTGTTTTTGAGCATTTTATGGAACAAACCGTTTGAATATGCATTATGCAAGAAATATACTATCAGTTGAATTTTCTTTGCATTTTGAAGTGCTATAATGTGTGAACACAAAAAATGAGAGGGGTAGATGATCATGTCAAAAAAGCACTTTCCACGGACAAAGATCCAGTGGATCTGGGACAACATCGCCGGTCTTCGCGGAGTTTTTATCCTCGCGATGGTCGGAACCGTCGTATACAATTTTTTGCAGCTGACCGTCCCCTTCTTTTCCCAGCAGATCGTTGACCGCTTTCTGACCGGTGATGATGCAGCCACGCATTTTCAGGCCAACAAGAAAGAATTCTACATTCTGATCGCCTGTATGGTGGGGATCACGCTGCTCCGCGCCTTGATCGTTTATCTGGACTGCATGGCGTACGAACATGTTTCTCAGAGAGCCCTGTACCGTGTCCGTAACCATCTTTTCGAAAAGATCGAGCATCAGGACATGCACTTTTATAACGAATACAGGACCGGCGATCTCATGACCCGACTCACCGGAGACCTCGATGCCGTACGCCACAACATCGCCTGGGTCGTCCGCATGATCATCGAGTGCTTCTCGCTCTTTACTGCAGCCTCGGTCTACTTCTTCTACATGAACTGGAAGATGGCGATCTGCATTATTGCACTGGCCCCGGTCATCTTCCTGATCGTCTTCACTTTCAGAAGAAAGGTCGCGCCGATGCATGCACTTCTTCGTGAAAAGCACGCGCAGATGAACACCGCTGCGCAGGAGAACATCTCCGGAAACCGTGTGGTCAAAGCTTTTTCCCGCGAGGACTACGAAATCGATAAGTTTGACGAAAGCAACAAAGACTATGCCGAAACAAATAAAAAGACCCGCCTTGTCTGGATCAAGTTCTTCCCGTTCGTAGAAACCTGCGCAAACCTTCTCCCTGTCATCCTTCTCTGGATCGGCGGAACCCTCCTCATGAAGGACGAAATGACCATGGGTGAATACGTTGCTTTTTCCGGACTGATGTGGGCGATTGCCAACCCGATGCGTCTTCTCGGCAACATCCTCAACGAGTTCCAGCGCTTCTCGGCAGCTGCGGATAAGGTCATGGAGATCTACTACAGTGAACCGAAGATCGTTGATGCAGAAGATGCTATCGACCATCCGGAAAGATTTACCGGAAAAGTCGAGTTCAAGAACGTCAGTTTCCAATACGAAGATGCAGACCTACCGGTTCTGACCGACATCAGTTTTGTCGCTAACCCCGGTGAGACTGTCGCGATCATGGGCGAGACCGGATGCGGCAAGACTTCCCTGATCCAGCTGATCCCGAGATTCTACGAGCCGACACACGGACAGGTCCTGGTGGACGGAATGGACGTCAGTAAACTCAAGCTCAAGCAGCTTCGTACAAGCATCGGCATGGCAACTCAGGACGTTCTTCTCTACTCGGATACGATCGATGGAAACATTGCTTATGGTGATACGAACATCACTAAGGAAAACGTAATCAAATTCGCCAGGTATTCCGCCGCAGACGAGTTTATCTCGAAGATGCCGGAAGGCTATGAGACCATCGTCGGCGAGCGTGGCGTCGGTCTTTCCGGTGGACAGAAACAGCGTATTTCGCTGGCTCGTGCTCTGGCGGTCCGTCCTTCGATCCTGATTCTCGATGACACTACTTCTGCTGTCGATATGGAGACAGAAAAGCAGATCCAGAAGAGTCTTTCCGAGCTGGATTTCCCCTGCACGAAGATCATCATCGCGCAGCGTATCTCCACAACGAAAAAAGCAGACCGTATCCTGATCCTCCAAGATGGAAAGATCTCGGAATCCGGTACACATGACGAGCTCATCAAAAAAGGCGGCTACTATGCCGAGCTCGTAAAGCTTCAGACGGGACAAACAGACCTGACAGCAAAGGAGGTGATCTGATATGGCCCAGGCACAAACGCAAAAGAGAAATACCTATCGCGTGGATGAAACTCTGGAAGAGCCGTTCAGCTTCAAGCACCTTCTTCGCGCATGGAAATACATTAAGAAGTATTCCTTCAAGATGATCGTCGCACTGATCCTGAGTGCTCTCGGCGCCATCGCAGCGCTTTTTGCGCCGAAGATCACCAAAGAGGCGCTGGACAACGTTATCCCGGCCAAGGATGAGCCGATGCTGCATCGGCTGCTTCTTCTCCTGATCGTGGCCTATGGTGTCAGCATCCTGTTTTACACCATCCGCTCGCACATCATGGAGCGCACCTCGCAGGATATCGTGTATGACATCCGAAAAGATCTCTTCGCGCATCTTCAGGAACTGCCGTTCCAGTACTACGATGACCGTCCGCACGGTAAGATCCTGATCCGAGTCGTCAACTACGTCAACTCGGTATGCGATATGCTGTCCAATGGTCTGATCAACGCGATCCTTGAGATCATCAACCTGGTCTTCATCATCGTCTTCATGTTCACGACAGACGTCAAGCTCTCGCTGGTCGTCATCACCGGTGTGCCGGTCCTGGCTGTCTTCATGTTCTGGATCAAGACCAAGCAGAGAAAAGCATGGCGTATGGTTTCCAACAAGAATTCCAACCTCAATGCGTACCTGCAGGAAAACATTGTCGGCGCGAAGATCACGCAGATCTTTGCACGCGAAGAAGAAAATGCAGACATCTTCGAGCATCTCTCAGATGACTGCCGTACCACATGGATGGGCGCACTTCGTTACACCAACCTGGTATGGCCGGGCATCGACAGTATCTCCGTCTTTGTCCGCGGCGCGATCTTCGTTGTCGGTCTTCTTCTCTTTGCCAACGGCCAGGAAACACTGGGTGCCATCGTCGCGATCTCCAGCTATGCCGCACGCTTCTGGCAGCCGATCATGAACCTTGGTAACATCTTCAACAACTTCATCAACAACATGGCTTATCTCGAGCGAATCTTCGAGACGATCGATGAGCCTGTCGGTGTAAAGAATAAAGAAGATGCCGTTGAAATGCCTGACATCAAGGGTGAAGTAGAATTTAAAAACGTCTCCTTCTCTTACGAAGAAGGAAAAGAGGTCCTGCACAATGTATCCTTCAAGGTACAGCCCGGTCAAAGCATCGCTCTTGTTGGTCCGACCGGTGCCGGCAAGAGTACGATCGTCAGCCTGATCTCACGCTTCTACAATCTGGATTCAGGAGAGATCCTGATTGACGGACAGAACATCGCGGACGTCACGCTTCAGTCACTTCGTTCCCAGATGGGCATCATGCTCCAGGACAGTTTCATCTTCTCCGGCACGATTGAAGACAACATCCGTTACGGTAAACTTAATGCCACCAAGGAAGAGATTCAGGCAGCAAGCAAAGCCGTCTGCGCCGATGCTTTTATTTCGAAGATGCCGACGGGCTATGAGACCGAAGTCAAAGAACGCGGTTCTACCCTTTCCCAGGGCCAGAAACAGTTGATTTCTTTCGCCCGTACACTTCTTTCCGATCCGGCACTTCTTGTCCTCGACGAAGCTACATCAAGCATCGATGTTCAGACGGAAAAAGCTCTGCAGCAGGGTCTGGATGCAATGCTGAAGGGACGCACTTCGTTCATCATTGCGCACCGTCTTTCGACGATCAGAAACTGCGACAAGATCA
The DNA here is from genome assembly GCA_017615755.1 of Clostridiales bacterium. GTDB lineage: Bacteria > Bacillota > Clostridia > Saccharofermentanales > Saccharofermentanaceae > Scatonaster. Next base: position 6,173 of record JAFZZM010000069.1, on the reverse strand, counting down.
TGTACATCGATCACGGCGGAATCACAGAAAGCGGTACGCACGATGAGCTCATGGCGAAAAAGGGCGATTACTATCACCTCTATGTTTCGCAGATGGAAGATATGTAAGATCAGACGATGTTACGGATGCCTTCGCAGATGCGGCGGGCAACGACCGGGTTATTCATGGTGTAAAGATGAATACCCGGAATATCGCTGGCCAGAAGATCAATGATCTGGCTCAGTGCATACGACATACCCGCATCAAAAAGCGCTTCCTTTTTGTCTTCGTATTTCTTGATGATCCTCTTGAAGCGCTCAGGGAACGACGCATTGCAGAGTGAAAGCATACGGCGGATCTGCGCGGCGTTGATCACCGGCATGATGCCCGGAATGATCGGCACGTCGATGTCGGCGATCTTACAGCGCTCGCAGAAATCGTAGAACTTCTCATTATCGAAGAACAGCTGGGAAAGCAGTACTGATGCACCGGAATCCACCTTCTTCTGCAGTCCCTTGATATCGTTCACCTTGCCTTCGGACTCAGGATGGCATTCCGGATAGCAGGCTCCCAAGAAGCAGAAATCGTGATCTTTCGACAGATAGGAAATGAGATCGGACGCATGATGGAAATCGTCCTTCTCTGCAATTTTAGGTGTACGGTCGCCGCGGAGGGCGAGAATATTCTCGATCCCCTCCGCTTCCATCACCTTAGCAAACTCATCGATCTCTGCCTTATCGTAATGCAAAGATGTGAGATGGACGACCGGTTCCACACCATATCTCTTCTTTATGTTCTTCGCGATCTCGATCGTGCGGTTGCTGTTACTGCTTCCGCCTGCACCGAAAGTCACGCTGATGAAATCCGGATTAAGCTCGCAGAGCACTTCGAGTGTCTCATCGATACTTTCCAGTTCCGTATCTTTCTTCGGCGGAAAGATCTCGAAGGAAAGGCTCTTCTTATTCTGTTTGTAGATGTCTGCGATCTTCATTTCTTCTCACTCCGGTTCTATGTTTTCAGTTCTTCGCGCGAATGATCTTCGCGGCTTCAACAAGGTTTCTTAAGCTCTTCACGGTCTCTTCTACACCACGTGTCTTCAAGCCGCAGTCCGGGTTGACCCAGAGTTTGCTGTCTTCAGTCTTCTCACGGATCTTCGTCAGCTGGCCGACCAGTTCTTCGACAGACGGAACACGCGGGCTGTGGATATCGTAAACACCCGGACCGACTTCTGTCTTAAAGTGATTTTCCTTCAGTGCATCCAGGATCTGCAGATCCGAACGGGATGCTTCGAAAGTGATCACGTCTGCATCCATGGAATCGATGGCCGGAATGATATCCGTGAATTCGCTGTAGCACATATGTGTATGGATCTGTGTCTCTGCTTTTACGCCGCTGTGCACGAGACGGAATGCCGGGATCGCGAAATCCAGATACTCACTGTACCAGTCCGATTTACGGAGCGGCAGCTTCTCACGAAGGGCCGCTTCGTCGATCTGGATGATGTTGATGCCGTTTGCTTCGAGATCCAGCACTTCGTCACGGATCGCCAGAGCAATCTGCAGAACACTCTCTTTAATGGTGATATCCTCTCTCGGGAAGGACCAGTTCAGGATCGTGACCGGACCTGTCAGCATGCCTTTAACCGGCTTGTCTGTGCAGCTCTTGGCGAACTTCGACCACTCCACCGTGATGGCTTCCTTTCTGGAAACATCACCCCAGATGATCGGCGGTTTTACGCATCTTGTACCATAGGAAAGCACCCATGCTTTTTCCGTAAATACATAACCGGAAAGATGTTCGCCGAAATACTCGACCATGTCGTTACGCTCGAATTCACCGTGAACCAGAACATCCAGACCGAGTTCTTCCTGAAGACGGATGCATTCTTCGATCTTCTTCTGATTGAACTTCACATATTCGTCCTTGCTGATCTCGCCCTTTCTGAAATCACTTCTGTTCTTTCTGACATCTGCTGTCTGCGGGAAAGATCCGATTGTCGTAGTCGGGAAGTTCGGAAGGCCCAGCACTTTCTTCTGGATCGCTTCTCTTTCTTCGAAAACAGGAAGTCTTGTGTAATCCGCATCCTTGATACCGGCAACTCGTGCACGCACCTTCTCATCTACGCTGTCCACTCTCTTTTCAAAAAGCACTTGATTGGCAGCCAGTTTCTCATCGGTCAGATCCGAAAGTTCTTGCAGTTCCACCAGTTTTTCTTCTGCAAATGCGAAGTGCTTCTTATAGTCTTCCGGAAGCTTGGTTTCGCTTGCAAGCGTATATGGAACATGAAGCAGTGAGCATGATGTACCAAGATAAACTCTTTCCTCATCTACTACTGTCTTGATCTCATCCAGAACCGAATTCGTTTTCGCATAACTGTTCTTCCAGATATTCTTACCGTTGATGAGACCGGCCACGAGGATCTTTTCCTTCGGGAAACCCTTGGACTTCAGAAGAGACAAAGTCTTGATGCCTTCCACAAAATCAAGTCCGATCGCATCGAAATCAAGAGCAGTGACAGCTTCATAAGCATCACGGATATCGCCGAAATAGGTCTGCAGAAGAACCTTCAAGCCACTCCTCTTAGAAAGAAGTTGTGTGTATATCTTCGTAAAGAAAGAAATGTCCTCCGAGCTCAGATCACGCACCAGATACGGTTCATCGACCTGAACAAAAGATGCACCTGCATTGGAAAGCTTGGAGAACAGTTTTCCATATTCTTCTACCAGAGCCTCAGCGACATCTTCAGCTTTCTTACTTCCGACAAACTTGGTCAGTTTCAAGAAAGTAAATGGACCGATGAGCTGTACTTTCGTTTCGACATCCAGATCTTTTGCCTCAAGATATTCCGAAAGCGGCTTGCTGCCGATCAGTTCGATCTTGGTATCGTCCTCAAACTCCGGAACGATATAGTGATAGTTGGTGTTAAACCACTTCTTCATGGCCAGTGCTTTTACATTGCCCTTCTCACCCTGATAACCACGAGCTGCAGCAAAGTATGTCTGAAGCTGAGACAATCCCAGATCCTTATATCTCTGCGGGACGATATTGAAAAGGAACGCAGTGTCCAGAACATTATCGTAGAAAGAAAAATCGTTACTTGCGATCAGGTCAATACCTGCGTGCTTCTGGGTAGTAAGATTCAACTCGCGAATCTCACGTGCAACGTCCTGAAGTTCTGTCTCCGAAATCTCACCTCTGAAGAACTTCTCCGATGCAAACTTTAATTCTCTGTTTCTTCCGATTCTCGGAAAACCAATGACTGACATTTTCATATTTTTCCTCTCGCTTTCGTTGTTGTTAAGCGAAGTATAAACCTAGGGGAATGATGGGTAAAATACATCTTTTTGCGGTCTGTCCATAGATTTTATCTATGGCAAGTGATATAATTATAGGCGTCATCTATCACAGGTTATAAGAAGGAGTTATATCGCTATGACACTGAAACAATTAAGGTATGCCGTAACCGTCGCAGATACGGGCAATATGACCGAAGCCGCCAAGCGTCTTTTCATCGCCCAGCCCAGCCTCACTTCTGCCATAATGGAATTAGAGAAAGAATATAAGATCACCATCTTTTCTCGAAGCAATAAAGGAATCGAAGTCACGACCGAAGGCGAAGAATTTCTCGGATATGCCCGTCAGATCCTGGAGCAGGCCGATCTTTTCAACGAACGGTATACCGGAAAAAGCGAAGGCAAAGTCCGTTTCTGTGTTTCTTCCCAGCACTATTCCTTTGTCGTAGAAGCATTTGTCGAGCTTCTGAAGAAGCACGGAGGCGGCAAGTACGAGTTTCATATGCGTGAAGACAAGACCTATGACATTATCGAAGACGTCGCCCATCTTCGAAGCGAGATCGGCATCCTCTATCTGAATGAATTCAACGAGACCGTCATCCGTAAAACCCTTCGCGATAACAACCTTCTCTTCGAGCCGCTTTTCAAAGCAAAACCGCATGTGTTTATCGGAAAGAACTCGCCACTGGCTAAGAAAAAGAGCCTGACACTCGATGACCTTAAACCCTACCCGCGACTTTCCTACGAACAAGGAAGCCATAACTCCTTCTATTTTGCCGAAGAGATCTTAAGTACCGTCGATGCGGATAAAGAACTGATCGTCCGTGACCGTGCTACACTTTTTAATCTTCTGATCGGTCTTGACGGATACACGATCTGCAGTGGTGTCATAAGCGAAGAACTCAACGGCCCGAACATTATTGCGAAACCTCTTAAAGTAAATGATTTTATGCAGATCGGCTACATCCTCCCTTCCCAGATCCACCCTTCCCCGCTTACGGAAGAATACATCGAGGTACTGAAGCGCATCTGCAAGACCAGCAATTAATCTCCAGCCTGAAAAAAGCACTTTACTCTCCCCTATCCTGCTAATGCGGGAGTTTTAGAAAAACGAATAAGAATGCTATAATGCAAAAGGCGAAGGCAAGGAGGGGGAAATATGCTTTTCAAATCTATTTCGGGTTCTGCATATACGAAATCGAAAACATCCGTGATCCGGTATGTACAACTGCTTATACTGATCATGCTTATCTTATCCGGAATGCTGTTTTCTTCCTGTAGTTCTGTTTCCAAACTCGTTTCCGGGTCAAACGACGACACAACATCGGACACAAAGAAGGAAAAGTTTATCCCTTTCCCGGAAAAATGGCTGGAACATCGTCCTGGTGGCAGCAAAGCCGCTTTAAACCAAGCTGTACAGGAACTCTTTCAATATGTCGAGACGGATCGTGAAAAGTTCGAATCCTGTTTTGCGAAAAGACTACGAAATGAAGATACGTTTAAAGGCTTTGTCGATGAATTCCTCAGAGCTTTTCCAAAAGGACTCTCCCAATGCACGATTCCCGAACTTTCCGGGCACCCGGACAAAATTGCAAAAGGAGATCAGCTCCGTCTCAACACGACGGAATCTTTCCGTGTCACTTTGAATAATGAAACCTATTTTATTTCGGTCCTGATCTGTTATCACGATAAGACCAATCCGGAGAACGTCGGTGTCAATGAATTCCGTGTCATGAACCAGAGCGGCTGGTCTCGGTATTACGCGGATATGCTCGATGTGATCCAGAATTCTTCCGGCAAGATCAAGCAGAACTCGTATACTGTCGATGGCAGAACATACAACTATCTACAGTGCTTCTACTCAGATGAACCGACACGTATGATCAACGGTTTTCCGCAGCTTTGGAAAGAGACGGACTATCAGGTCATGACGGCGGATGAACTGTCTGCTGTCATGAAAGAAAGCCAAACGATTTACGACCTGGTCAAGAAGATCGGACAACCGAATTCGAATACGAACGCCGGCCGGTCGTATTACGAAATCAAATCAGACAACAATGCTCCGCTTTATGTTGAGATCGTCTCAGACGAGACCTATGGCACCATTTACTGGGCCTATAAGTGTGATGCCGAAACGATCAATTACGACGATCCGGTCTACAAGAAACAATAAAATCGATAATGCAAAAATCGAAGGCTTTCGGGGGAAACATGTTTGGGAATAAGAATAGCAATGTAAAATCAGGATCAACCGGACTTCGGTATGTGCAACTTCTTGTGTTGGTGCTTCTGATCGTAACCGGAATGCTGTTTTCTTCTTGTAGTGTAGTTACGAAGCTTCTTCCCGGTTCAGGCGACGACACAAGCTCGGATTCAGATTCGGGAGAGTTTATCCCTTTCCCGGAAAAATGGCTGAAAAATACGCCTAATGGCAGTAGCGGCGCTCTGAACCAGGCGGTACAAGCGCTCTTCGAATATGTTGAAACGGATCGTGAGAAGTTCGAATCCTGTTTTGCAAAAAGACTCAGAGAAAAAGATACATTTCAAGGCTTTGTCGATGATTTCCTCAGTGCTTTTCCAAAAGGACTCTCCCAATGTACGGTCCCTGAACTTGTAGGGCACGAGGACAAAATCGTCAATTCGAATCAGCGCCGTCTCTGCACGACTGAATCTTTCCAGCTCACCTTGAATAACGAAATCTATTATATTTCAGTCCTGGTATGTTATCAGGATAAAACCGAACCTGAGAACGTCGGTGTCAACGAATTCCGTGTCATGAACGCGAGCGGCTGGGCGAGGTATAGCGAAGATATGGCCGATGTGATCCAGAATTCTTCAGGCAAGATCAAGATGGACACGTTTAACTTCGATGGCAGAAAGTATAACTATCTGCAATGCTTG
>JAFZZM010000068.1 GCA_017615755.1 Clostridiales bacterium | reverse complement strand
GCCCCTCAGGCAGTTTTAGACTGCTTAAAAAGCACTTCTTTTATGGGTTTTCGCTCTTCCCCGCTATGCTATAATGATTAAGGAAGTTTGATACCATGGAGGGGATCGCGTATGGCTAACAATTTCTGTCAAAACTGTGGAAGTGCCCTGGTCATGCAGGATGGTAAACTGGTTTGCCCGACATGTGGCAGTATGTTTGCCATGAATTGGGATAAGGACGATGTGGCACGTGCACAGGAAGCGACAAAACAGGAGCGTGCGCAGGCATGGGTGGACCGTATGGAGCAGACCAGCCAGGCGCGGGCGGCTTACCAGCATCAGGCACAGATCAACGAAACCAGAAGACAGAACGCACAGGCCATGGCGCCTCTTAAGAAAATGGGCTTGATGCTCCTGATCGTTTTCGGTATCTACGTATTTTCATCGTTTGCACTTCGTGCGGTGGCATGCAATGTGAGCAGATCACTGAAGAATTCTACCAAAAAAACGGCGACGACAACGGTGGCGGCAAAGGTGGAAGACATCCGCGGAATCGATACAACAAAGGTCATCGAAGATGAAGAGTTCCTGAAAAATGCCGTTGCATCCGGCCGCTACACGATCCGTACGGAGAATAAAGAGTATACAGCCGCAAAAGATAAGAGGGGCACGTTGTCCGGTCAGCCTGAATTTGTTGACGCTTACGTTCTTTCGTCAAATGAGTCTTCCGAGATACACTTGATCTTCAAGGCGGAATACGATTTTGCGGATAGTGGAGAGACCATGACGGTCTACATGGATACATACCTTGCCAATATCAGATTGGACGAGAACGGCAAAGTATTGAGTAACTATAGTGCCTATCTGAAATGCGGAGAGAACAGCATCGATCTCGCCTATACGGACGAAGAAGCCCTTTATGCGGATGTGATCGAAATAGAAAAAGACAAGAAGATCACCAAGCTTGATCTTCTTAGCAGCATGGTAGACAAACTGAACGAAGAAGCATAAGGAGGGTGTGCTGTGAAACTTACCAATTTAAATTGCCCACAGTGTAATGGTTTCCTCCAGCAGGAAAGAGATATCTTCTGCTGCACCAGTTGCGGAGCAGTTTTCAATGTTGACTACGATGACGATGACGTCAAATATACGGAACTGGTTACCGAAGCGGACCGTACCCGGATGATGCTTCAGAAAGATCTCGAACTCATCCAGACCCAGTATCAGCTCAGAGAAGACATGAAGAACCGTGAGGTCCAGCGTAAGCGCGAAAAACAGATCTCTGAGATGAAGAAAAAAGCCGCGAAAATGTCCGGCCTTACTATCCTGGGTATCCTTCTTTCCATCGGTATGACGTTCGGTCCTCTTTTATATATTTTCTGGAAGGTAGGCAATAGCACTGATTCGTACGATCAGAAAAAAGCAGAAGCATTCCAGACCATGTCCGACACGCTCAAGAAAGACGATATCTTTATTGAAAATGCAATCGCCGCGGGCAGAATGTTTGAGATAAGAAGAGGGGTCGATACGATCAGTGAAAAGATCGACGGCGATTATTGTAGTGCTCACATGGTCGGAGAGCCGCAGATCGAAGATGTCTATCTTATGCAGAGCACCAAGCTGAACCAGCAGATGATTTATCTTGTCTATAAGCGTACGTATGAATTTGAAGATAGCGGCGAGAGCAAAGAGATGTTTGACACTATCAGGATCAAAGATTTTTCCATCGACAAATACGGGGCGATCAAGTCTTCCTATGCCTGTGACCTCGGAAGATACGACTTTGAAGAAAAGGACCAGCTCTACCGAGAGGCGATCCTTGGTGAATCCTCGTATACCGCTACCGAGCTGAAAATTCCGGAAAACTGAGAAAGGAGAGATTGCATGAAACTACGAGTAATGAACTGCAAAAACTGTAACGCTCCTCTCCGACTCAGTGGGGACAAGCTGGTGTGCGATTTCTGCAACAGTGCTTTTGACATCGAAAAAGATGCATCAGACGTGGCTTTTGAAAACGTCGCCAATGCCGAGGAATTGATCCGCCGTTCGCTTTCGGACAGAAAAGCTGAGATGGAGGCATTTTTCAAAAAGAAAGAAGAAGAGAACATCGCCAAAGAGCAGGAAGCGGAGAGACGCCATCAGGAATTCCTGCGTCAGATGAGAAGAAAAGCCAGATTGAGGACCCTGCGTTCTCTTATCACGACGGCAATCCTCTGCGTGGCTATTTTCTTCACTATGAAGTTTATCATCGAAAAGTCGAAGGAAAGACAGGCGACTTCGAAGGCGCAGACCGAAGCGAATACGAAGCGTCCGATCTCCTATCGTGTGGTTCCTTCCCAGCTTGAAAAGGATGACTTCGTGGATCATGCCGCAGAACTCGTGATCGCGGCGGAGAAAGAGAAGCACGAAGGTGCCGTGATCGAGTCTTCCAAGGATATCTGGAACCTCGTGCAGGAACCGGAGATCCTGGAGAAGTACCTGGTTACATCGGACTCCACAAACCGTCTGTATTTTATCCTGAAGTTCGAGCTGGAAACAAAGGACGGAAGAACAAAGGAAGGCTATGACTGCCTGTATCTGGAAGACTTTTATGTAGACGAAAAAGGCAAGCTCGTTTTCGAACGCGACGATGACCGTGTCTATGGTGATACCTCGGATACTTACGATTTCTTCTGGAGAATGGACTTTGACCGTGAGAACATGGTGAAAGAAGCCATCGGCTCCAAGTGGGAAGATGAAAAACAGAAAAACTACTTCGTATTCGATCTGAGCGATCGCTGAAATCACTTTTACAACAGATTGACGAAAGAAAAAGGGACTGCCTACGAGATGGTCCCTTTTCTTGTGGGCGAAAACCATGTGGTATGGGGTTGCCGGACAGATGATGGTGTTTCACTTTTGGGGGTCACGAGTTCTTTTTCCGCAGGAATATCTGATCCGTTTTTCTGTATACCCCCGGGGGGTATACAGACGATTTTGAAGATGTGAATTCATACCAAATTCAGTTTTTTCGGAAAAAGTATGTATTTTTCTCCG
>JAFZZM010000067.1 GCA_017615755.1 Clostridiales bacterium | reverse complement strand
CGTTATAGACATTGTGCTTGCCAGGGATGGCGAGCTGGATATGTGTGTACGGACGGCCCTTGTAAAGGACGTCATAACCGGCGCAGCCGTTGGTGTATTCGATGTTGGCTGCTTCGAAGTCCGGTTCGCTGCCGTATTCTTCCACGCCTTCGCCGGTAAGACCGGTAGTCGTGATGTGCGGCATCGGAAGGCCGAGGGCATCTCTGTACTTCGGCATCCGTTTAACGGCTTCGGTGACGTTCTTGTCGCCGGCCGGGATAACGAGATTACCGTCTGCCGAGATCTTCTCGGAGAACTGGGCGAAAACATCGATGACATCGTCGATCGTCGGATAGCAGTCCACGTGGTCATGGTCGATGTTCGTGATCGCCGCGATCGTGGAGTAAAACTCGAGGAAAGATCTGTGGTACTCACAGGCCTCAGAGACCAGGAGCTGGTCCTTGGATCCGAGATGGACGCTGCCGTTAAACGCGTATAACTCCGCGCCAAGGTGTACGGTCGGATTCAGGCCGCTTGCCAGAAGGATCAGAGAGACCATCGAAGTGGTCGTGGTCTTGCCGTGTGTACCGGATACGTTGATGACGTTCTGGAAGTTCTTCGTGATCAGGCCGAGGAAGACGGAACGCTCCATTACCTCGAGGCCGTGTTCTTTTGCGTATGCCAGCTCGGGGTTGCCCGGCAGGATCGCCGCGGTGTGGACCACGATGTCCGGGGCAAATGAAATCAGATTATCTGCGCTGTGCTGACCGAAGACGGTAATGCCGATCTTCTCCAGTTCCGCAGTACGCTCCGACGGATGCATATCCGAACCTGCGACCACGAGGCCGTAGTTCTGTGCGATCCTCGCCAGACCGCTCATGCTGATTCCACCTATTCCTACAAAGAAAACTCTCTTGCCCGAAGGCAGCTCCTTCATGCCCATTATCCAAATCCTCTTTTCTAAATATCCTATGCTATTATACCCTACTTTGTTTCTTCGTTACCTTACCGTTTTTTTACAAGTGAAAAAAGTATCAAAATGTGTTATTCTTATCCTGTATAAATATGGGGTTGTTTATAACGTCGTTCCTAAAGGGGGAGCAACATGGAGATTACTGGAGTTGTTGTACGAAAGTTAACCTTTGAGAATCGTATGCGCGCGGTCGTTTCGATCACGCTCGATGATATGTTTGCCGTACATGACATCAAGGTCATCGAAGGGGCAAATGGGCTTTTTGTGGCTATGCCGAGCAGAAAGACCTCTGAAGGAGATTATAAGGATATCGTGCACCCGATCAATTCGGAGTTCCGCGAGAAGATTTCGGAAGCGATCATTGCGAAGTACAAGGTCGCCCTGGCCGAATATAAGAAAGAAATGGCGGAAGCGGGCAGCGAAGTTTAACCGCGGCAAGCATCTGCGCCGGCGTCTCTTCTTCTGAGAGCCAGTGCGCGGACCTTACAACCGAATACGATACGGCAACGACGCCGCAACACCATGCCTATACACTTTTTGGGGAAATACGGGAATAGGAGAGTAAAGGGATGAAAAGAAAGATTGCACTCGTGATGAGTGCTTTTGTGGCGTTGTCTATGTGTTCTTGCACCCACGAGACATCCGGCACAAGAACGTCACGCCAGACAAAGGAAACTACCGAGGAAACGACCGAGGAAACGACCGAGGAAACGACTGAGGAAACAACTGAGTCCTCTTCTGCTTCGGAGCCCACATCTGAATCCACTACTGAAGAAACTACCGAAGAAACCACTGAAGAAACTACCGAAGATCCTACTTCACAGACCACGACGAAACAGGATCCGCCGAAGTCCGGCAATTTCACCGTCGATAATACCGTAAGACTTATTCCGAACTTTACTGTTGCACACGAAGTGCGCGTCTACGGCACAAACCCGGGACTCCACGACAAAGCGCTCACGAAGTATGTCTCTTGTGTGTACGATGATATTTCGATCTCCTCTTCGGGATTTGATGCCGTGGCCGATGCCATCGAGCTTGACCTCCTTGGCCCTACCGGCCAATGTTTCACCAAGTATATCAATGCGAAAAATGAATTTATCGATCTGTCGCACGATGATCCGAGCAGCATGCTGAGCCAAATCTTCCGCTTCGAGATCTATCCGATCCGCCACGACGACCAGATCGTCTCGTATCTTTTCACGGAAGGTTCTTTTGATGACTACGCACGCGACCTGAAGGGCTCTTCTTTCGACGCGATGACCGGCGAGAGGATCACTTTTGAAGACGTCGTCACGGATAAAGATGCGCTCGTCGCGTACCTCTATACGGTCACCGATCCGAACCGTATCGACAACGAGTTTGAAGCCATGCTCGACACGATCAAGGACGGCACCGTTACTTTTGCACTGAACTATAACAGCCTGATCCTGAATCCGACGCGCAAGGCGATCATCCTCTCCGCTCCGGACCACAGCGATTTCCTGAACATGAAATACTTCGGCGCCGCACCGGAAAACTATGCGTTGCTTTTTGATAGTTACGGGAACAACGTGACCTGGGACTTTGACGGAAACGGCACGCTCGATACGGTCCGCTACACTTTCGCGGACGACCGTCACTTCGCCCTGAAGTCCGTCGAGCTGGACTATAACGGCAAGAAGTCGGAGCTCAGTTTCGCGGGACTTCCGAATGGCGCGTACTGCGACAACATGTTCATCATTAACGATGGCACGGATTTCTACCTGTACATCCGTTACAACTACGAAGACGACATCGATAACGCCTACATCGTGAAGATCGATGCAAACGGACTCACATACATCGATGACATCAATGATTTTACTCCGTACCGCGATTTCTGGATCGATCCGGCCTGTCTGCACCTCCAGAAACATTCCGGCGTGATCGGTGCTTTGACCAGCCGTGACAACTACTCGCTGATTGACTTCCACGGGCTCCCGCTCCGTCTGGTTGACTATGCGGACTTCTCTCTTGATCTCGGCACGTTCTTCACGATCAAGAAGGACCTGAAAGCAACGAAGCTCGATTACGGTGGTTCGCCGGTCGGCGACATCACGGTCCCTGCTGATTCCACGGTCTACCTCATGCGGTACTACAAAGAGCAGGGCAAGATCATGTTCAAATGTCTCTTTGAGAACGACTACGAAGACTACTACTTCGTCACCGACTGCCGGGAAGATATCGAGAACTGGGACACCTACATCGGCGGCATCGAGATCGAGGATCTTTTCTACGACGTGATCTACTACGGCGTCTGATCTGCCAGGTCGGTTAGGTAAGACAAACTACTATCTGAAAAAAACATACGTTACGATAACGAAAGCTTTTGGGAACAACGAACAACTTTAGGAATGAGGTAAGAGGATTATGAAAAAAGCACTTGCAATTATCTTAGGCGCTTCGATCGTTCTTTCGTGCACGGCTTGTAAGCGCAAAGACGACAACGACGGAACGAGGACCACGCGTGAGTCGCACACGAAGGTGACGACGGAAGAAACGGATGACACCGAGCCGACAGACGATCCGACCGAAACCACCGAGGAAACGGAAAGTGAAACCACAAAGGACGAAACCACCGCAGCGCCGACAAGCGAATCTTCGGACACGGATACCACCGCCAGCACGATCCCTGCTGATTTCGGGAAGCCGGTGAGCCTGCAGGGCGAGATCTACCGCGTACGGAGAAGTTTCGTCGTAAGAGACAAGAATTCCGATACCGGAGCAAGCATCGTCGCCAACATGGATTGTCCGTTCCTGTATTTCGGAAACGCGGATTACAGAAGTTTCCAGGCGGATCTCTTTAATGATGTATTCGAACCTTTGACCGAGCAGAAAAGAGAGAAACACGATGCTGCCGAAGAGGCGATCAAAAAGGCCGTGGCTTCGGGCGATACACCGAGTTCGGCCACGAACCGTTACAGCATCGACCGCTTCCGCATGGACAGCCGGGTCGTCTCCTTCTCCATCTTTGACGATGGCGAGACGTCCGTATACAACTACGACATGAGAACATACACCGAACTCTCGATCGACGACGTGATCAAAGACAGAAGTGCTTTTGCCAAGGTAGTCGAAGCCAAGATCGCCGCATCGGCGCTCGGCGACTCCATCGCTTCGCAGGTCGCATCGGAGATGAAAGACGGAGAATCGTCGTTCGGCATCACCTACGACGGCATCTTCTTCCCTAACCCGGACGAGGACTCCTCCACAGCATGGATCAAGATCCCGGTCACCGGTAACGAAAACCTCGTGAACATGGACTATTTCGGCGAGACACCGGATACGTTCACGCTTATTTTCGACGTCGACCAGACTCTCGCCTGGGACGTCAACGGCGACGGCAAAGCCGAAACATTCAGCGTTGCTTTTGAAGAGACACAGAAACCGGGCTATGATTTCACGACCGGCAAACTCGTCATCAAGATCAACGGCGAGGCCTTCGAGTTCATGGATCTCGACATCAATGATATCACGACGAATTACCGCCGCGCATTCCTGTTGTTCGACGGCGAGGACTACTATCTGTACTGCACCTGCAGCGCTGTTGAGGGCTACGAAGACACCTACGTCTTCCGCATCACGGACGAACTGACGCCGGTCTACTCCTGCATGGTCGACGCTTTTATCGACGATCACTACTTCATCGATCCGACATACATGACGCTTTATTACCGCTCGTTCATGCTGACCCCTCACCTCTGGTACATGAACTGTAGCGCCATCGGCAGCAACGGCGTTCCGGAGCCCCTCTCCGACAACTACTACGCTTACGAGCCGGGTATCATCTGTAAGAAGGAACTGCCTTGCTTCGTGGTAGACGCGCACGGCACACCGACGAATATGGACACGACCGTACCGGCCGAGAGTATGTTCTCGATCGTTGGATATTATCCCGACACCGGCGATCTCATCCTCGAGGAGATCACCGCTGACGGAGAATCCGGTGACAGATTCAAATTTAAGGTCACTTTTGACGAAGAAGAAAACATGTATGTGGGTGGTATTTTAGATTCCGAAGCCTTCTACGACGTGTTGCAGATGTGGTAACTTTATAGTGAGGTATGATTTTCCATACAGAAAGGATGTGGTTCTTCTATGAAAAAAGCACTTGCTCTGATCCTTGGTACTTCCATGGTGTTGTCCCTGGCGCTCGCCGGCTGTAAGGACAGTGACAACGACGGAACGAGAACGTCCCGTGAGACGACCAAGAAACCGAAGGTCACGACGACCGAAGAAACGGACGAGACTGACCCGACCGATGATCCTGAGGAAACGACTAAGAAGACAAAAGCAACGACGACCGAAACCACGGAGGAACCGACTACTGAGGAAACCACCGAGGAAACTACCGAGGAGACGACGACAAAGGCGACAAAAGCCACGACTACTACCGAGGAGACCACGGAGGAAACAACGAAGGCCACGACTAAAAAAGTCACGGAAACGACCGATGAGCCGACCGAGACCACTTCCGGTCCGTCCGGCAGTGTGGATCTTCCTGAGAAGACCTCCTTTACGGTCGACACCGATCTGGAATATCTGGATCTTGAGGTCTTCCCGATCTATAAGGTCTACGGTGCGCCAGACCCGAATGCGCCTGAACAATTCCCGAACGCCGTGCGGGCTTATGTCGACGCCTTCGATCTCTACGACGACAGCTATCAAGCGCTTTTCGATGCTTTTGACGAAGCCGTGTATCCATACCAGCAGGCTGCAATCGACAATTATGAGGCCTCGCGTAAAGAATTCATCAAGCAGCAAGAATCCGATCCAAGTAAGCTGAAGACCGTTTCTTACGCGTTCTACATCTACCCTTGCCGTCACGACAACCAGATCCTCTCTGCGATCGGCGTAGACAACGGCGTGGGAGACGAAGAGGAGAAATATATTCCTTTCAACTTCTATTCGCAGACCGGCAAAGAGATCTTGTTCACCGATGTCGTCAAGGACACGGACGCGCTTGTAAAATATGTCAACGGCCTGGTCAAGGGCGACAGCAATGAAGAGGTGAACCGTCTCATAGACGAGATCACGAGCGGCAAGATTGCTTTCGGTCTGACATATAACAATTTCGTCATGACTAATGTAGATTACGACTTCTGCATCTGCGTGGCCGATCACCCGGAAATCTTCAACATGAGTTTCTTCGGTTCGGCGCCGGAGCGCTTCAACCTGATCCCGGACTACGCGACCGAAACGATCACGTGGGATTTCGACAAGAACGGCACTCTCGACACAGTCAAGGTCCTGTACGATAAGTCCGGCTACGACGAGATCACGGATATCGAGCTGAACTACAACGGCAAAACATACCATGTGCCGGACAACAGTTTCTTCGACGGATACTGCTACGAGGATCTCATGATCTTCTACGACGGAAGCGATTACTATGTTTATGCGATGTACTGTTTTGAAGACGTATATACAGATGCCGTCGTCTATAAGATCACGTCAAAGGGACTTGCTTTTGTCGCGGATGAGCAGAGTGCGGATTTCACAGAGCTTTTCTGCATCGACCCGGCGAACTTCACCGTAGGTGTCTATAGCTTTGGTGTTGTCGGAACCGTGTTTCTCAGACAGTATATGAGCATGATGGGTGGCGGTGGAATCGCTTCTCCTCTCTATCCGTATAAAGAGGCTTCGGCGACATTGTTCACCACGAAAGTGGAACTGAAGGGCAAGAAGGTCGACAGATCCACCGGTGAAGAGATCGGCGATGTGACGATCCCGGCAAATACGACTATGAAGCTGTATCTGTTAAATGGCGAAGGCCTCGCGGTCTACTTTGACGTCTGCTGCAAGAACGAGGACGAAGAGTACTGCGTGAAGTTCGACCTTGAGGAAGAGGGCGACTACGCATTACTGATCAACGGCATGGTCGCTGACGATATCTTCTACTATGTATCGCATGCGGGCTGACCGCGCAACGAGCGCAAGCTAAAGGGCAGGCCTGCCGGCCTTGCCCGAGCGTGGCGCCTCGGCGCTGCTGACTGAAAGGACAAACTCTATTTATGAAAAAGATCATTGCCATACTTCTTGGCACCTCGATGGTGCTTTCGCTCGCGGGCTGCGACTCCAAATCTTCGGAGACCCGCACTACGCGTGAGACGACCAAGAAGCCGAAAGTCACGACAACGGAAACGGATGAGACGGAAGAGACCACCGAAGAGACGACGGAGGACACCACTAAGGCTACCACGGAAGAAACCACCGAGGAGACAACAGAAGAAACGACAGATGGCACCACCAAGGCGACCAAAAACACTTCTGCTCCGGATACCGTGGATCCCGCAACGCTGAAAGGTCCGGTGCTCGATGATCTTCAACCGGTACGTGACTACACATTTTATTGCTATGCGGTAGACAATGCTAACTACGATGAGATCGGCCAGGCCATGATCAAAATGCTCTGCCCTTGCTACGAAATCGGAAACGAAGATGAAGCGTACGATGACATGTACAATGCAGTTGAGGAGTTCTACGATGAGGTCACCTCCGTGTATAAGGAACACTACGACGAGGAGCTAGCGGACTTTATCGAGAACGCAAGAAATTCACCGAAAGACCTCGCCTGCACAACATATGACTATGAGACAGTGCTTTTCAGGGCGGATCAGCAGATCTTCGCTTTCGCACTGATCGGCACCAACTACAATACCGGCGAATCCGAGTGTATCACCGTTAACGTCGACACATACACGCTTGACGAGATCGAGCTTGAAGACGTCATCACGGACATGGATGCTTTTGAAGATCTGCTCGGCAAATACGTCGACAACAAAACCAAAGAGGATCTTCTCGAAAGGCTCGACGACGACGAGTTCATGTTCGGCCTGACCTACGATGGTATTTTCGTATTCACTGATGCTCGTTCGTCCTACAGTGCTAACTGGGTCAAGATCCCGCTCAAAGGACTCAAGCTTGCAAACCAGCAGTTCTTCCAGGCGACACCGAAGGAGTATACGGTCTTCTTCGATGGCAATATGGATCTGGTGTGGGACCTCGACAATGACGGCAAGGATGAGACATACAATATCACTTCCCAGTACCTCGAGGACGCCGGTGGCTTCGACTATAAGATCACCATTAACGACAAGACCTACAGCAGCTATGAGATGGTCCGCGCTGCATTTAATTGCAATGTGACGCATTCGTACATCATTCATACCGAGGATGGCGATTACCTCTACCTCTTCTCCGAAGGCGGCGACGGTTACACCGAGACCCACATCTTCGAACTCGAGAATGGCGAGCCGTCCTTCCTGGATACCATACTGTTCTGGACACCGATCTCGTTTACCTATCTTAATCCGTCATGCTTTACCATGCGGTGTGATTACCAGCTTCTGGGCACGATCACGCTGGAAAACGATTTCGACGTAACGGATGGCGGGGCTGTTCCGGTCCAGATCTACTCGAAGCTCTTTTCGTACGATGATCCGCTGATCACGGCCGTGGATCTGAATGGCAAAAGCAGCCTGGATGATACCGTGACGGATACGATCCCGGCGGGCTCAGCCGTTATCGTGACGGGCTATAGTCCGAAGAACTCGACCGTCGTTCTGAAGATGCTGAATGAGGATACCAGAAAGAACAAGGAAGTGCTTTTCGAGCTGAAGTCGGTCGACTCCGATATCGATTACTTCGAGATCGACGGCCACCTCGTGTCCGAGGCTTTTAAACATATCGAGTATTCCGGGGCATGATGTGTGCTTCCGGCCTACGGCGCGACCTTGGGAATCCGCGCAAAAAGGTGTATAGTAGATGAGTAAATCTTTCCAATATTGAGGAAAAGGGGTTTAAAGAAATGAAAAAGATCATTGCAACAATCCTTGGGCTGTCGATGTGCCTGGCACTCACCGGCTGCAAGGACCGGTCCGAGAGTTCGACGCGCACATCGCGTGAAACGACCAAGAAGCCGAAGGTAACGACGACCGCAGAAACGGACGAGACGGACCCGACTGACGATCCGACAGAGACCGAAGAGACAACAAAAGAAACGACCGAGGAGACCACCGAGGAAACCACGACGGAGTCTACCACGGAGACTTCTGAATCCTCTGAAACATCCGAGTCTTCGGAGACATCAGAGAGTTCGGAAACATCTGAAACAACGGCGGCTCCGACTAATACACCGAAGCCGACAGCCACGCCTAAGCCGAAAGCTACGGCCACACCTGCCCCGACTTCTAAGCCGGCGGTGTCCGATAAGCTTTTCGATTCTGACTTGAAATATCTGAACGCCAGCGGCCCGCTTTATAACGGCAATGCGTACTCGCATTTTGGCGAAGATTCCGAATACTCCATGAGCGATGTCGCAGTGATCAAGGCAGAGACATTTGTCTTCTATGACGATTCCTGCCCGGCGGCCAAGAAGGCTGTCGAAAACGCACTTCAGCCGCACCTCAACGATGCTGAGGCCGGATTCAGGATCGCGCTGAAGCAGCTCACCGATTCCATCGCAAAAGGCACGGATTATGAAAACAAGTGGTTCAATGTAACTTTGAACCGTTACCGTTTCGATAATCAGATCGTTTCTTTTGCCATCGTTGAATCTCCGGACATCCAGGAAGGCTCTGTTGAAACATGGAACTTCATGAGCGAATCCGGCGAGACGATCAAGTTCGACGACGTGGTCAAGGACAAGGCCGGCGTGACGGAGATCGTTCTTAAGGGCATCAACAGCGACCGCTACATGGACGATAGCGTAAAGAAGACAATGGGTGATTTTGCCAAGTCAGCCATCGCGGACGGCACCGTTCCTTTCACCATGATGTATGACGGTATCATGGTGTACCTGCCGTTGGCGGACAGATGGAGCTGCACGAAGGTCAAGGTCAATGCGATCGCGAACCAGTCAATGTTCAATATGGATTACTTCGGACATTCGCCGGAGCTTTTCTCGCTGGTTGCGGAAGACGGTCAGTTCAGCTGGGATTTTGACGGTGACGGCAAGATGGATACGCTTCAGGTCAACGCGGAAACCGACAGCTACGACTGGGGCTTTGCTTTTGACATCTACTATAACGGCGATAAGGTATACTCGAGCTCGAAGAACCTGCCGGATGCTTACGGCGATTGCAACTGCATCTATTATGTAAAGGCCGATGACGGACAGTACATCTACCTCGACGTTTCCGAGGAGGACGGCTGGGCTTCCTTCTACGGTTTGAAGTTTGAAAACGGCAAAATCACTTACCTCGATAACATGGCCAAGGAAGATGGTTACAGTCTGGATGAGCCGACGTTCCTGAATCCTTCCGAGTTTACTTTCTCCGGTATCGAGGACATTCTCGGCACTAACCTTATGTACAAGGAACTGACCCTGAATGGTTGCAAGGGTGTGCCGAAGCAGACTCTGCAGTACTTCTCTTCTTTCAATGTCGGTATGGAAACAAAGCGTCCTTTCAATGCAAATATTTTCGATGTAAATACAGGTGATGAAGGCGCTAAGATCGAGATCCCTGCGGAAACTTCGCTGGCTCTGCTCTCCTACGATCCGGTAAACAGCACGGTCCTCTTCCGTGTTCTTAAGACAGATGCTTCCGCCGAGCCGGAGTACATCATCTGCTCATACGAGCATAGTTACCCGGGCGTCGTCAACGGCGTACCTGCGGACGAGCTCTTCCACCGACTTATGTACGGCGGCTAAAGTAGAAAGTGCTTTTGCTTTCGAATGAGAAAAATCAGAGGGCACCCACGGCGGGTGCCCTCTTTTTGTTTTGCTGCCCTGGTGGCGCTGGTGCGCGCGGGGCCGGCTTTCTATGTTTCTTATTCTTTCTTTTTCAGTCCTTTTAATGCGGAGACGAAAGACGATGCGCACATGAGTGTCATGAGACCGAAGATGGAGATCTTCGAACCATCGCGGTCATGGATTCCGATACCGAACATGACGGCGGCAACGATCATTCCGACCAATGCGATCACCGCGACGACGCTTCTGCTTGCCAGGATGTGCTTGGTCTGCTCTCTAGCCTGCTCGTTTGTCTCAAATACTTCTCTAAGGCTCTTTTTCTCTGTCATTGTCGTTCCCTCCGTAGACTTGTTTTTCTTTATGTCTCTATCTTACCCCGCGCATGTTAATCGAACGCTAATGCAAAGTAAAGAAATCTACGGAAAATCTTAAGATATGTTTAATTGGGGTTGGCGCCCGCTGCCGGTTTGGGTTGAATAATCGAGGTCACCCACCAGCGCGACTGTCCTTATTCATGTGGTGAAGGCGCCGTGGCGAAGGCGTCAATTTGCGAATGGTCTGATACCCGGTCAGAAATGCCCCCTGTTTCTGACCCACTTTCTGACTTTCAGGCTAAAAGTCTAATACCCGGTCAGAAATGCCCCCTCTATCTGACCCGCTTTCTGACTTTTGGGCGAAAAGTCTAATACTTGGTCAGATTTGGCCCCCATTTCTGACCCACTTTCTGACTTTTTGGCGAAAAGTCTAATACCTGGTCAGAAATGCCCCCCATTTCTGACCCACTTTCTGACCACTTTGTCTGAATCTGCGTCTGAATTGCACCCTGATTCAGACACACTTTTAGACATTTGGGCTATTTGTCTGAATCTGCGTCTAAATTGCCCTCCGATTCAGACACACTTTTAGACATTTGGGCTATTTGTCTGAATCTGCGTCTGAATTGCACCTCAAATTAGACACACTTTTAGACATTTGAGCTATTTGTCTGAATCCGTGTCTGAATTGCACCTCAAATTAGACACACTTTTAGACATCTGCCCCTGAAGTACCAAAAAAGACCGCCTCGCGTGAGACGGTCTTTCGTTTTTCTTTTTCAAAAGCACTTACTCTTCTTCGTCTTTCTTGTCTTCTTCGACTACTGCGTCTGCGCTCTCGTTGATTTCCTTGATGTACTCATCCAGGTCGGCGCTTTCTGAGTCAGCGCTTACCGGAACGAAGCCCTCATCGGAGGAAGCCTCGGAAGCGGAAGTCTCGGAAGTCTCAGAAGTCTCAGATGCCTCAGAAGCCTCGCTTGCGCTCTCCACCTCAGCAGAATCGGAAGAGGAAGCGGAAGCCGTCGCTACCGCGCCGCCGGCAAAAGCAGAACCGGCCGGGAGCACGCCGTCGTTGACGTACAGTTCTTCGAACTCCGGACCTTCGATCTTCTCTTTCTCGAGGAGGCGCTGAGCCACACCATTGAGAATGGACAGACGCGCATTCAGAAGGTCGAGAACGTCGTTATAAGCCTTGTCGATGATACGGCAGATCTCTTCGTCGATCATGGCCGCATACTTGTCACTGTAGCTCTTGGTATGACCATAGCTCTTACCGATGAATACCTCGTCGTCATCATCGAAGACAACGTTCGGGAAAGTCTCACTCATACCGTAACGGGTGATCATCTCACGAGCGATCGCATTACAGTGCTGCAGGTCGGAAGAAGCACCTGTGCTGATCTCGCCGAGGATGATCTGCTCTGCGGCACGACCACCGAGGGAAACCATGATGCTGTCGATCAGCTGCTTCTTGGTTGTGTAGTAGATGTCCTCATCCGGCTTATGCGCTGTGTAACCACCCGCGCCACCTGCCGGGATGATGGAAACACGCTCGACGTGCTCGGTCTCGGAAACCGTACGCAGCACTATAGCATGACCCGCCTCGTGGAACGCGGTCAAGCGCTTTTCCTTATCGGTAATAACACGGCTCTTCTTCTCAGGTCCGATCATTACCTTGAATACAGCCTCGGAGACCTCGGCCTTGGTGATTTCTTTTGCATTCTTTCTTGCAGCCAGGAGCGCGGCCTCGTTCAGGAGGTTCGCCAGATCCGCACCGGTATAGCCGGGAGTGATTTTGGCGATTTCCTTGAGATCAACGTCGGAAGCAAGAGGTTTGTTCTTCGCGTGAACCTTGAGGATCTGCGCACGGCCCTTGATATCAGGACGGGCAACCTGCACACGGCGGTCGAAACGTCCCGGACGCAGGAGAGCCGGGTCAAGGATATCGATACGGTTTGTTGCTGCGATAACGATAACGCCCTCGTTCGGACCGAAACCGTCCATCTCGACGAGCAACTGGTTCAATGTCTGCTCACGCTCATCGTGGCCGCCGCCCATGCCGGCACCTCTGTGACGACCTACGGCATCGATCTCATCGATGAACACGATACAAGGAGAATTCTTCTTGGCGTTGTCGAACAAGTCACGTACACGGCTTGCACCGACACCGACGAACATTTCTACGAAGTCGGAACCGGAGATGGAGAAGAACGGAACGCCCGCCTCACCTGCTACGGCCTTCGCCAGCAATGTCTTACCTGTACCCGGGGCACCGTTCAGGAGGATACCCTTCGGGATCTTCGCACCAAGTGCGGAATACTTTTTCGGATTCTTCAGGAAGTCAACAACTTCTGTAAGTTCTTCCTTCTCCTCATCCGCACCGGCAACATCGGCGAACGTCACCTTGTTCTTGGTCGGATCGTGGAGCTTGGCCTTGCTTCGGCCGAAGTTCATGGCGTTTCTGCCCTCTCCAGCGTTACGGGAGAAGTTCAGCCATACGAAGAATACCATGGCTGCAACCATCAGGACGATCATGATGCCCGACATAATGGAGCTTACGTCCGTCGGCTGCTTGTACTCGAATTTCTCGATCGCACCCGCATTCTGTGCTTCCATAAGGATCGTCAGCACATGATCCTCGGAATCGTACGGAACATCCTTGCTGACCTCGGTCTTCTTGCCTGTCGTCGAATCATAATACTTAAATTTCAGCGTATTACCATTGAGCACGACGTCCTCTTTCACGATCGACTTATCGACGATCATGTTCAAAGCCTCCGACAAAGATGTCGACTTCTTCGACGAACTATCGAAGAAGAAGATTGAAGTCACTACCAGTATCACGATCAATACCAGGTAGAACGGAAGACCGCTGAATGACTTCATCGGCTTTTTCTCAGTTTGACTCATGTTTCGTTACCTCCATCAAGTTCAAGTACACAAACATCGGGAAGGTTTCTGTATTTTCCCGCATAGTCCAGACCATATCCGATGACAAAAGCATCCGGGATCTCCATCCCGATATAGTCTGCTTGAAATTCCACTTTACGGCGGCTCGGCTTGTCAAAAGCGGCGCACACCTTGATGCTCTTCGGGTTTCTTGCGCTGAGCTCGCGCATCAGGCTCTGCATCGTGATCCCACTGTCGATGATGTCCTCCACGATGAGGATGTTCTTGCCCTCGAGGTCAAGATCGACATCCTTACGGATATGGACGTTTCCCGTCGACACGGTTCCGTTGAAATAACTGGAGACCTGCATGAAATCGAGGATCACCGGACATGTGATCTTACGGATCAGATCGGACAGGAACACACACGCGCCCTTAAGAACACCGATCACGACGATCTCCTCGCCGTTATAGTCCTTCGAGATCTGTTCGCCCAGGCGGCAGACAAACTCATTGATCGTCTCACGGGAAATAAGTACTTCCGAAACTCGTTCCATATGCGTCTCCCTTCTTCCTCTTCTGCACGTTCTACGCGAAAAGCACTAGCCTGTATAACTTTTCGCGACCAGGCGTGATCTTCTGTGATGGGTCATTTTGGAAATCGGACCCGTCCGGATCCCTGTCATCCCCCCTGCCCGCCGATGCGAAGAATTTCTCTCTCGACGGGGCATCGATAAAGCCCACTGCGTGAAGATGTCCCGGCACCCAGAGCACCCGGTCTTCTTCCGCGACCAGAAGCAGTTGATCCCTCACATCTGCCGGAATATGCACATCGTTCATAAAACGCCGCAGATCCTTCGTTAAGGACGTGCCGGCCCGGCAAACGGAATCGCCTTCTTTTCTCGTCCGCAACACGGCTTTTCCCAAGACAGATTCGGGAATAAACCATGTCGTATCATTATAAACTACCTCCGCCTCTTTCTCAATGGAATCAAGCCTGATTCTGACGAAACTTTGGAAAAAATTAACGTTTTTTCCGCATGGGATCGAAGAAAGCGGAAGTTCCTGTGAACCATCCTCTTTCCGGACCAGAAAACCGACGCCTTCCATGTGTCCGCCGCCGGCCGAAAGAAGGTCCTCCCCCTCTCGTTCCAGCAGCACTTTTCCCTGTTCCATCCGGGCGATCCTTCCACCCGGGAGGCAGATGCGTTTGTTGCTCTCGTTTTTGGCCATCATCTGAAGGATGCTCTCCCAGTGGCACGCCTCGATATCCACGATGTCGCCCCAGGCCTGAAGCGCCAGTTTCTTGAGGATACGGAGCTTCAAGGGATGCGCCAGGATCGCAGCAGCCGGAGCAGATGGCACCGGGCCACGTTGGGTCTCGCCAGCCATCGACGGCGCCGCCGTCACGCCGCAAGCACACCGCTCAGACAACTCCCGTTGGATCTTCGCAAGTGCTTTTGCAGCGAGATCATCGAGGAAATCGTTCTCATCTTTGACACGCTCGCCGAGCCCGCAGAGTGCGTCCACGGGGGACTGGTTCACGCCGCGGTCGATCAGCGGAAAGACCTCGTTTCGGAAGAAATTCCGGGAATAGGCGCTGTCGGCGTTGGTCGCGTCCTCATGGAACGGGATATTCTTCGCCTCGCAGAACGCCCTTATATCGGCCTTGTGGAGCCCCAGAAACGGGCGGATGACGTTACCTGACTTCGGGCGCATGCCGACAAGTCCTTCCATGCCGCAGCCGCGGAACATGTGCATGGCGATGCTCTCCGCCTGGTCCTCCATGTGATGGGCCACAGCGACGACGCCATCGGAGCCGCAGAGCTCGTCAAAAAGCTCATATCGGCGGATCCGCCCCTCGGTCTCGAGGCTGCGCTTGTTTTCGGATGCAAGATCAGGAATGTCGAGACGGAAGCTCTGAAAAGGCACTCCGAGCGTTTCGCAGAAGCGTCGTACCATCTCTTCATCTGCGTCCGCTTCCGCGCCACGAATGCCGTGATGCACATGCACGGCAGTGAAATCCGTCTCGGGATATTTCCTCTTTACGATATCATTCAGGACAAAAAGAAGCGCCATCGAATCACAACCGCCCGAGACCCCTGCAAAGACTTTCGTCCGGGGCAGTAAAGAATGCATCTCGGTATATTCTTCGACAACGCGGATCAGATCTTCCACTTAGAAACTACCATCTTCCGGCGGCGGGGCATCCGGCAGCGGCGCATCTTCGAGCCCTAAGCCGGCCTCGTCGTAACTGACTTCGTCAAATTCCATGCCGGACGGCTCGCTGAAGATCGCATCGAAATCGGAAAGCACATCGTCGCTCTTCGCGGATCCGTACTCCGGCGGAGCGTCCTCGTCGGACGGGCCCTGGAATCCGTCTTTTCTCTCTTTTTCCTTCTGGAAGAAGGTCGTTCTGGAACCGTTCCAGGACAGGTACACTGTCTTGGTCGGACCTTGACGGTTCTTGGCGATGATGATCTCGGCTCTCTCGACTTTTTCCTCGTCGACCGGCTTGATCGGCTTCTTCTCGCCCTCTTCCTCCTCCGGCTCTTCTTTTCTTCTATAGTACTCCGGACGGTGGATAAACATAACAAGGTCGGCGTCCTGCTCGATCGCACCGGAGTCACGCAGGTCGGAAAGCACCGGTCTGTGGTCGTCACGCTTCTCGGATTCACGCGAAAGCTGAGACAACGCAATGATCGGAACGTCCAGTTCTTTTGCCATCAGCTTGAGGGAACGGGAAATTTCCGAGATCTCCTGCTGACGGCTGGAATTACTACGCTGGGCCACGGGCTGCATCAACTGGAGATAGTCGATACAGATCATGCCAAGCTCGTTATTGCAAAGTTCTTTTAGCTCACGGCAACGGGTCAGCATCTCGGCGGTGTTCAGGCCGGAGTGATCGTCAATGTAGAGCGGCGCCACGCCCAGTGCCGGCAGTGTCGAAGTGATCTTGCCGAGCTGGTCCTTTTCCAGACCGCGTGTGGACTGAATGGCGCTGGTCGGGATGTCGCAGCGGGAGGAAAGGATACGGTTACCGATTTCCTTGGCGGACATCTCAAGGCTGAAGAAAGCGACGGCCTTCTTCTCGTATAGCGCAACGTTGGTCGCGATGTTGATTACAAATGCGGACTTACCCATGGCAGGACGCGCGGCGACGATCGTCAGCGTGCCCGGACGGAAGCCGTTCGTGACGTGATCCACCAGGGAGAAATGGCTCTTGATCGCGCGGGTGTCTTCCGGATGGAGGATATCGCGAAGAGAGTGCTCCAGTACGTCCTTGAGGGCCAGGAAGGAGATATCCTGGCGGTTGATGTCGCGCATCTCGGAGAGTCTGCCGATGGCCAGCTCGATCAGGCTGTTGATGTCCATCTTGCCCTCGTACGACATCTTGAGGATCTCGTCGATATTCTTGATCATGCGGCGGGCCTGCGCCTTCTGCCGTACGATCTTCACATATTCATCAAAGTTGGAAAGCAGCGACCTGGTGTCCACGATGGTACTCAGGTATGTCATTCCGCCGACCTTCTCGAGTTTTCCCTCACGGCGCAGGCTGTCGCCGACCGTGATGAGGTCCACGGATTTGGACTGGGAATACAGGGTTATGATCGTGTCGTAGATGATCTTGTGTGCCGGCTCATAGAAGTCCTCGGCCAGGAGGATACCCATGGCTCTCTGCAGGACGTCCTGGCTTTCCAGGCAGCAATAGAGCACCGCTTGCTCGGCGTCCTTGCTCTGCGGCGGTACACGTTGGATCATGACATTATCAGGTGCTTGTGGCATGCTGCGGCTTATCCTCGATTCTCACTTACTGCGTCTTGCTGCGCCTTACTGCGCCAGGGCGACGACTTCCACGTTCACTTTGACGCTGACCTGCGTGTGGAGCTTCGCGGTAACTTCATATGTGCCCAGGTTCTTGATCGGGTTCTTGATCACGACGTTCTTCTTATCCACGTCGAAACCGGCTTTCTTGATCGCCTCGGCGACGTCCATCGCGGTCACGGCGCCGTAAAGACGTCCGCCCTCACCTGTCTTGACCTCGAGGGTAACGGTCTTGCCATCGAGGAGCTTGCCGTTCTTCTTGGCCTCTTCGAGTTCTCTTCTGGCATGCTCGGCCTCGGAGCCCTTCTTAAGCTTGTTCTTGTTCATATTATCTGCTGTCGCTTCTACGGCCAGCTTCTTCTTCAGAAGAAAGTTTCTGGCGTAGCCATCGTTGACCTCAACAACATCGTCTTTTTTGCCCAGACCCTTAACATCTGCCAATAAAATGCACTTCACTTGTTCGTCCTCCGGTAAAAAAATTGAGCACCCGTACATAAAATACGGATGCTCAATATTATAAACTGTTCGTGTGATTATCGCAATGTTACTGATGGTCTAATCGCATCGGATCCGACCAAATTTTCATCGCCAAAAGCACTTGCTCTTACTCTGCTACGAAAGGCAGAAGTGCAACGTGTCTTGCACGCTTGATAGCGATAGTCAGCTCTCTCTGATGCTTCGCGCAGTTACCTGTCATACGCTTCGGCAGGATCTTGCCGCGCTCAGAAACGAACTTACGAAGACGAGCCTGATCCTTGTAATCGATTGCTTCGATCTTATCAGCGCAGAAAGCACATACCTTTCTTCTGGAACGTCTCTGCTTCATGCCACGATCGCCAAACTCGCGAGTTGTAGCCTTAGGTGCTCTATTTTCAGCCATGTTATGTAATCTCCTTTCAGATAAAGTCACGGACGCTCTCGTGTCCGGTTAATTCAAATTTGATTCTGATATCGAATCTCGTTTAGGATCCAGGCAGTTTGACCCACCCACCCGGATACAGGTCTTCTTATCTGTATCCCTTAGAATCCTAAAACATCAAAAGGAAGGGATGAACTGTCATCGGAATCCATCGACGCCTCAAATCCGGGATCGATCTGCTGTGCCGGCGGTGGTGTCTGCGGTGCCATCTGGGCCGGAGCCTGTACCTGCGGAGCCATCGGAGCTGCCTGTGCGGAAGCCGCACCTGCATAGTTCTGACCGTCTGCCTTGGTATCAACGAACTCTACCTCATCGACCACAACTTCGGTAACGTATCTCTTCTGACCGTTCTGGTCATCGTAGCTTCTCGACTGAAGTGTGCCTACTACCGCAATACGGGAACCCTTGTGGAAATAGTTTCCGAGGAGGGTTGCCTGCTGACGCCAGGCCACGCAAGAGATGAAGTCGGTCTGACGCTCACCATTCTGGCCCTTGAAACGTCTGTCGCAAGCTACCGTAAAGGAACAAACCGCAATATTGCTCGGTGTCTGCTTCACTTCCGGATCTTTCGTCAATCTACCCATTAAAATAACTTTGTTCATAGTCGTTACTTCCTTTTCGTTAATTACTCCTCAACGCGGATAACGAGGAAACGCAGTACGCCTTCTGTGATCTTCAGTACACGCTCGATCTCCTTCGGGAAATCAGCATCAGATGTGAAGTTGAACAGAAGATAGAAACCGTCTTTCTGATCCTGGATCTCGTAAGCCATACGCTTCATACCCAGAGACTCAAAAGAATCGATCGTTGCACCGGTCTCGATCTTGGCCTTGATTGCATCGGTGGTAGAAGTAATACCTTCATCTCCGAGAACAGGGCTCAAAACAACCATCATTTCATACTTGTTCGCCATGATTTTCACCTCCTCCTGGACTAGAACGGCTCTCATACCTATTTCGATGAGAGCGAGGATATTTCATTAACATATAAGATATGCTTTCTGCATCCTTCGCAGCACGAGATAGCATACCACAAGACAAAAGGTTGCGTCAAGCCCTGTTTTCCGATATTTTCGGATAACAGGTCCTCTTCCTTTTACCTCTTTTTCGAGGCATCCCAAACTGAAGCTCTCAGGCATTCGGAAATCATATCACGTCACCCAGCGCGAGGGCTGAGAATAAATATGTCTTTCGACCCGTTCATTATACTACCTATCCTGCGTGCGTAAAAGGGCCATCACGCATTTCCCCGTTTGATTTTTCGATCTCCCCCTTCAAGCAGCTTCGGGCCCGGCGCCTAGTGAGCGGGTAAGCAGGCAGCCGCGGCGCGAGTGCTTTTCGAGCCGACTTAGCAGGAGACGGTAGAAATCGCAGGAATCTCCATTCATGCCGCCGTTTTTCTGTTGTTTAACGGCAGAGACAGCAGTTGAACCTCAATCGTGCCGTCGATTTTCTTTCGGTTGACGGCATAGATGGCGCCTAACCCCGGATCATGCCGTCGGTTTTCGTCCTGCTGACGGCATAGATGGCGCCTAACCCCGAATCATGCCGTCGGTTTTCGCCCTGCTGACGGCACAGATGGCGCCTAACCCCGAATCATGCCGTCGGTTTTCGTCCTGCTGACGGCACAGATGGCGCCTAACCCCGAATCATGCCGTCGATTCCCCTTTTTGTGACGGCACAGATGGCCTCCAAAGGCTGATCATGCCGTGCATGTCAGTGGAAATCAGAGTATGCGTGTAATACACTGACATTTTCTCTCAAACTGTCGGTGGAAATCCATGTTTTCTGTAAAAGCACTGACGTTTCTCGTTAAGAAGTCAGTGGAAAATGACGTTGCCTCGAAATACACTGAATGTCAGAATAAAAACAAGTGCTTTTGAATCGGTAAAATTCCTTAAGGATGCCTTAACCACTTCTTTACCACTGTCATGGTATGATATCAACGAACGAAAGAGAGGTGTTTGTTATGTTGAACAAAATCAACCGTAGCATTGCGATTTTTGAGGAAAACTTCCGCGCCGCCAAAAGCGCTTACGTCCTGAACACGAGTTTGGAGGCAAGTGCCTGTGCGTCGGCTTTCATCGGTCAGGAGCACTCCGTCACAACGGAGCAACTGCGCGAAGCCAAGAAAATCGTCCGTTCCAACACACGGCTTTTCTCCACACTCGGTCGAGGCAACGCCAGCCAGGTGGTCGCCGCGACGCTCAGCATGAGCCCGAACCCGCAGGCCGCCATGGACAGCATCAAGAAGATCCACAAAGCACTCGACAAGAAGTTTTTCAATTCCGATTATCTGGTCCTCGCGGCCACCATGATCTACAAGAACTGCCCGCCGCAGGACTACGACCGCATGATCGCCCGCGTCCGCGAGATCTACACGCTCCTGCGCCGCGACCATCCGATGATCACCGGCAGAGAGGATCTTGCCAACTGCGTACTGATGGCGATTTCCGAGTACAGCCCGGACCAGATCGCCCGTCGCTGCGAGGAGGACTTCCAGGCTCTGCGCGGCTTCTATCACCTGAAGAACCGCATCCAGTACATGGCCTGCATCAGCAGTGTTTTTGAAGGACGTTCAGACGACAAAGCCGTTTGCATTTTTCATACGCAAAAAGCACTTCGCGACGAGAAGATCCGTTTCTACGGGGATGCTTTCTCCGTCATCGCAGCTGTTGCGATGCTGGTGCGCGAAGAGGACATGGCGAAAGTCGCTGAGGCCATTAATGATACAAGCAAGAAGTTGAGAAGCATCCGCGGTATGGGCGCGATGGGCACCGGCAAGCGCATCCGTGACATGATCGCCTGCGCGATCGTACTCGATGCCTACGCAAATGACAGCAACGGACGTGTTCGTGACACCGCCATCAGCGCAATCATCTCAGCGATCATTGCCGTCGAAGTCGCAATCATCTCCTCCGCGGCAGCCGCCTCCGCAGCCGGCGCCGCCTCTTCAGGCAGCTGAGTGCGCAGCGGCGTTGCCGCTTTTGAAGAAAATGCCTCATTCGGTGGCTCAAACCACCCCTCAGTGGCACCACTTTTGCCACTTTTGAAGAAAATGCCTCATTCGGTGGCTCAAACCACCCTCCAGTGGCACCACTTTTGCCACTTTTTACAGAAGTCTCTCATCTTGTATCTCAAACTACTCTCCCGGGATACAGTTTTGGAGACTTTTGCCGTTTGTATCCATTTCTGTCTCCAAAAGCACCCTCCCGGGATACAGTTTTGGAGACTTTGGGCTTTTACAGCAGTTTCTGCAGCTTGCAATTCGGAATGCCTTCCGCCCAGAACTCGGAGCGGGGGCGTTTCTTGAACTGGCAGACAATACTGGAATTCATGGCGCCGTGTCCGACGATAAGGACATCTTTTCCCGCTGCAAGGTCAGGCTCCACGACTTCACGGAGGAACTCGCCGGTCCTGGCCATGAGTTCATCTATGGTCTCTGAACCGCCAACCGATTCTGTAAACTCCTCCGGGTGAAAGAAAAACTTATTGATCGGACAGTCCGGAATAGAAAAACTGTTCTCGATGCCTTCGTAGCTTCCAAATCCCATCTCGACCAGACGTTCATCGAAAATGATCGGCACATCGCGGCCGGCCAGAAGCAGCTCCGCGGTCTCGCGCGCACGGATCATAGGCGAACAATAGCACACATCAAAATGCACGTCGCGGTACTCCACCGCTGCATCTCTCGCCATCTGCCGACCCTCTTCGTTCAGCGGAATGTCTGTCTTTCCCTGGATCTTATGAAGATTGTTCCAGTCCGTTTTGCCATGTCTCATGATGTAAAGCATCTCACGTCATCTCCCACTTTTTCAGGATCTCCGGGAACACAGCCCGAAGCACCCGGTCGATCTGCGACGCCGTTTTCTGGTAGACCTCGTACTCGCGCCCATAAGGATCCGCGATATGCCCGTCGATGCCCTCGATATGGAATTCCTCGAGCAATTCCTCAAACGAGAATACCCGCTTGGTGTACTCCGGATACTGCGAACGCAGATAGTGCGAATGGTCGTCGGTCACGCACACGACCAGGTCCTGCTCCGCCAGAAGCGCCTCCGTCAACTGCGTCGAGCGCTCCTTCGAAATGTCCACATTGTACTCGTACTCCGCGATTTCCTCCGAATAACGCGTGTAGAAACGCCCGTCCGAGGTCGCCACGCCCGCCGAAGAAACCGCAAGTTCCGCCTCAACATCCGGACGCCCCAGCATATGATGCGGCGCCGAATCCCGCCAGAGCGACTTCATGATCGCCTCCGCCAGCGGACTCCTGCATGTATTTCCCGAACACACAAAAAGCACTCTCCTACTTTCCTTCGCAGGCTCCTTTTTCTTCACGTTCTCCGCCGCCGCTTTTTCCAGGCGGTTCATATACGCGACGCCCAGCCCCTCTTTGGGGAATGCCGGCGCGAAGATCACCTGCGCCCCCTGCTCGTCCAGAAGCCGCAAGCCGTCGAAAAGATGGTGCGACGCGGCCTCGACATCAGCGGTCTCGCCATATGTGTAAAACAAGATCTTATCGAGCCGATCCTCAAAGAGCACCCGGATCTCGGCCGCGATAGACTCTGATACAAACAATCCGACCGGCGTCTTCTCATCGATGAGCTCGCGCTCGACGGCTTCCTTATAGTATTCCTCGTAATTCGTAAAGTCCCCGGTCCCTAAAATGTGTACTTCGCAGGACGGCGCGTAATGACGGTACTTCATGCCCGGCGCACGCGGCGCCTCCTCAGGCTTACTTTCCAGCGCGACCACAGTCTCCGGCTTCGTCATACCGGCCGCCGCCAGCGCCGCCTCCATCTGCTCCATCGTCACCGCGCCTGGGCGCAAGATCTGCGGCCAATTTCCGGTCGCATCAACAACTGTAGACTCAAGGCCCACCTGACACTCGCCGCCCTCGACGACATACGGGATGCGGCCGTTCATATCCTTCATGACATGCTCCGATTTTGTCGGCGACGGACTTCCCGAAAGGTTCGCCGACGGCGCCGCCACCGGAACGCCGCTTCGAGCGATCAGGGCCTGCGCCACAGGATGGATCGGAAAACGGATGCCGACCGTGTCAAGCCCTGCGCTGACACAGTCCGGGATCACGGAAGATTTCTTCATGATCACGGTGATCGGACCCGGCATAAACGCATCGATCAGGACACGCGCGACTGGCGTGATGTCCGAAACCAGCTGCGGGATCGTCTCTTTACTTGCAACATGGACGATGAGCGGATTATCCGACGGACGGCCTTTGGCCTCGTAGACGCGCGCCACGGCCTCCGGGTTTCTCGCATCGCAGCCAAGACCATACACGGTCTCGGTCGGCATGCCCACGACTTCGCCCTCCGCCAGTGCGCGCGCGGCAGCAGCAAAACCGGCCTCGTCGGTCTCACTCACAAGCTTCGTTTCGAACCTTGTTTCGTCCGACAACTTCCACTCATTCATATGATTCGGTTCAAGAGCATTTTCACTCATTTTCCTCGCCTCGGTTCTATGTTTATGGGCGTGTAACACTGTTACACGGCCCGAAATATCAACGTTTCAGCGGCACGCGCACCAAGCGCGTCCGTTCGGACTTTTACACGCCGCTCGGGCTTTCGGGGCGCTGAAAACACGCGTTTTCCCGTCTTCATCCGTGGCCCCCGCGCCCCCGCGCCTCCGCGTTTTCCCGTCTTCATCCGTGGCCCCCCGCGTCTCCGCGTTTACTCGTCCTCATCCTCATCGCCGGCCCCGCCGCCTCCGAGTTTATTCGCCCGGTCGGCCAGTGTCAACTGCCGCACGATCTCCTCCAGGTCACCGCCGAGGATCTCCTCGAGGCGGTACAGCGTCAGCCCGATACGATGATCGGTCACACGCCCCTGATGGTAGTTATAGGTACGGATCTTCTCCGAACGGTCACCCGTACCGACCTGCGAGCGTCTCTCCGCCGCAATCGCACCGGTCTGCTTGCTCTCCTCCATCTCAAGAAGCCGGCTCTGCAGTACCGCCATCGCCTTCGCACGGTTCTTATGCTGCGAACGCTCGTCCTGGCACGTCACCACCATACCCGTCGGCAGATGCGTGATACGGATCGCCGAGTCCGTACGGTTGATGTGCTGACCGCCCGCGCCCGAAGCACGGAAAGTATCGATCTTCAGATCATTGGGATTGATGTTGACCTCGACCTCATCGACCTCCGGCAGCACCGCCACCGTCACCGTCGACGTATGGACACGCCCGCCCGACTCGGTCACCGGCACACGCTGCACGCGATGCACGCCGCTCTCGTACTTGAAACAGCTGTACGCGCCGCGCCCCTCGATCGAATACACCAGCTTCTGGTAGCCGCCGAGCTCAGTGTCGTTGCTCTCGATATACTCGACCTTCCAGCCCTTGCTGATCGCATACGCCGAGTACATTTTGTACAGGTCCGCCACAAAAAGCGCTGCTTCTTCGCCTCCTGCGCCGGCGCGGATCTCCATGATGACCGACCGCTCGTCCTTCGGGTCCTTGACCGCGAGAAGCTCTTCCAGTTCCGCGTCGATCCCCGCAAGTTCGGCCTGAAGCGCCGCGACTTCCTCGGCCGCCATCTGCCGCATCTCCTCGTCCTCTTCGCCCGTGTGCATCTCCACCGCGTCCGCAAGCTCCCTTGCCACACGCTCTTTCTCATGGATCGCATGCACGATCGGCTCCAGGTCCGAGAGTTCTTTTGTCAGTTTCAAATATCTCGAAGCGTCCGAAACCACCGCCGGGTCCGACATCGAGGACAGCACCTCGTCGTAGCGGTTCAGGACTTGCTGCATTTTTTCCTGTTCGTGATTCACGTTTTCTACCTCATGTTCCTTCGTCAAAAGCACTTCCCACGTTCCATTCCTTCTCTCCCCTGCGCTCCTGCCCCCACCAAGGCTTAAGTGCGCGCGCGGAGCCGCTAGAAGTAGTGCTTTTCGACCATTTTCATGACCATCACAAAGGAAGGCAGCCGGCTCGGTGTGAGCGACTGGCGCACCACTTCCGGCAGGATCAGTGTATTGTCGGCGAACCCGATTTCATAGCTCAGGCCGTTGTTCCAGAGGATGACGCTGCGCGTCGTGTCCGAATAGACGTCGAAGAAGAATCCGGCCTCCTGCATGGCAG
Source organism: Clostridiales bacterium (assembly GCA_017615755.1). Lineage (GTDB taxonomy): Bacteria > Bacillota > Clostridia > Saccharofermentanales > Saccharofermentanaceae > Scatonaster. Next base: position 35,134 of record JAFZZM010000067.1, on the reverse strand, counting down.
GCAGCTGCGCCGCGCCGAAATACACGACGACGTAGCCCTCGTGTGTCAAAAGGTCGTGGACTTTCTTCCATTTATCCGCGTCCATGGGCGCGGTGCCGGTAATGTCGTTGATGATGAGGATGTGCCCGTAATGCACGAAATCGGGGTCAGTTCCGATGAGGGAATCCGGGTCGAAATTATAGATCTTACGGACGCGCAGTTCCTTCGGGCCGTCCCAGTTTTCACCGTAGACCATGATGTCGAACTGCCGGGAGTTGACGTATTCGACCGCGTCAGTGACGTCCTGCGCCTTCTCGCGCCACAAGCGGCGCTTCCGCGCGGCGTCGTTAATGAATACGCCCGTGATCCAGACAAAAAAGCCCATCAGGATCAAGGCAAACACTGTAAAAACGATCAATCTTTTCGCGTTCACAACAAAACTCCGTCATCCGTTTCTTTTTCCGAATAATAGTGTACACCAAAATCACTCAAAACGATACTTTCCGGTCGTGTTTTGATTTCCCGCGCCGCCGAGCTTACGATTCTTCCGCTATGTGCCGCACGGCGCGTCCGTTCGCTTCTTCTTTTTCCGCGGCGCGTGCTTCCTTCTTGCTGCGTCTGCCCTGGCCCATTCCCTCCGGGATCGGGTTCTCGAGCACCTCGACGTACTTGTTGTTATGAAGTTTCGCGCTGAGCTCCGGGTCGAGCTGGAACTGTTCGTCGATCTCTTCGTCCGTAATATCCGGCGCAAACTTTCTTCTCCTGAGCCTGCCGAAACGGTGCTTGTTGTACTCTTTCCAGAGGATCAGAAGCGCGATCTCGACGATCGTTGCGATGAAAAGAATAAAGAAGAAATGCTCTGTCTGGTGGATCGTGTCTGTTGTGTAGACGAACCATTCGCGGATCGGGCGGCCGGTCTTGTCGCAGAAAATGCCGTAGATCATGAAGACCCAGTACACGAGGATGTACACCCACGCGACCACGGTCAGTACGACCTCGATCAGGCGCTTCCACCACTTCTGCTTCGTTTTGTACTCAATATGCGAATCGTCATCGTAATTCTCGATCGGATTCTCGGGACTGCCATCGATGAGCGGGAACGAAAAACTACCCGCGCCCTTCGTGGCAAGTTCTTTTCGATAAAGACGCTGGGCTGCCTCCGATTCATGGTAGCCCGCGGTCTTGACCGGGTCGGCGTCTTCTGCGTCAAAAGCACTGTCGTAGGGATCTCCGTTTTCTTCTTTCGAAGTCTGCGTGATACCGCGGTCAGGGCTTTTCCATGTGGCCAGTTTTTTCTTCGGCAGAATGGCGCGCGCCAGGGAGCCCAGAGTGATGAGGACGTTGAGGTACCAGTAGAAGATCGGGTACCAGATCACGGACCAGGCGTTTTTGAATATGTTTTTGTCATAGTGAGACTCCAGTTTCATGGCCACTAGAAACTGGAACAGACAAACAAAGGAAAGGAACTGGCTCTTCCATATGTAATCGAGGAATACATGGTGTCCCCGGATCTCCATGGAAAGGAGAATGATCGTCAGGATCAGCCAGCAGATGGACCAGAAGAAGGACAGGACCTGCTCCAGGTAGATCGGCGTCATACGACGGCGTTTCCAGCTTTTGAAGATATCCCAGTGACGGAAGATGACTTCAAGTCCGCCGGCGGACCAGCGCTTACGCTGACGCCACAGGCCTTTGAGTGTTTCCGGCACCAGCATCCAGCAGAGAGCTCTGGGCTCGTATCTTACGTCCCAGAAGCGCTTCTCGAGTTTCCATGTGACGGCGATATCTTCGGTCATCATGTCGCGGTCCCAGAAACCGCAATCGAGGAGAGCTCTTTTTCTGTAAGCGACACACACGCCGGACACCGTCATGACCTTGCCGAGGACGCGCTGCGTTCTCTTGATCAGACTGATGATGCTCGCGTATTCGCAAAGCTGGAGTTTTCCGAGAAGCGAGCCGCGGTTTCTGACGCGGGGATTGCCCGTGACGGCACCGACGCGCTCGCCGTTATTCTTGTTGACGAAATGCGAAACCAGGTAGCGGAGAGCGTTTTTGTCGAGGTACGAGTCCGCATCGACACCGACCAGGATCTCGCCCTTCGACGCGATGAGACCAAGGTACAGCGCATTTGCCTTACCGCAGTTCGGTTTCAGATCGACCACGCGCACCCGCTTGTACTTGCGCGCCAGGTCTTTTAGGACCTCCGCGGTGTCGTCGGTGCTGCCGTCGTTGATCAGGATCACTTCATAGTCAGGGTAGTTGAGGTTAACCATCTGCTCCACTACAGGATACAGGATCGCACCCTCGTTATGTGCCGGCATAAGGATCGACACGAAAGGAAGCTTCTCCACTTTGAGCGCACCCTTGCGTTCATTGGAAAAGTAAAAGATCAGCGAACCGATGATCCAGAGCATAGCCATGATCGCCGGATACCAATACACAAATAGTTCCATCCATCTTAAGGACATGTGAAATAAAAGTCTCCCCAAAAGCTGTCAAATGCACGCATCTCCCGCGCGCAACCAATACTGTCATCCGTTGCCGATTATAGCACGCCCCCTATGAATGAGAACCCCTGATCTCAACCGATTTCGCATTTTCGTCCGAACGCATAACTCATCCCCCTTCCCCGCCCCCTCTCTTTGTTCAAAAAGCACCCGCAAAAGTCGCTTTTCCCTTACAAAATAAAGGATCAGCGACGTTTTAAAGGAACGTTGCGGCGGCGCGCCGGGCAAGTGCTTTTGGCGACGCCCCCCAAATCAAAAGTCTCCATTTCTGTTTCTCAAACCACCCTCTTGGGAAACAGTTTTGGAGACTTTCGCCGTTTGTATCCATTTCTGTCTCCAAAACCACCCTCTTGGGAAACAGTTTTGGAGACTTTCGCCATTTGTATCCATTTCTGTCTCCAAAAGCACCCGCTTGGGAAACAGTTTTGGAGACTTTCGCCATTTGTATCCATTTCTGTTTCCAAAACCACCCGCCCGGGAAACAGTTTTGGAGACAAACTGTTTCCCTGAAAGTAAAAAAGGAGGACCACCCCTTCGGGCGATCCTCCTCATCATCCAGCTTTGTTATTTACTCACATCGTTCCGCGTTCAATACCATACTTGTTGCAGATATTGGTGAATTCTTCCGACTGGCCGAAGAATGCGATGACGCTGTCTCTGGTCTGCGCGCCCTTGCTGATCTCGCCTGTCCAGTAAGCAACTTCGGAAGCTTCCGGCTCTCTGCGCATGAAGGTCTTGTACAATCTGGTGACATAATCGTCGTCCGTCAGATTAAGATTGCGGAACTCTTCACTTGTAAAGAAATGCTTCGCGGTACTGCATCCTGTCTGCTCAAGGTTAGTCAGAGCTAAGCCCCAGAAATACAATCCTTCTTCGTCCGCCTCACGGTTGAGGCAGTTCAAGTACAAAGCAGCAACAAAATTAGATGCCGGCGCGGAAGGGATCTCCGCTTTGGCTGTCGGTGCGCCGGACTTTACGGCGTAGCGTGCGCAGACATTGCACCACTCGGTGGAATCGATGAAGCCGTCAATGATCTCGTTGTGGCTTGCGCCTGCCTTGAGGCGGCCCAGCCAGTACTGCTTACCGTTTTCTTCACCATCACGGTCGAAGAAAGTACGATAAAGTGTATCGACTAACTGCTCATCAGAGAGCTTACGGTTTACGAATTCTTCACCGGTCAGGAAGAAACGCGCACAATCCGCACCGTTCTTTCTGCCACTCTGGATCTCGTCCATCCAGTACTTCTTGCCTGCTTCTTCCGACTCACGGCCAAGTGCGATCTCATACAGTCTCTCGATAAATGCACCGAAAGTATGGTCTTCCGGATCCGGATCTGTCGGATCCTCGCCCGGATCGCCCGGCTGATCGTCAGTGATCATTGTGACATCCGCGCTCACAACGAACTCATATTCGAAAGTCTCCGCTTCATAATGATATATGAGTATGTCGCCTTTCTTCTCCGGCTCAGCATTAAAGTATACGAAAATGATGTTCGGAGTAAACGAGATGTTGAGTTCTTTGAAATCGTTATGCTCGCACTCCAAAAGCACTAATCCCTGTGTGTATTTCAAGTCTAACTCAGCAAGCTTATTCTCGGAGCAGACCAGTTCCCTCAAATTCGTATTGTTTGAAAGATCCAGCGAAGTCAGCTGATTGCCTTTGCAGTCCAAAGCATCAAGTTCCGGAAGGGCCGACAGGTCGAGTTCTTTCAGATCGTTATCGGAAACAAACAGAAGATCGATCTTGGTGTTCTCGGACAGATCCAGCGAAGACAATTTGTTCTCCTCGCAGCGCAATGCCGTGAGCATCGTATTATTCTTCAGATCCAGTTCCGCGATCTCGTTTGCGGTACATGCGAGAAGAGTCAGTTCCGGGTTCTTCGAAACATCCAGGGATTTGAGTTCGCAGGCCTCCACGACCAGCATATCAAGCTTCGGATTCTTCGATACATCCAGCGTTCCGAGCGGATTGGAAGATGCATACAGCGACTCCATTTCCGGCGCACCGGAAAGATCCAGCTCCGTCAATTTGTTATCTGCACAAAGCAGCCCCGACATTTTCGGATTGTTGGAAAGATCCAGTTTTTTGAGGCGGTTCGAGGAACAGTCGATCTCGGCCAGTTCAGGGTTCTGCGAAAGATCCAGTTCCTTGATCTCGTTATCGTTGCAGGCTACATCATGAAGCTTCGGATTGTGTGTCAGATCCAGCTTGATGAGCGCATTTTCCGAGCAGACCAGCGAAGTCAGTTCCGGGCACATCGTCACATCAATAGTCGCCATGTTGTTGGCCATGCAGTACACATTCTCAAGTTTCGGATTATTGCTGAGATCCAGCGACATGATGTCATTCGCCGTAACATTCAGTGTCGAAAGATTCGGGAAAAAGCGGATGCCCTCGACCGTCTTGAGGTGCTTTTCCGGCAGTTCGATCGTATGCACCGCATTGGCCTCGCTGCTCTGCAATACTCCGTCATGATCTTTGTCTATTACGGATGCCACATAGCTTCGGAACATATCATCCGGAAAGTTTGTCTCATCTATCGCGACATCTGTCTCCTCCGCCAAAAGCGCTCCTGCGGACGCGCTCAAAGCGAGGACCGTAGCTGTTGTAGCCAACGCTCCTCGTAATAAAATTCGTTTCATTGTTTTTTTGCCCTCCTATCTTTGCATGCTCCTATGGTATCACAAAGAAAATCAACGAATTGTGACAATTCTGACATTCTAGAAGGAAAAGTTAGTTTTCGTAAACAAACTCGGTGAATCGGCCGGTGCCTCCGGCCTCGCATTTAGCGCAGGCAAACAATGCGAATCGGCATCCCGTAAAGTGATCCAGCCGGAAAGAAAGCGGGTGTGTCGGTCCGATCTTCATCCATTCGTCCCCTCTTTTCCAGAAGCACTCCGCCTCGTCTTTACTTCCGAATCTTGCGGAGAGGCGGACACGCAGCTTCGGCGCTTCGCCCTCTTTCACATCCAGTTCGACCCGCTCGCGGATCTCCGGGTCCTCCGGCGTCGACTCGTCCGCGGTGGCCGAAGCCCTGTCGGCATCTTCTCCGTTGTCGCCCGGATCGCCCGGCTTGGCTTCCTCACTCGACGCCTCGCCGTACACCGCGTAGTACTTCCCGCCGTCGCGCTGTACGCCTACATAGCAGTACGCGCCCTGGAACGCCGCGAGTCCCGCGACATCACCATCTTTCAGATCCGCCGCATCGATCGTGACTTCCGCCGTGCTCGAAGAAAGATGCATACGCTGCGTCAATGTGTTATGCGCAAACGTGATCTTGTCACATACCTTATCGGTAGTTATGGCGAACTCACCGTTTCCGTAGCGGACATTTTCCATGACCGGTTCGTGATTGAACTGCCAGAAATCCTTTCTCTCCGAAGAAGAAAAATCATCACTTCCATATAAAGGTTTATAATCGTATCCGGGTCTTAAGTTAGTCGTCTCAAACTCTTCCGATGCGATCAGTTCCACTCCCGCATCTCCATCGATCCAGGCGACCTCGGTCACGACAGGAATTCTTCCGACTGCACCATTGTCGCGGAAGAGTACTGCATGCCAGACTCCTTCCGGCCCTTCGACCACGCCGCCCTGTGCGAATCCGTCCGACCTGTCGGAAAGCGCGAAGTTCAGCACATCACCACCCACGAAATCATCCTCAAGTGACTTTGCATGGAAAGCTGCTTCCACACGTCGCCACTCCGTAGCAAGTGAGTGGATCGAGAACAGCCAGTACTCACCATTGATCTTATAGATATGCGAACCTTCATAACCGAGGATCGGGTTATCCTTATCGCTGATGAGAAGTCGGTGCAGTCCGCCCTCTTTCGGTCCGGTCAGCTCGGAATTGAGCTCCGTGATGTAGACCTCTTTATGCCCGTGCACCATGTACACGCGTTCCTCGTCAAAAAGCATCGACAGGTCGTAATAGAAATATCCTTCAACGATGTTTCTGCGCCACGGGCCTTCGATCGAAGGTGCGCGGAACAGATACGTTTTCTGTGTATCGTTACAGGAAAAAGCAACGTAGAATTCGCCGTTGTGATGACGGATGCATGCGGCCCACATTCCTTTACCATAGATATGATTCTCTCCCTCAAGCCTTTGGCCCGGTGTGCCATCAAGCGTGTCGTAAACATACGCGGCGTGCTCCCAGTGCACGAGATCGTAGCTTCGGAGGATCTGCCCGCCCGGGAAGAAATGCATCGTCGTGCTGACCATGTAGAAACATCCGTCTGCGAAGATCACATCCGGATCGGGAAAATCCATGCCCAGGATCGGGTTTTTGCCACGGACTATCTCTTCACTCACGCACACACCACCGGCACGCTCGTTGCCTTCGCCCACGCGGCCGGTTCCCGCACACTCCACACACTTGTCACTCATCTGTCTGATCCTCCCGCTTTAAACCTTGGCCCAAGTGCTTTTGAAAAAGAAAAAGGGCGGCCTCATTTCTCTTATTATCTAACACGAGCAAGGAGCGGTCAATCGCCCGAACGGGCGCGTTTCGTTGTCAAAACAGGGCGGTGTATGCTATCATGTCATAAAGTGTTTTCAGGGGAGGATGCGGTATGGAGATCGACGTAAGCGGACTGACGTTCCGTGACGCGACCAAAGAAGAGAAGCGGAAGATTTTCCGGCTCATGAATCTGCGCAGTTTTATCTGGGTGGCCTGCGCGATCATCCTCGTTATCGGCGTTCTCCTGATCCCGATCCAGAAGAAGTGGCTCACGATTTTCGGGCTTTCCCTTTCGGCAGTCGTACTGATCTACACGGTCCTGACCGAGATGCCCGCGTGGCAGTGCAAGGTCTGCACGGGTATCGTCACCAACAAGCGAGAGGTCAGTGCAAGCGAGGAAACAGGCCTGTACTATAACGCCGTGACGTTCCGCTCCGAATCGGGCGAAGTCATGGAGACCATGCCCGTCTTCGACAACCGCACTCTAGATCTGCTGCACGAGGGATCCCGCGCCACCATCGTCTGCTACAACAAACGGCATCCGGTGCTTTTTGCGGATGAACAGATCAACAAGAAGTAATCGGAACAGCAGAAAGAGAAGAAAAGAAAAAAAAGCAAGCGCCACGGGAACAGATCCCGCGGCGCCTATTTTTTGCAAAATGATGGGGGCCGCCACCTCGACGTGGCAGCCCCCGCGAATTACTTGCGCCAAGACGGCTTAAAGTTTGAACAAGGAATTTCGCTTGGAAGGAATTAATAGGTAGGCTCTATTAGACCATATTGACCGTCTTTGCGCTTATAAACTACACAGACATTCCCGCTTTGCGCATCCAGATAAACCAGGAAGCTGTGTCCAAGCATCTCCATCTGCAAAATCGCCTCTTCCGATTCCATCGGAACGAGTTCAAACGTCTTGCGCTTAATGATCGTCGGTTCGTTGTCTTCCTCTTCGTAGTCCTCCTCTACAATATCGTTGAGGTAATCGTTAATAATCGGATAATCCTTCTTTTGCCGCTGGATTCTTGTCTTCTGCTTTCTGATCTGGGACTCCAGCTTGTCCACTGTTCTATCTACTGCGTTCAAAATATCTTCGTCGCGAGCCTCCGCTCGGAAAATATGATTCTGAAGTTTTAATGTGATCTCCACCTTCTTAAGCTCTCTCTCCGGGTGGATCTTGATGTTAAAAGAACCCTCCTGTCCGAAATACTTGTCGAATTTTGCGAGTTTACTTGCAATTTTCTCCTCCAAGCGCTTGCCAATCTTGATACCGTTTCCCTGTGTCGTGATCTTCATATAATCACTTCCTTCCGCTTGTTCATTTTTGTGAACCCTTGTTCGTTCACATCTTTATTATAGTGAACAAAGATTCACAGAATGGTAACACACGAGACGATGCCAAATCGCGAAATATGTTATAATAAAAATGTTGAGGCTCTGATGGACGAACATCCTTCAGAGCCTCTTGTTTTTTGTCATTATTTCGTTTATCTTACCGCTTCAAAAGCACTGTTTCTCAGGTGTTTTCGGTTTCTTCGGGAGCTGGTCCTTCAACAGCCGTTTCCTCAACAGCAACTTCTTCAGCAACTGCTTCCTCAGTAGCCGCTTCCTCAACAGCCGCCTCTTCCACGACCACATCCTCCGGCACTTCCGCACACACATCACCTGCGAGCATATACGGCTCTTCCTCCGGTGATGTTTCTGCCGGTGTTTCATCCAGCGGATTCGTCTTGTATTCGGAAGGTGCCTCTTCTACTGCCGCTGCCGTTGCAGCCACAGCCATCGCCGGAACGGTCGGAACATCATTGGCCTTCAAACCGACAGGTCCAAGTGTAACCGGATCCACACGGGTCACGACAGACACATCATTCGACTCCGGGAACTTCTGTCCGCATGCAGAACAATAAGCATGCTCGAGAAGATTCTCCTTCTTACAGTAAGCGCACTCCTTGAAGCCACGCTCATAGAGGATACGCAGACGGCACTCCTCGATCTCGACATATAACGTCGAAATATTCTCACAACGCGAATTGATCTCTTTGGAAACATCCGCATTCATATCCTTGTACTGCTTGTAGTACAGCATACCGATCTCGTTATAGTACACCCCGATCGCACGATTCTTATCATCGATCGACTTCTGCAGCGCACTGATCTGGTTCTTCTTCGGGTCAAAAAGCGCCATTTTCCTTTCCTCCTTATCAGACACACGCGTTCTCCTCGCGTCATCTCTAACATTACCCATTATATAGGCGGTAAGTGCTTTTCACAAGCAAGTTTTTCTGAGAATAAAACTTGCCGCGGCGCCTCAGTCTTTTACCTTGATTAGCATCCTTCAAAACTCCATGTTCTATAAGAACTCGTTTTTTGAACAATTTATAGCACGATTTCGAGTCTCCTGTTCTATAAAACCGGAATTTTCTCGTTTCTTATAGCACGTTTTTCATCTCCCGGTGCTATAAATCTCCAAATTTTGTGTGTCTTATAGAACAACCCTCTTTCATGAGTGCTATAAAATTCACTTTTTCTCTAATCTTATAGCACAGATCCTCGTTTTTTGTGCTATAAGACTCACACTTTTATCGCTTTTATAGAACGCCTCTCTCCGAGGCACCTCCAAAAGCACTTGCGCCGCAGCTTTACTTGTCTTCCTCTTCTTTCGCTCCCGACGCAGCCGCCTCTACTGCATCCACTACATCAGCGGCAACAGAAACTGCATCCTTCACTGCCTCAGCCGCCTCGCCCGCCATCGGCTTTTCTCCCATCACGGCAACACATCTCTTGATCGGAATCCCCTGCTCGGCGTATTTACTCTCGAATTCCGTGCGGATGTTGTCCGCATCCCACTCGCTGTTATGCAGATCGCGCGTAACGCAGGTCGTCTCCCAGCCCGCCGCCGCAAACTCCTCGAGGCTGAAATCGAAAAGCGCATCGTTGTCGGTCTTGAACCGGATCTGTGCGCCCGGTTTTAAAACCTGGCGGTACATGTCCAGAAAAGCGCGGTAGGTCAGGCGGCGCTTCGGCTTGTTCTGGCGCGTCCACGGATCGCAGAAATTGATGTAGATACGGTTCACTTCCGCAGCCCCGAAAAACTCCAGAAGATTCGTCGCGTCGCCACGGATGAAGAACAGATTCTTCAGGTTCTCGCGCGTTGCCTTTTCCATCGCAAGAAGACAGCAGGACGGCTCGCGCTCGATCGCCACGTAGCACACGTCCGGATATTTTCTGGCCATGTTCTCCGAAAAAAGCCCTTTGCCGCAGCCGATCTCCACGTAAAGTTCAGAAGTCTCGGGCATGCCGCACGCCTCGCGCCACTTGCCCTTATTCAATGTCGGATCCTCGAAAAAATGCTCCGAACAGGCTTCGGTCCTCGGGATCAGATTTTTCTTCTTGCGCATTCTCGCCATATTTCATTCCTCGTTTTTTGCATGTGTACTTGCCATTTTACTGTAAAAAAAGCACTTTGTTAACTCATTTGCAATTCACTGAAAAAGAAATATACTATTTGAGTAGAAACAGAAAGCTCCGAAAGCGGGGGCAAGAGGCAGGAAGATCTATGAAACCGACGTCTGTATCGATTACATTTTTCCGCAATACCGAGCGGCATTCGGTCGAGTACCCGAGCGAAGAAGCCGAGCAGTATTTCGACGCGGAACACATCTTTGACTTCGATCACTTCCGTCTGCTTCTCAAGCCGAAAAAGCCCGTCGAGATCGAGGAGCTGAAAGCAGTCTTCCCCTACTCGTTCGACAAAAACGACTGCATCTTCATGAATGGCTATCAGTCCTGGACCGTTGCCAAAGAATACAGCATCGACACCACGAACGTCATCGCCGAGAAAATGGCGAAGATCATGAAGCACGCGCCCCAGGACGACTGCGGCGACCGTTCTTTCACCGGTTATCCCAAGCAGAACCGCTGGCTCCACGGCGTCAGCTACGGCTACGTCCGTCAGGATGCGGATTTCCGGCTCTTCGGTTCGCTTTCCGAAAAAGACGGCTTCACTTTCTTCGACATCCACACCGAAGAAGGCACACTGACCATTCGAAAAGACGCCGCCAAGCGCATCGTGGACGACAGCTACCTTGCTTTTGACGTGGTATTCCTGCAGGGCACCGAGGACGAAGTTTTCGACGAATACTTCAAGCTCCTGAAAATCGCGCCGTCCAAGGCCAAGCCGGTCACCGGCTACACCACCTGGTACCGCCACCAGCAGGACATCAACGAGAAAAAACTCCTTACCGATCTGCGCGAACTCACTGACGCGTCAACGAAGTATCCGTGCAAGTTCTTTTTCATCGATGAGGGCTACGAACACGCCATCGGCGATTGGCTCGTTCCGAAGAAAAATCACTTTCCGCACGGGCTTTCGTCTGTCACGAAGAAGATGCTGGAATCTTCGATCCAGCCGGGCATCTGGATCGCGCCTTTTGTGTGCGACAAGAAATCCCATATCTATAACAATCACCGGGACTGGCTCCTGCGCGACCCTTGGGGCAACCTCGTCGAGGCCTGCAAATCCTGGAAAGACCTATACTGCATCGACGTGACCAACGTAGCGTTCCAGCACCATCTGAAGAACGTCCTCGTCACCATGCGCGACGACTGGGGGATCTCGGCATTCAAGTTCGACTTCCTTTTCGCCGCCTGCGCCCTGCCGTCACCGACCATGACACGCGGCGAGAAAATGTTCGAAGCAGTGCGTTTTTTGAAAGAATGCGTCGGCGATTCCGTCACCGTCGGATGCGGCGTGCCCTTGATGGCTGCCGCCGGTGTTTTTGACTATTGCCAGGTCAGCTGTGACGTTTCTCCGGACTGGTTCCCGCCGCTGACTCTTGCCAGCCGCGAGCAGAATTCGACCTACCGGTCACTTGTGGACCTGATTTTCCACAGGCAGCTTGCAGGCCGAGCTTTCGGGCTTTTTAACAATGTTCTGCCGCTTACCAACAAGGCTTTTCTCTTCGATGACGATCGCCGCACCCTCATGGCGCGGATCCAGGGATTGTCGAAAGGCATGATCCTCACTTCGGACGAGATCGGCAAATACTCCGCCGAAGATACCGTCGCCTGGAACGTCGTCCACTCCCTCCAGGAGGCCCGGATCACGAAAGTGTACTACAAAAACCGCGAGCTGATCCTGGAATACGACCTTTTCAAGCAGCCCCAGAAGTTAGTCATGCCACTCCACGAGTAAGCCGCAGGAAGCCCGTTTCGGCGCCCGTGCTGCACCCGTCGGAAGTGCTCAAGTTCTTTTGCCGCAGCACTTACGGCAGATTTTCAATAATCTGTTGACAAACACTTCTATAACAAGTACAATTATTCAGCATTGTAAAGATGTGATCAGCAATGGAGAAGTCGCGTAGCCTGGTCGAGCGCGTACGACTGGAAATCGTATAAACCCCAAAAGGGTTTCGAGGGTTCGAATCCCTCCTTCTCCGCCATTGAAGTTGAAGTTACCCCCACATTTTTGTACTATGATGTATAATGAATGTGGGGGTACTTCCCTATTATTGCATTAACTATCGTCCGACTACATAATCTCGAGTGTCTGTATGACAAAAAACATCGTTTTCAAATTATCTATAGTGCTCCTGCTTTTTTCTGTATTGATCGTGGGCTATGTATTCATCTGCACAGATGCCGAGTATAATCTAAATCAGCAGATTGCACGTGGTTATATTTCGAGAGATGCGCTTTTTTTCAACATAGTTGATCTTTCTCAACCTACAGCGAGGTGGGGATGGACAGATTTCGATCCAGAAACGGGAGAGATGACAGTAGTAGGTAACGTTGCCGTCTCTGAGTCAGATGGCACGTTGACTTTTGATTATACCCCCATCGATCCTGTGGACCCGAGTTTTGTCCTCACAAATCCCCTCCTTTCTGATGGTAGTACTGCTGTTGAGTCAATTCTTTCTTCGGGAAAAGGTGCGTACTTTTCTTCACTGCATAACGGCACTCTGCGGGCAGTGTACTATCAGGGTGATACATCTACCGTTCCTCTGACGAGCGGTCGTTTCTTTTCTTCTGAAGAATGTCTTCAGGACGAACCTTTAGCTGTTATTGGAAGAAACGTTTCAGACTCTGTCTACAAGGAAAACGGAGAAACCTACTATGACTATTTGGGCCGCAAGTACCAAGTGATTGGGACATGCGGCCTAACCGGTCCCTCTTCTCTTGATTCTCTTGTATTTGTTAATTTGGGAAGTCTTTCTCCAGAAGAACAATTGAATGGGATGTTCTACATTGATAATACTCGTTCAGCTGAATCCATATTTAAAACCATGAACGCCACGTGTCTAGAATTACTACATACTAAACTTGCACCAAGGCGAACACCCACCGCTTTGATTGATACGGTTTCCGGTGGTATGTATTTAAAGGAATATCTCAAAGCAAGTATTATCTGCCTCTTCCTGTTTTTCAGCGGAAGTATTGCTATACAAATCGTACGACGCCAGTCTTTCAAAGTGGCAATAATGCGATTGTGTGGTATTTCATTCTCAAAGATTCTACAGATTACTGGTCGGGAACTACTGATATGGGGAGGGATTGGACTATTACTTGGTACATCTCTCATCGCGGCATTTGTAGCTAATTCCTTGTTTTCCCTTTCGGTTTCATTTGTCGTTTCCACCGCATGCAAATTGATCCTTCTTGATATATGTTTGCTTGTACTCCTTCTTTTGGTCATTGCCATTTCAGAGTACCTTATCAATCCCAAGAACCTTGTGGCAAAAGTATGAAAGTAGTATTACGTATCACAACTCATAACCTGTTTAAGAACATGCGAAGGAATCTAACTATTCTTCTGAACATGATACTTTGCACATTTGTGATCTTCATTCTTCTGCAAAACTATCATTTCCTCCGAAAACGCCATAGCGAGTTTTTTTCTTCAGGGAAAACAGCTTCAAACTATGAGGTTGCTTTTGCTGTTGATGAAGATGTGATCACTTACGCCAACGACAAACTGAATCTGACGCATATGTTCCTAGTTGGTCAGAAAGTGATTGAAGATATTGAAAATAATTCTAATTTGTTTGTCTATTCATTTGCGGGAAACTCTACCCGGTTATCCGGCATTCAAAACAAAGTAGATCTATCACCATTCATCGAAGAAACTATGGTTTTTGATGAGAGTAGTATCTCCAATCCAGTTCTCTCGTTGAATGCTTTTGAAGCATATCACCTCAAGATTTCTTCCGGGCGTTTCTTTACGGAAGAAGATTATAATCTTGAAAGCGGGCAGCCGTTACCGGTGATTCTCGGATATGAACTCAGCTCTGTTTTTCAACTAGGTGATATTATAGAATACAAAGACAATGAGTACTCCGATCAAGCAGTAGTTGTTGGTTTTTTGGAACAAAACTCAGGGTATGTTATCTGGAATGCCTATTACCCGTTGGATAGGGCCATACTCTCACCGTTTGAGTTTCCCCGGATGTTTGATCATTCAAATGAATACCGCAGAATCCAGTTTATTTACACCAAAAGCGATGATGTGGATGTTCAAGCGGTAGTAAACAATGCTACAGCCAAAAACGGATTTTATACTCTTGAAGTATCTCCTGTTGATGGTGTTCAGGTTACCGAAACGAAAACCATTTCCGAAAAGAACGTCAGGATTATCGGTTTTCTGGCAGTGATTTCAACCATAATGTGTCTGTTTTCACTTAGTATGATTCTGTATCACCGAGCTACAGAAGATCTTCCTTCAAACTGCATTTATCTGTGTTGCGGAATACCGCTTTGGAAGATTAACATATCCGTAGTATTAGAAATGATAGTCTGGATCATACTTTCACTCATCCCAACCATCGCCATTTCATTCAGTATTTACCACGCAGTTTTAGTACCAATGTGGTTACTGATCTTTTTTGCGATGATGATAACAGGTATTGCTCTTGTTCCTGTTTTCATGGTGAACAAAAAATGCAATCTAGATATGTTTATACGAGAAAGAATCGTGTTTTGACAGGAGGAAGGTATGCCGTTTCTAGAATTAAAAAGCATCAATAAATCGTTTGGAAAAGCGGACAAAAGTGTGCAGGTTCTGACTGACTTAAATCTTGTAGTTGAAAAGGGGGAACAACTTGCTATCATGGGAAAAAGCGGCTGTGGAAAAACTACTCTGCTTAATATTCTGGCCGGCATCGATTCCCCGGACAGTGGCAAATACTATCTTGACGGAAAGCTTATTCAAATCAAGAGCGCTTCCGAAGGCGTGCGATTCCGCAGAAACACTGTCGGTATAGTATTGCAGCAATTTGCACTAATCAATGATTTTACTGCATATGAGAATATAGAGCTTGGTTTGTGGGAATCCGGTCTTTCCAAAAAGGATATGAAGACACAGGTATCAAACATGCTAGAAAAACTCGGAATCACTGAACTAAAGGACAAATACCCGCCAACGCTCTCTGGCGGAGAAAAGCAGCGTGTTGCTATTGGACGCGCTCTTGTAGGAAATCCATCATTGCTCCTTGCTGATGAACCGACCGGTTCTCTTGATGCTGGAACAGAGCAACACATAATCTCGTTACTTTCTGAATTAAACAAAGAAAGCGGTGCCACTCTCATCATCGTCACACATGACGAAGAAGTTGCACAAAAATGCAATCGGGTCTTTCATCTCGAGAAGCATTAGAGTAAGTAGCTGCTATAAGCCAGATACGAGGCGATTCCGGCAGTATTATTCTGACCCCAAATCTGACCCCAAATAGAATTAAACGCAATGTAAGAAATAGACCGGTTGATGTAAAAACACGCTGTTTTCGCTCCTAAACATGCGATTTTTGATGTATTTTGATGGAATCAGGCAAGAATCCTACTCTTCGAATCCCTCCTTCTCCGCCAAAAGAAATTGCCCCCGTTTTTTGTACAGCGATGTGCAATGAATGGGGGTACTTTTATGCTAAGATATTATAGGAATCAGATAACGTGCAACTGCCTTTTTAGCGCTTGCAAAACTTTTTTCAAATCGTGTGTCACATTTTTCGGACCCCGGCTGTATATAGGGTGAAAGGGCAAGGAACCCCGAACGAAAAATCAACAAACGATAATGAAAAGAGGTAATGAAAAATGAAAAAGTTAGTAGCAGTTTTAATGACAGTCGCAATGGTAGCTGCAATGACAGGTTGCAAGAATACCAAGGACACCACGGCAGTGAGCACGACGGCAGCATCAACGATCGCAACCGTCGCCGCCAAGGACGAAGGCAATAAGATCGAGCAGCTTAAGATCATCAAGAGAACGGAGGGTCCGAACATGTTAGGTCAGGTCGGCGGATGGGATGGAAACATCGACAACATCGATATCGAGAAGAACGCTGAAGCAAAGGCCGCTTTGGAGCGAGCAACAGCTTCCCTTACCGGCATGAGCTTCGAGGGGATCTACCTCCTCGGTAAGCAGATCGTCTCCGGCACGAACTACTGCTTCCTCTGCAAAGGCACTGCCGCCGTTCCGGACGCGATCCCGGGTTACTATCTCGTATACGTTTATGCAGATCTGAACAGCAATGCATCCGTCCTCAAGATCGACCCGCTCCTCGAAGTACCGGAAGCAGGTCTCAGCGGCGGCTGGGCAGTAAACACCGGCGACGTTGCTTTTGAAAAGAACGCGGACGTCAAAGAGGCCTATGAAAAAGCACTTCGCAGTATTGTCATGACCGGTGGTGAGATGGAGCCTGTTGCTTATCTCGGAAGTCAGGTCGTAGCAGGCATGAATTACCTTCTGCTCTGCCGCGTGAAGGCCGTCGTTGAAGATCCGTCCACCGAGCTGGTCCTCGTCACTATCTATGCCGACCTCGAAGGCAATGCGACGATCACGACGCAGGATGTAGACTGGAATCCTGAGTTCCCGGACGGCGAGCCGGCCGGTTCCGAAGAATCTGTAGCAGAATCTTCGGCAGACAGCTGATAACTATAATCGACCAGGAGAAGAACATGGAGCTACGCTTCCGACACCCGAACAAGAGCTTTTGGATAAGAAACCTGCAGGCAGGACAAACGGCCTGTCTGCAGGCTTCACCTGTCCCGCGATTCTTCTCTTCGCTCCGATCGATCGTGCATTTTCTCTTCCGGAAATCCGGCATCCGCGCGGTTCCGAAAAACGCGGAGCAGGAAGCGCAGACAGCGCCGAAGAACAACATGGATCAGGACCGGCAGGACAGTTACCTGCGCGGCATCCTGGACAAACACGGCAACCGCATTTTGCGACTGGCGTATTCCTACGTTCACAACATGGAAGACAGTGAAGAGATCCTGCAGGACGTACTTCTTAAGCTGATCAGCCAGGCGCCTTCTTTCGAGAGCAGCGAGCACGAAAAAGCCTGGATCCTGCGGGTCACGGCGAACCTGAGCAAGAACCGTATCGAATACAATAAACTCCGCGACACCGATGAACTGAACGAGGAGCTCGTTGCCGAGAAAAAGGAGGATCTTTCCTACATCTGGGAAGCGGTCAAATCCTTGCCGGAGAACTATCGCGAGGTCATCCACCTCTTCTACGAAGAAGGTTACCAGACCGATGAGATCGCGAAGATCCTGGGCGAAAGCGGCGCCAACATACGTACCCGGCTCAAGCGGGCGAGAGAGAAACTGAAAGAGATCTTAAGAGAGGAGTACGATTTCGATGAGTAAGTATAAAGACATCATGGACAATATTGAACTTACAGACGAGATGCGCGAACGCGTCCTGAAAAACGTGAAAGGCGCGGCGAAGTCTTCCGTCGCCCCCACGCCGATCAAGAAAGCCAATCGGACCGTGATCATGCAGATCATCGGTTATGCCGCAGCATGTCTTCTGATCGCAACCGGAATCTTCTTCGCATGGAAAAGCACGCAAAAAGGAAAAGTCACGCCGTCTTCTATCGTCCCGACAGATACGATCGCTCCGACCGATACTGTTGCTCCGACAGATACCGAAATCACGACCCCATCCGACTCCGGAGTTATGGCCGGCGGATCGGATGGCTCCGATCCTTCGCAGACAGGGAACGTCCGCTATCCGCTCCATTTCGACGACATCTCCGGGATCAACCAGGAATACGGTTTGAAACTTTCTGACCTGACGACACTCCCCTTCACACCGGCAAAGACGATCTGTACGGGGTACAGTTTTGGCGCAGAGATCATCTACTTCGGCAAGGACTTGGAAGAATGCTGCTGGCATATCTGCAGAGAATCCAAGCCCATCGACGATATAGCTGAGAACTTCCCCATACACAAAACAGTTGAAACAGCAGACGGAACCACGATCACGCTTTATAACGGGGAGACGGATTACTTTATGGCAAAATGGTTTGACGGGACTAACTACCAGTCGCTCCAGTTCATTTCCACTGTTCCGGAAGAAACGTTCATGACCATCATCGAAGAGATCAAAGGCATGCAATAAGGAGAACTGCGAGGCATGAGAGCTTTTGAATTCGGAAATCCTGAAGCAGATCTTGTACTTGTCCAAATGGTCGGCGATCATGACCTGTCCTATATTGCCGGCGAAATCGCGCTGATCCGTCAGCAGTCCCCCAAGGATTTCTGTTTTCTCGCGTTGCAGGTAGATAACTGGAACGCTGATCTTTCTCCCTGGGAAGCCCCCGCGGTATTCGGAAATGAAGGCTTCGGATCCGGCGCAGCGCAGACTTTAGAGTATCTGCAAGATATCTGTTCGGACACCTCGAAAACTTATATATTGGGTGGTTACTCGCTATCAGCGCTTTTCGCACTGTGGGCAGCCAGCCGGACCTCACTCTTTTCGGGCGTCGCCGCCGCTTCACCCTCCATGTGGTTCCCGGGATTTCTCGACCACATGCGAGCAAACCCGCTCCACTGTGGCGTGGCCTACTTGAGCCTCGGCGACAAAGAAGAAAAGACTCGAAATCCCGTCATGGCCACTGTCGCCAAATGCATCCGCACCGCGCACACCATTCTCACCGAGCAAGGCATCACCAGCACCCTCGAATGGAACCCCGGCAACCACTTCCGCGACGCCGGCCAGCGCACCGCCAAAGCCTTCGCCTGGGTAATGAACCAAATCTGAAAAGTGCCACTTTCGGTGCCACTAACCACCCTTCAGTGGCACCACTTCTGCCACTTTTGAAGAAAATGCCACTTTCGGTGCCACTAACTACCCTTCAGTGCCACCACTTCTGCCACTTTTGAAGAAAATGCCACTTTCGGTGCCACTAACTACCCTTCAGTGCCACCACTTCTGCCACTTTTGAAGAAAGTGCCACTTTCGGTGCCACTAACTACCCTTCAGTGCCACCACTTCTGCCACTTTTGAAGAAAATGCCACTTTTGGTGCCACTAACCACCCTTCAGTGGCACCGTTTTTGCCACCCACCCAAAAAGTCTCCCATCTTGTCTCTCAAACTACCCTTCAGAGATACAGTTTGGGAGACTTTTGGCATTTGTCTCCATTTCTGTCTCTCAAACTACCCTTCAGAGATACAGTTTGGGAGACTTTTGGCATTTGTCTCCATTTCTGTCTCCAAAAGCACCTGCCCGGGATACAGTTTTGGATACAAAAAAGGAGAGCTGCCTCATCGGTCAGTTCTCCTTCTCTTTTCTTCTCCAAAAGCACTTGCAAATGATTTTCTTCTCATAATGCTGATTCTCCCTCAAACCAAACTCAAAGTCATTATATCGTACACATGTCTGCAAGTCACAAGAGCTTTTCGCGAAATAGAAGAAGAAACACATAAGATTTTCAAAAAAAGGACACGAAAGTTCGCATTTATGGGTATCAGAGATTTTTGTTTTCATGTATAATAGACACATAACTAATTTGGAGGTGTTGTTATGACTTTTGAACAATTAATGGATTATGCTGTCGAGCAAGATTGTTCCGACGTGCATATTACCGTAGGCACAAATCTCGCGGTCAGAAGATACGGAGTACTTCACATTCTTGATGAGCGTCCTACAGCCGAGGAATCCCTCGCCATGATCTATACGATCCTTTCCGATGAGGAGATCAAGCGTGTTGAAGCAGGAGAAGATCTTGACCTCGGTCTTATGATCGACAACGAGATTCGAATCAGAGCAAATGTTTATCATCAGCGTAACAATCTTGCCTGCAGCATCCGCCTCCTTATGGCTCAGATCCCTGAGTTCGAAGAACTCGGACTTCCTGAAGCACTCAAGCCGATGGCTTCCGCTAAGAACGGTATCATCCTTGTAACCGGTCCTACGGGTTCCGGTAAGACCACGACGATGGCTGCTGTTGTTGACTACATCAACAAGAACGAAGCGAAGCACGTTATCACCATCGAGGATCCGATCGAGTACATCTATCCTCATGACCGTGCCATGATCCATCAGCGTGAGCTCCACCACGACACAGATTCTTTTGCGAATGCTCTTCACTCCTCACTGCGTGAAGACCCGGATATCATCTTCGTAGGTGAGATGCGTGACTTTGATACGATCGCCGCAGCTATCACCGCTGCAGAGACAGGTCACCTCGTTCTTTCCACACTCCATACACAGAGTGCGGCACAGACCATCCACAGAATCATCGACGGTTCCCCGGCAGACAAGCAGGAGATCGTTCGTTCCCAGTTCGCAACCAACATCCGCGGCGTTATCTCCCAGCAGCTTCTTCCTATCGCTGATGGTACAGGCCGTGTTCTCGCAACAGAACTCATGATCGGTACGAACGCGATCAAGAACCTCATCCTTGAGGACAAGATCATGATGATCCCGGGTGCGATCCAGTCCGGCAGAAGCATCGGCATGCACACTCTGAATGAAGATCTTCTCAGACTGTACAAGTCCGGTTACATCACATGGAAGACAGCTGTTGAAGCTTCTTACGATCCGATCGATCTCGAGAAGTCCCTCGGCGTTACACCTCCGACAATCGACAACAGCATGCCGTTCTGATTTCGCGGATCCGCTATTCGGAATTAAACAGAAAAACAAAGAGCACCTGCATTTCACAGGTGCTCTTTTTTGTACTTGGAAAGCGAACTCGTCGAAGCGCTGAATACCTGAAGCGCCGAAGCGGCCCGGCCGGCAGACCTGCCGGATCACCGCATTTCATGGCGGTCTTCTTTGTCCTTTTCACGCAGCAGAAGTCCGAACGTACCTGGTCCGCAGTTTACGGAGATGGCCGGTGAAGCCTGCTGGAAGTATACCTCTTCAAAAGCTCTCTTCTTGTTGATCTGCTCACGGATCCACTGCAGGTCACGATTGCTGATACCGACGTATGTCACGAAAAGGATCCTTGTATCTATCGGTTTCTCATTGGACAGGCAGGTATTGATGTAATTCTTCCAGGCTCTCTTTCTGGAACCAAAGTACAACATACCCAATCCCATCTTACCTTTCTTGAGGACCAGTACCGGTCTTCCCATAAGGGAATTAACGAGATTGGCGATACCTTTTCCGACCTGCTTGGCTCGTGCCAGGAAGTCAAGATTATCCACGATAAAACTGGTGTGCACTTTCTTCTTCATTCTCTCCAGATGCGCCAGGATCTCCTCCGGGCTCTTGCCTTCTTCCGCCATACGGCAGGCTTCGACCGCCAGCAGTCCCTGCCCGCTGGAAAGGTGACCGGAGTCAAAGACGAAAACACTGTCGAAAGATTTCGAAGCATCCACAGCGATCGGGTAACCACTGTTCTCTACCTTACTTGAAATAGAGATATGGATAATGTTATTCGCAAGCGAAAGCTGCTTGGCGAAAAAATCTTCGGTTTCTTTCACGCTCGGTGCCGTCGGCAGCATCACGTGATCCGAATCTTCCAGGTATTTGAGCACGCCTCGTGTATCGATCTCTTTTCCGTCTTTGAAAATACCCTCGGCCGTACATACCTTATGAGGAATAACAGCGATACCATACTTCTTGATAAGATCCGGTGGCAGGTCCGCGACACTCTCTGTCGTAATGATGACTCTCCTTCTCTTCTTGCTGCCCTGCATCCAGGAAATGGTCTCCTCCGCGATCTCACTACGGTTACCGGTGATGTGGACAAGTTCTTTTGGCAAGAGACGGTAAAGCTCGTTCTCCAGGTCATTACCACTTACCGGTTTCACAAGATAGCCGTCGAAGTTTTCTTTCACGTACAGCTCGCGGTTCTCCTCGTCCGCGTTGGCCGTCAGGACTACGATCTTGGTTTCACGGCAACGTCCGCCTGTCTGGTCCACGATACGGCGGCGGCACTCGACACCATCCATCTCCGGCATGAGATGATCCATGAAGATCGCGTCATACCGGATGTTCAGCGTCTTGCGAAGCGCATCGGCACCACTCATCGCCGTGTCGATCCGGATCTTCGTGTCGCGCAGGAGTTTGGTCACGACCATAAGGTTGGCTTCGTTATCGTCCACGACCAGGATCCTGGCCTGCGGGGCTTCGAACTTCGGCACGTATTCTTCCTGCTGTCCGAAAGACTTGCTCTTATCGAAATTGTACTGGCCCATCTTGGTCTTCGTCTCACAAGACTGCGGGATCTCCACGATGAAGGTCGAACCCTTGGTGTAGACACTGTTGACCGTGACCTTACCACCCATAAGATCGACCAGTTGCTTCACGATGGAAAGGCCTAAGCCCGTTCCCTCGATGTGCTTGTTGGAATCTTCGTCCACACGCTTGAAGGCCGAGAAAAGATACGGGATGTCATCCGGCTTGATACCTACGCCGGTATCGGTAACGGAATAGTACATGTTGCATGTGTTGTCATTGAGCATCTCACACTGTACCGACAAAGATACGGAGCCTTCCTTCGTGTACTTGATCGCGTTGTTGATGATGTTGATCAGGATCTGCTTGATACGCACATCGTCACCAATCAGTTCATTCGGGATATCCGGAGACACGTCCACATGGAATTCCAGTTTCTTTTCTTTTGCACGGATCCACATCATGCCGACAAGATCCGAAAGCATCTCACCTGTCTGATACGGCGCCGTGATCAGCTGCATACGTCCGGATTGGATCTTCGACATGTCGAGGATATCGTTGATGAGATTCAGAAGAAGCTTACCGGCCGATTTGATGTTCGCCGCATCTTCCATAACTTCTTCACTGACGTCTTCACGAAGGATCATCTCATTCAATCCGATGATCGTGTTGATCGGCGTACGGATCTCATGGCTCATGTTCGAGAAGAAACTGTTCTGCGCCTTGTTGAGCATCTCGATCTCCTGATGCTGGCGGTTCGCCGTAACGATCTCTTTCTGCAGACAGTACTTCGTATACAGCATCACGATACCCATGACGATCTGGAAGATCAGGAAGACCAGGAAATTCAAGAAAGGCTTCTCGGTGATCAGTTCTTTTTCCGTGTAGGCATAATACATCAGGTAAGCCATGACGGCATCACAGGACAGCGATATAAAAATGTACTCGAGCGGGTTCAGATAGATGCAGATCGGGAGCATCATGGACGCCGCCATGAAAAGCGTCGTGTCCATCGTGTCATTGAAGCGCACGTTGATATAGGCCAGCGCCATCATGACGCCGTAGATCACGAGTGCGAAAAAGATATTCGAGACCTGAAGCGTCCTGTATCGTCTCTCGAAATCCTGCATGGCATAACGCATCATGGCAAAGCCGATGCCGCCGGCCAGAAGGAGTACGATATAGCATACACGGTGATGGAACAGAGTATTACCAAAATATGCCGGATCGACAAAGGTCCAGACCAGATATCCGACGATAAATGCCAGAAGTAACGACACGACTGAATGCGTCGTTCTTACCATGCTCTTAAGGATCGCCTTGACTGCTTCTTTATCGTGGGAAGACGGTTTGAAAATGTAAGACAAAATACCTCTCATTTTTCCTCGCCTCCTTCCTCATCTTCTTCCGGAATAAATTCCAGGATCTCTTCCTCCGCGGGTGGCGCGCCGTCGTCCGAACCGACGGGTTCGAATTCGATAGCTCCGTCCTCTTCTTTCACTTTTCCAAAAGCACTCGCGCCGGTGCTTCCCGTGCTGTCCGCTTCGCTTCCCGAAGTATCCCCGACTCCTTTTTCTTCCTTGGCTTTCTTTATATCTTCTTCCAGGAACTCACTAATTCCTTTTACTACAGTTGCGTATTCACTCATCGCACTATAGTGGTTCTCGGCAATATACTCCTCACGATTCTCCTTCGCCGCCATCTCCAGTGCTTTTGCATCTTCAGAAAGCTTCTCCGCACCGATCATCTTGGCCGTACTCTTCAGTGCGTGGACCAATATCTCGTAATTGTGCCAGTCACCACTCTCGTAGTAGCGCGTGATCAGGGGACTCTTCTCGTCCGCCTCGAGTGCGAACTGGATCAGAAGATCCTTGTAGAACTGGAAATCGTCCATACAATATTTCATGCCGATCTTCGTATCGATATCGTAACCTTTGAGATACTCTTTGATGCTCGCGGCGTTGACGACCTTGATATCGGGCTTGCTGCGCATCGATTCAAAATCGACAGGCACGGTATCTTCTTCGCGGATCTCTTCCATGGAGACCATCGATTTCGGAAGCACCTGTCTCATGACGCGCTCAAGTTCCTCGATCTCGATCGGCTTACTGACAAATCCGTCGAAGCCCTCAGAAAGGAACATCTGCTTGGCCGAACTCATGGCGTTGGCTGTAAGCGCGACGATCGGGATCTCGCCGTTTTTGCCGGACACGTCGGAACGGATACGCTTCATGGCCTCGACACCATCCATGCCGCTCATCATGTGGTCCATGAAAATGATGTCGAATACTTTTTCTCTGCAGATATCGATCGATTCCTGTCCCGAAAGCACTGTCGTGACTTCCATGCCGTAGCTTCTGAAGATGCTCTTTCCTACGACGAGGTTCATCGGCTCATCGTCAACGATCAAAGCCTTTACACCACGGCAGAACATCTTTCTGCCGACACTCTGCTTCTCATGCACACTCGTATTGAGTACGGAAACGACCGGGAAACAGTAGAACGGTTTTTCCATGATGCGCGACGCCGAACCTTGCGGAAGGACAAAGTCATCGTTGGCCACCACGACCACCAGTATCTCTTTGGCCAGCTCTTCGATCAGCTCGACATTGGCTTCGTACTCCTCCTCCGCAACGAAAAGATGCGTCATATGGATGGAGTCGTGAAGGAGGCGGAGATCGTCCGAATTATTCACACGGTGCATCTGTACGCCGAGGCCTTTAACAATGTTCAAAACCATGGAATTGTAGTAGTCTCGGACCGCCGGGTCTGAATATTTCTCGAAGTGCAGGTACGCACCGAGAATGAGCTGATCCGGGTGGGCAACCGACATGCAGCCGGTCGGATCGACTACTTTCTGCGGGAGGCTGACGTTAACCGTCGTGCCGATATCTTTCTTACTCTGGATCGTCATGAAGCCGCCAAGAAGCGAAACGAAACCGGAAACGATCGCAAGACCCAGACCCAGTCCGCCGCCCATTCTTGCGCGGCCGGAATCCGCCTGATAGAAACTGTCGTAGACTTTCTCCAGTTCCAGTTCGGACATACCGATACCGGTATCCGTGACTTCGATACAGAGGTTGACTCCGTACTTCTGCTTCTCGGCGACGATACGGACGTAGACACCACCTTTTCTTGTATACTTCAGGCCGTTGGAGATCAGCGCGCGCAGGATCTTCTTGAGCTTGGACACATCGGAATTCATGACCGCCGGGATCGCCGGGTCGACGTCGATGATCAGCTCGACGTCTTTCGATTTTTCATGGCGGAGTTCGCTCACGAGGTCATGCAGCACGGAAGAAAGCATATAGTCTTCGTTGTTGGTGACGGCCTTTTTTCTGTCGAGCTCGGAATAATCGAGGATATCGCTGATCTGCTCCGCGACTCTCCGGCCGGCATCACGGACAGAGATCAGATCGCCGAGGATCTCTCTGTTCTGGGACTTGTCGATACAGATACCGGTAAGACCGATAACGGCGTTGACCGGGGTACGGATCTCATGCGAAACATTGGCAAGGAAATCGTTCAGTCTTTCCGTATCTTCCGTCAGCTGTGTGATCTCATCCTGCGTACTCGTAAGCACCTGAGTCCATTTGTCGATGACGATCTTGGCGTACCATCCGCCAAGGAAGATCAGGATAAGATGCAGCGCGGAACGGGAGAGCATGAGGGCGTCAAACTTTTCGCCGTTCGTGATCATGACGCCGAACTGGTATGCCATCGTGATGTAGTAAGTAAACTGTGCAAGTGTGATCAGGCCCTTCATGCCCGTCATGGTAAACAGGATGATCTGCACAGCGATCAAAAGTCCAAGGTCATAAGTGCTGCTGGGGTGAATGCCGAAAAAGAATGTCGTACACATCATGAGGACTGCGTAAATGCGGACTCGTACGACGGGAGAGGCCTCCTGCCGGAAATGCAAAAGCCAGCATACGATCACGGCGACGCTGACCAGAATGAGTACCCATTTTTCCCACCCCATCAGGAACGATTCGCCGATGAGGGCGGCAGCAAAAACAGTATATGTAACAAGGATCATCAGGTGGGAAGAGTGAAACAGTTCCGCTTGTTCTTTTAAATCATTTGGATTACTCATTGTTGCTCTCCTTAGGCTTAAGATCTGTATCTTCGTTTATGATCGCAATCATGATGTCAGCAAATCTCGGGTCAAATTGTGTTCCCTTGCCGCTTTGAAGCTCGGAAACGATCTTCTCTTCGGACAGTTTCGAACGGTAGCTGCGGTTGCTGGACATAGCATCGTAGGCATCTGCAACGGCGATGATCCTGGCCACCTCCGGGATATCGTATCCGGAAAGCCCGTCGGGATAACCTTTACCATCGAAGCGCTCGTGGTGGAGCCTTGCGGCAACGGTCAGTTCCGGATCCTCCTTGATGTTCTCGAGGATCTGGGCACCCATGGACGGGTGTTTCTTGATGATCGCGAATTCCTCATCGGAAAGCGAACTGGGTTTGTTGATGATCGAATTGGGAATGCCGATCTTTCCGACATCGTGCAGAAGGCCCATCATGTAGACCTCTTCCTGGCGGAACTCCGAATATCCGGCACGCCGTGCGATGCGGCGGGCATATTCCGCCACGCGTCCCGAATGGCCACGCGTATAGATATCTTTCGTATCGATGGCCGCCGCGAGGGATTCTACGACGTGGATCAGAAGCATCCTGTTCTCGTGTGTCTTCTTCTTGACCTCGTAACTCAGCTGGTTCTGCAGCGTAACAAGCTCGATCATGTGCTGCGCACGAAGGAGCAGGACTTCCGGTACAAACGGCTTTCTGATAAAATCCATGGCTCCCAGCGCCAGGCCTTTACTCTCCGCCCCCGAGCTCTCGTCCGCCGTCAGGAAGATCACCGGGATCTTTGCGGCGAGCCCGCTGATCAGGCGCAGTCTTCGAAGCGTCTCATATCCGTCCATGTCCGGCATCTTGATATCCAGAAGGATCAGATCCGGGATCTGCCCGCCCTCCTCGATATAGTTCAGGAGCGCCGGTCCCGACTTCAACGCTGTCACGCGGATACCGCCGGAACTCAGGATCTTACCCGCCACCTGCAGATTCATGGCATCGTCGTCCACGATAATGACATGACGGTCTTTCTTCTTATTGATCCTCTTATCGTAATCGTTACCGAGGAATTCACTCTCGTGATTCACGACAAGCTGTTTGCCCATACGTTCTTCCCATGTATCCACGATGTGGTTGATGACCTTGTCCGTCGAATCCTCGCGGATATCCGTCAGGAATACAAAATACTGATTCCTGCGGTTACGCATCAGGATGTCGGATTTTCGCAGGGATTGGCGGATATGGTTACCGAACTCATCGAGAAGATCGGCATGTCTCTCATCGGTGGTGCCTTCCGTCTTCGTCAGCGTAAAAAGCACTTTGCACGCGCTGATCCTGTTTCTTATGATGTATCGGATAATGTACCGGTAGACGGGTGCAAAAGAATCCTTATCGAGCTGCAGCGCCACGTCCGGGATCGTTCTCTCGCCGAGGATACCGGAGATCGAGCGCACATCCGGCAATCCCTCCTCGTCGTCATCGTCAAAAGCTTCGGCGCAGTACAGGCTGTAGCCGTGCTTACCGTTTTTCTTGACTGTATACAGGGATTTGTCCGCCTGCTTGATCAATGTGTTGTAATCGTTTCCGTGACGGGGAACATAGATGGCACCGACCGAAGCGCCGAGCGGAATATCCATATCCTCGCCCATCAGGTCCTTGGCCATGGCCACGACTTCTTTGTTGAGTTTTTCCGTGATCTCGGCCACCGCCGTATCCGTCAGCACGCCCTTGGCAAAAGCAACGAATTCGTCGCCGCCGAGTCTTCCGCATGTACTGCCCTCCGGGACGGCGCTTTTCACTATGCGGGCAAATCCGAACAGGACCTTGTCGCCCATGTCGTGACCATAGATATCGTTAACGGGTTTGAAGGAATCGAGGTCGATCATCATCAGGCAGCCGGTGCTCTCGGCACAGACCTTGGTTAGTCTCGTCTCACTGGCACCTTTGTTCAGAAAACCCGTGAGCTTGTCGATGGACGCTTCGCTCTTTAAACTCCGCATCTCGGAACGGCTCGCCATAACATTGCCGATACGGCGCATGAGCACGTCCGGATTGAAAGGTTTACGCACAAAATCGGATACACCCATCTCAAAACCGCGGGTCTCCGTGTTGGTATCTTCGTCTGCCGTCAGAAAGATGACCGGCGTCGTTTCGGCATTGACTTTTTTCTCATATTCACGAAGAAGTTTCAGTGTCTCAAAACCATCGAGACCGGGCATCTTGATGTCCAGCAGGATCATATCCGGGAATCCTTTCTCAGGAATATAATCCAGTAACGCCTGTCCCGATTTCAAAGCAGTGACGCGCATATTATTCCGGCTCAGGATATGTCCTGCCATCTTCAGATTAGCGGTATCATCATCCACCACCATGATCCAATTTGCCATAAGTAACCTCCCCCAGGTCAACTTAAGAAAACACTCTTACAACACCTGTTTTTTTCCACACAACACACTTCGATTATATCATCTAGGACTTGTTTTCGTCCTGTTCATCCACATTTCCCTCCGGCATAAATTCGAAGATCTCATCCTCTTCATTCATGTCTTGTTCATCCACATCCAGATTCTCCTCGATCTTCTTTACGGTCTTCGCATAAAGCTCCATCACTTTTTCATGTCCGACTTCCAGCGTCATCTCATCGCCGTGATTTGCCGCGGTTTCCAGTTCTGCCGCCAGCGCCGAAAGTTTCTTCACACCGATCGTCTTCGATGTACTCTTCAAAGAGTGGACATGGATCTCATAATTCTTCCAGTCTCTCTTCTCGAAGCACCTCTGCATGTTCACGGACTTGGTCTTCTGTTCCAGGCAGTACTCCGCCAGGATCGCCTTATACATCTCCTCATCCTGCTGGCAGTAGAACATTCCCGTTCTGGTGTCCACACCGGCCAGCGTGAGCTTCGCGAAAAGCTCTCGATTCCGGCCTTCCAGTGGTATGCCGTGTTCTTCTTCCTTTGCTTCGACGAGGATGATCTTGTCCTTCGGAAGATAGTCGAGAAGTGCTTTTTCCAGCGAACGGCCGTCCACCGGCTTGGTGAGGTAATCGGTGAAGCCCTCGGAAATGTATCTCTCTCTTGCTCCGCGGACCACATCCGCCGTCAGACAGATCACCGGCGTCTTCTCATTTTTCCTGCTGTCCAGTTCACGGATATGCTTCAAAGCTTCCGTGCCATCCATGCCCGGCATACGCTGGTCCATGAGGATGATGTCATACTCGTTTTCATCTGCCAGGCGCACCGCATCCGGACCGTTCAGCGCCGTGCTGATCTTCACATCGGTCTTCTTCAGGAGATTGACGGCCACGGTAAGATTCATCTTCGTGTCATCCACGATGAGGACACGCGCCTTCGGTGCGTGGAATGTCTCTGTGCTCGAAAGCTCGGAATCCTCGTCATCCAGGTTCAGCGTAACATCTCCGATCGGTTCGTCGTCTTCGACTTTCTGCCAGAGTTCGAACCAGAACACGGAACCCACGCCGTAAGTGCTTTTCACCTTGAGTTCGCTGCCCATCAGGTCCAGAAGTTTCGTAGTCACAGAGATACCGAGGCCGGTGCCCTCGATGTTTCTGTTTCTTACTACGTCCAGTCTTTCGAAGGACTCGAACAGCTTTTCCATATCGCTTTCTTTGATGCCGATACCGGTATCCTTCACTTCCACATAAAGCAGCACGGAATCTTCCGGCTCCTTCTTTCTCTCGCGAGCTTCCATAGTCAGCGTCACGGAGCCCTTTTCCGTGTACTTCACGGCATTTGTCAGAAGGTTCATGATGATCTCGTTGATCCTGGTATTGTCGCCGTAAAGCTCTGTCGGAATATTCGGATCGATATTCAGCTCCAGATCGAGGAACTTCGCCCGCGCACGCTCTGAAATGGAATTGACCACATACGCGATCTGCGGCTTCACGCTGTATCTCGCCGGCACGATCTCCATCTTGCCGTTTTCGATCTTGGAGAAATCCAGGATGCTGTTTACCAGCTGCAGGAGATTCTGACCGGACTGGCGGATGTTTTTGGAATATCCCATGATATCCGGATTGTCCGTCTCCCGGAGGATCACTTCATTCATGCCCAGAATGGCATTGATCGGGGTGCGGATCTCGTGCGACATATCCGCAAGGAAACGGCTCTTGGCTTCACTGGCTTCGTCCGCCGCCTGCTTTTCCAGTTTCAGGACATGCGCCTGGTATTCCTGCTGCTGCTTACTGAGCTTATCCAGAACATGCGCCAGGACCACGGCAAAAATGCCGCCCACCAGCACGGCAACGACTTCGGTAATGATGAACCCCCGCATCGACTCGCGCACGCCACGCATGATGGTCGCCTTACTGGTTGCGATACCTACATGCCAGTTCGTGTCGGCCATGGCGGAGACCACGATACCACGGGTGACCCCATCGTAATCTTTGACGTACACCGTCTCTCCGTCGTTTTCCCTGATGCTCTCCACTACGTCCGCATACGGCGCATCCGCGACACCCATGATGTCATACGGTACATCGTCAAAAGCATAGGCCGCGTTCGGATGTACGACCATGCCCAGATTCTGGTCAAGGAGGAATGCATAGCTGTCCGGCGCGACATTGGCTTCGCTGATGATCTTGACCAGCGTATCCACGAAAATATCTGCCGCAAGTACGCCCTTCAGCTCGCCGTTATCAAAGATGGCCTTGGATATCTTAATTATCGGATTTTTCGTATCCGAATCCAGATACGGCGCCGAATAGAAAAGTGCTTTTGAACTAGAAGCGACAGTATACCACTCACGGTCATGCACATAGTCCACGGAACCGTCGGCCACGAAGTCGGACGCGCAGGCCATGGTGTTATCCGGATACGTGAAATAGAAGTCGTAGATCACGCCGTCTTTGTTTAAACTCTCGAAATTCGAAAGAAGGAACTCGTGGAACGCGTCTTTATCGCCGGCGTAGATGCCGCTGATCTCAATGCCCACCGCCATGGTGTCCACGATCTTGGCGTTTCCGCTGACCCATGCCGTCAGCTCCTGCGCATATTTATCTGCCGATACCCGGTAATTCTCTTCGGACTGGGTGAAAAGGCTGTCCTGGGCTTTCTTATAACTGATCATGGAAAGCAGGCTGCAACTCGCCAGCACCACCAGCACGATCAATACCGTCATCTTGAATCGAAAACTCTTCATGTAACTTCTTCAAAGCCGGATACACATCCCGGCTTCTACTATCCTCACCCCATTTCTGCCGCCTGTTGGCAAGTCGGCAGACCCTCATATGCTAATTCTAACATATGGGTTTACGGCGAAATATGTACTCAAAGTGACAATACATTTAAAACAATGAATTTTTCGCACTTCCCGCGCCCACGTTCCGATGTTCTCCCCGATTTTTCTTTCTCGCGTCTTCCTTGCTTCTTCCTTGCTTTTTCCGCGCTTTCCGCATATATTGAGAATAGAAAATAAATATAAGGAGGGAGACGACCATGAAGAAATTCGAGATCACTGCCGTACTTGAAGAAGCCTGCAAACAGACACTTCTGTGCCGTATGTTCTTAAAAGCCGACCCGAATTGTTACAACTGTTTCCCGCTCAAAAAGAGTGAAGACCTTTTCCTTTACATGGATGAACAGGATTTCCGTCTGGACGGCTATGTCGTCCGCCGTATCAAGGATGTGGTAGAGATCAGCAGCAAAGTCGATCTCACCAACGACATCCTCGAAAGCGAAGGCGTGACATCCGAGATCAAGAAGATCGATATCGATATTTCCACCTGGGACCGCGTCCTTTCCTATCTTTCCGAGAAGCGCTGCAACGCCATTTTCGAGTCCGAAGATAGGAACAGCGGACAGATCGATTTCGTGATCGGCCGTATCGAAAAGAAAGACGACCGCTACCTCTTCGTCCGTGGGTTCGACGTGAACGGACAATGGGACGAAAAGCCTACTCGTATCGCCTATTCCGAGCTGGTTTCCGTTTCTTTCGGAACCCGCTATGTGGAAATCTTCTCGAAATACCTCCCGGTATGCCCCGTAGAGCCTGAAATCTCGCTGGTCAAGCCGGAATCAGAAACAAAATAATGAAAAGGAGAATCCAGCATGCACTACACGTACAAAACGTCCGGCACCTGCGCAAGCAAGATCGACTTTGAGATCAATAATGGTGTCGTCACGGACATAGTCTTCACAAACGGCTGCAACGGCAACCTCAAAGCCATCGGAAAGCTCGTCGACGGATGGACCGCAGACGCCATTTCCGAGAAACTTGCAGGCAATACCTGTGGCTTTAATTCCACGTCCTGTGCGGACCAGCTTGCCAAAGCAGTTTTAGAAGCAAAAAGCAAGGAGTAAAAAACAAAAAAAAGCTGTCAAGAAATACTACAGATACTTTGATTTTTATTCCAGATATGCTATAGTAGGTATATTAGTTTTTTATCACATGATATGGCTAGAAGAAAGGAATTACGAAAATGAAAAACAGTGTTTTGCTTAAAACGTTGGGTCTGACGTTGGTCGCAAGCGTTACTGTCACCGGATTGGCTTTCCCGTCCAAGACAGTTTCCGCTAATTCCGACAGCGTTTTTGACGAAGATCACTCTGTCAATCTCGAAGCGTCCCGCCCGCACGAAGAGAACGAGCTGCTCATTTCTACCAAGGGTATTGATCTGACAGAAGACGCTTCTTCGCTGCACTTTGCTTATACTTCCATTGAGAAGGCAGACGTTTCTTTTGACGAAAACCTCTATCTCGTCAAGTTCGACCCATCCGTAAAGACTGCAGAGATCGCAGACTCTTACGATGCTTCCGAGTTCAACTACATCGAGTTCAACTATATCAATGAGCTCATCAAGCCTGTTGAGCCTTACTATGGTTCCGGACTTGAGAAACCGGGCTGGCACAATGATTACATGGATGCACAGTCTGCTTGGAAGACTCTCGCAAATACGAAGCACGGTAAGGTTCGTGTAGGCGTAGTTGATATGGGTATCGACTATACTCACCCTGAACTGGAAGGTCTCGTAAACAAGAGCCTGAGTTATGACATTCAGCGCAGCCAGAAGCTTGAC
The DNA here is from genome assembly GCA_017615755.1 of Clostridiales bacterium. Lineage (GTDB taxonomy): Bacteria > Bacillota > Clostridia > Saccharofermentanales > Saccharofermentanaceae > Scatonaster. The sequence goes on along the minus strand of JAFZZM010000067.1, from coordinate 1,666 downwards.
TCCGAGGGATTCGGTGATCACGGTACTCACGTTGCAGGTATCATCGGCGGTCTGTATGGCGGCGGAGACGATGTAACACGTGGTGTTGCTTCCGGTGCTAAGAACGACGTTGTAGAATTCGTCAGCGTTAACATCTTCCCGAAGTCCGGCGGAGCTTCCGACCTGATTTGCGCAAAGGGTATCACATATGCTGCTGACAAGAATTGTAGAGTTGTTAACATGAGCTTCGGTGGTACAGGTTACTCCAACACAATGGCAAGTGCAGTTCGTTATGCTTATAACATCAAGGGCGTATGCCTCATCGCTGCTGCCGGTAACGACGGTTGGGACGTATGTGCTTTCCCGTGTGACTATCCGGAAGTTCTCTGCGTAATGTCTGCTGACGCTTACACAGATCCGACAACATTCAAGGGCGCAAGCTATTCTAACTACGGTTACACCAAGGACGTTATCGCCCCCGGTACCAACGTAACAAGCTCCGTCGTTGGTGGTGGATACAAGGCAATGTCCGGTACTTCCATGGCTTCTCCGTGCGTAACCGGTGTTGCAGCTCTCATGCTTTCCGTTAACTCAAAGCTGACAGCCGCTCAGATCAAGTCCTTGATCAAGAGCACATGTCTTGACCTCTACACAAAGGGCTACGACATGTACACAGGTTACGGTATGGTTGACGCCGGTGAGGCTATCATCGCTGCTAAGAACTTCAAGGCTAAGAGCGATCTTTCCGAGTTCGTTTCCCGCAGCTACGAAGCAGCTACAGACCGTGTACCGGATGAAGCTACTATCGCTTACTGGACAGAACAGCTCAACAATGGCGCTACAGGCGCAGACCTGATCAATTTCATCTGTAATTCCGATGAGGTTGCTGTACTGGATTACAACAACGCTGAATTCGTAAATATGCTCTACAGCGCGATCTTCGATCGTAAGGCTGATGCAGAAGGTCTCACCACTTGGGTGAACTACCTTGACGCAGGCTGCAGCAGAAAGTCTCTTGTAGCACAGTTCATCAACTCCGATGAGTTCGCAGCTCTCTGTGCTGCTTACGGCATCGAGGCTGGTGTAGCTTCCTTCGACAGAGAGAGCGAGAGAAACCTGCAGGTAACTGCATTTGTTGATCGTCTCTACTCCATTTGCCTCGAGCGTGTTTCCGAGGAAGATGGTCTCCAGTTCTGGTGCGAGCAGATCAACAGCGGTAAGATGACCGCTCAGGAAATCGTTTCCTTCTTCTTCCTCAGCGAGGAGTACTCCAACCTGAACAGAGAAGATGCACAGTTCCTGTCTGATCTCTACCTTGCATTCTTCAACAGAGAAGCAGACGAAGGCGGACTTGCTTTCTGGGCTGCTAAGCTCGCTGAGGGCACAGATCGTGCTGACATCCTCTCCGGCTTCATCTATTCCGAAGAGTTCGCAGCTCTCTGCGCTTCCTATGGTGTACGCGCTTACTGATAAGTAACGGGTCACCCGCAAACAGCAAATCAAAGAGGTTGCCACACGGCAACCTCTTTTTTTGTGCAGTCAGTGCTATAAGAGCTCTGGTTTTCTCTATTTGATAGCACGCTTTGGGGCGAGCAGTTCTATAAGATTCCTTTTTTTCCTCATTTGATAGCACGTTTTGGGGCATGCAGTTCTATAAGATTCCTTTTTTTCCTCATTTGATAGCACG